>JBQDFP010000028.1:0-5703 GCA_052085365.1 Canibacter sp. | reverse complement strand
ACTGTAAATCAGCTGTCGACGACTTCGGGGGTTCGAATCCCTCACTCGCCACCACTTCACACGCTGCTCCATTCCCTAAATTGAGATACTCCGTATTTGATTTTAGGGGTGGGTCTGTTGCTACCGTAGATCGGTACCTAACAGAACGGAGCATATGAAACGCCTGCTTGCAGTACTCGCAGGAACCACCCTCGGCATCACCGGATGCGTGAGCGGCGACGGGAACCCAGAAAAAGACACAATCACAATCGCCGCAGTCGACGGCTGGGACGACACTGTCTCATCAAGCCTGTTATGGAAGGCGGTGCTAGAAGACCAGGGCTACGACGTTAATATCGAATACGCAGACGTCTCAGTTGACTTCCTTGGAGTTTCAGACGGCGACTACGACCTGTACCTCGGCGCATGGCTACCAAACACGCACGGCGAATACTTCGAAGAGTATGGCGACAATATGGAGAACCTCGGTGCGTGGAACAACGAAGCGGTGAACGCAATCGCCGTGAACGAAGACGCGCCCATTGATTCTCTTGATGAGCTTGCAGCACATGCTGACGAGTTCGACAACCGGATCATCGGCATTGAACCCGGGGCAGGCCTCACCCAGCTGGTCGAAAATGATGTCATTCCCGAGTACGGTCTCGAAGACTTTGACTTTGTCACATCATCCACTCCGGCAATGCTGGCAGAGGTTGAAAGCAAGATTAACTCAGGTGAAAACATTGCCGTCACCCTGTGGCAACCACACTGGTCATACGCGTCATACCCGCTCAAGAACCTTGAGGATCCCGAATTAGCTTTGGGTGAGTCTGAAGAAATCACGGCTCTCGCAAAACCTGGATTTACTGAAGAGTTCCCTGAGGTCGCGGAGTGGATCAAAGAATTCGATATGGATATGGACGTTTTCGCGTCACTCCAAGACGCACTCTTTAGCGACAATGATCCAGACAAATACGAAGAGCGTCTCGATGCCTGGATGGCAGACAACCAGGAGTGGGTGGATCAGCTGACGGCTTAGCAGCGGTGGTGCTACCCTAGACGTCGAAACCCGGAAGTGGTTTGCGGACGAGGACGCAGTACCCGCACAGCGACAAGACTGACGTAACTTTTCTTATGTTATGGATCATTCTCGTAATTTCTGGTGCGCTCGAAGCCGTCTGGGCAGCAGCACTGTCTGAGTCACAGGGCTTCACCAAACTCAAACCCACCCTGCTCTTTGCAGTCAGCTGCACTGCAAGCATGGCAGGCCTCGCGTGGGCGATGACCGGAATATCCACCGGCACCGCCTACGCGGTCTGGGTGGGTATTGGCGCAACGCTGACCGTCATCTGGTCATTTATCACCAAACAAGAACGCGTCACAGTGTTGAGAGTCGCTTTTCTTCTCATACTTGTCGCTTCGGTGATCGGGTTGAAGGTGGTGTCATAATGCCCTGGCTCATATTGCTTATTAGCGCCGTCTTCGAAGCGGTCTGGGCGACTGCGCTCGGTCAATCAGATGGGTTCACGAGACTGTGGCCAAGTGTGATCTTTCTGATCTTTGTCATTATCTCGTCCTGGGGTCTCGCGTACGCGGCCCGCACGATTCCCATAGGCACGGCTTACGCCGTCTGGACCGGCATCGGGGCGGCACTCACGGTCATCTGGGCGATCACAACCGGCGCCGAGACGGTAAACCTCGCGAAAGCGATCTGCATTATCGGCATCATTGGGGCGGTGGTTGGTCTGAAACTTGCGCCCGAGCCAAAGCATTTAGAATAGAGTCCGTGAACCCGAAAATTCTGTTGTACTACGCGTTCCAGCCGGTTGCTGACCCACAAACTGTCATGCTCTGGCAACGTGGGCTGTGCGAACGCCTTGGCTTGCGCGGACGCATCATCATCAGTAAGCACGGCATTAATGGCACAGTTGGTGGCGAAATTGACGCGTGCAAGCAGTACCTGCGCAAAACCAAAGAGATGTTTGATCTCGATGTGAAATGGAGCGATGGTACCGGGTATGCGGATGCACGACCCGAACTGATTCATGGTTTTGACCGTCAGGCACCGTGGAAGAAAATTGCTGATTTTCCAAAACTGAGTGTGAAAGTTCGAGACGAACTGGTCGCATTCGGGCTCGCGGACGAAACCGAAGTCGATGAATCAGGTGTTGTCGGCGGCGGTGAACATCTCACACCAGAAAGAGTCAACGAACTCGTTGCTGAACGCGGCGACGATGTGGTCTTCTTTGACGGACGTAACTGGTGGGAAGCCGAGGTTGGGCGTTTCAAAAACGCAATCGTTCCTGATGTGCGCACGACGCACGACTTTATGTCAGAAATCGACAGCGGCAAATACGACAGCATTAAAAACCGGCCAGTTGTGACCTATTGCACGGGTGGTATTCGCTGCGAAATCTTGAGTGCGGCAATGAAGAAGCGCGGCTTTAACGAGGTCTACCAGATCGATGGCGGCATTGTGCGCTACGGTGAGCAGTTCGGAAACGACGGCCTCTGGGAAGGTTCGCTTGCAGTATTTGATGGCCGTGAGACGGTCGATTTCGCGCCGGGTGCGAAAATCATTGGCTCATGCGTAGTGTGCGAATCCGCGTCGAACGAACTAGCAAACTGCGCGGACCAAAGCTGCAAAGAGCGTGTCATAGTGTGCGAGAATCATCGCATAACGCACTGCGAGGAGCACACGTATGTATCGGACCACGCTTGAGGGTCGTTTCGTCCGTCTTGAACCGTTAACCACGTGGCACACTGACGATCTTTTTGATGCGTCAGTTGGCCAAGACGACCGCTTCACGTACCTTTTTGAGTATGCTCCAGTAACTCGCGATGAGCTCCGTTCGTGGATCGAGTCGAAACAGGACTTATCTGACCCGGTGTTCTACGCGGTTGTTGACCAGGAGACCGGCCGTGCCGAAGGGCGACAGTCGCTTATGCGCATTGATGAGCCCAATCGTGTCGTGGAGCTAGGCAATATTTATTGGGGACCAGCAATTTCCCGCAGACCACACACAACTGAAGCGCTGTATCTCATGGCAAAGTTCGTGTTCGAAACGCTCGAGTTTCGTCGTTTCGAATGGAAACTCAACAACAAGAACGAGCCATCACATCGCGCGGCGAAACGGTTCGGGTTCACCTTCGAGGGCGTATTCAAGCAACATATGCTGCAAAAGGGCGAAAATCGCGACACCGCATGGTACGCGATGCTTGATCATGAATGGCCAGAGCGGCGTGCCCGGTTTGAGCGCTGGCTCGATCCGTCAAACTTTGACGAGACCGGCCAGCAGCTCACCAAGCTCACCAGATAGAGACGCGTTCTTCTGGCGCAAGCCAGAGTTTGTCCGAGCTTGTTGTGCCAAACACCTCATGGAACACATCGAGGTTACGCACAATCTGATTGCACCTGAATTCGTTCGGCGCGTGCGGATCAATCGTCAGCAGTCGCACAGTCTCTTCAGGGCGACTCTTCTGCTGCCATGATTCTGCCCATGCCAGGAAGAAGTTCTCGTCCGGGCCGTCAGTGCCCCACTTTTGGTACGCCTTCCACGCGATTGCGAGCCCACCGAGATCACCAATGTTCTCACCGATCGTGAGTTCACCATTGACCTTACGGCCATCAGCGCCCTCAGGGGAAAGCTCATTGTATTGATCAATCAGCGCTTTCGTTCGCTCTTCAAAGGCTGTTCGATCCGCTTCAGTCCACCAGTCGGTGAGCTTGCCATCACCGTCGTAGCGCGACCCTTGATCGTCGAACCCGTGCCCGATCTCATGGCCAATAACAGCGCCAATCGAGCCAAAGTTTGAAGCCATATCGCGGTTCTTGTCAAAGAACGGCCACTGCAAAATTGCGGCCGGGAACACAATCTCGTTCATGCCCGGGTTGTAGTAGGCGTTCACCGTTTGCGGAGTCATAAACCACTCGTCACGATCCAGCGGCTTCCCGATCTTGCCAAATTCACGATCGTTCTCCATTGCCGCAACACGACGAGCATTCGCGACCAGGTCACCGTCGACTTCAAGCATCGAATAGTCGCGCCACTTCACGGGATAGCCGATCTTAGGCGTGAACTTGTCAAGCTTCTCGAACGCGCGCTGTTTGGTGTCTTCGCCCATCCAGTCCAGGTTCGCAATCGATTCTCGGTATGCCTCAAGCAGGTGATCCACCAGTTTGTCCATGACTTCTTTCGAAGTCTCATCAAAATGTTCTTTCACGTACAAACGGCCGACAGCCTCACCCATGGCGCCTTCAACGAATGACACCCCACGACGCCAACGATCACGCTGCTGTGTCGCACCGGTCAACGCGGTGCCATAAAACTCGAAGTTCGCACGTGAAATCTCGGGAGTAAGCAGCGCGGCAGACCCGCGCACAATCTGCCACTTCAGCCACGCCTTCCAAGCTGGAAGCTGCTCTTCGGTCAATAGCTTCGACATCCCCTGGAGTGCATCGGGCTGACCCACAACGACCTCGGCGAGCGCTGACTCAGGGACACCCAGTGTCTGCAAGAACGCCGACCAATCAAACTCAGGTGTCAGCTCACGAAGCTCGTCGTAAGTGCGCAGGTTATACAGTTTTTGTATATCGCGGCTATCAACCGTATTCCAGTGTGCTTTCGCGATCTGTTTCTCAAGCGGATACACCAAATCTGCGCCTTCGGTACCGACCAGCTGGAACATACGGGCAATATGTGACCGATACGCTTCTCGAATCTCGGCAAACTGCTCATCGCGGTAGTACGACTCATCGGGCAACCCAATGCCACCCTGCAAGGCGAAGACGATGTACCGATCAGGATTCCCCGGATCATTATCAACAAAGAGTCCAGCAAACCCGGCAACGCCAGCGCGCTCTAGCGCACCAATCAGCTCGGGCAGTTCAGTGATGCTTGTGACCTGATCCACCCGCTCAAGATCAGCCTGAATCGGTTCAACACCGAGCTTTTCAAGTCGCTCAACATCCATAAAACTCTCGTAGAGTCCCCGAATTTTCTGACCTTCAGCGCTCGAGTCGCCGCCTTCAGTAATAATGTCGCGCACCGCAGCTTCAGCATTTTCTGCGAGCACAGCAAAACTACCGTAGCGGGCTTTATCGTCAGGGATCTCGGTCTCTTCGATCCAACGGCCGTTAACGTGGAGGAACAAATCATCTTGCGGACGGATTTTAGAGTTCATGCCGCTAGCCTATTAGAGTGCGGCAACTTGATCGGAAGATTCTTGCACTCGCGGTTCCCGCGTTGGGTGCGCTCGTTGCCGAACCCTTATTTATTGCGGTCGACACCGCAATGGTCGGTCACCTTGGAGCTTCTGCCCTCGCAGGCCTGAGTATTGCGAGCACTATATTGCAGACGGTGGTCGGACTCATGGTGTTTCTCGCTTACGCGACCACCCCGATTGTGGCGCGAAAACTTGGTGCGCGTGATTTTCGCGGAGCGGTCCAAGGCGGGGTCGACGGACTCTACCTCGCGGGAGGTTTGGGCGTCGTACTGGCGGCGCTCCTGCTTATCTCGCATCGCATCTTTGTGGGAATGTTCGGCCTCGATGCCGCCGCTACTGAAGCAGCAAACACGTACCTCGTAATCTCCCTTGCGGGGCTTCCCGCAATGCTCATTGTCTTCGCGGCAACCGGGTTGCTCCGTGGTCTGCAAGACACTCGCACCCCGCTTTTGGTCGCAGGCCTGGGCTTTGTCGCAAACGCTGGCCTGAACGCCATTC
>JBQDFP010000027.1:5642-10871 GCA_052085365.1 Canibacter sp. | reverse complement strand
CAACCTGGACGTTAGTTGGACGTGCAACGTCTACTTTGTAAATACAATTGTGGATCGATCCACGGTGGGATCCACAACTGAAAGGAACGCCCTTGTCCGTCACGCTTGCTGCCTGCGCTGAAATGCTCTACCTTGACTCCCCGTTCATTGAACGAGTGAAACGCATCGCCGACCGGGGCCTCCTTGTAGAGATCTGGGACTGGTCAAACAAAGACATTGAAGAACTCGCATCCTCCGGTGCAAAGTTTTCATCGATGACCGGCTATCTACGCGGCGATCTCACGACCGAAGCAGGCAGCGCGGAGCTTCTCGCCACAGCGCGTGAGTCACTCGACGTCGCTGAGCAGCTCGACTGCCCACGCCTCAACCTGCACGGCACAGGTCTGGGAGAGGGCGGCATCCCGGTACACCCGGTCGAAACAGTAACGCCGGCAATGTGGCTCGCTGCGGCAGAGACGCTGCGAAAAGTAGCGGAACTCGGTGCAGAAGCGGGACGCGTGTTCGTGCTAGAAAACCTCAACCTCGCTGTCGATCACCCCGGCACCCCATTCGCGAAGGCCGCAGACACACGGGCTCTGGTTCGCGCAGTGAACCACCCGAGCCTAAAACTCAATCTCGACCTGTACCACGCACAAATCGGCGAAGGAAACCTCATCGAACTCGTGACAGAAGCTCAACCGTTTATTGGTGAGATTCAGGTCGCGGACGTTCCGGGACGCTGTGAACCTGGCACCGGTGAGATCAACTATGCGGGCGTGGCTCACGCGTTACGTCGCCTCAACTATGACGGCGTTGTCGGCCTCGAAGCGTGGGCGTCCGGTGATTCTGATGCGGCGCTCGACGCGTTCGAAGCCGCGTTTGCTCCTGCGACGAACTAGCCTGGCGTGTTTGCCCGCAGCTGGCGTTCGAGGTCTCGGCGAGCGACCCTGGCATCCGCAACAATAAGCACTGCAACAACGACAATTCCGACGAGTGCGAGTCCTGCGAGCATCCAGGCTTCTGAAGCTTGTGGCGCTGCAAGAAGCGAGCGGGACTCGCCCTGCCACGGCCACAGCGTGCGTAGGCCTCCGAGCATGACCCCGGTGAGCACTGCCAGTGTTGCGGTGTGGTAATTCGTGAGCAGCCACTTTAAGAGCTTCACGATCACGACCATGCCAATCACCGCGCCGAGCATGAAAATGCCAAGGTACGCTAGGTCACGCTCGTCCACTGCCCGCAGAGTTGGTTCGTAGAGCCCAAAGGTTAACAACAAGAACGAGCCCGAAAGTCCGGGCAGCACGAGCGCAGAAATCGCGATCGCGGCGGCACAAATAATGACAATCGGGGTCGGTTTCACTTCGGTAGGTGGCAGCGAAACCACAAAGAACGTTACGGCTGCAGCAATAGTTGCGAACACAAAATGTTGAGCGCGCAGTCGTATGTGTGTCGTATCTTCACCAAGCTGGGCCAGCTGCGAACGCTGGAGACGCTGATCATGCACAATCATGCGCACTGGCACAGCGGTCGAAGCCAGCACCATACCGAAGAAAAGCCCACGCATCTGCACCGGGTAGGTTTCCATCAGGTCGGCCATTGGCCCGGCAATAAGAAACACTGCCAGAAGCATGCCGATGAGCACCGGAATAATAACCTTCCAGTGCACCTTCGCCATCTCGCTTCGGAACGATTCGCCACGATGTGGTCCCGTAATCAGTTTACGAACCGCAGCAATGACGGCTGAAGCTGAGTCAATAATCTGGTGGTAAATACCGACGACCAGCGCAACCGTTCCGCCAGAAACACCCGGGACAGTTTCAACGGTACCAATCAGCGCACCGCGGACGAAGTTACCAACGATTGAAGTTTTTCGTTCAACGGTGTGGGCTATCTGCTCAGTCGCTTGCGGCGTCTCATCCGACTGATTTCCCGGAGTGGCTTGCATGACCAGTTAGTCTAGTCGGCCAGTTCTGTGTTCTTGAAGAGAACCCCAGGTTGGCGCCAGCTTGACACGGTTCTCACTGGTCGAAAGACTAAAACCCATGAGCGCTTGGGACGATAACGGGGATGATCGCATTGATTCGTTAGATCGTGCGATCATCGAACGCCTGCGCACGAATGGCCGACGCTCATTTTCTGAAATAGCTCGAGAGCTCAACTACTCAGAACCCACTGTTCGTCACCGATATAACACTCTCGTCGATATCGGTGTGATTCGGGTGATCGGCATGTATAACGAGCTCACGTTTGGTCAGCTCAAAGCGCAGGTCGGTATTCGAGTGCTGGGTGAACGACTCCGCGAAGTCACGAAGATTCTCGCAGCCGATCCACTCATTGTGTATGTGGCGATGGGTATTGGAACGTTCGACATCGTGATCGATATCGTCGCCGATTCTGCCGAAGAATACTCAGACCTGCTATTGCACCGTCTGCGGCGCATTCGAGGCATTGCCGATCTGGAGGTCCTCACCGTCTTAAAGATATTGAAGGACGACTACCGCTGGGAACAGATTTCCATCTAATCGTGGCGGGTCAGGCTCGGTTTTGGCCGAGGCCAGCACCGAGCCCTTCCCACGTGTAGTCCTTCGCTAAATCGGTCACGAACACCGGATCCATCGCTTTCACGCCCGGTTGTGTGCGGATCTTATCGAGCAGAATCATTGCTTGACTGTGGTTCTGACACGTTGCTTCAATGTAAATGTCATACGTGCCGGCCGTGAGCGAAAGGTGGTCTATCGCTTCAATATCGGCGAGGCTTCTGCCCACATCTTCAGGAGTAAGATCACGGACTTTCACATAAATCCGTATCACCCGAAGCCCCAACAGCAGCGCGTTGCAGATACCGACGATAGTCAACTGACCATCTTCTTCTAGCTGGGCAACACGGGCTCGCACTTTCTCTGCCGGAATATCTAATTCTTCTGCCAGAGAAGTGTAGGTGCGTCGACCGTCTCGCGCCAGCAGATCTACCAGCTGTCTATCGATATCGTCCACCACACCCCGATTCTATCGGGCCGGTACCTTTTCAAGCTCACGTACGGCTTCAATCAACTGCACATTGTTCGCAGCGGTTTCACCATTCGGGAGCTGATTCCCATCTTCGAAACCGATACGTGTTTCGCAGCCGTCTTCAATTGCTGCCTGCACGATCGGCCAGACGCTCTCGTCAAAGCCGTGGTACAAGATAGGCGCAGTCACACCAGCCTCGACCAGATGTGCCGCAATTTCTCGGCACTCGCGAAGCGCCTGATCGACATCTTCGGTTTCAGGCTCAATCAGGACCCTAATGTTTTGATGCAGGGTTGTTGAAGCCAACAGTGCAGGCACATCGTCCCAGGACCATACTGCTGATTCAAGGTCCATCCCGCGCGCGACCACAAGCTCAGCGGCTTCGTTGGCACCCTCTTCGTTAAACGCCACCGATGCGAAGTCTGGCAGTGCATCTTGGGGCCAGTTCGTCACGTGTTTGAGACGCTGCTCATGTGACGTAGTCGTCCACAAACCTGTTGTCGTGCCAACAACAATGTCTGGGTTTACCGCTTTGACTGCACGGACCATCGCGCCAATGTGTTCAGGATCGATAGTTTCTGCGCCTGATGTGTCACGCGCATGTGCGTGAACGACGTTGGCTCCGGCTTCAATAGCTGCGGCCGCAGCCTGTGCTATTTCTTCAGGAGTCTTGGGAACCTCTGGTTCGTTTTCCCCGCCGTTAATCGCAGCTTTTAGTAACACTGATACCTCATTCTTTTTCTTATTCGCTTGTAGCGGCTGCGCTACCAGTTCTTGATCATTTCTGATGCACCAGCAAGGTCACCCAAGAGTCCACCTTGACGGAGCTGTTCAATGAACTCTGGCTCTTCTGCGTCATCTTCAAGAGCAATATCGATGACTTTCTCGAGTTGTTCTTGTGGTCGCACGAGCAAACCGTTCGCGTCACCCAAGACCACGTCGCCTGGATTCACCTGCACACCACCGCAGACGATCGGCACGTTAATGCCACCCGTTGCAATATCATGCAGTTTGGTGGTCAACAAGCTGGTGCCGCGGCCGTACACGGGCAACCCAATCTCATTGATTTCTTCAACGTCGGTGATGTTCCCGTCAACGACTGCGCCTTCGGCCCCACGGAACTTGAGCTGTGCCGCAACGACTTCTCCTAGCGGTGCATGCTGGGAGCTGCCACCGGTTTCAATCACCACCACGTGCCCCTCGTTCACGAGACCAGCAACATGATGAAGCAGTGTCGAATCGGTGGGGGTGAGCCGCACCGTAACTGCGGTGCCAACAACTCGTTTCGTCCCGGCGAGGCGACGCACCGAAGACTGGACGAAGCCCTCTTCGATGTAGTGCCCAAGAGTGGGGAAACCAACGCGTTCAAGCTTGTGCTGCAGTTCAGCCGGAAGCACTGCGGGGTTGTCATTGATTTCAAACATTTACGCTCCTTGAAGTTCGTAAGAAAGGGTGATGCGGCGGTTGTCGAGCGCTGGCAGAGCCTTGCGTGCTTGAGTCAGCTTGTCTCGGGTCAATTCCGCGGTGACGATTCGCTCGTCATGTCCGTCGATGCTGGCGACTGTTGTGCCGAGCGGGTCGATAATGCAACTTAAACCGGCGGTGTCTTCGCCTACGGTGCCCGAGGCAACCACCCAGCTGACGTTTTCAATCGCCCGGGCTGCCAAAAGTGTCGTCCAGTGCTCTTCTTTGCCCGGGCCGCGCACCCACGCGGCCGGCATGAGCAGCACGTCAGCTCCCTGATCACTGAGTGACCGGAACAGTTCGGGGAACCGTAGGTCGTAGCAGTTGGCGATGCCCATCCGGAAACCGTTAATGTCAACAACCGGCGGGAGTACCTGACCGTGCTGAACATAGTCGGACTCTTTGTAGTGGAACGCGTCGTACAGGTGAATCTTGCGGTATTCGGCCAGCGTCGTGCCAGCAGCATCAACGATCACAATGGTGTTGTGCACACGGTCTACGTGTGCGATCGGTTCGTACCCGCACGCAACGATGGCGATCTTGTTCGATGTTGCAAGTCGTACGATTTCTTGTTTGAAATCGTCCCAGTTCTCGCGCACGGTGTGGCGAAACTCATCGCTAGTTCCTGGGTCGGCAACCAGCATGGTTTCTTCGGGGAACACCACAAGTTCGGCGCCTTCGCTTTTTGCAGCGGTAACGAACTCTCGAATTTTGGTGATGTTGGTTTCGACGTTTGTGGACGGCTCAAACTGAGC
Source organism: Canibacter sp. (assembly GCA_052085365.1). GTDB lineage: Bacteria > Actinomycetota > Actinomycetes > Actinomycetales > Microbacteriaceae > Canibacter. Next base: position 5,667 of record JBQDFP010000027.1, on the reverse strand, counting down.
TGTAGCTACTTTCACGAGTCGCTTC
>JBQDFP010000027.1:0-5542 GCA_052085365.1 Canibacter sp. | reverse complement strand
TTGTCACCCAGGTCGAGTTCAAGCTGCCATTCGTTCCCGAGGAACGTTGCGGCTGTCAGCGTCGCGTCATAGTCACCCTCGGTCTTGGTGACGTTGATGCGTTCTGGCCGCACCAGCAGCGTCGCATCTTGTGCATGCGTCACATCGTCAGCGAGCGTTGCCGCAACACCAAGCTGGTCATTGATCTCCACTGAAACCGTGTGGCCGCCTGCGCCGGTCGGGGCTGTCACGTCGAACAGATTGCAGTTTCCGATAAAGCCACCGGTGAACTTCGTGGTCGGGCGGTTATAGATTTCTTCGGGCGTGCCCACCTGTTCAATCTGTCCCTCAGACATCACAGCAATACGGTCAGACATGGTCAGGGCTTCACCCTGATCGTGTGTGACGTAAATGAATGTGATGCCAACTTCGCGTTGCATTCGCTTGAGCTCAAACTGCATTTCTTTTCGCAGTTTCTGGTCGAGTGCGCCGAGCGGTTCATCCAGCAGGACCACCTTCGGGTTCGACACCACGGCACGTGCGAGCGCGACGCGCTGACGCTGGCCACCTGAAAGCTCGTCTGGCTTTCTGGTGGCCAGGTGGTCAAGCTTGACCAGTTCAAGCGCTTCCATTGCACGGCGGTCGGCTTCTTTCTTTTCGACCTTACGCACTCGCAACTCGAACACTGCGTTGTCAAAGACCGTCAGGTGTGGAAAGAGCGCGTAACTCTGGAAGAGCATGTTCAGGTCGCGCTTACGCGTCGGTACCCGCGTCACGTCTTCACCATTGAGTTCGATCAGGCCACTCGTTGGGGTTTCAAGACCGGTGATCATGCGCATAAGCGTGGTCTTCCCGCAGCCCGAGGGACCGAGGATTGAAAAGAATTCGTTGTCACGAATTTCCAAGTCCAGCGGCTTCACTGCGGTAAAGTCACCAAATCGCTTCGTAACGCCTGTTAATACCACTGCGGGTAGCCGATTTTGCGTGTTCACTAGTGGCCCTTCTGCTCTAGTCTCATTCGTTTCGCGTGTTCGTCGTCGTGAGGTCTCCTCTATGAGGACTTCACGCGAGTCCATCCCTGCTGGTAGAACTTCATTGCTTCGCCCGGATCCACAATGAAATCTGCATTGTCGATCTGGTCTTCAGGGGCAAACACCGCAGGGTTGTCCAGGAGTTCTTGATCGGTCACGAATTCTTGAGCAGTCTTATTCGCAACTGCTGATGCTGACGCGTTGGTCGCAACAGCCGCGACTTCTGGCTGCAGCAGGTAGTTCAAGAACTTGTAGGCGTTCTCTTCGTGAGGCGCGCCTTTCGCGATGGCTACTGAGTCGACCCACAGGCTGCCGCCTTCATCGGGTACGACGTAGTGAACGTCGTCGTTTTCTGCGACTGCAGTTGCGGTTGCGGTGCCCGCCCAAGCCTCGGCCACACAGGCGTCGCCGCTGGTGATGAGCTCTTCGACATTGGTTGCGTTGTAACCAGCAAGAATGTCTTTCTGGTCAATGAGCGTTTCGGTTGCTTTCTCGATCTCAGCTTCGTCGGTGCTATCTGCTGAATAGCCGTTCACCTGCAAGCCAACAATGTACGCAGCAAGCATATTGTCGAGCATGTAGATCTTGTTTTTCCATTTCGGGTCAAACAGTGACTCCCAGCTCGTAATCTCTTCGCCACCGGTGCAGGTGCTGTTGTAGAGAATGCCGGTTGTGCCCCAGACCCACGGGAGTGCATGCTCGTTACCCGGGTCATATGAGGGGTCAACGAACTTGTCAGTCAGGTTCTCCATGCCTTCAAGCTTGGAGTGGTCGAGAGGTTCAAGAAGTTCTTGACCGACCAACTGCTGAATTGCGTACTGGCTCGGCTGCACGATGTCGTAGCCGGTGTTCCCTGACGCCAGCTTGGAGATCATGGTTTCGTTGCTGTCGAAGTTGTCGACTGTCACTTTAATGCCGGTTTCTTCTTCAAAGTTCTGTACGATCTCGTCGGGAATCTCACCCTCCCAGGCGTACACGCTCAATGAGTCTTCAGAGCTACCGCCACCGGAACATCCAGTAAGCGCCAGGGCAGCAATTCCGGCAATTGCACCAATTCGGATCATTTTCTTTGTCATAGTTTTCTCCTTTGAAAGCCTCGCCAACGTGACTAGCTCGCCACGATTCGACGCATTTGTTTGACACCCACACTCAGAACAATCACGAGCGTGAGCAGAATAAGTAGGGCGCCGATCGCATTAATTGACGGCGAAAGACCAGTCTTCAGACTTGAATAAATACGCAGCGGCAACGTGGTCGTGCCAATGCCACCGAGGAACGTGGACATCACAATGTTGCTGAACGATGTGGTGAAGCTCAACAGCCACGATGCAAGTATCGCTGGTCTCAGCAGCGGGAAGTACACGCGAGTAAATGTTTGTATTGGCGTGCAGCCGAGGTCTTTCGCAGCTTCGGGCAGGCTCTTATCGAGCATCAGTGCTGAACTCATCAACACGAGGATTGCCAACGGCAACGAAAAGACAAGGTGACCCAAGATGAGTGTCCCGTAACCGAGCGATATCTTCGCTGCGCCCACGAGGCTCAACAGCGCCACACCTAAAACGATCTCGGGCACGATAATCGGAATCGCGATCATCGCAAAAAGGCTTGATTTCGCGGGCCCCTTATAGGAGATCATGCCGAGTGAAAACAGGGTGCCAATACAGGTGGCGATTGTTGCGGCAACCAGCGCCACAATGAAACTCACCTTCAGGCTGCTCATCAGCCCCTCGTTTTGAAAGAGCTCGACGTACCAGCGCAGTGTCACGCCTTCGAACTTGTAGTTCGTGCCGCTCGCATTAAAGGAAAAGACGATAACGGCAATGATGGGCACATACAGAAATATGAACACTGCTCGTGCGATGCCGGAAACTAATTTATCCACGCTGTGCCTTCCCCTCGATAGTGGGCGCCTTCGGCTTCTTTTCACGCAGTCCGAGAATCAGCAATGCCGCTGAGACGATCAGCAGAAGCAGCAGCACCATCGACAGTGCCGCGCCCATGGGCTGGTTTCTAAATTCGGTGTACAAGGTCACGATGATGTTGCCGATAATCGGGTTCTTGCCACCGCCGAGCAGGATCGGAATAAAGAACGCTCCCATTGTGGGGACGAACGTCAACAAGACCGCGCCAAGCACACCCGGTTTACTCAGCGGCAGCCAGACGCGTCGGTGCACACCGAACCAACCGCAGCCGAGATCTTCGGCGGCTTCACGTAGCGAACGATCAACTGAACGCATTGACGCGTATATTGGGAAAACCGCGGTCGGCAAGAACGCGTACACCATGCCGATCAGCACTGAAAATTCGCTCGGAATCAGCGTGAAACCTTCGTTCCCGAAGAGACCAAAGATACCCGAGACTGGCCCCTTACTTCCCAGGAGGGTAATCCAGGCGAAGGTACGCACGATGAAGTCCGTCCAGAACGGCACGATCACGAGCAACAGGAGAAAGCCTTGACGCCCTTCGGGCCTCGTCACAATAAAGTACGAGGTGAGGTACCCCAACACCACGCAAATGACGGTGTTCACGAACGCGAGCAAGAGTGAATAGCCCAGCATCTTTGCGTAGGCGGGGTCTGCCAGACCCGCGTAGTTGTCGAGCGTGAACCCGCCAACAATGCCACCGTAGTTGTCTGCGTTTGCGAAACTGTTTCGCGCGACAATAAACAGCGGGACAATCGCGAGAACGAAGATCGTAATTATTCCAGGCAGCAGCAGCCCGAACGATCCATACTGTAGTTTTGGTCGTTTTCTACGTATATGAATCGGTACCGTCGACGTTGACGTCATAGCACTCCCTCGTGTGAAAAATTCAGGTCGGGTTACTTCGTCACCTGCAACCTCTTCAAGTCTCCAAGCTGTCCACCCTAGAAGATAGATCGGACGAACGAAGAATTAGTGCAGAAAAAGACCGATACTTATGAAGAATCAAGGTTTCACTAATATCAGTGCTTCAGGACGCGACAAATTCACCTGTTTTATTGCCCTGATCAGGGATAAAACTATTCACTAATTTTTGGAGAGCTACCCAATACGCTGCGCTACCACGCGACGCAGTGCACGATAGGTCAAGTCAATCGATTCAATATCGATCCGCTCATCATGCCCATGAATCCGCGAACGATACTTCTCGTAGGTCCAGCTGGGGCCGAGCAGCCCAAACCCATACGCGGGCACTCCTAAACGTCGGTACAGTCGGCAGTCAGAGCCACCCGCGGCAAGCATCGGCAACACGGGAGAACCCGACACTTCATCGATCGCGTACTCGATAGCAGAAAACAGTGGCGTGTCAGCGGACGACAGGGTCGCAGCCCAGCCGAGCATGTGCTCGATCTCGATATATTCCTTCACCGGCTCAAGTGCTTCGCGCAATAGCCGGTCAACTTCGTCATCGTCGACGCCCGGCAGTGTCCGAATATCAAGTGTGACCGTCCCCCGATCAGGGATCACATTGTGCGCTACTCCCGCATCAATACGTGTCGGCGAGAACGTCACGCGACTCACCGCGTGAGCATAACCGGCGGTCGTTCCCAGTGACGACAGAGCTGAATCAAGTTTGACCGGGTCGCGAAGCCGTGCCGCTACCTCTGGGTCTTCAACGCGAGCATCAATAAACGCATCCCAGGCAGGGGTGAGCTGCACCGGCGCATTCGCCGCCGCAAGTAAGTCAACTACCTCAGCCAAACGCACGATTGCGTTCTTCGAACCGTACGGAATCGATGCGTGACCCGGTTCACCGTGCACGACAATCCGTCGACCGGCGGAACCTTTTTCGCCAACCTCAATCGCAATATGCTGCCCGACACGCATACCACCGGATTCACCCAGCACTTCAGTCACTCTGGCCGCATCCGGATGCTGACGCATAAGCCATTTCAACCCGCGTTCACTGCCTGCTTCTTCATCGGCGACAGCAAGCAGCACAAGGTCGCCCTCGGGTTTCGTTTCAGACACCGCAACTTCGCGCAGCACTGTCGCAAATATTGCGGTCAGATAGAGCATGTCGACCGCTCCCCGGCCCCACACTTCATCATCAACTATCTCGGCGCCAAACGGGTCACGGCTCCAGCTTTTCGCATCGGCCGGCACCACGTCGATGTGGCCCAAAAGTCCCAGCTTCGGAGCGTCCGGGTTTGTGCCCTGCACTCGTGCGACCAGGGACGCGCGACCGGGCATCGATTCAAAAACGTCGATCTCAACGTCAGTGTTGGAGAAGAAACGTTGCAGCACCCGCACCGCACGAATTTCTTGACCGGAAGCATCGCTACCGTCGTTGACGCAAGCCTCGCGAATCAGCTCTTGCAGAAGCCTCACCGCTGTCGCTTTACCGCCCCGGTCCACTGTGCCGCCTCTCGTGTCAATACCCGTACGAGTCTAGCGGGTCAGGTACCTCATGCGATGCATCGTTACTGGTGCCAACGCCGCACAGTGCTTCTGCCCACCAGCTTTAAGGGAGGGATTTATCGCATGCAACAACCCCGGCCTGATCGCAAGTAAAACATTTACTTGAGTCGATATCGACCATAGTCTATA
>JBQDFP010000026.1:0-20472 GCA_052085365.1 Canibacter sp. | reverse complement strand
GGCGCCGGTATACGACGAGAGTTGCCGCGAGGATGCCAAAGATTGCGCCAGATGCACCAACCGTTGGCGTGCGGAGCGCGTCTATTGAGGTGTAGCCCCAAAGCTGCACCGCAAGTGAGCCGCCCAGACCAGCAAGCAAGTACAGTCCCGTGTACATGGATCGGCCGAGCATCTGTTCGAGGTTTCTCCCGAAAAGCCAGAGGGCGTACATATTGAAAAGAATATGGAAGAAGCTGCTGGGCGAGTGCGTGAACATTGCCGTGACCATGCGCCACGGCTGAAATTGTTCTGGCAGTGAATACACCGGCGCATACCAGAGTGCCTGAGTCACAATGCCCTGCGTGAAGTACTGGGCTACCCAAACCACGACGCACACAATCATGATCGTGTAGGTCACGACCGGAGTCTCACGGTCACTGGCACGCCGCACGCCAGCTCGTGCCGCGCGCGCACCGCGCTGACGACGCGATGGCTGCATTTCTTTTACACAGTCTGGGCACAGGAGGCCAACTGACGACTGATTTTGACATTCGGGACACACGGTGCGGCCACATCGTTGGCACAGCGTGAAGCTTGGTCGGTCTGAGTGCCGATAGCAAACATCATGTTCGCCGTAGCTGGCTCGCTCACCAAACTGCGGGGGTTGCTGGGTCACGGGGTTGACGCTCCGTTATGTGTCTCAATATCGAATTTTGGGGGCCTGCTTACGCAAGACCCCCAAACCTGGATCGACGCTAATGCGTCGGTACGGGGCCCGAAGCTTACGCCTCGGTGATGGTCACGCTCTGCATTGTGATGTCTTCGACGGGACGGTCTTGACCGCCTGTCTGAGCTGCAGAGATTTTGTCAACAACCTCACGTGACTCGTCGTCGGCAACTTCACCGAAGATGGAGTGCTTCCCGTTGAGCCAGCTGGTTTCAGCGGTCGTGATGAAGAACTGTGACCCGTTGGTGCCCGCGAGTCGGCCGGTCATATCTGGGCGTTTGCCCGCGTTTGCCATAGCGAGCAGGTAGGGCTTCGAGAAAACAAGTTCTGGGTGGATCTCGTCGTCGAAGGTGTACCCGGGACCGCCGGTGCCGGTGCCCGTGGGGTCGCCGCCCTGAATCATGAAGTTCGGGATGATGCGGTGAAAGATAATGCCGTCGTAGAATCCCTTTTCAGACAGGTCGACGAAGTTCTTTACGGTCTTAGGAGCGTGGTCACCGAAGAGGTTGACCTTGATATCTCCGAGGTTCGTGGAAATTGTTGCAACTGCAGTGTGAATAGCCATACCGTTTAGTCTATTAGGGGGAACCAACATCGGCTGAGAAACATCACGATGCTCGTCGCGAATTCGCAGGATGTTCGCACGTAGCAAATACTGAGTTTTCGCAGAGTTATCGGGCATAATCTCTAGATCCACTCACCCTTGGGGTGTAGCGTAAAGGCTAACGAGCAGATTTCTTACTCTTATTGGAGGACCAAATGTCACTGTCTCGCAAACGCCGCCGTGAGCTCAAAAAGCTTCGCAAATTGACCAACAGCCTTGTTGGGCAGCAGCGCGAGGTGATCGATCACGCTGGATCGGTGCTCCATGAGGCGGGCAGCCAGGCTCGAAAGATTGGTAACGAGCACCTGGTGCCGCGAATTGAAGATGCTTACAATCGAGCAGCCCCTACCGTTGAAGCAGGGTTTGATGTTGCTCGTGGTTTCGGCCGTTCGCTTCGTAACGCAACCGCTCCGGTTGCTGCAGGAGCACTGGCTCGTGCAGTTGCTGCGCTCGAAACGTCAGACAACAAGGACGCGGCCCGTCGGTTGCGTCGCTACGGCGAGCGCCAGGGTCTGCTGAAGAAGAAGCGTGGAGTCGGTGGGATTATCGGCGCTATTCTTGGCACGGTTGCTGCTGTAGCTGTCGGTTATTCACTGTGGCAGGCATTCCGTGACGATGATGAGCTTTGGGTAGCTCCTCCTGAGCAGGACGCCTAAACAGCGCAAGACTTGAACAAGAAAGGTGTGCGGGGTTTTCATCACCCTGCACACCTTTTTCTGTGCCTTCACGCACAGTCACAATGATGCGGATGCGTGACGCAGCTACAACCCTCAGATTAACGGTCACGTTTGCTCCTAGCCATTCGATAATTCCTCTTACGCCTGATCGGCAAGTAGTCCTGACAATCCGAGCTCGGCTTCAATCACGCTTGCGACAATGGATTTCACTTGACGGTGCCCAAATACTGGCGATTTCATCGTCCGCTCGACCGCTAGCCCGTCGTAAACAACAAGTATTCGCCATGCGGATGATTCGACATCTCGGCAAGTGAACTCCCCTGTTGAAACTCCTCGCTCGATTAGGTCAATAATTTCACGATACCCGCGGTCCATTTCGCGACGAACAGCAACTTCTAGCTGCTCATTTGCATTTGCTTCGATCCAAGCACCCAGCCACATTCTCAGCACTGGTGACCTGTCTTGAGATGTTGATTGCACGAAATAGTGTTGCAATTGCGTTGTCGCCGTGGCGTCTTCAGCATAGGAATGAAGGCGATCAAGATCAGTTCCAATTACGCTCGTAAATACTTCGGCTACGAGATCGTGTATTCCGTCAAAATAATGGTGGATCAACCCCGTTGCGACCCCCGCAGCATTGGCCACTTCACGTACGGTGAGTCGCTCAATTCCAATCTCAAGCGCACGCTCGGTCGCTGCCTGCAGGATTTCTTTTCTTCGAGCTTCAGGGGAGAGTCGCTCGCGGGTAGGGCTTGACAACATGCTTCCTATCGTATTGACTAACCGTTCAGTAGTCCATTGACTACTTGTTCAATAACAACTCGACGGAGAGCCAATGTCTTCCCAACCGACACAGACGTCAAAATCTACTCAGCATATTCAACGCCGAAAAGCAGGCCTCGCAGCATTCGTCGGAACCACCGTCGAGTGGTACGACTTCTATATTTATTCAACCGCTGCCGCACTCGTCTTCGGGCCTCTTTTCTTTCCGTCGGGGGACCCTCTTGTGGGCATTGCAGCGGCATTTGCCACTTACGCAATCGGCTACTTTGCGCGCCCAGCAGGAGCGGTGCTCTTCGGAAGACTTGGTGACCGTGCCGGTCGAAAGCCAGCGCTCGTTGCGACAATGCTACTTATGGGCTTCGCCACCGTCTTGACAGGTTTTCTCCCAACCTTCGAAACCGTCGGCGCACTGGCCCCCGTGCTGCTTGTGCTCTTGCGCTTCGTTCAAGGCGTGGCCGTAGGCGGCGAATGGGGTGGCGCAGTGCTCATCTCTGTAGAGCATGCGCCTGAGAAGTCCAAAACACTGTTTGGGAGCTTTGCTCAGCTAGGCAACCCCACTGGCGCAATGCTTGCGACTGGAGTGTTTGCGGTTATCTCGAGCTTCGGCGACGAGGCTCTCCTGACATGGGGGTGGCGTATTCCCTTCGTGCTTTCAGCAGTACTCATCGCGGTTGGTTTTATTGTTCGGACCCGCGTCGAGGAATCCCCAGAGTTTGTTCAGACCAAGACAGTCAAGGTTCCCTCGCAAACTCGCACTGGTGTACTTGCACAGTGGCCAAGGATTCTGCTCGGAATTGGACTCGTCGCCGTGCCCTCCGGCGCCTACTACATATCAAGTACTTACTTCACCGCATTTGCGACTGGTGAAAGCGTTGGCATCGACACAACACTTGTATTGCAGATACTGACTGTCGGCTCGTTCTGCGAGTTGATCGCCACGGTCCCGATCGCCTGGGTTGGCGACAGGCTTGGTCGCGTTAAAGTTTTTATGGCCAGCTGCGCCGCGTTGGGCATTTTTGGTATCCCGTTGTTTCTTTTCACCTCCCACGCCAATATCGCCGGCGTGGTGATCTCGATGATAATCATCAGGCTGGCAGGCTCAGGAGCTTACTCGGCTCTTGCAGCGATTATGTCTCAAGCCTTCCCAACAGCATCTCGGTACATGAGCATGTCACTCTCGTACCAAGTGGGCGCTGCCATTTTCGGCGGCCTTTCACCTCTCGTGTCCACGCTACTGTTCGGTGCGACCGGAACAATCTGGTCTGTGATCGTGCTTATGTTGGCATTCTGCATCATTTCAATTGCGTGCTCGGTCAAGCTACCGCAGCATGTTGATTCTGCATCCTTACCCGACTCAACAACCGGAGACATCAGTAATGAAAGCGTGTCTCAGTGAAAGGGGATACCCAAGTGACCGCATGGTTTACAGTCAGCGAACTGTTCGATGGGATTTCGCTGATAAGCGAACCCCACGTCGATTCCTTTATCCGGGGCAATATTTGGTGGATCAAAGGGCAAGATCGCGATCTCATCTTCGATTGCGGCAACGGGATCGGATCGCTCCAGCAGGAAGTACCTGAACTATTTCAGAATAACCCGTTAGTCGTGCTGAGCCATGCTCACCCCGACCATTGCGGGGGCGCACATGAATTCCGAGAGGTGCACTGCCATCGCCTCGAGCAGTCTCTGTTTGACCAAACCTATCCCGGCTATCTCGGTACTGATGCTTTAGCGTCCCAGCTCGGAATATCTTCTCAGGAAATCTCGCCCAGTCCTGTTCTGGTCAAGGGCAAGTATGCCATCGACTTTGACGTTGAAGGATTTGAGGTAGAGTCGCCGAAAATAATACGGACCCTAAATGACGGAGATCATCTGTACGCTGGGTCACGGAACTTCGAGGTACTGCACACTCCAGGACATACGGCCGGCAGCATAGTGCTGTATGACGCGAAGAACCGCATACTTATCAGCGGCGACCTCCTCTATGAGGGAACGCTATTAGACCACTGTCATGGCAGCGACCGCCTTGCCTATCAAGAATCACTCAAGCGTATTCGCAGGTTAGATGTGCACACTGTGCTTCCAGGTCACGGAACACCCTTTGACGGAACGCGGTTCAGGGAGCTTATCGACGAGTACCTTCGCAGCGCAGTCAGCGTCTGACCGGAGTAGCCGCGCTAGTTCTTCTTGCTGCGGTTGGCGGTCGCGGATTTCCTGCCACGGCCGCGCCTGCGCCGTTTACCGCCACTACCGCGCAGAAGTCCAGACATTCTCAGGCTCGTATTCACGAGTGATAGTGTCCGGTAGTTTCCAAGTTCATTCAGCGGTATCCATCGAGCTTCGTCGCTTGATCCGTCCACTTCATTGACGAGCGGTCCATCGTTGACCGTCGCTCGATACACGATTCTGATGGTGTGCAGTTCTGGGGTTTTGCCATCAGGCACGTCTTCACGAACCATGACGCGTGAATCCACGCCGACCAGTTTGCCCACTCTGGCATTTAGACCGGTCTCTTCTTGCACTTCACGCACCACTGTATCTCGCGGGTCTTCTCCCGACTCGATGCCCCCGCCCGGAAGAGTCCAGCCGTGCATCTTACCGCGACGCCAATGAGTGAGCAGCACTTCACCACGGCGCTCAATGACCGCGTAGGCCGCAACTCTCATGTCCATAAACACGAGCTTATCGCGCGACGGTTCATATTAGGTGAGTAGACCGTAATCGGAATTTGCACCATTCCATTTTTAATTCATACGATGTAGATTAGGGTCGCTTCATTAGAATATTCGCGGAGGGAAAACGATGGCGAAACGGGGATTCTCCGGAGCGGTTATGCGCACCTTCGGCGCAGAAGACTTCATCGCAACGGTCGTCTCAGTCGAGCCACTCACGCCGCATTTTGTGCGGATCCACTTCCAATCAGACCCGATTTTTGAAACCGACACGTTTGAACCAGCAAGTTGGCTCCGGTTCTGGTTTCCAGATATTACAGGCAAAGACGTCGAACATCAGCGCGGATACACGATCATCGAAGGGAATCCATCGCAGGGTGAGTTCACCATAGATTTCGTGCTGCACGAACCAGCTGGGCCAGCATCGCACTGGGCCCAACATGCACAGCCAGGAATGACCCTGCCGTTCATGACCATGGCGACCACGAAGTTCGAACTGCCCAGCGAACTTCCTGCCGGCTATCTACTCATCGGAGACGCAGCGTCACTCCCCGCGATCACTCGCATCGTCGAGACGATTCCACGTGAAACCGCGGTCATTATTTATTTGGAGGAACACGCCCCTCACGATCACGATATTCCCCTGCCAGACCGCGAAAATCTCACCATACATTGGGTTCCTCGTGTAGACGTGTCATCGCTCGCAGCTGCGCTTGAGTCACGAGACTGGTCAGACTGGCGTGCGTGGGTCACACCAGAAGCAGGTTCGTTAAAACAGTTGCGGACAAAACTTCGTGACGAGTTCGGGTTCCCAAAATCAGAATTGCATATGCAGGCCTACTGGAACGAAGGCCGCGCAATGGGTAAACAGCGCGGCCCAAAACCCGACGAAAGCCCCGCGACACTCGATACGCCCGCAACACCCGCTGCAGCAGAAACCGACGCTACACCTGAAGAAGGTGAACCGGTGTCACAGCAGGCGGGCAGCACGTGGCGGGCTGCCGCGGGAAGCCGACTCATCGCACCCTTAAAGCCCAAGTTCATCACCGCGGGTGTGCTGCAGGGCCTCATTACGCTGATTGAATTGGCACCGTATTTCCTCCTGGTCGAGCTGGCTAGGCTCCTCGTAACCGATGCACCAACCGGGCGGCTCTGGGAACTTGGGTTTTGGACAATCGGGCTCATGATTGCCGGAAGCGTGCTCTCGGTTTCGCTGCTCGTGTGGTTGCATTACGTGGACGCCAAGTTCGAACGCACCCTACGCAGCAGGCTGCTCGAGAAACTGTCACGGCTCCCACTTGGCTGGTTTGATGCGCGCAGTGCCGGGCAGGTGAAGCACGTCGTGCAAGACGATACGCTCGCACTGCACTACTTGGTTACGCACGCGGTGTCTGATGCGGTTCAAGCAACGGTCGCCCCCATCGCAGTGCTCGTGTACCTCTTCGCGGTGGACTGGCAAATCGCACTGGCGCTATTTATTCCCGTTTTGGTATATATCGTGACGATGTACGTCATGATCGTTCAATCCGGCGGAAAGACAAGCGAATCGATGCGATGGACTGAGCGCATGAACACTGAAGCCACCAGCTATCTTGAGGGCCAACCGGTGATTCGAGTATTTGGTGGTTCCGCCGCATCAACATTCAGAAAACGTCTCGACGAATACATTCACTTTCTGAAAGAGTGGCAGCAGCCTTTCACCAAGCAGAAGACTGTCATGGATCTGGCCACGAAACCCGGAACATTCTTAGTCGTGATCGCCCTCATCGGCACCGTTCGCGTGACAGTCGGGGACATGGACCCAATCAACCTGCTGCCCTTCCTCATCCTGGGCACAACGTTTGGCACGCGTCTACTCGGTATCGGGTATGGGCTCGGCGGATTACGTGATGGTCTCACCGCGGCACGACGCATCCAAGTCACGTTGGAAGAACCGGAACTCGTAATCGCAGCACCGGGGCCCAGCGTTGAGAGACAAGCAACGTTGTTTGACCGGGTCTCGTTCGAATACCGCCCAGGAAATCCCGTGGTTAATAATGTCTCCTTTACACTCACGCCCGGCACAATAACAGCATTGGTCGGCCCCTCTGGTGCCGGTAAGTCCACACTCGCGGCACTCCTCGCACGGTTTTACGATGTGACCGCCGGGTCGATTTCGATCAACGGCCGAGATGTGCGCTCAATCAGTCAAGACGAGCTCTACCGCGAAGTGAGTTTCGTGTTTCAAGACGCGACGCTCGTGCACGGCAGCGTGCGAGACAATATTGCGCTCGCGGTCCCCGACGCAGCGCAGGAGGCAGTCGAACAGGCGGCACGTGATGCTCAGATTCACAACCGAATTATGGACCTGCCACGCGGGTACGACACGCTCATCTCTGCGGACGAACTTTCCGGTGGTGAACGTCAGCGCCTCGCAATCGCGCGAGCGATTCTCACCGACGCACCCATTCTGGTGCTTGACGAAGCAACCGCGTACGCCGACCCTGAGTCGGAGTTCTTGGTACAGCAAGCATTGAACAAGCTCACTGCGGGACGCACAGTGCTCGTGATTGCACACCGTCTCTACACAGTCACCGACGCCGACCAAATCGTTGTGCTTGAGCACGGCGGCATTACCGAACAGGGCACACACGACGAGCTCATGGCAGTTCACGGCCGATACCACGAACTGTGGCTTGCCGGGCAACATGCATCAGAGGGAGCAACGCAATGATTCGAACTCTGCTTTCGTTAATGCCCTCACACAGCAGATCCACCATTGGTCTCTATGTGTCACTCGTAGTTGTGAGCGTTGTGCTGCGGGCTATTGCCGCGGTGTTACTCGTGCCGCTTGTCGCTGCGATCTTCAGCACCACTCCAGTCGAGGCATGGAAATGGACGGGACTGCTCGCGATCACCACATTGTGTGGGTGGATCTGTGAATGGTTTGTGTCACGGATCGGATTCAGCATCGGCTTTGGGCTTCTCGATCATGGACAACGCAAAGTGTCGGAACGACTGACGCGCGTAAACCTGGCGTGGCTGAACAGCGACAACACGGCCACTGCGCGGCAAGCAATTGCTGCGAGTAGCCCCAATCTTGTGGGCGTCGTGGGCTATCTTGCCACACCGGTCATCAGCGCGGTGCTGCTACCCGTGGTACTCGCCTTCGCGTTGTTCCCTATTGCCTGGCAGTTAAGTGTTGCCGCAGCAGTGGGAGTGCCACTTATATTTGGTGCGTTCTTCCTGGCTGGACGCATGAGCCGGTCGGCTGATCGGGCCGCAACGGCAAGCAACACTGAGCTGACAGAACGACTCGTTGAGTTCGCGCGCACGCAGCCAGCGCTTCGTGCAGCTCGGCGGGTGAGCGACGAGCGGAGTCTCGTTGGTGAAGCGCTCGAGCAGCAACACAGCACAGTTGCCAAACAAGTATCCCAGCAGATTCCCGGCCAGCTGCTCTTCACCATTGTGACCCAGCTCGCACTTGTTGCACTGGCCGGAACGACGGTTTGGTTGACCGCTATCGGAACGCTTTCAGTTCCCGAAGCAATCGGCATGGTTGTGGTAATTGTGCGCTTCATTGAACCGTTCACCTCGCTCGTCGAGCTCGCCGGCGGTATTGAAGCCTCAACGCAGACGCTCCGCCATATGCAGGCGGTGCTCGAAGCACCGACCGTTCCCGACGGCGCCGAAACTGGAACGCCGAACGGGACGAAACACGCACCTGAAATTCGCTTCGCCGAGGTGAACTATTCGTACCGTGAAGCTGAACCGGTGCTTCATAACCTGTGTTTCACGCTCGCACCGGGCACCACTACCGCAATCGTTGGACCATCGGGTTCAGGTAAGAGCACCATACTGTCGCTGTTAGCCGGACTTTATGAACCGAACTCAGGCGAGATTTTGGTTGACGGGGTGCCGCTTTCTGCCCTGTCACTCGAGGCTCGACAAGCGCTCATCAGTGTCGTGTTTCAAGACCCTTATCTTTTTGATGGCTCTGTGCGCGAAAATATTCTTGCCGGTCACCCGACGGCATCAGATGACGAGGTCGCACACGCGGCAGGGCTCGCGAAGGTGCTCGCCGCTTCTGAGCATTTGAGTGACGGGGTTGAGACTCGCGTAGGTGAAGGCGGTGGCTCACTTTCGGGCGGTGAACGCAAACGCGTCTCTATTGCTCGCGCCCTGGTAAAACCGGCGCCGGTTCTGCTGGTTGATGAAGCCACCAGCTCGCTCGATCACGAGAACGAAGCGGCGATCTCGGCCGTACTCACTCATGATGCACAGTTGCGTACTCGAGTAATTGTTGCGCACCGGCTTGCAAGTATTCAGCGGGCGGATCAAGTGCTTTTTGTTGAAGCAGGTCGTGTGGTCGAGTCGGGTACCGTGCAAGAACTGCTGGCCGCCCAGAGTCGTTTTGCCGAGTTCTGGCGACAGCAAAATCTAAGCTCTGAGTGGAAGTTGTAGTTTGGGGGAAGGCGCTTCCCGGTAAGCAGACCGGTCCGTACTTCTCGACTCAGCGTTTACGCGCGCTTATGAGCAATTGAATGATGCAATACATCAGCATGCACGACAGGGCGATGTTTGCAGCGAATGGTGTAATCAGCTGAGCAACAACTGTTCCTAGCGGCGTCACACAGCACGATGCGATGCCGATAATTCCTGCGCTTCGCAGGTCAATGTTTCCGAGGCGGATGTTGCCAACGATCCCGGAGATTGAACCTGGAACAAGCATAACGAGCGAAGTTCCTTTCGCAGTGAGGTCGCTCGCCCCGAAGAAGAACATGAGCACCGGCACAATAATGACGCCTCCTCCAACTCCGAGCAGACCGGACAATACTCCGGTCAGGAAACCTGTCCCCACGAGCAATGCGCCAACCGCGACTGTGAGTTCTATACTCGCGGACCTGGACGGCACGACGAACCACAGCGCGATGGCGACGAGTATTAGAAAACAGATGAAGACCGTTCTCAGTGCTCGAGTCGGGAGCCGACTCAGCAGAATACTGCCAATCTGCGCGCCGATAATTACCCCTGCGATAAGAAGCAGTGCCGCAGACCAGTCAACATTTCCTTGGAGGCCGTAAGAGGTGGCACCCACGATTGAAGTTGGGAGTATTGCTGCTATCGACGTTCCGGAAGCCAGGCGATGTTCGTACCCAAGAACCGACACCAGCAGCGGCACAAGGATTACTCCACTCCCAATGCCGAACAGCCCAGAGAGGAAGCCCGTGCCTACGCCAATGATTGCGAGCGCCACTATCGGTCGATGTGAGTACTTCGCCACCACATCCCCCTCCCCCGGCATTCGCGAATTTATACCAGCACTAGCGGAATACAATGAGGTAAAAAGAACCCGCTAGTGCTGGTAGCTCTTGTTTAGGACCCTTTGGCTTCAAGCACCGACAGGCCACGCTCGACGTAACTCGAAATAATGTTTTCAAACGGTTTGACACCGCAGCGTGCGGCCCAGTCGTTCCATTTTGCCTCGAGTTCCTGCACTTGTTCAGGGTGCTTGGCGGCAATATTTGTTCGTTCGGTCGGGTCGCTTTCCACGTTGTACAGTTCCCATTCACCCCTGAATTCGCGCACGAGTTTCCAGTTTTTGCTACGTACCGCACAGTTTCCGAGATGCTCCCAGAAAAGGTCATGTTCTGGCGTGTGTCCGCCTTGGAGTGAATCTGCAAAGCTCGTGCCCGGAAGCGGAGTGATCGCCTGACCGTCGTTGGAATCAGGGTATTTCGCACCAGTGAGATCAAGAAGCGTGGGAAGCACATCTACCAACTGCAGTGGTGTGTGATCGATTTTTCCCTTCGCGATTTTGTGGTCCCATGAGATCAGAAAAGGTGTTGCTATCCCACCTTCGTGAACCCACTCTTTATACATCCGAAACGGGGTATTCGACACGTTCGCCCAACCCCGACCGTAACTGGCATACGTGTCTTCGCCACCCGGATCAATAGAGGGATGATTACCAAGTCGTATTGAGTCGCCGGTTCTGGTCACCCCGGGGAAGTTCTCCGGGCGATTTCGATGATGCTCAGCTTCAGGACCTTCGAATGGGATCTCCTCGTATGAGGCACCATTATCTGAAAGAAACACCACGATCGTGTTCTCCCGCTGCCCGGTGCGGTCTAGTGCGTCCAGGATTTTTCCGACATTTCGATCCAACGAGTGGACCATGGCCGCATAGGCTTCCATGCGTTTGATTTGCCACTCTTTGTCGCGAGTTTGCTCCCAGCTTTCAATTTCCGGGTCACGTTCGCTGAGCTCCACTGAACTATCAGGGATAATGCCGAGTTCTTTTTGCCTTCTGAGCCGGGCTACGCGCAGTTCGTCCCAGCCAGAATCAAATGATCCTCGAACTTTTTCGACGTCGTCTTTGAGCGCATGTAGTGGCCAGTGCGGCGTGGTGAAGGCAGTGTATAAAAAGAACGGATCAGCTTGGTCGCGCGCAATAAATTCCACTGCGTCATCGCCTATGGCGTCGGTGTAGTAGAAGTTTGGGTCCTGTGCATCGTCTGCGTCGGTCTCGTTTCGCTTCAACGTGCCCGGGTCAAAGTAGGAACCACAACCTG
The DNA here is from genome assembly GCA_052085365.1 of Canibacter sp. GTDB lineage: Bacteria > Actinomycetota > Actinomycetes > Actinomycetales > Microbacteriaceae > Canibacter. The sequence continues at coordinate 8,476 of JBQDFP010000026.1, read as the reverse complement.
TCAGGGTTCCAAAAAATGAATCAAACCCTCGACGAGTGGGCCACCCCGAATTTGGTTGGGATCTGTCAGAAACGAGATGCCATTTTCCTGACAAGTGTGTCCGGTAGTTTTCTCTCTTCAGGATCTCGGCGAGGGTTACGCTGCTCTTGTTGAGCGTGCCAGGGTAACCCGCTGGCCCGTCGTCCTGCGTAAGGATCCCAATTCCTGTCTGCTGAGGATGTAACCCGGTGAGAAGGGAAGCTCGGGAGGTGCTGCATCTTGCTGTGTTATAAAACCGGCTGAACAGGGTTCCTTCAGCCGCAAGTAGATCAAGATTGGGGGTGTGGATCTCTCCACCAAACGCACCTATGTCTGAGTAACCCATATCGTCAGCCAGGATCAAAACAACGTTTGGTTGACGTCCATTTCTTGCCTGTCGGTTGCGAGTTTCAGCCCTCACTACGCGCCTGCAACAATCATGTCGAGACCGCGCTTCTTATAGATTTCTTCCGTCACACTCCACGGCAATACTCCAACGCGGTCAGCCCAACGCTGGTATTCCGACGAAAACTCAGCAACGATTTCTGGATGTTTATCGGCAATGTTGTGAAGTTCGGACGGGTCATGCTGTAGGTCGTACAGTTCCCATTCCTGTTCTCGTTCCTTCACGAGTTTGAGGTTGTCACGTCGGATACCGGCATTGCCAACGTGTTCCCAATACAAGAAGCGTCCTGACTGACCGTGAGTTCCTTTGAGTTCGGAAAGCATAGATTCGCCTTCAAGTGGGTACGCTAATTGTTCTGTCGCGTTCTCGGCGTCACACGCCTCAAGAAGCGTCGGCACGACATCTACAAGCTGATGCGGAGTCTTGTTGATAGATGCTTCGTCAAGTTCGCCGTTGGGCCACCGCACGATAAACGGCGCAGCAATCCCTCCCTGATGAACCCACTTCTTGAAACGTCGGAACGGAGTGGTCGACAGGTTCGCCCACGAGGGACCGTAGCTCGCAAAAGTGTCTGAGGGGCCGGGAATAATATCTGGCGAATTTCCCACCCGCATCGGTGAGCCATCTCTGCCATGGGGCACAATATGCTCAGTATCTTTAACATACTCCGCAAGCTCAATCTGCGGCAGGTTTTCGGCGGATGCACCATTATCTGACAGAAAGATAACGAGAGTATTATCATCGAGGCCGCGGTCTTCAAGCGTCTGGAGCACTTGCCCGATCCCGCGGTCCATGATCTCAACTTGGGCAGCAAACACCTGCATGCGTCGTGCTTCCCACTCTTTATCCTCTGCCGCATCCCATGCTGAGGATTCCCGTGCACGATCGCTCAATTCTGTGTCTTCGGAAACAATTCCGAGTTTCTTCATACGATCAAGACGACGCTTACGCAGCTCATCCCAGCCCTTGTCATAGATCCCGTCATACGAACGAATGACCTCCTCTGGCGCATGGAGCGGCCAGTGCGGAGCGGTGTAGGCAACATACATGAAGAACGGTTCTGACTCATCAACGTGAGAAACATATTCAGTTGCTCGTTTCGAGATTTCGTCCGTGTAGTAGAAGTCTTCTGGCAATGTTTCACGGTCTACGGTTGTGTGATTTTCCACAATGTTCGGAGCGTAGTAACTGCCGCTTCCGCCAATTGTTCCGTAGTGAACGTCAAAGCCACGGTTCGCTGGCCATGATGAATGCGGAGTCATCGTCGAATGGCTTAAGTGCCATTTTCCAAACATTCCAGTTTGATAACCCTGAGATTTCAGGAGTTCCGCGAGCGTTTTTGTCTGGTCGTGGATCGTGCCAGGATACCCCTCGGGGCCATCGTCGTTCGTTAAAATCCCGATGCCTGTTTGGTGAGGGTGAAGCCCGGTCAAAAGTGATGCACGCGACGGGCTGCATCGCGCAGTATTGTAAAACTGCGTAAGTCGTACACCTTGCTGAGAGAGCCCATTCAAATTCGGAGTTCGAATCTCGCCGCCGTAACAGCCGAGGTCACTAAACCCGAGATCATCCGCAAGAATCAGGATTACGTTTGGTGCTTTTTCTGCAGCTTTCAACTCGTACGCTTCCTCATCATCTTCAGTGTTGCCCGACCTTTAAGATCCGATTTTGAATGGACGTGAAAGAGCAGGCACCTATGCCAATTTTTATCGCTTGATTGAACAGCGTAGCATTACTTGCGCGTCGAATGTTAATATTCGTTCGGGTGCACCACTACCCTGCAATGCACCCTAGACTGGGCATTATCAGCAACCCATCGGGGGAGATCTAGTGAGTCGAGAAATACACTCTGGGGACGATACCGAGACGGTGGAACTGAACTCCACGTCTTGTGGATGCAGCCCAACGACCTTGTCTTCGGCGGCAGAAGAATCCCCGACTGCTCCGCGACTTGAGCAAGATTTTGTCGGCGCAGGACGTACTCAGCACACCATCGAGCAGGCTGCGATACCTGGAGGTTCCTTCATCATGGGGGACTCATCTGGCGACGCAAATCCATTTGACGGGGAGACTCCCCAGCACAGCGTTCGTCTGGCAGCCTTTTCAATCGACACCACCACAGTCACCAATCGTCAGTTTGCCAAATTTGTTGCAGCCACCGGCTATGTAACAGATGCTGAACGCCTCGGTTTCTCAGCGGTATTCCACGCTGCCGTACAAGCCGATACGCGTGACATTCTCAGCAAAGCTTCTGACACGCCCTGGTGGCTGGGAGTTCACGGCGCAAATTGGACACATCCCGGTGGCAAGAACTCTTCAATCGACGGGCTCGATGATCATCCTGTGGTGCACATTTCTTGGCATGACGCCAACGCGTATTGCCAGTGGGCAGGTCGTCGACTTCCGACTGAGGCGGAATGGGAATACGCGTCTCGAGGCGGGCTGAACGAAAAGAAGTATCCGTGGGGTGACGACGAAGTTTCCGCTGAAACGTGGCGCGCGAATATTTGGCAGGGCCGATTTCCTACAATAAACACGCTCGATGACGGGTATCTTACGACCGCTCCAGTTGAGACGTATTCACCAAACAACTATGGACTTTGGCAGACGGTCGGAAATGTATGGGAGTGGTGCTCTGATTGGTTTAGCGCGAAGTACTACGCGTCGTCACCAGAACTACAGCCTCAGGGCCCAGCACACGGGACAGAACGAGTCCTCCGAGGTGGTAGCTTTCTCTGTCACCTTTCCTACTGTAACCGCTACCGTAATTCAGCTCGGTCACGGAACACCCCGGATTCTTGTATGAGCAACGCAGGCTTCCGCACCGTCGCGTTATAGCTCTGATTCTCAGAGTATCTCTCAGTACACAGCGCCTGCGTATCACCCTGCTCACACAAATGAGCCGCGGATAGATGCCACCCGCGGCTCAATTGTGGCTGCCGAGTCATTCACCCATTGGATAGCCTGATTCTTCAACTACTTTGGTAAGTTTCTCCTGCATCTCATTCATACCCTCTTCTGGAGTCACATCGCCCGCTGCAATATTCGCAATGATTGTCTCGGTGATGTCATAGAATTCTTTCGAGAATTCCATCCGGAACTGTCCAATAGAGTTTTCTGCTGATTCTGCAACAGCGTCTAGGTATTCCTTCTGTTCCGGCGTCGCGTCTTCGACCTCATACGCGTCTGAGCGAGTCGGAATGCCACCGTTATCGACGAACACTTTCATTCCCTTTTGGGAAGTAACCCAGTCAACGTATTTGAGAGCAGTTTCCGAGCGCTCCTCATCCAGATCTGCTGGGATTCCGAGCGACCATACCCCCGAGATTGCAGCAGGGTGACCGTCCGGAGTCACCGGCAGCGGAGCATACCCAACCTCACCAACGACATTCGAATTTGCTTCATCCTGCATGCTGTTTGCCGCAGCAGCCACAACCTGGAGTTGTCCAGAGTCCCCTGCCTGCATAAGCGCAATTGCTTCGGCCTGACCCAGCGCCTTAGTATCTTTCGGTCCCAACTTTGCAGCCTCCTGGAACAGAGTTGCAGCCTTAATAGCCTCTGGTGTATTCACGCTGGGAGTCCAGTCTTTACCTTCGTCGACAACCCAGTCCGCACCTTGACTGTACATATAGGGCATAAAGTCATACGTGGTTGATGAAGACCCTGGCACTCCCTGCCAGCGGGCAACAAAGCCATACGGCACGTCTTGCGCCTCTTGGATTGCTTTCCCGTTCTCAATCACTTCTTCCCACGTTGTTGGAACGGATAAACCCAACTTCTCATAGAGATCTTTTCGGTAGACAACGAGCTGCATGTTGCCCATCAACTGGACGTTCGTGAGCTCGCCGCCCTCTTTAAAGGTTTTTTCCTCGGCGTTCCAGTAAGGCAGATTGCCGTATGTGAATATCTCTGGGTCCAGCTCATAGTCGGGGTCGATATCTGTAAACGGCTGGAGCCAGCCGTTTATGTTGAATTCAGCGACATCCGGCTCATTGATTTGATACACATCATAGGTACCGCTTCCGCTCTGAATATCGTTCAAGATCTGGGTCCGTACGTCATCATTTGAATATGCACGAACGTCAACTTTGATGCCGGTATCTTCTTCAAACGCCGAGATAACTTTCTCATACGCAGGGTTCCACGGTGCTTGAGACGTAATAATGGTGAGACTTTCACCGCTTCCTAAAGCGCCTCCGCCAGCGCCACTTGAGCAACCAACAGCGAGCAGTGACGCTGCACTAAATGCTGCCAATGCTGTAGTTATTCGTCTGGTTTTCTGTAAATGACTCATCTTTGAATTCCTTATTTTGAACTTGCGGCTGGATGGGTACACATGGCGCAGTGCTCAGCCCTTCACTGCTCCGGATGTCAATCCGGCCACGATTTGTCGGTTTGCGAACAGGGCCATGATGATAATTGGTACGGCGGCAACTGTGCCCGCCGCAGAAAGTTCACCCCAGGTGACTGCATACGGCTGCAGGAGGCCTGCGATGCCAACAGTGACTGGGGCCGTATCGCCCCCTGATGTGAGCGTCAGTCCCATAAGAAATTCGTTCCAGGCCATGATTCCAACGAAAATGCCCACGGCTGAAAGCCCCGGCTTCACCAGTGGAAGCATCACTTGGCTAAAGACGCGCGCATCAGAGGCGCCATCAACGACAGCTGCTTCTTTGAGTTCATCAGGGATCGCGCCGAAGTATGAGGAAAGCATTAAGACGGCGAACGGCACGTTAAAAAATGCGTTCACGACAATCAGCCCGCCAACTCCGCCAAGGAGCCCAATCTCATTCAGAAACAGATAGAGACCTGGCACGAGCGTCATTGGGGGAACCAGTGGAATGAATGCAGCGATGACCAGTGAAGGAATCGTCAACCATTTCGGCGGATTGAGCTTCGAAAGTGCATACCCTGCAAGAGCACCAAGAGCCAGGCAAATCACGACGGTGCCGACCACGATCATCGCACTATTGAGCACCTGGCGAATAAAAACTTCATCGCGAAAGAGCCGGGTGAAGTTTCCAAACCAGAACGGAAAGTCCCACTTTGAACTGACAATTGCTCGGTTAGGCAAGAATGCGAGAACAATGGTCCAGAAAACTGGCACCAACGTGACGACTGTCAAGAGGAGCAAGAGTAGCTCGACCAGAAGCTTGGATTGACCGCGACCATCACTTTTTCGGGTCTTGCTTTCCGAAACAATGAGCGCACGCGTCTTAGTCTGCTGAGTCATGACTGGGTCTCCTTACGTGAACGAATGAAAAGGAATATTCCCAGCGCCAGCGCAACGACAACAACCACCACAAGGCTGAAGGCAGAGCCAGGCCCAAGTTTGAGTGTGTCGAAAAATAGCGTCTTCACATGATGAGAGACAAGTGTGGTGGCGTAATCTGGCCCACCTCGCGTGAGCAAATACATCTCATCAAAAGCCTTCACACCCATCACAACTCGAATTACCGAGACTGCACCAATTGCGGGCGTGAGCAGCGGAAGAATGACGCTCCAGAAAATACGGCCCTCGCCAGCTCCGTCGATTCGTGCCGCCTCTAGCGTCGAAGCGTCGATCGCCTTAAGCGCGGTGTAGAGGAAAAGAAAGACGACGGGAGTCCAGTGCCAGACGTCCACGATAATGATGCTCATCATGGCGCCGCCCTTTGAGGCGAGCCAGCCCTGAGTGGGTAACCCTATCGTGTTCAGAAGCTTGTTGAGCCCGCCAGCGGTCGGACTCAGAATCAGCAGCCACATCAGACTGACGATCACTGGGGCAACCACTGCGGGCCAAATGAGCACGTTCCGCGCGAGGGGCAACATCATGACAGCTCTGTCGACCAGGATGGCCATTATCAGACCAAAGATGATCGTCAGGATGACCGTCGCGACAATAAATACGATCGTGTTCGCAAAGACTTGCCATGTCAGTCCGCTCGAAAGCACCGCACGAAGGTTAGAAAATCCGTTTGCTTCCCAGACGAACCCGCCGTGCTCAATTCGAACATTAGAGAACGACATGCGTATGACTTGAGCCATTGGATAGATGGCAAGCACCAGGCCAAAAATTGTGAACGGCAGAAGCGCCCAAATGCCCATTTTTGATTGTGGCTTGCGTCTGCGCGCAGAGCCATTGGGCTTGGAGATTTGCTTGTTGCTCAATTCTGCCCCCTCGAGCGCAACCTGACCCGTCACCACGACATGCCCCTTCGCCATACCTTGACTTGCAACTTGTACAACTTCCGGCTCATTTCTACTCAACTTCTTTGTTGTTATAGGCAATTTGAGTACAGCTCACTCGCTTTGTCGTCACAATACGCTATTTAACCGTAGGATCGCAATTAAATGCAATCTTGAATCTCAACCCGCAAGCGGGGAGACCGCTTTTTAGCTGATCAGACCGGAAAAACTAATCCTGAGAATTGGCGTGTTTCACGGAGTCTTCGCCATAAAGAAGAGTCAATAATTACGCTCAAGACACGACAAGCGTGCATCTATTGACTACGAAGCTGCCGAGATCGGGTTCTTCAAATAATGATCAATGAACGAAGCTGCAGCGGCTCGAATGGTGTGTGTTGGTGAGTCAACATAATGGATGGGCGGCCCTGTCTGTACCGGAATACCTGGCGCAGGCATTAAGCCCCGGTCGCTCAGCTGATCAAGTTGCACCAGCTGTGCACTACTTGTTACGAAAATGATTTCAGGCGCGACGAGTTCGTTGAGGTTTTGCAAGAGCGACGCAAGACCAGCAGCTCGGTCTTCTAAGATTGCTTTGGCGCCGGGCGAATCAGAGTCGATGAGATCATCCAATTCTCCGTCAGAGGGAATACAGCCCTCTTCTCGAGCTCTCTTCACCATCTCGTTCTGAGTGAGCAGTCGCTGAACACTCGATACGCGGCCCTCGCGGTCAGAAATGATCCAATTATCGAGCAGCCCACCACCGCCGTTAGCGGGCTCGACAACCCTGCGATTCATGACCATCGAAACACCGGTTACGTTTCCAAGAAACACGTGAATGAAGTTCCGATAGTCTGCCGACAGTCCAAAAAGTAAGTCTGCGATGGCACTTGCTCGGATACTCGAGTCAACAGTAAAAGGGATCCCGAACTTTTCAGTGAGCAAATCTCTCAGTGGGGTGCCCTCCCACGATGGGAAAACAGGGTGCCCGCGTACCACTCCTTCTGCGGAGTCGACCCAACCGTTCGTGACCACTGATGCGCCAAGCAGCGGCGTTTTGGGTTGCAAAGATTCGAGACCACGCTCGATCGCATCTATCGCTCCAGCAATTGTGTTGTCGTGTCGCAGGTCAGATATTGATTCGATAATTTCACCGTCAAGGCGGATCAAACCCAGATGCAAGTAGTCCACGCCAATATGCCCGGCCAATATGAGGCCAGCACGGTCACTTGGGGCAAGAATTACATGCGGCCTCCCCAGCCCGCTTGACGACATTTTGGTCGCCACTTCGTCTAGGAAGCCCCGTTCAACAAGGTCGGCGACGATCCTTGTCACTGTCCCCTGGCTGAGCCCGGTATGTTTCGCGATATTTGAGCGCGACATAGGCTCTTGAGCGAGTATTAATCTGAGAACAGCTGAAGCATTCGCAGAACGGGCTTCTCGGGGTTGAACCGCCCGGTAATGCGATACCCGGTCCGTCATGTTGTTCCTCTGCTCGTGGTAAATAACAGTTCTCTTGGCGCGGGGCCACTTCTTAACATATAACTGAGTACTGAATCACTGCCAGTCTATTCAAGTAATGACACGGGCTTGAGGGGGCCTCATGCAATTTTTTACGAGAGCTTCCTCCTCAACCGGGGACCTTGCAGCTAGTGAGCCGGTCGAATGCGGCCGGGCAGCACCCGTGCGAAAATCAGAACTGTAACACCCATAATTGGGATGCTGAGCAGGCCTGCGCGCAGACTCACTTGATCGGCTACGAATCCGATAATTGCGGGCGCATCGTGAACGAGCTGAATCTGTGTTCGGCGGGCAACGACCAGGCTCGCGCTTAACACCCGCCCACCGTCAAGCGGACAGGTAGTTGAACATGAGGCGTTGGGTGGA
>JBQDFP010000025.1:0-21270 GCA_052085365.1 Canibacter sp. | reverse complement strand
TTTGTCGGGCTGACAGGATTTGAACCTGCGACCCCTTGACCCCCAGTCAAGTGCGCTACCAAACTGCGCCACAGCCCGATGTTTCTCGACACACAATACAAGAATGCGCGCGAGGCAACCCCTCCATCTTAGCCATAAATTCCGTCACTTGCAGACCACGCTGCTGATGACGTTTCTGTATTTAACAACAGACCAGGTAGCCGGGGATTTGTTGGTTACTCGTCGTGGTCGAATGAGTCGTCAGCATCACTGAACTTTGGACGCGGCAGATGCCAACCCTTCCAATACGAAAGCAGACGAAGCGTGATCGCGGCGGCACCGCCAATAATTGATGCAATCACGCCAGCACTATCAAGTCGGCTATCCACGGTCCAAATAATGAAAGCCACAGTCGCAGTAACCGTCGCCCCCACCAGCGCAGACACTGCGTAAAGTTCGCTCGTGAGCACGCCAGGAATCGTGTTCACCAGAACATCGCGAGTCACACCACCACCGATCGCAGTAATGACCCCCACGATAATGGACGTTTCAACACCGTGCCCCATTTCTAAGGCCGACACTGTGCCAGTTGCTGAAAAGAGCCCGAGCCCGAACGCGTCAAATACGATCTCAAAGTGACGGATTCGTGAAATGCGCGGGTGTAAAAAGAACACGAGCAGCGAGCCCGCGAGCGCAACAGCAATATTGGGCCAGTAGGTGAGCGTCACTGGCGGGTTTACCCCAATGAGTAAGTCCCGAATGATGCCACCGCCGGTGCCGGTCGCACCGCCAACAACAAGCACTCCAAGAAGGTCAAGCCTGCGGCGTACCCCAATCAGCGCACCTGAAATTGCGAACGCCAAAATACCAATAAGCTGCAACGCTTCAGCAATGACGGTTCCAAGCACATTCAAATCGTAGCGCGAAACCCATTCGATAGAACGAGAAGAAGCGATAGTCTGAGAAGTGTGAGTGGTACACCAGACGCAAATGACCCTTCCGGGGACGCGTGGGTGACTGCAAATGACGGCCATGATTATTGGGGGCGTTACGGGGCGGCAGGCCTGCTGGTGTATGACCCAGACAAGGGTGTGCTGCTGCAGCACCGTGCCGACTGGAGCCATTTCGGCGGCACCTGGGGTATTCCCGGCGGGGCCGTTCACCGTGGCGAATCAGCTGTTGACGGTGCCATTAGAGAATCGCATGAGGAAGCTCACGTACCAGCTGCCAGTGTCACCCCCACCTATACCCATCTACTCGATAAGGGCCCGTGGACGTACACAACTGTGCTCGCTCGAGTGATCGCACCGTTTGACCCTGAAATTGGTGACGGTGAAAGCATCGAGCTTCGTTGGGTGCCGCTCGACGAGATCGAGCAATATCCGCTTCATCCCGGCTTCAAGAACGCTTGGCCGCTGCTTCGGCCGCTTGTAGAACAGCCGGTTACCGTGGTGGTCGACGGCGCAAACCTGTTGGGCGCCACTCCAAACGGATGGTGGAAAGATCGTCTCGGCTCGGCAAAACGGTTACGGGATGAGCTGGGCGATCTTTCGACAGCTGGAGTCTCGCCGATCTTGGTTGGGCTCACCGCTGATGATGCTCCCGGTATTTCACGGGTCTACCCCAGGTGGGTTCAAGTCACCGAGGGGCCCGCAAAAACCCTTGAAGGTAGTGAAGCCGTTCGTGTTGTTGGAGCACCAACCCACGGGGATGACACCATTATTGAAGAGACTCAACGCGCAATCGTTCTCGGGCGCAAAGTCGTAGTAATTACAAGCGACCGTGAGCTACAGATTCGTGCGCAAGCTGCCGGCGCCATTTCACGAGGCGTGAAATACCTACTTCGATATCTCCCGAAAGCCTAGACCGCGCGCCCGTGCCTAGCGTGGGCGTTGACGCTTCTCGCGAATACGCATATTAATGAGAATCGGTGTGCCTTCAAATACATAACGCTCACGTAGACGGCGCTCAATAAAACGACGATACTGCGGGTCCAGGAAGCCTGTCGTAAACAGCACGAATGTCGGCGGACGGTTCTGCACCTGAGTACCGAACAAAACGCGTGGCTGCTTCCCCCCTCGCAGCGGGTGTGGGTGCTCTTGTACCAGCTCAGCCAGGAACGCATTGAATTTTCCTGTCGGAATGCGAGTGTCCCATGAATCAAGTGCACGTTCAATGGCTGGCACCAATTTCTCCAAGTGACGACCAGTGCGTGCCGAAATATTGACTCGTGGAGCCCAGGCAACATGCGACAGGTCTTGCTCGATTTCTCGATCGAGGTACCTGCGACGTTCGTCGTCAAGCAGGTCCCACTTGTTAAACGCGAGCACGAGTGCACGGCCCGATTCGAGGACGAGATCAATAATGCGCAGGTCTTGGTCGCTGATCGATTCTGAAACGTCCAGCAACACAACCGCAACTTCAGCTTTTTCGAGCGCCGTAGCGGTACGAAGTGATGCGTAAAAGTCTGCGCCCTTTTGCAGGTGCACACGGCGGCGAATACCGGCAGTGTCAACAAACGTCCAGACACGTCCCGCAATTTCAACCTGTTCATCAACCGGGTCACGTGTGGTTCCCGCAAGGTCGTTCACCACAACGCGTTCTTCACCCGCGGCTTTATTGAGCAAGCTTGACTTGCCCACATTGGGTCGGCCGAGCAGTGCTACACGCCGCGGTCCACCAAGTTTTGGCTGCGCAACCTCGGACTCTTTCGGCAGTTTCTTCATCACCGCGTCCAGCAGGTCTGCCACCCCACGTCCGTGGAGGGCAGAAACCGGGTAGGGCTCCCCCAGACCGAGTGACCAGAGGACGGCAGCTTCGGGTTCGAGAACAACATCGTCAACTTTGTTCGCAACAACGAAGACGGGCTTGTTGGTTCGGCGCAGCATTTCGACGACGCGCTCGTCGGTCGCAGTCGCTCCCACTCGTGCATCAACAACAAACAGCACGGCGTCGCAGAGTTCGACAGCAACTTCAGCCTGGTCAGCAACTGACGCGTCAATCCCGCGAGCGTCGGGTTCCCAACCGCCGGTGTCAACGAGCACAAACTTACGGTTGAGCCATTCTGCTGAATAACTCACACGGTCACGGGTCACACCCGGAACGTCTTCGACAACTGCTTCACGACGGCCAATAATACGGTTTACGAGCGCAGACTTGCCGACATTGGGTCGGCCAACAATCGCGACCACCGGTGGGTTCTCGACGCGTTCGTTCAAGAAGCCGCTCACACTGTCCGCAGATTCAAGCAGCGCCTGGTCTTCTTCATCCAGTTCAAAGTCGCTCAATTGTGAACGCAACACACGAGCGCGGTCTTCGTCTGAAATATCGCCGTCGAAGTCTTCTATGTCACTTACGTCTTCAACTTCGATAATCTCTGGGTCGAAATTGTCGCCTTCGGCGGATTCATGATCAGTTTGATCGTTCGTCATGGGGTTCTCCACGTGGTCTAAAAATGTGTTCGCGGCCGGGCGCGGGGCTAGAGTTGCGACTCATCGGCGCTTGCGAATTTCTGCTGGGTAGACCTCGCCACATCGATCACCGCAGAAACGGACTCTTCAAAGTCTAGATCACTGGTGTCGATCAGCACGACTCCAGGGGCAGGATTCACAAAGTCAACGACCAGCATATCCTTCGCATCGCGTGCAGCAAGATCTGCAGCAACCTGTTCCCTGGTCATACCGGGCAGCTCCCCTGCCCGTCGCGCTGCACGCACTTCGGGTGAGGCGGTCAAAATAATACGCACCGGAGCATCGGGGGCCACGACAGTTGTGATGTCTCGACCTTCTATAACTACGCCGGGAAGACCACTGTCGGCAACCCAAGTTCTAAACAGTTCGTTGATGCGTTCACGTACGTGTGGGTGCTTCGAGATTCGGCTCACATTACTGCTCACGTGTGGATCTCGAATGTCACGGGTCACATTTTGGTTGAAGACCTGCACCTGTTGCTCACCAATGAGTGTCAGGCTGACGGTGTGTTCCCACCGGTCCATGAGCTCCAACACAGCGGCTTCATTATCAAGGTCGACACCTTGATCAAGCGCAGCCCAGGTCAGTGAACGGTAGCCTGCTCCGGTGTCGAGCATGCCGAAGTTGAGACGATTGGCGGTTTCTCGCGCAACGCTTGATTTGCCGCTGCCGGCGGGGCCGTCAATGGCGACGAGTAGGGTGCTCATACGATTCTCCATTCACGAGCCTCAAGTTCACCGCGCGCGTGTTCAGCTACCTCGGGCAGCACCGAGATTTCAGCGAAACCAATCTGCGCACCCGGCGAGTGTTCGAGGCGTAGGTCTTCCATGTTCACGTTCATTTCGCCAAGCTCGGTTAACAGTTTCGCGAGTTGGCCGGGACGGTCGTCGATCAATACGGTGAGTTTCACAAAGCGTTCATCGGTGCCGTGTTTACCGGGTATACGTCTTACTCCGCGATTTCCTGCAGATAAAAGATCTGCGATCGCTCGGCGTGATCCACCCTCGACGCTCTCAAGCGCATCGGTGAACAGGCCAAGGTCACGGGTGAGTGCGCGAAGCTTTGTGACCAGGGTATCTTTATTCGCACTGATGATCTGCACCCACAGCTCCGGGTCGCTTTCGGCAATCCGTGTCGTATCGCGCAATCCACCGCCCGCAAGCGATATGTGCGAGGTGTGTGCGGTTGCCAGCTGCGCGGCGAGCGCACTGGCAAGCACTTGTGGCAGGTGCGAAACGAGCCCCACAGCTTCGTCGTGTTCTTCGGGGGTCATTTCGGTAATCACACCGCCGACGTCGAGGGCAATATCTTCGACACGGGCGAGTGCCCAGGCCGGTGTGTCGGCGTCGCGGCAGATCACCCAGGGGCGGCCGACAAACAGGTCGGTGCGGGCCATAATTGCGCCGCCTTTTTCACGGCCAGCCATAGGGTGTGAGCCCACATACCGTTCAAGGTCGAGTCCGCGTTCCTGGAGTGATTTGAACGGTGCAAGCTTCACACTGGTCACATCTGTTACGACCGCGTGCGGGAATCTTTCGAGTGCGTCTGCGATCGCATCTGCCACCACATCAGGCGGTGTCGCGACGATAACTACGCTGGCTTCTGCGTCGTCGTCAGTGCGTGGGCGCCCAGCGCCGTAGTCGCTCGCGAGGGCGAGCGCTGTTGGTGAACGGTCTTCGAGGGTGACTTCAACGCCCTGTTCGGTGAGCGCGAGTCCCAGGCTCGCTCCGAGCAGTCCGGTTCCAATAATGTGCACGGATCCATCGATGCGGCTGCGTAGATGCTGCTGGGCCACTATTTTCTCCGCTTCTGTTTGGGTTTGCGTTGTGGTTGAGGTTTCGCAATACCGCGCATACCTTTTGCACCTGCGCCATCACCGGGACGACCGGCAGTTATTTTACTGTCGCCGTCAGCAGCGGTGAGGAGTGCTCCGCGTTCTGCGTCGCTGAGTTCACGCAATTCGCCCAGTGCGAGGGTGCCGAGATTTAAGGGACCAAATTGTCTGCGCACGAGTTCGATCACGGGGTGCCCGACGGCTGCGAGCATGCGTCGCACAATACGGTTCTTGCCGGAATGCAGGGTGAGTTCAACGAGTGACACTGCGTCGTCTGAATTTTTGGGGGTGGATCCTCCCGCACGCAGCGCTGCACGGTCGGCGTGTATGGGACCGTCTTCGAGGGTGATGCCGTCTTTCATTTTTTGAATTGTGCCGGCGGTGACGGTTCCGCGAACTTTTGCGATATATGTTTTTTGTACACCGAACTTGGGGTGCGCGAGTTGGTGCGCGAGTTCTCCATCGTTGGTGAGAATCAGCAGGCCTGAGGTGTCAGTGTCGAGCCTGCCAACGTTGTAGTAACGTCCGTCAAGCAGGTCAGTGAACTCTCTCAGGTCAGGTCGGCCTTTTTCGTCTTTCATAGTGGAGACGATGCCGCGAGGTTTGTTCAAAATGAAATAGCGCTTAGACACATCGAGTTGCAGAATAACGCCATCGACACGTATTTCGTCACGGTCCGGGTCAATCTTGGTGCCGAGTTCCTTCATCACGTCCCCGTTGACTTGAACACGGCCTTTTGTGATGAGTGTCTCACAGGCACGGCGTGATGCGACACCGGCTCCAGCAAGCGCTTTCTGCAGTCTAACGAGACCGTCCTCTGGGCGACGTTTCTGGCTCTTGGGCGCGTCTTCCCAACCGAAGTCCGACAGGTCAATGTTGTGTCCGTCGACGGAGAACGAGCCACCGAGATCAGAAGTGTTCATGGTCGAATCCTTCTGTTCCGTCGTCGAGTAGCGGGGCAACGGGTGGCAGTTCGTCGAGCGAACCAATTCCCAAGTGTTCAAGGAGTGCATCGGTGGTGCCGTAAAGAATCGCACCGGTTTCGGGGTCGTGGTCGACTTCGGTAATAAGCCCGCGTCCGACGAGGGTGCGCACCACTGAATCTACGTTGACGGCTCGAATCGACGCGATTTGTCCACGCGAAATGGGCTGCCGGTAAGCGATCACCGTGAGCGTTTCTAGGGCAGCGTTCGAGAGCCTGGTAACGGTGCGTTCCTGCATGAAGTCGATGATGAGTTCGTCGAAAGTTTCGCGGGCATAAAAGCGGTATCCTCCAGCAATTTCGCGAAGTTCGAAGCCGCGCCCAGCACGGTTGAATTCGGTGATGAGCTGTTCGAGCGCAGCTTTCACTTCTTTCATCGGGCGTTGCACCGCGGTCGCGAGCTCTACAGCGGAGAGGGGTTCGTCGGCGACGATGAGCAGTGCTTCAAGCTGGTGTGGCAGTTGCGTGGTATCGCGCACGTGCTGCGCATCACTCGAGGTGGCTGCTGCGTCGGCCTGCCCGGCCTCAGTCTCAATTGTCATAATCAGTTCCCAAGTTTGCGAGATCGTCGTCTGACCAGTGCTCGTCAGACCAGCGCACGCTCAGTTCGCCGAGCGGACTTTCTTGATCAAATGACACAGCTTGTCGTCGATACAGTTCGAGCAGGGCAAGGAAGCGCGCGACTACCACTCCGGTTTCTTGCACTCCTGCAATCATTTCACGAAAGGTGCGCTGACCGGTGCTGCGCAGCAGTGACACGACAATTGCGGCCTGTTCTCGAATCGACACGAGCGGCGCGTGGAGATGTTCGAGCCCGATAGTGGGAAGTTCTTTTGGGGTGAGCGCGAGCATCCCGAGCGCCGCAAAGTCGTCCAGACTTAACGTCCAAATGAGTTCTGGCCCACGGCCACGATACTTCTGGTCCAGCGGCACCTGGCGCGGGTGGCGTTTGCCTTCAGATTGAAGTCGCTGGCTGATCCACCCGCTGGCCTGTTTAAACGCACGATACTGTAGCAGTCTCGCGAAGAGCAGATCGCGTGCTTCGAGCAGGGCGATGTCTTCAGCGTCGACGGCTTCACCTTCGGGCAATAGACTCGCGATTTTCAGGTCGAGTAGTGTTGCGGCGACGACGAGAAATTCTGAAGCGCGGTCGAGCCCTGCAACATCGTTTTCTTCAAGCCCACCCAGGTAGCTAATGAATTCGTCGGTGACGAGACTGAGTGAGACTTCAGTGATATCAAGTTCATGTTTTGAGATGAGGCTCAGCAGCAGGTCAAACGGTCCATCAAAGTTGTCGAGCGAGACTCGGAACTCGTCAGAGTTTTCTCTTTCAGGCTCGATGGGTTCAGGCGCGGCCGTCGGCTCGGCTGCGTGCTCGTCTGGGCTCAGCCGGGACATGTGTCTACGCAATCACGCCGCGTTGCACCAGCTCGCGTGCAAGGGTGAGATATGCCTCAGATGCAGGGTTCTCGGGCGCAAAATCAAGGATCGGTTTCGCAGCAACTGACGCGTCCGGAATACGAACTGTGCGTCCAATCACGGTGTCAAAAACTTTGTCATCAAAGGTGTCGACGAGCCGGTCTAACACTTCACGCGCGTGCAGGGTACGTGAATCAAACATGGTCGCAATAATGCCGTCAAGTTCAAGGCTCGGGTTGAGGCGGTCTCGAACTTTGTCGATCGTTTCGATCAGCAGTGCAACACCACGCAGTGCGAAGTATTCGCAAGCCAGCGGGATAAGCACCCCGTGGCTGGCGGTGAGGGCGTTCACTGCGAGCAGTCCAAGTGACGGTTGACAGTCAATCAAAATGACATCGTATTCATCTTGTACTTTGCGCAGCACACTTGCCAGGATCTGTTCACGAGCCACTTCATTGATCAAATGAACTTCGGCTGCTGAAAGATCAATATTTGCTGGAATCACGTCAAGATTGTCAGTCTCAGTTGACTGAATCACTTTGTGCGGGTCTTTCTCATGCCCGAGCATCAAGTCGTAAATCGTCGGAACTTCGTGAGCCGCGACCCCGAGGCCGGCTGAAAGCGCACCCTGCGGATCAAAATCGACGGCAAGAACGCGCCGACCGTAGCGAGCCAGTGCTGCCCCGAGGTTGATCGTGGTGGTGGTTTTACCGACTCCGCCTTTCTGATTGCACATAGCAATCACACGGGCGGGTCCGTGGCCTTCGAGCGCTTTGGGAGGGTTGAAACGTTGCACCGGGCGTCCTGTTGGACCGACTTGCTCTGCCACTGAGCCTCCCCTTTCTACGCCGTCTCTTTGGTCGTCATGTCACGCTTGGTTGCGTGCACTCCAGCGTATTCCTTCACCGAGTCTACCGTCATCAGAACTCAGACAGAACTTAGATCTTTGCGTCTGCGAGGCTGCCCTTGGTGTCTTTGCCCGGGTTTGCAACAACGCACAGTGTTTCACGGTCGTCGTCAGCCCAGCTCTGGCTGCTGGGATATATAGGCCAGTATTCAAGTTTCGATTCGTTGTAATCGGTTCCGACGAAACTTTCGAACTCTTTCAAGCAGGCTTCGTTCGCGGCCTTCACGAGCGCTTCTGACCCCGGATATTTGTCTGCGTCAGCGGTATCAAAACTCGCGAACGCTTCTGCAGAATGCGGGTCGTCACACGGCACCACTGCCGCACGATCAACCGAGCCTGTGCCCGACTTCATATTGAAGCAGTCACCGACCGTGATTTTGAGAATGTCAGCGTTGTCCATGGCCGAGGTGATTTCACCATCATCATTGCGTTCAGGCGCTTCGGTTGCTTGAGCACACCCGCCCAAAAGAAGCGCAACAGCGCAGGCTGCGACAATGGACCCTCGCTGAATTTTCACAATCAACCTTCTTTCACACTGCGCGGATGTCTAGCCACGACTGTACCGATTTCACCTGCAAGCTTGCCTCAGGAAACCTTCGTGTTCGATGACTGGTGCCGTCGTGTTGCGGGACTGGTTTAGCTGCGTGCACGCGGGTGCGCATTCACATAGTGTTCATGCAGCGTTTCGCGTGACACGTGGGTATATATCTGTGTCGTCGTCACTGAGGCGTGCCCGAGAAGTTCTTGCACTGAGCGCACGTCAGCACCGCCGGCAAGCAAATGGGTTGCGAAGCTATGTCGCAGCGAGTGCGGCGAGATTTCAGCCTGGATTTCTGCGCGCTCTGCGGCGGCTTTGATCACCAGCCAGACACTTTGTCGACTTATGCGTCCACCTCGTGGGCCAATAAACAGAGCGGGAGTTCCAGAGCCTTTACGGGCAAACAGAGGCCGTGCGCGGACAAGGTATGCGGCGAGCGCGGTCCCGGCGTAACTACCGTACGGCACAATACGCTGTTTTTCGCCTTTTCCGGTGACTCGCAAGAAGCCGCCGGCAGCAAGCGTGACTTGAGGATCTGCGAGTAGTTCGTCTTCGTCAGAGCCTTGTAACAGGTCGTCTACATCCAGGTTCGTAATCTCGCTGACTCGCGCCCCGCTCGCATACAGCAGTTCGAGCAGTGCCCGGTCACGTAACCGCACCGGGGTATCACCGCCGGCAGCATCAAGCAGGGCACTCACTTCATCAATGGTGAGCGTGTGTGGCAGGGTCTGTGCGGGCTTTGGGGTGCGCACTCCGGCCCCCGCATACTTGGTGAGGGCGCCTTCTTCATACAGAAATCGATGCATGCCGCGCACACTGGTGAGTCTGCGGGTGATGGTTGCGGGACTCAAAGCTTCAAGCGAGACAACGAACTGTTTTAAAAGATTTGGGGTGACGCTCTCAAGATCGGTGATGCCCTGCTCAGTCAGCCAGGTCTCATATGCAGCCAAGTCTCGAGAGTATGCATCACGGGTGTTTTCTGAAACGCCGCGTTCGAGAATGAGGTACCGCAAGAATCTCGACGCTCCTTCATGCGGTGCGAGCATTACGACCTCAGAGTGCGCTCTCCACGCACATATTGCCGCCCCGGCCAGGGAGAGTCTGCAGGGCGGAGGTCACGCCAACCGCGGGATTTCGCATCGAGTGCTGCAAACACGGCATGGAGCAGGGTTCCGTTTTGGACGTCCCCTCGGAATGCCGCATCGCGTATTTCTTCGAGGGTGACCCAACGGTATTCCATGTCTGCTTCTTCACCGTGCCGTACAAAGTCGGTGGTGGTTTCGTGCAGGGAACGGGCCACAAAAATACGTATGAGTTCTGTGCTGCCACCGGGAGTCGTTGCAGTGTCCAACAGGACTGCCCAGTCCTCAGCCGCAAGGTTCGCTTCTTCGGCGAGTTCGCGTTGTGCGCCAGCTAGGCCCGACTCCCCTGGTTCGTCCATCAGCCCGCCCGGAATTTCCCATTCTTTGACGGCGATCGGGTGACGATATTGGCGGATCAGTAGTGCACGGTCGTCTTCGTCAAGCGCGAGTACTAGCACCGCACCGGGATGGTCGAGGTATTGCCGCGTGAGCGTCTCATCACCGTAGGCGAAAGTATCTTCTCGAACATCCCAGACCGCACCGTCAGCGAGCTTGTGTGAACGGTGAACGGGCAGCGGTGTGGGTTCGTCAGTGAGCATCGTAGCTAGTTGTCACCATCTTCGAACAGTCGCTGTGACTGTTGCCGCTCGATTGCGGCTGCTGCGAGGCCTGCAAAGAGTGGGTGTGCACGGCCGGGGCGTGAACGAAGCTCAGGGTGGGCTTGCGTACCGATATAGAACGGATGCTCTTCTGCGGGAAGTTCAACATATTCCACGAGCGACCCATCAGGGCTGAGACCCGAGAACGACAGGCCTGCCTCTGCGATCTGATCACGGTACTTGTTGTTCACTTCGTACCTGTGACGGTGACGTTCTGAAGCTGTCGTAGCACCGTAGAGTTTCGCGGCGAGTGAGTCTGCTTCGAACTGTGCTGCGTAGAGTCCGAGACGCATCGTGCCGCCAAGGTCACCGCCGTCAAGAAT
Source organism: Canibacter sp. (assembly GCA_052085365.1). Taxonomy (GTDB): domain Bacteria; phylum Actinomycetota; class Actinomycetes; order Actinomycetales; family Microbacteriaceae; genus Canibacter. Next base: position 10,077 of record JBQDFP010000025.1, on the reverse strand, counting down.
ATCAACCTGTTCGGCCATTGTTGCGATGACAGGAACCTGCGTATCGGGGTCAAACTCTGTAGATGAGGCGTCTGCAAGGCCAGCGCAGTGACGAGCGTATTCGATCACCATGCACTGCATGCCAAGGCAGAGACCCAACGAGGGGATGCCGTTTTCGCGCGCAAATCGAAGCGCCCCAATTTTGCCTTCAATACCGCGAATACCAAATCCACCGGGAACACACACCCCGTCAAGATGCGACATGTGTTTTGCGGCACCCTCAGCGGTTTCGCACTCGTCTGACGGGATCCACTTCAGGTTCACGCGTGCTGCGTGGGCGAAACCACCAGCTTTCAACGCTTCGCTTACTGACAGGTAAGCATCATGCAGCTCAACATATTTGCCGATCAGACCGATCGTAATCTCGTGGCGTGGGTTGTGCACCGCGTCGAGTACCGGCTGCCAGCCAGCCCAGTCCACTGGGTCAGCATCGAGTTCAAGGTGCTGAATGATGGTTTGGTCAAGTCCCTGATCATTCAAGAGTTTTGGCAGATCATAAATACTGGGGACATCGATTGCATTCACAACAGCGTCTTCGTCGACGTCACACATGAGAGCAATCTTCGCAAGATTGTCGTCAGTCACCGGTCGATCGCTGCGAAGCACGAGTGCGTCTGGCTGCAGGCCGATCGAGCGGAGAGTGGCAACGGAATGCTGTGTGGGTTTTGTTTTCTGTTCACCCGAAGCGCTCATAAACGGCACGAGGGACACGTGCACGAAGATCACATTGTGCCGCCCGACTTCGTGACGCACCTGACGTGCGGCTTCGAGGAAAGGCTGTGATTCGATATCGCCAACTGTGCCACCGATTTCAGTAATGATCACATCCGGTTGCGGGTCCTGTTCAGCCTGCAACCGCATGCGGCGTTTGATCTCGTTCGTGATGTGCGGGATAACCTGCACTGTCTGGCCGAGATATTCCCCACGACGTTCTTTCCCGATGACTTCAGAATAGATCTGACCGGTGGTGACGTTCGCTGCTTGCGACAGGCTAATGTCAAGAAAACGTTCGTAATGCCCGATATCGAGGTCGGTTTCGGCTCCATCGTCCGTGACAAAAACTTCGCCGTGCTCGAATGGATTCATTGTGCCGGGATCCACGTTCAAATATGGATCGAGTTTCTGCATAACAACGTGGAGTCCACGCGCGGTGAGAAGATTTCCCAGACTGGCCGCGGTGAGTCCTTTACCGAGAGAGGAGACGACCCCTCCGGTGACGAAGATGTGCTTGGTGACCTTGGAACCGTTAGTTGCTACCACGGGCTTTAATCCTATCAGCTTGGAATGTTGAATGGGTCACTAGCGTCGATCCTGACGAGGAATCCAAACCTGCTTAACGATCATTATCGCCGAAGCGGTCACTGGAATAGCGATGAGCGCGCCGAGAAGCCCCAGCAGTGTGCCGCCGGTGAGCGCTCCGATAACAACGAATGCGCCAGGGACTTTCACCACACGACTCATCACGCGCGGGGTTAATATGTACGCTTCGACCTGCATATAAATCAGGTAGTAAATCAACGCAATGAGCGCGGTAGTTGGCGAGTTAAATAGGGCCACAATAGTGACCACGCCGGTGGCGGTGAGCGCTCCCACGAGTGGGATGAGCGCGAGCAGGAACACAACCACTGCAACAACGGCAGCGAATGGCACATCAATGATCGTCATCATGATGAAACCCAGCAGCGAGTTCATAAATGCGATAAACGCTTGACCAGAAACGTAGCCACCAACAGACTGTGTGACCTGCTCGGTAATGTCGATCACGCGCGCACGTGAGGTGCGTTGCACGAGTGAATAGAAGCCACGTTTCATAGCGCGCAGTGACGCCAAAAAGTAGAGGCTCAAGATCAGGACGATAATGCCAGCGGTGACACCGTTCGCGATACCGACCCCGGCTTGCAATACCCCACCAGCAACCTGAGCCAGGTTTTCTGGGTCTGAAACAAAGTCTTGCCCCATTTGCACCATGCCGTCGAGATCCACAAATTCACTTAGTTGTCGACTCAGGTCGAGGAACCAACTTTGGTGTGAAATTTCAAAGAAATATGCGGGCGCAATACGCACCAAGATCGATATTTGATCTGCGAGGATCGGGATGATCAGGCCAAGGATTCCCGCGAGAATAATCAAGAACGCAAAATAGACGATCGTGATTGCCAACCCACGTGAGAGCTTTCGCCGTTCAAGCATTCGTACGATCGGATCGAGGCCGAGCGCGATAAACAGCGCCCCGACCACGTACATCATCACGGTCGTGAGCTGCCCGAGGAGCCCTGCCAGGAGTAGGGCGGTCAGTGCTCCCAGGGTGACGACGAAACCTGTTTGGAACGGGCTAGTGAGCCTGAACGGTGGGTTGTCGGGTTCGACAACACGTTCAGCTTCAGCTTCAGCGGCGGCCTGTTTCGCATCGAGATACATGCTCCGTGTGTCGCGGTCCATCCGCTCGGGGTCAGCATGCACAATCGCCGGGTGCTCGTTGTTTCGAGACACGACCGCACGGGAGTCGTCGCGTGCTTTTTTCGCTACGCGTCGAAACCGGTCAAGGAGGGATGCCATAGAGATGAGAGTAGCACTAGGCGGCAGTGCCTAATTCAAGAAGTTCGCGTGCGTGTTGCAGTGCACTTTCTGAGTGGTCCAGGCCAGAAAGGAGCCGTGCCATTTCGTTCTCGCGTTCGTCTTCTGCGAGGCGCTGGCAACTTGATTCGGTGAACGACCCGGATGAGTCTTTCACGACACGGAGGTGGTTGTTTGCGAACGCTGCAACCTGCGCCAAGTGAGTGACCACAATGACCTGCGCCTGCTGCGACAGTCGTTTGAGTCTACGTCCGATTTCGATCGCCGCCGCACCACCGATGCCAGCATCGACTTCGTCAAACACGAACGTCGGCACCGGGTCTGTTTCTGACACTACGACTTCAAGTGCAAGCATAATGCGTGAAAGCTCACCACCTGACGCACTTTTTGCGAGCGGTCTGGGAGCGCCCCCGGGATGGCTGCGCAGCAGAAACTTCACGTCATTTGCGCCGTGGGCAGCGCAGTCAGTATCGGTGACGTCTACATCAAACTGCGCATCAGGCAGCGCCAGCTGCTTGAGTTCTTGAGTCACTCGTTGCGCAAGTGTGGTTGCTGCGGTGTGACGGTGATCACTGAGCGTCGCTGCGGTGCGGGTCTCGTCTTCAATTGCTCGTTGTAACTCGCCAGCGAGCTGCTCGATACGAGTGTCGTCATCGTCGAGCAGGACAAGTCGCTCACTTGCTGAAGCAATATACGCGAGCACATCTGCAAGTTCAGGGCCGAAGTTTCGTTTCAACGCGTCGAGTTGAGATTTGCGTTCTTGCGCTTCGGCAAGCTGTGCTGGCCCTTCGCCATCAAGGTCACTCATGTACCTGGTGAGGTCGACTGCAATGTCGTCGAGTTGAGCGGCGAGGCTTGCGACGGCATCGTGAACCTGGGAAAGTTGCGCGTCAACATCGACGACAGCGGCGAGCGCTTGCTGCGCATGCCCGATCAGTGTGCGCCCATCGGGCTGTAGCGGGTCACCGTCTTCGTCCGCTAGAGCGGCGTTTGCTTGTGCTGCGGCGGAACGCAACGCTTCCAGATTGCTGAGACGTTCAAGTTGGTCGTCAAGCTCGGTGTCTTCGTCTGGTTGTGGATCCACCGAGACTATCTGGTTCACTTCGGCTCGTAATTGTTCAGCTTCACGTCGTCGAGCTTCACGGTCACCGGTAATTTCATGGTACTCAGCTTCGAGCCGACGTCGACGTTCGTGTGCGTCTTGATAGTTGGAAAGCGCGCGAGCGATCTCGGCGCCACCAAAGCGGTCAAGGGTGTCGCGTTGCTCTTTCGTTGACCGGAGTCTGAGTTGCTCGGATTGTCCGTGCACACAAAAGAGATGCGTGGCGAGCTCGGAGAGGGTGGCTACAGGTGCTCGTGTACCGCCGACCGTTGCCCGGCTTCGCCCTTCTGAGCTGACACTTCGCGACAGTAGGAGTTCATCATCTTCGATATCGCCGCCAGCATCGTCAACGATTTCTGCGACTTCTGGTTTCGCAGTTGAGATCGCTCCAGCAACACGGGCTCGGTCTGCACCGCTACGGACGAGGCCAGCATCACTGCGGTGTCCCATCAGCAGCCCGAGGGCTGTGACCACCATCGTTTTACCGGCACCGGTTTCACCAGTGATCGCGGTGAACCCGGGGCCGAGTGGCAGTTTCGCGTCGGCGATTACGCCGAGGTCGTGAATCGAGAGTTCCTCGATCATTCGACCGCTCCTTGGCGTCGCCAGCCAGAAACGGGAAGGTGAAATTTCTGAACGAGACGGTCAGTGAAAACCCCCTGGAATAGCCGGGCAAGACGTACTGGTTCTGAGGACGTGCGCACTTCGACACGGGCGCCGGGTTCAAGTTCTACACGACGGCGACCATCACACCACAGGTATGCGGCGGCAGGGCTTTCCGGCGAAACTTGTGTCTCGAGAACTGAACCAGGGCCGACCACAAGAGGACGGCTAAACAGTGCGTGCGCGGCAATGGGCACCATCAGTACGGCATTCACGCCAGGCCACACGACTGGACCGCCTGCAGAAAAGGCATACGCGGTTGAGCCTGTGGGTGTGGACATGACGACACCGTCACATCCGAATGTTGAAAGTGGCCGATGGTCCACGCCGATAGAAACTTCGATCATGCGTTCCTGTTTTTCGACAGTTGCTTCGTTCACCGCCCAGGTTTCAGCTTTCACTTCATCGTCTACGATGACCCGTACATCAAGGGTGGTGCGTTCTTCAACGGTGTAGTCACGAGCCAAGACACGTTCAAGCGTCGTTTCGAGGTCATGACTCTCCATTTCTGCGAGGAATCCAACGTGGCCAAGGTTGACGGTTGCAATCGGGCAGTTCGACCCGCGCACAACTTCAGCAGCTCGCAGGATTGTTCCGTCGCCGCCGAGCACGATCGCGACTTCAATGTCGCTGAGTGCCACCTCTTGACCGAGTTCAAGTGGCTGTGTGGGGGCAAGGTGCGGTTCATACTGGGTGCGGTCTTCTGACACCATGACCGGGGCGATGCCTTGGGTGCGCAGGAACTGAATCACCTGCTGCGTTGCGGTAATGGCTTCGGGTCTCGCAGTATGCGAAATGACAAGCATGTATCGAGGGTCTTCTGCGCTCACTGCTTGCCCCCTTCGCTCGGTGAAAGTGTCAATCGTGTGATCATTTCGTCCCATTCTGTCGGATTGGGCTGAGCATCGGACACAAGGTGCACTAAATATTCGCGATTTCCATGCTGCCCGAAAATAGGTGACGGTGCGAGCGCTACCGGCGTAAACCCTGATTCTACGGCGGCGAGGAAGACCCGGTGAATTGCGGCTGCATGCGCGGTCGGGTCTCGGACGATTCCGTTAGACAGGTGTTCTCGTCCCACTTCGAACTGCGGTTTGATGAGCATCACGGCTTGTGTGTGCGGTGTCGAGACGCGACGCATCGCCGGCAAAATGAGTGACAGTGAAATAAATGACAGATCGCCCACAATCAGATCAATCTCGTCACTGGTACCACTGAGCGTAACGAGTTCGTCTCGCTCAAGATAGCGTGCATTACAGCCCTCGACCACACTTACTCGAGCATCATGGCGGATTTTCGGGTCTAGCTGGTCGTGTCCCACATCGAGCGCAATTACCGTTGTTGCGCCGCGTTCGAGCAGCACTTGGGTGAATCCTCCGGTCGACGCACCGATGTCAAGCGCACACAGATCGCTTGCGTCGACGTCAAACGAGTCGAGTGCCGCATCGAGTTTTTTTGCGGCACGGCTGACATATTTTTCTTCACCAATAACCGTGAGGTTGTCCCCGTCGCGCACAGAAGCTGCCGATTTCTTCGCCATTTTATTGCCGTGCCGAACACGGGAATCGAGGATGAGTTCTGCAGCATGGCTTCGTGAGCGCGCTAACCCCAAGTGCGCGAGCGCTTTATCGAGCCGTTCTGGTTCACCGTGCCATGTCGATCGCTGAACCATTCACTGATTTCCGTCCGAACTCTGCAGCTGGTCAACCAGCTGTTCATAGAGTTTCTGGAACCCTTCAGCACGTTCTTCAAGCGGTTGCGCCTCAACTAATGCGAGCTCGTTGATGAGACCGTCGTCGTTTTGGTGCTGTTGGTTGTGATCCACACCGTAAGTCTACCGAAACACGCTTTCCACGTCAGAGGATGTGAATAAGTTCCTACAGCCAGTGGTCTTCGACCAAGATTTCTGGAACTTTCAGTCCATATATTGCGAGCCCTGACGCCCAAATCGCTGAACATGCTGCGCGTAACAGGTTGAGTGGATCAGTGCCTTCACGCACCACCTGAACAATATGACCGTCCATCCGTACGCGTGCATCACCAATCTGATGAGCACCGTCTTTACGGACGATGGTTTCCGGATACTTTTCAAACATGCCCGCGAGTGTGGGCACAATAAATTTCGGACGCATGTTTTTCGCTGCCGCAAGTAACTGTTTCGGCCGGTCGACTCCGGTAAGCACATGCAGCGCATCAATACCGCTGGCAACCGCCCCCTGGATGTCGGTGTCGAGCCGGTCACCAATCATAAGCGCATTTCGTGAGCCGAAACGCTCAAATGCTGCCTCAAAGATTGGCGTTTCTGGTTTACCCGCAAACTCGGGAAGCCGCTGTACAGCGGTGTGTACTGCCGACACCATGGTGCCGTTGCCAGGAGCGAGCCCGCGTTCTTGTGGCAGGGTCCAGTCGGTGTTGGTCGCTACCCAAGGAATTGGCTCTTGACCGGGGAACTCTTGTAACGCGAAAGCTGCCTCAGCGAGGTCTTTCCACGCAAGTTCTGGCGAAAATCCTTGCAAGACGGCGTCGGGCCCCTCATCAGCATTGCGCGTGTGACGGTAGCCGGCTTTTTCCAGCTCAACCGTAATGCCCGGCCCGCCAACCACCATAATGAGAGCGCCAGGTGCGACCTTGTCGCGCAAGACCTGAATAGCAGCCTGCGGCGACGTGATGATGTCTGCTGCGTTCGCATGCAACCCAAAAGATCGCAGTTGTGCGGCGACGGTCTCATCGGTACGGGCTGCGTTATTGGTCACATAGCCCACACGCGCTGTTTCGGCGACTCGATTCAGCGAAGGCACCGCATCGGGAATCTCAGCTCCGCCTTTGTAAACCACACCATCAAGATCCGCGAGCACCAGCTCATACCCGTGTATGGGCTCCGGACCAACCGCAGTTTCACGTCGAAACATTGCCAACTTACTCGGTCTCCTCGCGTACCTCATCGTTCGATGTCTTCTCGTCGAGCGGGATTTCTACCGCTCCATCTTCGAGTTCTTCGATCTCAAAGATTTCAATCTCATCGCCACCGAAGGCTTCAACGATTGCATCTTCAGCTTCGTCAGCGCGAGCACTCCACTTTTTAGCGTCGCTTTCCCGTCCCAAATCTTCAAGCACTGCCGCATAGGCGCGGAATAGTTCAGCACTCCAAAGAAATGCCTTGTTCGGGTTTAATTCTGGAATCTCAAGTTCGAGCAGTGCTTCTTTTGTTTGCCCAAGGTCGAGTCGGGCACCTGACACTGCAATAGCGGTGTGCACCCGTTGCTCAGTGGTGAGCGTGCTGAGGTCAACGTCACGCGCGGTTTCGAGTGCTTTCTCGGGGCGGCCCATTCCGCGTTCACTGTCAACCATGAGCGCAAGGTGGGTGTCTTTGCCTGTGAGCCGACGGTAGGTGCGCAGCTCTCGCAGCGTCATCGCAAAATCTTCTCGCGCGTACGCGGTCATAGCGAGTGTTTCGCGCGCGACAGGAATACGTCCTGCCCGTCGCGCAGCAGACAGGGCGTGTGCGTGAGCAGCTTCTGGGTCGGTGTGGATCAGCTTTGCCACCATGGCAAGGTGACGCGCCACGAACTCCGCGAGGTCTTTCTCGAGTGTCTTCAATTCATTGCGCGCACCTGTGGGCAGGTCTTTCGCGGTAATGTCTTCTGGAATTTCTGGATCTTCGTGTGCCGCACGAATCGGACGTAGCTCGTGCTGCAGGCGCTCCGCCTCAGTGTATTCACGATCTTGCCCGCCACGGTCGCTTCTCCCGCCACCACGAGTGCCGCCTCGCCCAAAGTTCTTGTTGCCGCGTTGGTCGTCCTGCTTCCGGTCAAAGCGTCCGCTTTCGCGCCGACCGTTCCGGTCTCGATTACCGCGGTACGCTCCGCGCTCGTTTCGATCATTTCGATCGTTTCGATCGCGACGCTCACCGCCGTACCCACTACGGTTATCCCGCTCGCCACGGTAGCCGTCACGATCATCACGCGCACGACGATCACCTTGGTACCCACCTCGGTCATTCCGATCTCGGTCACCACGATAGCCGCCACGATCATGCCGGGTATTCCGATCATTACGGTCGTTCCGGTACCCACCGCGATCACTACGATCGTCACGTTGACGGTCGAAACGCCCGCCTTCGTGTGAGTTGTTACGCTCTTTCCGGTAACCACCACGATCATCACGATCGTTTCTGAAGTTCTCCCGCTGACTGTCCCGGCGCTCTTCACGAAATCCACCGCGAACTTTGCGGTCATTGCGATCGCCTCGGTACCCGCCACGGTTGTCCCGTTCGTTCCGCTGGCCACGGTAGCCGCCACGGTCATTCCGATCTCGGTCACCACGATATCCACCGCGGTCGTTTCGATCGTCCCGGTTACCTTGGTACCCGCCACGATCGTTGCGATCGTTTCGAGGGTTCCGGTCACCTCGGTAGCCGCCACGACCATCACGGTCGCGACGTTCCCCCTGGTCACCATCGCGATTGTTCCGGTAGCTTCGGTCGTTCCGATCATTGCGGAAACCGCCACGACCCCGGTCCTGATCGTTGTTTCGTCCGCGATAGCCACCACGCTCGCGGTCTTGTGAGCCGCGATTACCCGCCTGGTCTCGTTCTTGACCGCCACGGTAGCCGCGGGAGTCGTCGCGTGAAGAGGAGTTGCCACGGTAGCCACCGCGGTCTGAGTTTGCGCCGTCTCGACTATTGTTTCGACGGTCGTCGCGCCCGTTCGATGGCCGACGGTCATCTTCGCGCCGATGACGCGGTCCGTAGTCACGGTTATTCCGCTCGCTCATGTTCTCCCCTATTTTGCTATGTACATTCGCCCGCTTTGGGGTGTGAATGCGATATAAATTCTATGTGTTTCGAAGTTCTGACACGAATAAGTATCAGAAACTACACTGTCAATATGTGTGGACGCGTTGTCGTTGATTATGAAGAGGTCATTCCAGGTGCGGCAGACACTGCTTTAGCAAGCTGGATCACCGTTCAACCAGCAGGCGCTGAATCTACGTTTAATCTGAAACCAACTGAACAGCTGCCTATCGCGTTCACCGATATCCGCACCGGCGAAGCCAGGTTTGAGACTGCTTTCTGGTCTTTAGCCGCTCCTTGGGCTAAAGAACTCAAACCCCAGTATCCCACGTTCAATGCACGAAGCGAAACCGTCGCAGAGAAACGAACGTTCGCCCCTGCGCTCAAAAGCGCTCGCTGCGCCATTCCGGTGTCTGCTTTCTACGAGTGGACTGGACCGAAAAACGCGCGAGTACCTCACGCGATTTTTGGACCGGAGCCAGTACTTCCCTTAGCTGGACTATTTAGTTGGTGGCATGAGCCGGGCACGAATGCGCGTGACGGTTGGCATTTGACGGCGACTATTTTGACCCAGGCCAGCGATGGTGTCATGTCTGACCTTCATCACCGTATGCCTGTGTTTCTGTCTGAAGAGCTCATCCGTGATTGGCTTAATCCGTCGGTTTTCGGGACGGATCTGTTACCAGCGGTAATTGAAACCTCTCGCGCACTATCGTTCGATTTGCGCGAATACGCGGTCGCTCCGCTTCGCGGGAATGGCCCTGAACTTCTGCAGCCAAAATAAAAAGGCTGTGGGAGAAACATTGCTGCTCCCATCACTGGGATAAACAATCTTTCTCTCCACAGCCTTAGTGAAGAAGTTCGGCGGTGTCCTACTCTCCCACACCCTCCCGAGTGCAGTACCATC
>JBQDFP010000024.1:1181-22813 GCA_052085365.1 Canibacter sp. | reverse complement strand
GAGAGGGAGAGAGGCGAATAGTTCCTTCTGGAATAAGATACTTCCACCAGCATTTAGTAAGTCGTAGAAATACGCCAATAAATAGATGAATTTTTCACGTTCGAGTCCCTGCAAGTAGTTCTTCGAAGCGAGCTCAATACTGAAATTATCAGTGAACAGTTCAAGACTCTGCCAGGGAGCAAAATGTTGCCCGTCTCCGCGACGCATATCAATAGTTCTGAGCTCCCCGGCCCATTCGAAAATATCTTGAAAAAGGTGACGATGCAGAGACGTGATCTCCCGCAAATCCCGACTTGCATTGACGGAGAAATTGTTCTGAACTTGGATCGTTCGCGCCGTTGTCAGATCAGATTCTGCTGCTTGTAAGTCGGCGATGTTGATAGCCCCGACAAGGTTTCTCAAAATCCTTGACTCGGGGTCGATATACGGGTCGAAAACGCTATGCAACCCCAAGCCGCTTACGAGTCAATTCAACAAGCTCATCTGCGGTGATCTTACCGGCAACATAACCCTGAGAATCTTTTTCAAACTCTTTGCTGACGCGAAGTCCCTCGAGTACAGCACTATGCTCAGCTTGCGACGCGATCTCCTCACGACGTTGTTGAGAAGTTTGAGGCAACGACATAACTGAGTGACTCCCTTCGGCCCATAACCAGCTGCTCACCAGTGGGCTAACTACCCATTATACGCTGATTCGAATGTTCGGACCAGCTAATTCGACGCACCGATAACGATGCGTGGCACGCCAGTCCAGGCTTCTGCCTTGGTGAAGTTTCGTCCGTCAGCGAGCAGTTTCACGCCAGGCAGGTCACTGGGCCCGATCTCGCGGTAGTCGGTGTGGTCTGCCTGCAAGATTGCAACATCTACGGGTTCACCCAGGTGGTATGCGGTGAACCCGAATGCAGCGAGCTCCTCGTCAGAAAAGAGCGGGTCGTGCACGAGCACTTCTGCTCCGCGGGCGGTGAGCTCTTCAACTGTTGGGAAGACCCCCGAGACCGCGGTCTCTTTCACACCGCCGCGGTAGCTTGCACCGAGCACAACGACGCGCTGACCCGCGAGATTGCCAATAACATCGGCGACCCGATCAACGACGTATTTCGGCATAGTCGCATTGTAGTTGCGGGCGGTACGCACAATGTCGGCATCCGGATCAGTCGACAGGTAGAGGCGAGGGTAAACAGGAATGCAGTGACCGCCAACGGCAATACCCGGGCGGTGAATATGACTGAATGGCTGCGAGTTGCAGGCTTCGATGACCTTGTAGACGTCGACTCCGATGGTGTCGGAGTAGCGCGCGAACTGGTTCGCGAGCCCAATGTTGACGTCTCGGTACGTGGTTTCCGCGAGCTTCGCCATCTCTGAAGCTTCAGCGGTGCCCATGTCCCATACGCCGTTCGGGCGCGGCAGGTCATCACGCTCGTCAAAGGTGAGCACGGCTTCGTAGAACTCGATTGCTTTCTGGGTGCCGGCTTCGTTCAACCCGCCAACAAGCTTCGGGTATTTACGTAAATCTTCATACACCCGTCCCGTAAGCACCCGTTCAGGTGAGAACACGAGATGGAAGTCTTCACCTTCGGTGAGGCCAGATACCTCTTCGATCAGCGGCTTCCAGCGGTTACGCGTCGTGCCAACGGGGAGCGTCGTCTCGTACGAAATGAGTGTGTCTGGGGTCAGCTGTTCCGCGAGTGAACGCGTTGCCTGGTCCATCCACTTGAAGTCTGGCTGCCAGGTTTCTTCATCGACGAGCAGCGGAACCACGAGCACCACTGCGTCTGCCTGCGGGATCGCATCAGCGTAGTCAGTGGTTGCGCGGAGCTTGCCCGCTGGAACGAGTTCCACAAGTTTCTCAGCGAGACCTTTCTCGCCGGGGAACGGCTCTTCGGCACGGTTGATGCAATCAACCAATGCTTTGTTCACGTCAACGCCAACAACTTCGTGCCCCATTGAGGCGTACTGGGTTGCGAGAGGAAGGCCAATTTTACCGGTAGCTACTACTGCGATTTTCACAGTTCTATCTTATGCTTCGCCGCTGATAATCTCTGGCATTGCGCGTTGAGCTTCCCAACCCAACTCGCTGCTAGTTCATACATGAACGCTTCGATCACCAAGTTTCATGCAGCGCGCCAGCGCAACTTACTATCTGAAGAAGAAGCCTTGCAGCGCATTTTGATGCCCGCTTTTGTATGCCCATAGGTACCGGATACCGACTTGGCACAAAAAGCACCCGGGCTGACAGGCGGTCCGCTCCAATAGCCTGAGGGTGTCGAAGGTTTTGGTTTAGGTGCGGGTTTCGGGGCAGCCGGAGCAGGTTTAGGTTTCGGCTTTGGGCATGCCGTTCCAGAAAGCGCCTTGTTCGAAACTACCGCGGTGCCACCTAGCGCAACTCGTGATCTTGGTGACAACGATGAAACAGCGGAACGTATCGAATCAGGCATGCATGCCGGCATCGTGACGAACAGCGGAGCCTTAAGATTTCCCGCGATCGCTGCACCCGCTAAAGCATCGGGGAAGTTCGTACCTGTTGCAACATATACGACGTTTGTGTCGGTGGCCTTGAAATATGCTTTATTGATTGCGGCAGTGGTCTGGTATCGATCGGCTCCACCATATCTTTTTACCGTGAAGCCATTCTTTTTCAGCTGATTCTGAATGCCATTAGAGACGACTCCAGATCCGCCGGCAATAGTGATTGTTTTCACTTTCATACGGCGAAGTGAGCTCAACCCGGCGCTGGGCACAACGTTCTTCTTGCCGTCGACGAGCACCATCGGTGCTCCTAGTTTTCCTGCGACCCCGGATGCTGCAAGCGCATCTGGGAAATCTCGACCTGTTGCAATGACCGCGTTTGACGCGCTGCCTGTAAAAACAGAGTTTACGACCTGTAGGCCCGTGGCATACCGGTCATTACCGCCAAGGCGTTTGACTGACGCAATGGACTTGAGTTGGCTAGAAGCTTTATTGCTTATAACTCCAGTCCCGCCAACCACAAATATTTTCTTGGGCTTGAGTCTGCGAATTTCTTGAAGAACATTTGAAGGTACGGAAGCTTTTGACGTTAATAGCAGCGGGCCACCAAGTTTTGCTGACGCTGCGGCTGCTCCGAGAGCGTCAGGGAACGAGACTCCAGTTGCAACGAATACTGCTTCAACCCCGGACGGAAACTGCTTGGAAACGTTGACGGCAGTTTGATACCGATCAGCACCGTAGAGGCGTGAGTTTCCGCTCGCGGGCGTTTTAGGTGATTTTGGCGCAGCCTTCTGTGTTTCCTTTGACGTAGGCTCTGGCTCACTTGATGGAGTCGAATCAGAAATTGCAGGTGTGGCTTTTATTTCTGGAAGCGTTACTTGGGTGCTGCCACAATCAGTGCCCGTCAACAATCTGGACAAACCATCATGTTCTACCTGATCTGCAGAGAGACTCCATCGATACTTCGTAAGCGTGTAACTCACTACGTATTCACATTGGAATGATTGCAGAGGTGGCAGCCAGCGCTCCGGAGTACGGTCCCCTTTTGAATTGTTGACCTGTCCCGTCACTGCATAGAGCGCATAAGGGACTTCGAGATCGTTGGCAAACACTTCGCGCTGCTGGTCATCCCACGACCATGCGCCGGAACGCCACGCCTCTGACAGTGGCACGACATGGTCGATCTGTAATCCATTTGTCCATTCGCTGTGGTGTAGGCCATCGTAGGGTGAGATCCATTCCCCTGCATTCAAGTAGCAAGGGTTGTCACTCGTATTGGCCCACACTGCATCTCGAATGAGCACCTCGTATCGTGTATTACATCCGTTACCGTCAGCGTCTATCCAGTGCTTGAACCGGTCACGGTCATACTTCACCGAAGTTTCTTCATTTGCAACAGTGATCGTAGACAGCAGCTCCTCAGCTTTAAGAGTCGCACCGTCCTGAGTCTGGAGGGCCGAGGGCGCACTCGCCCCTACCGGCGACGTCTCATCAGCAAACGCTGCGGCCTGATTGCCTGAAATAAGAATTGTTACTGCAGCAACAGCTGCGATCACAGAAAAACTACGCTTCACGCTACGGCACTTTCCCCTAGGTGCACCGAAGCGCACTCCCTCAATAAGCTGAACTTTTGCTCAACCTATTCGTGAGCTATTTAGATTATAAGCATAATTTTTTCGAAGTTATACGTTACTTTTTTCTTCTCTTGATCGAGGAAAGAACATCTTCTCAAGGCGTGTCTTGATGTCAACTGCTTGGTGTTCAAAGCTGAGTGATTCGGCTGCTGCGTGGGATGCAGCTTTATAGGATTTGAGCTCTTTTCTCGTCATCGTAGAGATTGACTGCGCAAGGTCTATCGATTCGAAAGAATCTGCCGTCACCCCTAATCGATATTTATTGAGTTCAGAGACCATCTCTGTGCTCGGGCCGATCGCGATTCCAAGACGCGCTTGCACGTAGTCGAAGAACTTGTTCGGGAGGGTTAATCGTGCGTTCGTGTGCGTTGGTGGGATCCAAAACACACCGAGGTCATATCTGTTGAGCGTCGTTGGTAGTTCCGCTGGCGCAACCGGATCATGGAAACGAATTCTGGGGTCTCCAGCAGCGATGCTTTTAAGCGCTTCCAGGTGCGCACCTTTGTCCCCGCCCGGCACCAAGTACAGGTCAAGCTCGAACTGCGCAGGCAGATCTTCATGGAAGATCTGCACCATCGTTTCGAGCCCACGCCCACCAATCGCGGCACCGCTGTGGACACAGCGAATTTTGTCAGATGCAACCCGTCCCGGCGAAAGGTCTTGCAACGGTCCCGCGTTTGTCATGAGTACGGGTGATACCCCGAAATGCTCGCGGTACAGATCAACGATGCCGTTCGAAACGGTGGTCACCAATGCCGCCTGCGGCAAATACTTTTTACACAGGTGCCGCATTTGTGGAGCGACAAGAAGCCTCCATGACGTGACGTGGGTGCGCTCCTCCGGTGCCCACTCATGCATGTCTGCCCACACTGGTTTACCAGCAGCGAGCGCAAATCCAAGGTCGAGAACTCGAGCATCGTTTGAGACGACTAGGTCCCAAACTCCCCGATCGGGGACGTTAATGAGCACCCACTTGGCAGCAGGTGCGGAGCACTCCGCGGCGGTATTTGCGCGGAACGCAAGCTTTGCAACTCCGGTAAATGTTTGAGGCAAGGTAGTCAGCCCGTCTGGGACCTGAATATGTGTGGTTGCGTGAGCGGGTTTTTCACCAAACCCAATGGTAGTGACCTTGCCAAACTTGGAGAGCAGCTCGATCTGGCGGAGCACTCGAGCGTCACGATAAATCGGAGTGAGTGAGAGGCACAGTATTTCAGTCAATGTTTCATCTCTTGGGTTCCGTTTGTCTGGAGGAACGTGGCAAAAGCCTCAGCAGATTGCCGCCCGGAATGCACCGTTCGCACGAACTTCCTCCCTGCACGATCATATTTGATTTTGTCAGCGGATTGAGCGTCGTTATCGAGCCAACGGCGGGCAATCTGATCGACGACTTTGCCGACGTCTTCCTGTGCGCTCTCTATTATCGGAAGTTCTACAGAGAAACGGCTCTTGATTTCTCTACGCACTTGCTTTGAAACATGGCTCACGACAATTTTCCCTAGCGCCATGGCTTCTACTGCAGCCACACCGTAGCTGCCAAGCGTAAATTGATCGAGCACGATATCCGCTCGATCAATTTCGTTCCACACTTCGTCTCGAGACAGGCCACTTAGCTCTTTGTACTCGATTATTCTTTTCTCGTTCAACGCTAAGAGATTGTCCCGGATCCCTTCGGTACCCTTCAAGCTGCTACGAGACGGAATATGCACCACTCTTGGCACCCGGTC
This sequence comes from Canibacter sp., assembly GCA_052085365.1. Lineage (GTDB taxonomy): Bacteria > Actinomycetota > Actinomycetes > Actinomycetales > Microbacteriaceae > Canibacter. The sequence continues at coordinate 16,989 of JBQDFP010000024.1, read as the reverse complement.
TGTGACTGGGGTTGTCGCATCTGTGCCATCCGCAGTTTTCAAATATCTGGATTCTGGAATTACAGGGACAAGTTCAGCTTCGGGAAGATCTATAAGTAGATCAGGTGTCGATACAAAGGTCGGAATAGTCGGAACCTGGTTCAAAACCGCCCGATTTCGTCTTACTACTGATCGAAGAGACTTCGATAGTACGGAATTTTGGTCTTGAAATGGAGAGTTATGTTCACGTCGAGCATGTTTGCCGACTTCTCTAATGTCACTGCCGTGAAATAAAAGAGCAACTTGTAAGCCTCGTTGCTGCATTTCCCGAATTTCTCGGAGCACACGACGACTACTGGGTGGACCGCTCACCGTGGAACAAGACTCAACTACGACATGGGTGAATTCTTTCTGTGCCCAGCTGAAAAACTCGTGCTGCCACTTTTTCGACCCATATGATCGAGCTCTGCTTGCCGAATAGGTTGAGCCGTATCCAAAATCTCGCGAACGGGTGAGCGCAAAGTTTGCGCCGCTTGCGCTCGTGAATTCCTCGACGGCTGCTGCCCAACTAGCGGCCTGCCCGGCGGAGTTCGTCGGCAATATAAGTAGCCGCTTCGAATGGCTCAACGGTCGATCATATGCAGGAAGCGGTCCAGTCGGTCCATCGTCAAGTGCCATCGCCAGCACAAACTGCTGAACACTGCTTGGCAACCAGCTCCAGGCAGCAAACAGTCCGCGAGCAATAACCGAAGTAATTTCCATAGTTAGTTTAGAATATCCGTGTAAAACCTAATCAATACTTTTGACTCGGTTTCCCAGTTCAGCGATGAAGCGACGTTCAAAAGCTTTTCCTTAATATGGTCAGCGTTCTGGAGGATTTCGATTACTGTCTTTGCCAGCTGTTCCGCTGTCCAACCAGAAACAACCTTTCCCACACCGGTCTCGGTCACCAGCGCCTTAAGATCGGGAATATCACTCGCTATTACGGGAGTATTAGCTTGAATCGCTTCAAATAATTTATTCGGCAAACTAAACCTAAAGCTGGGTGATATCGCCTGAATACAGACAAGCGATATGTCCGCTTGAGCTACCGTGCCCACTAGCTGCGTATGAGGAACAGCCCCAAAGAACCAGACTCTGTCGCGAACTCCATTGTTGCTCGCAAGTTCTTTCAACGTGCTCAGGTAACTCGATTGCCCGTATCCGACCACTACAAGATTAGTCTGCTCTGGAACTAACGCCAGCGCTTCTATTGCTTGTTCAATTCCCCGATAAGGAAGCACGGCCCCGCCATAGAGCAAAATCTTTGCTTCGTCATCTAACCCGAGCTCTTTGCGAATGTGACGGGCATTTTGAAAAGCTGATTCTGTGGCACGCTCGGGAACATTTCTCACAACTGCAGTCGGCTTTACATACTCGTACTCACGACGCATCCAGCGCATGATGCTGTTAGAAACAGTAATAAGCCCAGCTGATTTCCTCAGCGCTTTCGCTTCAAAAAACCGCATATAGCCCCGCATATACCAAGGGTGTGGTTTTTGGTAGTTTCCGCGCCACATTTCGTGCGCATCGTAAACAAACGGCGCGTTACCTCGACTGCTTAGTCGAGCGAGCGTGAGTGTGTTGGCATCATGTGCATGTACCAAGTCAGGTGCGTAGTTAGCGACCTCATTACGCAACTTCCTTGCTAGCCCTCGTTCCGCGAAGTAGTTGGCAAATGACGTGCCAACTTTTGGAACTCTGTCCAGGAACACAAGAAGCGGCCGCCTGTTGAGGTTTTTCCACTCATACTTCCCCGTGTCCAGGTTTCGTTGACGAAGTGGAAGATTCCATTCGCTCATATCGGTTACTTCGTTCCGTAATGCCTCCGGGACTGAGCCCTCTACGCCGGTGACCCCCGGTCGATAGAAAACTCGAGTCTCTGCACCCGCATTTTTTGCCGCTTTCGCTGTTCGATGAACACGCGCGTCGTTCGCGATAACCCCGCGCAATAGATACGCGATTTTTTTACCGTCCAGCGGACGGGCCATTGACGGGTGCGCTTCAGTCGACCGGCATTGGATTTGCCGCACAGTTGTCGATTCAGTTCTGATTGTCAGACCAAGCGACGAATAGAGACGCGAATATTCTTCGAGCCTCTGATTCTCGTCAAAAGCCTCTGCGGCACGACGGGCGATCTCTGCGCGGGACGGGAGATTTGAACGCGAGATCACGAGTTCAACTGCGTTCGCAAGATTAGTGCCTGAAAAATCATCCGTGGGAACCTGCACAGTGGACTCCTCATCAAGGAAATCGGTAAATCCACCTCGGTCCCCTGTGACTATTGGAAGTCCTGAAGCATAAGCCTCAGCGAGCGCTACGCCGAAAGTTTCAGAGCGCGTTGGTAGGAGAAAGACGTTTGCCGCGTCAAGATAATCTCCGACGCGCTCGGGAGTAACGGCACCTACAAATTTCAGCTGCTTCTCAAGGTCGTATTGCGCAGCTTTCTTCTCGAGTTCAGCTTGCAACGGGCCTGTGCCTACCCATGTCAAGGTGGCCTTAACGCCTCTTTCGTTAAGCTCGATGAGCGTTTCCACAGCTGCTCGAGCACCTTTGGCTTCTTGAATCCGACCAACCGAAACAAGGTTGACTTCAGAAAACAACCAGGTTTCTGCATCGAGCACGTGTGGTCGGCCAACGGGAACAGCATTTCCTATGATGCCTATTTGGTCCCTTCGATATGCCTTTAATGCAACAGCAAGATAAGTGCTGACTGCAACCATTCGATCCGGGCGTCGGAGCTGCTCTCGTACACGTTTCTGCAACCAAACACTTCTTGAATTCCCGGTTGGCGCACTCAGCAAGCCGCTGAAATGCTCAGTATGTATCCACGGTTTATCAACCTTGAGAAGGGTCATTGGGGGTAATGCATGATACGACATAGTGTGCAAGACATCAGCCCTCTTGAGCTCCCGCCGGATAGTTCTCGCTGCCTGTATCCACTGCCCGTACTTAACGAGGGAAAAAGGAATCCTAATGACCCGATAATCCTCGTATTGATCTTCAATATTTAGGTCCGCACCGAAGAACTGTGGTGCACCGAGATGAACGACCGTAACATCCACGAATCGTGAAAGTAGTTCGACGTCACGCTGCACAAACGAACCCGCCCCTGGCTCCTTCAAACTGGGAAACCACGGGGTAACCACGAGAACCCGGGGGCGACTCGCAATCATTAACTCAATCCAGCGAGACTCGCTTGGAGCTCAAATTCGGGCACAGTCGCCACAACTTCATCGAACGTCCCGTGTCCGAGTATTTTCCCTCCATCAAGGTAGCAAACGTGATCATAATCACGAATCGTCGCTAGTCGGTGGGCGATCGTCACGAATGTGACTTCTCCCTTGAGGTCCCGCATTGCTTCGGTGACCCGATTCTCGGTAGCCGTGTCGAGCGCGCTGGTTGCTTCGTCTAGTACGAGTACTAGTGGGTTTGCGTAGAGAGCTCTTGCGATACCGAGACGCTGTTGTTGGCCGCCAGAAATTGCCATTCCTCGCTCGCCAATGTGTTCGTGAATACCACCGGCCCTCGACAGTAGTTCCTCAAGTTGAGCCTGTGCAATTGCGCTTTTAACTCGCTCTTCATCGAAATCATCGCCCCATGTTAAAGCAACATTCTGCGCGATTGAACCGTCGAAGAGAGCGACCCGCTGAGGCACGTAGCCTACCCGAGATCTCCATTGGTGAAGCGAATTACGGAGAGGACGAGAGTCAACGAGGATTTCGCCCTGAGTAGGCTGGCTGAGCCCTAAGAGGAGATCGACCATCGTAGATTTTCCTGCGCCGGACGGGCCTACAATCGCGAGTCGAGAACCAAGAGAAATGTCTAGATTGACTTCATTAATAACATTATGTTCCGCCCCGGGGTAACGAAACGAAACACCTTCAAATGAAATTTGATTTGGATGCTCTGGCAGAACCTCGGTGTCATTCTTTCTCTCAACTCGGGTGGGTTCCATTTCCAGTGCGCGGGCCAGTTCTCGAATCACGTCTTTTGCGTAGGCTTCGTTAGACGATGCCTGGGTAATACTGTTCTGCATTGATGTCAGCGCGGGAATCATGCGGAAGCCCGTCGCAGCAAACAGCGAGACGGCTACGACAGCGGCTTCTGGTCCCTGAAAAAGGAACGCCGCTCCACCCACCAGAAGGAACCCACCAATGAGTGCAGCTTCGAATGCGTATTTCGGAACTATTGAGAAGAACGAGATATTCGCCCTTGCTCGTGTCGCGAAATACCGATCGCCCCTCACTACGGCGGCGATTTCCTGTAGCTTGCCGCGAAGCGTGACTTCTTTAAGTGCATCTACCATTTCAGTCATTACTCGAGCTGCGCGGTAAGCATACTTTCGGTTATTTCGACCTGCGCTTTGGGCACGTTTTGTGACTACGAAGATCATAACCAGGCTAATTGCCGAGAGATACAAGAGCGCTATCAGTGCCGAGAGCGGCTGTGCTACAACGAGTACAAGCAGCACCGAGACAAAAGTCAGAGCGTTCCCGGGGATCTGGGAGATAGGGAGGATAAAACCAATAGTGGTATTCGCCATTGAACTATCAACGATGCGCGTGATTTCTGCAGTTGAAAGACGTGACCGATCTTCCCAGCTTGAGTGTGTGTAGGCGTCGAAGAGCTGTTGGCCAACCTCAAGCTCGTAACGAGCAAAGCGTCTAGTCGCGACCAAATGCAACACAATTGCGAGTCCACTCTTCAAAACAAAGAGTGCACATATTACAAGCACGAGCCAGATTGTGGCGGACTCCGGCAACTCGCCAATAATGGGAAGTGTAATTGGGTCCCCAGCAACAAGAGGCGTGATCGCCACTGCTATCAGCCCCAAGGCAAGTGAGTCCAAGAGCGCCAACAGCCCGGTAACGATCGCGTATCCAACGTAAAAAGGACGGGCTCCGGCTGGCATCACCTTGAACAGCCGTGAAAGCGTTCGCATTATTCGATTCACGAGCGTGTACCCTCCAGTGGAATGAGCGCATTGACAGCGTTTTCGGCAACCGATTGAATGTCAACGTTCAATTGCGCCCAGCGTCGAACTGCTAATCGCCGAGTAACGGATCGCGCATCCGGCGGCACCTGAACAGCATGAACAAGCGCCGCTGCTACGTCAACTTCGTTAAAGGCTACGGCTTCACCGATCGAACGACCGTCCACTCTCTGAAGTACGAAGTCTGCACCGGGCCCGCCACCGGTATGCAGAAGCGGGGCACCACAGGCAGCAGCGGAATATAGTTTCGTAGGAAACGCAAAGTCATAGCCACTATGTGGTTTTAGGCTCGCTAGTGCCAACGTACAGTTTGCAAGACGAGGCCCGAGCTGTTCAGGCCGAAGTGATGGTTCAAATGAGACTCTCTGTCCAACGCCTAGCCTGCGTGCGAGGTATCTCAAGTTGTCAACTTCTGATCCGCCGCCAATAAACTGCAGGGTGTAATCGGTAAGTTCGTCTCGACGAGAAGCAAACGCTCGAATGAATATATCCGCGCCGTGCCACTCAGACGCTGTGCCAGCGTAAACAAAAGTATTTAAGCGCTGCTCCAGGCCGTCATGCGGGTCAATCTTGGCTAGGAATCTCTTGGTATCAATGCCATTCCCCACTTCAAGTGGTTGCAAATTCGGCACTAGTTCACGTAGTCGTTTTGACACACCGGGCGATACCGAGAGCACGGGCTTCGCCCCTTTCCAGACCCACTTTTCAAGCGCTGCTACGACACGAATAATGAAGCTGGACGCTCCCGTTTGTTGCGCTGCGTCCGACCAAATATCTGCTGCGTAATAAGCGTATGGGATTCTTCGAACGGAAGTTGCGAGCCTGATAAAGAATCCCGAGGTTGGAGGGGGCTCGACTATGTATAGATCGGCCCGTCGTCCGAATAACACCCTGAGAAACAAAGGGACGTCGTAGCTGAGGTACTGTAAATAACCGCGAACGTATCCCGAACGGTCCCGAAGAACTCGATGTCGTCGCACCCGATAGGGGCGAGCATCATCACCGTGGTGGCTCGCTTGAGATTTTGTGGGACGGACTGTGTCCACTATAACCTCGTGCCCAGCTTTAACAAATGCAGTTGCTAGGGCCGATAAACGGAACGACGCGGCGCTTGGCTCGGGCTCGAATATTCGGCTTGCGATTTTTATCCGCACTTTTCCTGTATTCCTTGAACGGGTTATGCGCCAGCACGCATGACAGATGCAACGCCCTGAACGATTCGATCAAGGTCATTTTCGGTCAGAGACGGGTGCACGGGAAGTGAGAGTACTTCTCTTGCTGCCTTTTCGGTTTCAGGAAGTTCGAGATTCGGCGCGTACTTGGTAAGCGATGGCAAACGGTGGTTTGGAATGGGGTAGTAGACACCCGAACCAATCTGATGTTCTTCGCGCAATGCGTCACGAAGACGGTCGCGTTCAGATGCGTCGATTCGAATCGTGTACTGGTGGTAGACGTGAACTGCACCAGGACGGACTATCGGAACAGTGATTCCAGCAATTTCTTCAAGAGCACTGTTCAGAAACGCAGCGTTACGCTGGCGGGTTTCGGTCCAGGCTCCAACCTTCTTTAACTGTTCGCGACCAATGGCGGCGTGAATGTCAGTCATGCGTGTGTTAAATCCGATGACCTCGTTGGCGTACTGGGTTTCCATGCCCTGGTTGCGAAGCAATCGAACGTTTCTCGCGATCTCGCCATCCGCGCACGTGACCATACCGCCTTCACCGCTCGTCATGTTTTTCGTGGGGTACAGGCTGAACATGGCAAATGTGCCGAATGTCCCAACTGGCCTTCCATCTTGTGATGCCCCATGAGCTTGTGCAGCGTCTTCAAAGATCATGAGGTCGAATTCTTCAGCGATCTTGCTGATCTCGTTTGCCAAGAATGGGTGACCGTAGAGGTGCACTGGCATAATGCCTTTAGTTTTGTCAGTGACTGCTGCTCGAACACTTTCTGGGTCAAGTGTGAAGGTTTCCGGCTCAATGTCGACAAACACTGGCGTAGCGCCAGTGAGCACAACCGAGTTGCCAGTGGCGGCAAACGTGAACGATGGAACGATGACCTCGTCGCCCGGACCGACGCTTGCTGCGAGCAGGCCCAAGTGCTGTCCGCTCGTGCCGCTATTTACTGCGACAGTTTCGCGACCCTCAACAAAGAAGTTCGCGAATTCTTTTTCGAACGCTGCCACTTCTGGCCCTTGCGCGATCATTCCGGATTGCAGTACACGGTCTACTGCTGCGCGTTCTTCGTTACCGATGAGCGGCTTTGCAGCAGGAATGAATTCGTTCACGGGGTATCTTCCTTATGAGAATGGCGTGGATGTAGCGGTCGCGAAACCAAGTCTAACCGCGATACCTGCGGGTCAACCGATGTACACCTGTCTCTCGCCAAAGTGACATGCGGTTTTATGTCATTTCACTGCATCGACTCCCGTGTAAACGGTCAGGAAGTTTCCGTTGCCGGACACATATCCTACGCTTACAAACTGGCGTTTTCCGCGGACCTGACTACTAACGCTTACCTTCGCTGACGCATTTCCAAACATGCGGTCGACGAGTTGATTTGCTGATCCGCTCCTCGCGATAGCACCATCATTTACCCACGCATTATTTTTCTTTGCGTTCGGATCCTGACGATAGCCCTTCGAGTACATGCTGTTTGACCAGGTATACGCGGGGGTGCCTTGAGCTGTATCCGCTAGCCGGGCGCCAGACACTCCAGCGTCATAACGCTTCTTGTTGAGTTGCGCGTAAGCCTGATTTGTGCCCTTCCAGTTAGTTGAAGTAATACCCTTAGGCTTCACTGTCATGCATTCGTTTCCGTGCAGGACAGTGTTTTTGAGCACACCAGTACCACCAAGAAGATACGTCCCTTTTGGAAGGATTCGATCGTTCGCTTTGTAGACGTTCGCTGGGATGCAATTTGACGCGGAGAGCAACAGAGGCGAATTCTGCGCACCTGCTGCGGCAGCTCCTGTCAATGCATCTGCGAAAGCCATACCGTTCGCCATGTATGTAACTTGACTCGTTGAACTCGAGAAGTTGTCGTTTGCGATTTTTACGGAAGTGTCATAGCGGTCACTACCTGAATAACGGGTCACCGAGATGCTAGTTCCTGATGTCAATGATTTTTGAATTGCAGGCGTTACAACGCCCGTTCCACCCGCTATGCGAATATGGCTTACATTCATCGATTTGAGCTGACTCTTCACCGCCGCAGGCGCCGTTGACAAAAGTCCAGGGACGAGCATAACCGGAGCGTCTCTGCGCGCCGCGGCTGGGCCCGCAGCGAGCGCATCCGCATAATCCATGCCTGTAGAGACAAAGGCTTCGCTGGATGTCTTCCAACCATATTTCGAAATCGCAGCAGACGTTGCGTACCGGTCGTCGCCTGAGAGACGTGAGACGCTAGCCGCTTGTTTCTTCAAGTCGGATTCAACCTTCGAAGTCACGACGCCTTTGCCGCCGACGATAATGATTGCTGTTGGTTTCAGACGATCAATTTCCGTAGAAGTCACCGTTGGCACTCGGTTTGTCTCGGTGAGCAATAACGGCGCCTTGAGTTTTGCGGCAAGCGGAGCTGCGGACAAAGAGTCTGGATAGTCCATACCGGTAGCTACTATCACCGTCTTCGCGGTGCTTGTATAGGTGCTCTTAGACACCTTCACTGCAGTCTCGTACCTGTCGCTGCCCCCCAGACGTTCGTTTCGCTTGCCGCCCCAGAGTCCTCCTGCGGGGGCTTCTGCCTGCGTCGTTCCGGTGAGAGAATCCACGCTCATGCGAGTAAGCGCTTGCGGAGTTGCGGGGTGGTCCTTCGAGGGTCCGTCTTCAGGGTCCGACGCATCAGATAGTTCTGCGGTCTCATCGTTGTACTCTTCGGCCTCTTCGTCAACGGAATCTGTCTGTTCGTCCCCGAACTCTCCGTTCTCGGCGGCATCCTCTGGCACTTGTTCTGTGCCGTCCACTTCGGTTGGGTCTTCTACCGAAGGTGCATTTAAACTCGTCCCGCCTTCGGGACTTGCTTCAAGGTTGAAGGGTACTGCACCCACGATTGTGAGCGGCGCCACAATCGTGAGCAGCGTGAAAAATTTTGTAATTCTCATGACTTTCCCTAACTTGAAGTTACGGCTTCAAGCGTTCAACGTTGCTATCGGATGATGTACTGGGGTTGGTTCCGGGTGGAGTGACTTGAACGCCACGAACCGGGTCTACCACGAGGCTGCCCCCAACGAACGATGCTGAGCATGTGTTACCTGTACATGACGAGTTGCTGATCGGGAATCCGAGAGACCCCGTAGCGCCACCTCGAGACTTGTATTCGTCTAGCAGTGTCCCTTTACCTAGGAAATAGGTTCCTCTCGAGCTAGTAAACATTTCTCCGCCGTTGAATACTTGCGTCTTGCCGCTTCCCAACGCTTTTGGCGCAGCTGAGGGGTACCCGAGGGAACCGGCCTGCGGTTTCCATGCATTGAAGATGGCTTTGTCGGTGAGCACGATACCTGTTGAGGGAGACCATAGACCAACACCCTTTTCGACTGGGATTGCGCATCCTTCACCGGGTAGTTCACATTCCGACGAAGCAGTCGGCCAGCCAAATGTTGAGTCCGCCGGTCCGCCGTTTGCCATATAGGCATTTAAAAACCTGCCTGTTGGAGCTGTTGCAATCGTTCCACTCGGGCTACGGAACATGTTCGAAAGCGTAAGTTCATATATTTTTCCCTTACCTACGGCTTTTCCGTTGGCTGTCTTTGGCGTTCCGAGCGCGCTCTTTACGCCACCAGCTTTCAGCCATGCATTGGAGAAATCCGGATCTACCACTCGCACTGACTTGTCACTGCCTACCACAAGGAGACTCTTTTCGAATGCCTGATGCGTGGCCTTGTTTGCCGTCACCGCTGTCGCGGTTGGGTACCCGAGAGTTCCCAGTTTTGGCAACCAGTAGGTCGACAATGAAGATGGGACAAAGTGAGCTTCACCTCCTTTTTCACCGAGGTATCCATTCGTGAACTTCATTGTGCTGAGCCCGGCACCTTGAGATTTAGCAGGTTCAATGGGCCAACCCCAGGCTCCGTTCACCCCGCCTGCTGTGTTCAAGGCTTTCCACAACGGGCTGGTTTTGCTCATGTGGCTGATTTTGCCGTTCTTGGGTTTGAAGATATACACCTTAGTGAACTCTTGGATAACTCCGCCGCCATTGCCCGTGTAAGTTACAGCTGCTTTTTGAGCTGTACCGAACGCGTTTTCTAGACCTGAGGCATACGCTGCGATCGCTCCGTCTACGGCGACACCTGTTTTTGGATTTCCGAACCATGACTTCCAGAAGTTATAGAAGTTTCGGTTGCCGTATGTAGAACAGCTGTCTCCTGTGCCCCAGCCGGCTTTGAGTGCCGCGGAGTTGGGTCGGTACGGAGTGTAAATGTAAAGCGCTGCCGTAGCATTGTTTTTAATCTTGAACGTTGAAGTGCCACAGCTTGAATTCGGGTGCCACTGAACTTTATTGTTCACACCCGCTTTGTAGTTAAAGCTATTGGGGTTATTCAAGTAAACCTTAAGCTGCCAAGCAGACTTATACACCTGAGTAAAGAAGTTGGCTGCACTTGGGTCACAGTTTGCTGAGTTTCCTGGACCACTGTCGGGGCAAGCCCAGCCCATTGCGTAGTTATACATACGCGTTGTTGGCCAAGTATCAGTGATGAGTGACTGTTCTTTTTCGAGCATGACCAACAGCACACGCTGGCTGATGCCACAGGCTTTTCCGACTTTTTGAATGATCTGTGCAGCTGTCTCGTTTGATTTGCCTGTGTATGCGCCACAGTTACTGTCGGAAGACATCGACTTCGTCGTCACTTTTAGATCTTTGAGGCACTTTGAAGCAATAGTGTTACCGTTGGCGGTCTTTGAGCCGGCTTTACGTCCGGAGTCACCGATCGTGCATCGAGCAACCCGAGCGTTGAGGAACGACTGCACCTGTGACGCTGACATTGCCTGACCGTTATAAAAGTTACTGTCGCTCACAATATTCGTGTGATCGAACCCGTCAGTAATATTTGCTGCCTCCGCAGCGGTTGGTTGCGAAACCAACACGCCGAAGGTCAATGCCAAAATTGACATCGTGGCGGCGTACCATCGAACTACTCGACCACCTCGACGAGTCCGATTTTTGGAAAGCTGCGACTTGCGCACGGAGTCCCCTCCCCCAAGAGCAGCCGCTTTGAGCTGCCAAAACCACAAAAATATATAACTAGCTCCCGAGTCTAACCTTTTACTTGACCGTAAAGGTAGTTCTTTTTTTTATTACTAGTCTGACGTCGGCCTCAGCAAACATTTGAGAAGATGGACAGCATGAGCAGCACTGCGCCTTTATCTCCCACTGGAGCCGACGCACGTCATCCTAATACGTGGGTAGTAATTCCACTGTTCAACGAGGCTGTGGTGATCGGTGATGTTGTCCGTGACCTCGGCACAAAATTTGCAAACATAGTTTGTATCGATGACGGCTCTCACGATGGTTCAGGTGAACTGGCTCGAGCGGCCGGTGCTCAAATTGTGCGACACCCCATCAACCTCGGACAAGGTGCTGCTCTTCAAACGGGCTTTGACTACGCGCTGGAACGTGGCGCCGAATTCGTCGTCACCTTTGACGCCGACGGCCAACACCGAGTTGAAGACGCTGAAATTATGCTTGATCGCGCTCACAACGAAGACTTTGCGATTGTTGTTGGCTCACGTTTTCTCGACGACCGAACAAAGCCTGGCTTCCTCAAAAAGGTCGTGCTGAAAACTGCAGTCTGGGCGACGAACCTCGGTACGCATATGAAGCTAACCGATGCACACAATGGTCTTCGTGTTATCCGCGAGGACGCGCTACGCAGAATTTACCTCAAACAGGACCGCATGGCGCACGGCACTGAAATCGTGGTGCAATTAGGGCGCACTCGGCTCCCCTGGGCGGAGCAGCCCGTCGAAGTGATTTACACGGACTATTCAAAAGCCAAAGGCCAGTCTCTCCTAAACTCCATCAATATCTTGATCGACTTAGTGATTCGGTAGGCGCATCATGTTCTGGTTTCAATTTCTCCTAGTCATCGCAATCATTGGCGTCACGATATTTGCGCTTCGTTCTCTGCGAAGCGACAAGTCTCTCGCGATGAAGCGTCTTCTTGCGCTCCTGTTCATCGTCGCAGCTGTGCTCGCAATAATCTTCCCGAACATGTTGACGGTCATCGCAAACTTCTTTGGCGTCGGCCGTGGAACAGATCTACTCCTCTACGGATTTATCGTCATCGGCATGCTGTTTGCGGTCGCCGTGATTCGTGCAAAGGCACGGAGTGACGCACGTGTTACGCAGCTTGCCCGCTCAGTCGCACTCAACGAAGCACGACGCCAGGAAGCTGACGAGCTGCGACAGTCAACTACGAAGCCAAATACTCAAGCATGATCTGGCTTTCTATGGCACCGGCGGCAATCGTCGCACTTGCTCTCTCCGTCGCCCCCGGCACCCTGATTGCTTGGGGACTACGCCTGCGAGGCATCACGTTTTGGGCTGGTGCGATTGCTGCGTCGTTCCTCAACATCGCGGTTGCAAGTATCGCCGCTGGAGCCCTCCGGTCCAGTTGGAACGTATGGCTCGTAGTCGCCGTATCTGCAGTTATCGGCGGGCTCATATTTGCACTCCGCCCCTTGATCACACGACGCACAGATGCACCGGTCGCTTGGTGGCCTGAAGCGCTACGCGCATTGGTCCCCGTTCTACTCTCAGCCGCACTTATTGCACTTTTGCTTCGTTCAGCAATTGGGGCGCCAGACGCGTTTTCACAGTCGTTCGATAACGTATTTCATCTCAACGCAGTCGCAAGGATTCTCGAGACAGGAAACTCCTCTCCGTTCGCGCTTAATCTCACTGCGATCGACAGCACAAGTTCTTCGTTCTATCCCACGCTGTGGCACGCCACTGTTGCTCTTATAGTTCAGCTCAGTGGCGCGAGCGTTCTAGTTGCAACGAACGCACTGACGTTTGTGGTTGGAGCCATCGTCTGGCCGGTCTCGATGCTGTTTTTTTCGGCTCCTTTCACTAAAGGCCGTCCTGTAAACCAGCTTGCGGTTGCAGCCATGGTTACTGTGTTTCCAACGTTTCCTCTTCATATATTGAGCTGGGGAATTCTCTACCCGAATTTCCTGTCTACAGCACTGCTACCTATCGCACTAGGCTTTGCGCACCTCGCGCTCCGCCATGATTTTTTGCGCGCAAATTCCACCGTTTCTGCTGCGTGGTTGACAACCTTCGGAGCGCTCGGTGCTGCGACTTTAGCGCACCCCAACGCACTCATGGCGACGCTAGTCTTTGCGCTCCCGCTGCTCCTTCGTGCGCTCGCTACTGCCGCATCGCGAAGAAAGACGGTACGTCACCGAGGGCTGCGAGTACTTCTCTTAGCGTTGCCGCTAATTGCCATCCCCGTGATTTGGCTCAACATTACGACTGGCGATAACGAGCGAACATATAACACGAGTCTCGTTCAGGCAATCACTCAGTTCATCTCGAACACTGTACTCACTGACACACGCGCACTCCCATTAACGGTTCTCACACTCGCTGGCGTTGCTTTAACCATTGTGCGTCAACGTCATCGCTGGCTTATAGCGTCCTGGCTCTTAAGCGGCGGACTTTACGTAGTGGCTGCGTCATTTTCCGACCCCGTTCGTACGACGCTAACCGGGCTGTGGTATAACGATGCGCACCGCCTTTCAGCGCTTGTGCCGATCTTTGCAATACCACTCGCGTCAATTGCGTTCTCTTGGGTACTTGAACTTGTAAGCGAAGGGGCCCAATCGCGACTTCCCCGACGGCCTCTCCGTGCATTCATTGCCGTTGCTCTTGTATTCGTTGTTGTACTCACAGCAACTCGAGGTGGCGCCCTCGGTCAAGAAATTGACAAGGTTCGTCACATGTTCGATAACGAAACCAATGAGAGGCTCTTGTCAGCAGATGAACGAGCGCTGCTTTCACGTATTACAGACGAGGTGCCTGAAAGTGCGGTGATCGCTGGCATACCTTGGACTGGGACGAGTCTTGTAGAGGCTTTCTCCAATCGAAGGCCATTATTTGCCCATCTCCGTAACGAAGTAACAGCTGACACGCGTGAACTAGCGCACGATTTCACCAATCTCGACACGGCAGAAGCATGCAGTTTGCTCGAGAGACTCGATGTGACTTACATGCTAGATTTCGGTCTTGATCACTATGACACAAGGAGCGAAGAAACCCTCGAAGAGCTGAAAGAAGCAGGAGTGCTTGTCAGCACTGGCAATGATCCGGATGCCCCCGAAAGTGCCCCAAATCAAGAAGCCGAAGGGGATGATTTTACAGAGGAACCAAAATGGCCAACACCCGGTGAAGTCGATGATGAAATGATTCCTCGCGATTCCTTAATGTACTTTGAAGATTATCCAGGCATGCTCCGCCTTGATCAGTCTCCAGTCCTTACGGAGACAGATCACGAAGGTGATGCGGCTCTTTATCAAGTCACTGGCTGCTGAGCGCGACCGAATCTACCTCTACGTAACCTTTGAACCGTAGACTGAATAGCAACGAGATTGGAAGTGAATATGAGCATTCGATACGGCCTCATCGGGCTCGGCATGATGGGACGGCATCATGCTCGGGTTATTCGCGAGTTGGAAGGTGCTGAACTCGTCGCCCTCGCTGACCCTATGGGTGACCCGCATAATGTCGCCGGCTCAACCCCAATTTTTGACTCGGTTGACGGTCTTATCTCCGCCGGAATAGACGCTGCAGTCGTCGCTGTTCCAACTCGGTTTCATGAAGAAGTTGGACTGAAGCTCGCTGAAGCTGGCGTTCATGCACTCATCGAAAAGCCGGTAGCTCACTCGGTAGAAGCTGCAACCACGTTGGTCGAGGCTTTTGATTCACAAGGGCTTACCGCCGCAGTGGGCCATGTTGAGCGTTTCAACCCGGCGCTCATGGCACTGCGTGAACGTATTGAGAACGGCGAACTTG
This sequence comes from Canibacter sp., assembly GCA_052085365.1. Classification (GTDB taxonomy): domain Bacteria; phylum Actinomycetota; class Actinomycetes; order Actinomycetales; family Microbacteriaceae; genus Canibacter. The sequence continues at coordinate 1,964 of JBQDFP010000024.1, read as the reverse complement.
GTGATGTCTATCAAATCCAGACCCGCCGTCAGGGGCCCTTCCCTGCTCGTATCGCAGACGTGGGAGTCGTCAAAGACCTTGGTAGCCACGACGTTGATTTGACCGCTTGGCTTGCTCAAAGTCGCTATATTTCGGTGGCCGCGCAAACGACTTACCGGTCAGGTCGTGACCATGAGGACATGGTGGCGATCACCGGCAAGCTCGAGAACGGCATTATGGTCAACCACATTGTGAACTGGCTTACGCCCTTCAAAGAACGAAAAACTATCGTCACCGGTGAAGCAGGCACAATGGTCGCAGACACGCTAACTGCTGATCTGACGTTCTACGAGAATGGCACCTCGACGGGTTCCTGGGACGCGGTTACCGCGTTTCGGGGGGTGAGCGAGGGCACCGTGACACGGTTTGCCCTCGAAAAACGCGAGCCGCTCAAGAGTGAACATGAAGCCTTCCGCGATGCGATCCTCGGCGTTGGGTCAAACCATGTCAGTCTGAAGGAAGGTCTCGAAGTGCTGCGCGTAGATGAGGCTGCAATCGAATCAGGCAAGACTGGTAGAACGATTTTCCTAGAGGGTTAACAATGAGTCGAATCAGTGACCTCGCCTTTATCGGCGAAGGTGTAGAGCTCGGTGAAGACATCACTATCGGACCGGGCGCAGTGTTACTCGGCCCAACGGTTGTTGAGGACGGTGTCTACATTGGTGCGGGCGCACAAATTGGTGCGCCTCCTGAAATCTCTTCGCTTCCGCAGAACGCAGCTTGGGCTGGCGACCTTGCCGGTGC
>JBQDFP010000024.1:0-1081 GCA_052085365.1 Canibacter sp. | reverse complement strand
GCTGAAGAGCTTGAACGTCAATATCGCTCAGGTAACACGTTGGACGGGAACGACTGGCTACCCGATTCTCTCCTATCATTAAGCTACTGGTTGGACTGGTGGCGTGGGCACGAAGCCCTCAAACCTATGACGGTCGCTAATCAGTAGGATAGTAAGCATTGTGAACGGTTCATCTATCGAAGCCATCCGGACGGATCCGGACTACGACACGCCAGGTAAGAGTCGCGGACTCACTGATGTGTTGTTTAAGCAGCGCTATCTGCTGTCACTCTTGGTGCGGAAAGGCATCGCTACCCGCTATTACGGTTCAGTGCTGGGCTGGATCTGGTCGTATATTCGACCAGGCGCCCAGTTCCTCATGTATTACCTGGTCATCGGTGTCATTCTCGGTGTAGATCGTGGAATCGATTGGTTCCCGGTGTATCTTTTTTCAGGCATCGTCGCAGTGAATCTCTTCAGCGAGACACTTCGAAACACGACCTCAGCCATCACTGACAATAAGTCTCTGGTGCGCAAGATCTATCTTCCTCGCGAGCTTTTTCCCGTCGCAGCCTGTGGTGTGGCCCTGATACATTTTCTGCCACAGGCACTTTTACTTTTCGTGGTTGCCCTCCTGTGTGGATGGACAATCGGGTGGCTACAGGTCCTCGGTTTCCTTGGCGGTATGGCGCTAATTGTGACTTTTGCTCTTGGGCTGGGCCTCTTCTTCGGCGCCATTAATGCTGTCTATCGTGATGCGCGCAACATTGTCGATTTGATTCTCATGTTCTCAACTTGGGCTTCGCCAGTGCTGTATTCATGGACAATGGTGCACAAGCGTGCACCTGAATGGTTGTACAACATCTATATGTCGAACCCGATGACTGGAGCTGTTGAGCTTTTCCATGACGGCTTCTGGCTGCCACTTGCGCCTGACTCCGCTCGCCCAGACAACCTCGGCATCTTTATTGCGATCGGCTTTGCGATCGCGCTCATAACGTTGTTTATTGGTCAGCTTGTATTCCGCCGGTTGGAGGGGACTTTTGCCCAGCGACTCTAAGAACCCTCTCGAAGAACCGAAACCAGGAATGGATCCTCGGCC
>JBQDFP010000023.1:0-31433 GCA_052085365.1 Canibacter sp. | reverse complement strand
CCAGAAATGCCTGAGCTGACCGCTTTTCAAAAACACGATCTCATCCCACTCTTCGTCGGTCGTTGAACTATCGGCGAAGTCGGATGGGATTTTAAACGCTTTCAATGGAACGTTAAATCTTTCACACACGCTCGCGTATGCGTACGTTTCCATGTCAACAAGCGTTGCACCGAGATTGGCGATCGCCGTGCGCTGAGCATCATTTTTCACAAACACGTCACCGGTTGCAATCGTGGCAGTCGCATCAATTACAGGCGGAGCGAGCACAAGCCGAGGTGAGTCGAGCGAAAAGTCATGCTGTACCGCGTGGGTAATCTGCACGATCGTATCGAGGTCATGACCGTCGCTGACAATGCCGGCGGTGCCGAGCACGACCACTTCGTCCACCGGCTCTGATGCAGCGCCAAGCGCGAGCGCAAGCGAGGTTGCCGCGTTAATCTTTCCGACCCCGGTCACCAGGTGCGCAATATCTGTGAACGCGCTCGCTTCATCGTGATGGGCGAATACGAGCAGTTGGTTCTTCACGTGACGATCCTTACGTTTGTGGCGGTGTCTAGCGCAGTGCGTGCCTACCCTACCAACCGTAAACGGCGTTATTCAGGTCTGACGTTCGAACGCGTCACAATTCTCAACCTGCGTGTTGGCCGTTCACCGCTACCGGGTAGGGTGAACGCGAAGAGTTCATTAATTCCGGAGGCATCACTATGGGCGACATCACACTCGCAGAAGTTGAAAGTTTTACCCTTGATCACACGAAAGTGCGTGCACCATATGTGCGCCTGATCGGCTCAGAAACTGGTCCTCAGGGTGACGTGATTTCAAACTTCGATGTACGTCTGGTTCAACCCAACGAGCAAGAAATCCCGACCGGTGGTTTGCATACGATTGAGCACACCATGGCTGCACTTCTTCGTCCCCGACTTGCTGGGCTCATTGATTTTTCGCCGTTTGGCTGCCGGACAGGTTTCCACATGATTGTCTGGGGTGAGCCCAGCGTTCACGATGTCGCAAAAGCCGTGAAAAGCTCTCTCGCAGATATTGCTCACAATATTGCGTGGACCGACGTTCCTGGAACAACCGCAGAAAGTTGCGGCAATTATCGCGACCATTCGCTGCATTCGGCCCGAGAGTGGGCACAGCAGGTGATCGATCGCGGTATCAGCGTTGATCCGTTCGACCGTGCAGTAACGGTTTAGCGTTCGACGCGTTAGAACGCGGCAAGTCCGGTGAGTTCGCGTCCAATGACGAGCGTGTGCACTTCATCAGTGCCTTCATAGGTTCGCACCGATTCGAGGTTCGCCATGTGCCGCATCACGGGGAAGTCGCTCGTAATTCCGTCACCGCCGAGAAGTGCTCGACAGGTCGATGCGATCTTGATGGCTTCTCTCACATTGTTGAGCTTTCCGACGCTAATTTGGCCCCAGCTGAGCTTTCCCGCATCTTTTAACGACCCAATATAGTGAGCCAGCAGAAGCCCCTTCTCATACTCAACAAAACTATCGGCCAGTTTTGCTTGCACCAACTGCTTCGACCCGATCGGTCCGCCGAAGGTGTTGCGCGTCGTCACTCGATCGATCACAACCTCCATGCTGTTGCGTGCTGCACCCATAACGCCCCAAACAATGCCATATCTGGCTTCGTTCAAGCATTTAAACGGTGCCGAGAGGCCTTTGGCATGCGGCATCATCGCCTGAGCGGGTAACCGCATCTCAGTAAATTCGAGTTCGGTTTGCAGCGAAGCGCGCATTGAAAGCTTGTTTTCGATTGCGGTGGCGGTAAAACCAGGGGTGTCTGTTGGCACGACAAAGCCTCGCACGATGCCTTCTTCGTCTTTCGCCCACACCACAGCGACCTGCGCGATCGTCCCCAGACCGATCCACCGTTTCTTCCCATTAATGACCCACTCATCGCCGTCTCGACGCGCAGTTGTGAGCATCGTTGCCGGGTCTGAACCGCCTTGGGGCTCGGTGAGACCGAAGCATCCCACTGCTTCACCCCGCCCCATCGCGGGCAGCCAGGTTTGCTTCTGCTCGTCAGAGCCAAATTTGTGGATCGCGCCCATCGCGAGAGAACCCTGCACACTGAGCATCGTTCGAAATCCGGAATCGACGGCTTCAAACTCCATCGCAACCAGCCCATACGCGACTGAGGAGGCGTTCGCGAGCCCGTACCCGTCCATGTACATTCCGAAGAAGCCCTGTTCGCCAACCTGCGGAATCAGTTCTGACGCCAGTCGACGGTCTTCAAAGTCACGCTCGATGATGGGTGTAATGTTTGTCTGCGCGAAATCTCGCGCACGCATCTGCCAGTCACGCTCTTCGTCTGTGACAAGGTCTGTGACGTTGAAGAGTTTATCGATTGTGGTCATCTGGGAGGGCTCCTTTATTGTTCGTGCCACCACGCGTCTTGATGTTGACCAAGCTGTGGGGGTGCAAGCGTGTAGGTCACGGGTGTGTCTGAGAGTTGGATCGGGTTTGCGACGGTGCTGATATCTCCGGTTTTGGCAACAACGTCAAGACCGAGTTCTTCAGCAAGTTCGAAGGCCTGCTGGATCGTGTTGACCCGGCCAGCAGGAATATTCACATCGGCACACGCATCAACCCAGTGTTGGGCGGGCTGAAGTCGCAGTTGTTCTTCGAGTGTTGACTTGAGTTCGCCGCGGTGCGCCACTCTGTCGACGTTTTCTCGGAACCGTTTATCGTGAGCAAGTTCGGGTATTCCAAGCAGTTCTACAAGTCGCGCAAACTGAGCATTGGTGCCAACAGCGAGAGCAATCGTTTGGTCTTGCGTTTGAAACGTCTCATACGGCGAAATTGAGGGGTGCGCGTTCCCCATGCGAGCAGGGGATGTTCCGGTCTCGAGGGTAGATGCTGCTTGGTTTGCTAGCGCGGACAAAAGAGACTGCAGCAGGGAGAGCTTAATGAGTTGCCCTCTCCCTGTAGTCTCCCGTGCCCGTAGCGCCGCTTGAATACCGATGACTGCGTTGAGTCCGGTAATAATGTCGACGAGGGCAACACCAACTTTGCTGGGTTCGCCGGTTTCTGGCCCGGTAATGCTCATGAGGCCGCCGACCGCTTGCACTAATAGGTCATAGCCGGGCAGGCTTGCGCCGGCACCGTCTCCAAACCCAGAAATTGAGCAGTACACGAGGCCGGGGTTCTCTGCGGCAAGACGTTCATAACCGAGACCGAACTTTTCCATAGTGCCCGGTTTGAAGTTTTCAATCACCACGTCGGCAGTGGCCGCGTATTTGTATGCAAGTTCCAGACCCGCTTTATCTTTCAAGTCGATGACGACTGAACGTTTCCCACGGTTGGTGCCTGCGTAATATGTACTCTGCCCGAGCGCGTTCGACGGTGGTGACCATTGACGGGTTCCGTCGCCGTCGGGGCTTTCGATTTTGATCACGTCAGCCCCGAAGTCAGCGAGGATCATGGTCGCGTGCGGTCCCGCCAAGACTCGTGAAAAGTCGGCGATGCGTACACCCGCCAAGGGTCCCGTACTCACACAAGCTCCTTCGCTCAGAAATCTACGTTTTTTGTCGTGTTATCCCAACTCTACCGCTGATTTCTCGTTATTTGCAGCTTTTGACTACTCGATCAGCGAAGTTTAGAAATTTCGTAGAAGGCGACGCTTGCTGCAATTCCGGCGTTTAGAGACTCAGTAGCCGACGAGATCGGGATCGACACAATGGCATCGCACTGTTCAGCAACGAGGCGTGAAAGCCCCGACCCTTCACTGCCAACGACGACAGCGAGCGGACGGTCAGCAAGTTTGAGGCCCGGCAACGGTGTGTCCCCATTACCGTCAAGACCGATGACGAATACGCCCTGCTTTTTGAGGTCTTTCAGAGTTCGAGTCAAATTCGTGGCCAACGCCACGGGTGTGCGCGCAGCTGCCCCAGCAGACGTTTTCCACGCTGCGGAGTTGACTCCCGCTGACCGACGCTGCGGAACAATCACGCCATGACCGCCGAAGGCCGCAACAGATCGAATAATTGCGCCCAGGTTTCTCGGGTCCGTAACTCCATCAAGAACTGCAAGCAGCGGCAGGTCCACCCCTTCAATCAGATCCATGGGGTGAGCATATTCGTACGGAGGAACTTTCAACACGACGCCCTGATGCACCGTGTCTCGAATCGTCATTCGATCAAGTTCTGAACGCATCACTTCCAGCACGGGAATATCTCGACCGGTCGCGATTCCAAGTATTTCGCGCATACGGTCATCAAGTTCAGTCTTCGCGGCCACATACAAGGTGGTTGCAGGAATCTTGGTGCGAAGCGCCTCGAGCACCGAGTTGCGTCCGGTGACAAGCTCTTGATCATTTGCAGGCTTGCCACCGCCTGACCGCTGCTGTTGACGCTGCGGTTGGCGGGCTGCCGCCCGTTCACGTGCGGCTTTCGCTTTACCCTTTGGATGGTACGGTCGATCTTCAGCCTTAGGCGTAGGTCCACGACCTTCGAGCGCCTGCCGGCCCTGTCCCCCAGACCCTACGGCTTTCCCTCGAGATTTTTGGCGAACGGCTCCTGGCCGTCCTTTGCGTTTATTCACCATTCGTTACACTCCAGTGCGTTTCGCCCGCGGTGTCTTCGAGAGTTATCCCAGCCGCCTGCAATTGGTCTCGAATAGCGTCGCTCGTTGCGAAATCGCGAGCTTTTCGAGCTTCAGCGCGACGCGAGATCAGCTCGCCCACGAGCAGGTCAAGTGCCGGACTTGCGGCTGACCCTTGAACCCAATCTGGGTGACGCGGATCAATATGTAGTACACCGAGCATAGCGACCAGTGCCTGTACGTCGCGAGCAGCCTCTTCAGTTTTCTCTGTATCTAGCGCGCTGTTCACTCGTCGCGTGGTGCTATGCACAACCGCAAGAGCCCCTGGAATAGCGAAATCGTCTTCAAGTTCTGCAATGAATTCAGCGGGAAGCTCAGTGAGCTCGGGTTCGTGCGGTTCTGGTATTTCACCGAGCTCACGCTTCGCGCGTACCAGCGCCGCTTCAACTCGTTGCAACGCTGCCGCAGCTTCAGTGAGGCTCGATGGGGTGAATTCAAGCACCGACCGGTAGTGTGCTGACCCAAGGAAGTATCGAATTACGAGTGGTTCTGCTTGTCGGAGAAGTTCCGCAGCGAACAGTGAGTTGCCAAGAGATTTCGACATCTTCTGACCGCCCGTATTTACAAGGCCGTTGTGCACCCAGACCCGCGCAAACGGATGCCCTGCCGCGTTCGATTGAGCAAGTTCGTTCTCATGGTGCGGAAATCTCAGATCAAGCCCACCACCGTGAATGTCGAACTCGTTTCCCAAGAATCGGGTTGCCATCGCAGAGCATTCGATATGCCAGCCCGGGCGTCCGGGGCCCCACGGAGAAGGCCAACTTGCGCTTTCTGGTTCAGTAGTGCGATGTGCTTTCCACAACGCAAAGTCCTGGGGGTCGCGCTTGCCGTCGGGATTCTCCCCCGAGTCTTCCATGTCTGCGGTCGCCTGGTGCGTGAGTGCACCGTATTCAGGCCAGCTGGCTGTCGCAAAGTAGACACTGCCTGACTCATTCACATAGGCATGCCCACGTTTGATTAACACATCAATCAGTTGCACCATGTCACCAATATGACCGGTCGCACGCGGACTTGCAGTGGGTGGCGCTACCCCAATTGCAGTGTAAGCCTCATCAAAGTCTCGTTCTACGCGTGCGGCGAGCGCCCACCACACTTCAGTTTGTGTGGCGTTCGCGAGAATCTTGTCGTCGATATCGGTGACGTTGCGTATCAGCGTGACGCGGTGACCGGACGTGGTCAGCCAGCGTCGCATCTGATCGTAGACCAGCGCGCTTCGCAGGTGGCCAATGTGGGGCGCTGACTGCACCGTTGGGCCGCACACATACATTGAAACTTCGCCGGGTGTAATCGGCACAAAATCAATGAGTGTTTGCTGCTTCGAGTCGTAGATTCGTTGGGTCACGACTCTAGGTTAGTCGAGAGCACCGCTCACAAAGAAGTTCACTTGCTTGACGACGTTCACTGCATGATCTCCGAAACGTTCGTGGTACCGGCTCGCAAGTGTCGCATCGACCACGCCCGTCGGGTTATCTGAGAGCTTGTCACTGAGAACTTTTTCGAATACGCGACTGTGCAGCTCGTCAAGTTCATCGTCTAGGTCACGAATTGCCGCAAGTGTTTTAGGTTCGAACGTTGAAAGCAGCTCGACGAGCCCCTCCGCCATTTCAACATCCAGCTCAGCCATACGATGGAAAATCTTCCGTAAACCTTTCGGGATCGCGCTTTCTGGGTAGCGGTAGCGAGAGAGCTGAGCAATATGCTCTGCCAGGTCGGCCATACGTTCCAAAGAAGAGCTCATGCGGAGTGAACCAACCATGAGGCGCAGGTCACTCGCTACGGGCTGCTGCCGCGCCATAACGTCGATGACGAGTGCGTCAAGCTCTTTAGTTTTGTCATCAATAACGTCACCGTCATCGATGACTTGTTCGGCAAGATCCACATCGCTTTCGGCAAAGGCTTGTGTTGCCGCTTTGATCGACGTAACGACTAATTCCGCAACTTCAACAAGGCGTGATTGAATCTCGCCAAGCTCTTGCTGATACACAACGCGCATGCGGTTCCCTTCTCGTTCAACTCCGTCCAGTGTGCTTGCATGGAATGAACCCTTCACAACGTGCAGGTGAACAGTAGGCAAATTACTGGAGTTGTCCTCAGATCCCACATATAGCATTGCAGATATGGATCCAACCGTTATTGTCCTCCTCTCCCTTGGGTTGGGGATAGTAATTGGTGGAGGGTTCTGCTTCGCGATTGTGATGGCCAAACGACGGGGTGCGCAGCGCGCTGAACGGATGCGACCGAGCATTCCTGACTCTGCTCTCGACGTGCTCGATCAGCTCCCAGAAGCAGCGATCCTGCTCGATTCTTCACTGTCTGCAGTGTACGCAAACCCAACGGCACGTGACGAGCACACACATCTTGAGGAAAGCCTGCTCAGCAGTCCTGATTTTCTCAAGGAGATGCGCGATGTGATGCGCCACGGTGCTCCATATCTTCGGATGCCTGAAAGCGCCACGGAATCGACACGTCTGCGCGCATTCCGTGTGAAGAAGCGTTTCGTCGCGGTGCTGATTGATGACGTTGGGGAAGAGCAGCGTGTCAACAACATGCGTCGCGACTTTATTGCGAATGTCAGTCACGAACTCAAAACCCCAATTTCGGCAATTAGTTTGTTGGCCGAAGCCATTGAACAAGCGGCCGAGGACACTGAAACCGTGCAACAGTTCTCGCAGACACTCCTCAAAGAGGCCCGCCGGCTCGGCGAGCTCTCTCACGACATCATCCACTTATCAGAAGCCCAGTCTGAGATCGTCCCGACAGAGCGAGAGTCGGTCTCACTTCGCGAAATGGTGCGCCGTCAAGTCGAGGATCACCAGGCGTTTGCGAGAGGGCAACACGTGTCAGTCGTCTTAACTGAACCGAAAGAAGAGCAACGTTCAGCGCAGCTGCTCGGTCGGGCGAGCTCACTGAACATTGCCGTTGCGAACCTCTTGAGTAACGCGATCCGACATTCTCCTGAAGGAGGCCGTGTGGGGGTCGGAATGCGCTTTGTTGAGACTGGTCTCGATGTGGCTATTACCGACCAAGGTCCCGGCATTGCTCCTGAACTTCAACCGAGAGTGTTCGAACGGTTCTTTCGAGTTGACGGGTCCCGGACGCGAGACTCCGGAGGGACTGGCCTCGGACTGAGCATTGTGAAACACACGATGCGCTCACACGGGGGCGATGTGACCCTCTGGTCACAGCCAGGCGTGGGGTCAACATTCACTTTGCATTTCCCGCTCCATGACGAACTTACTGAAGACAAGCCACGCAAACGCGCGAAAAGGAAGAAGCATGAGTCAACGAATTCTGCTCGTTGAGGATGAAGCCTCAATCTCTCAGCCTCTGTCGTATCTGCTCAAGAAAGAGGGCTACGACGTCACAGTCATTGATAACGGCACCGATGCGGTGAATGAGTTTCGGCCAGATCGCTTTGATTTGATTTTGCTGGATCTCATGCTGCCCGGTTTATCAGGTACTGAAGTGTGCCGCGCAGTGCGTAGCCAGTCGCAAATTCCCATCATTATGTTGACCGCGAAGGATTCTGAGGTCGATATTGTGGTGGGTCTCGAATTGGGCGCCGACGACTACATAACAAAGCCGTACTCGTCTCGCGAACTATTGGCACGCACCCGCGCTGTGCTCCGCAGGTCTGAGACGGATGAAGCCGAAGAACCCGCAGAGGAAGCAAACGTGCTGGAAGCCGAAGGTATCCGTCTCGACAATGATCGCCACGTTGTATTCGTGCGGGGCGACGAAGTCACCATGCCGCTACGTGAATTTGAACTGCTTGAAATACTCATGCGACATGAGGGCCGCGTATTAACCCGCGGACAGCTGATAGACCGTGTGTGGGGCAGCAACTACTACGGTGACACAAAAACGCTCGACGTTCATGTGAAGCGGATCAGATCACGTATTGAAGAGAACCCTGCGCGGCCCGAGCTTATTACGACGGTGCGGGGCGTCGGTTACCGGTTTGGCTAATGTCCTGTGCCCGTAATTGCGCACAAAAAAGACCAGCTCACGTGGCTGGTCTTTTTTATTGATGAAACGCTGTGCGCCTACTGCGCTGACTCCTCTTCAGTAGATTCTGGCTGAGATGCTTCAGCCTGCGCTGGTAGTTCTAACTGCGCATCTTCAACATCTGCTTCAGTGAGTACGAAATTTTTGTATTCGTCAAGGGTCCCGTCAAGTACAGGAACCTTCGTTTTGACGCTCTTCCCGCTCGTGGTCTCCAGGTACGCGGTTACGGTGCTACCGATGGCTTGCTGACCAAGATCGACTGCAACGAGGTCTGCGTCACCTTCTGGGTCACCAAACAGTGTCGACCCTGCAGGCACGTCTACCGATACCGTCTCGGTTGATGCCCCGTCGAAGCTAATCGACAGCGGCACGTCTGAACCCGAGTCGTTCACGGTTGAGAACACCACATTGTAGGGTTCGCCTTCAGCACCAGCGATGAGCAGCATGTTGCGAATATCAACGTTTGCAACATCCGCGTTAATGCCGTCACTCGGAGCGTACGGCTTCTCCGTCGAAATCGGCGCCATAAGTGAGCAGCCGGCAGCGCCAAGTGCGACAGCTCCAACAAGCGCGAGCGATGAAACCAAACGGATCTTCAAGATCAGTCCTCCGAAACGTGATGGGCGGGCTGACACGATATGAAAAATCGCATCGGCATCATCTTACCGTGCCCTTCAGGAATTACGCAGCTAAGGACACCCTTACTTGGGCGTGTCGAAGTGTGGTATTATAGAGGCTGGACTGTAAAGGAGCTCTATAACGATGCTATTTGAGGTTGGCGAGACCGTTGTCTACCCCCACCACGGTGCGGCGAAGATCATCGAGGTCAAGAACCGTAAGCTAGGTGGAGAAGATAAGCTCTTCCTCAAGCTCCAGGTAAACCAAGGCGATCTCTTGATCGAAGTTCCAGCTGAGAACTGCGATCTCGTGGGTGTTCGTGACGTAATCGACAAAGACGGCCTTGAGCAGGTCTTTGAAGTGCTCCGCACGCCATTCACCGAAGAGCCTACAAACTGGTCACGTCGGTACAAAGCGAATCTTGAGAAACTTGCTTCGGGCGACGTGATTAAGGTTTCTGAGGTTGTTCGCGACCTGTGGCGACGAGAGCAAGACCGTGGATTGTCTGCTGGCGAGAAGCGCATGCTTGCGAAAGCACGTCAGATTCTTGTCTCAGAGCTTGCGCTTGCTGAGAAGACTGACGAGGAGAAAGCGTCAGAACGTCTCGACGCGGTACTCGCTTCATAATTTAGATTTCAACAAAAAATTCCTCCGGAGTCTTGCTAACTTCCGGAGGAATTTTTTATTGCGTGACCTAGATCTACGACTATTTGCCTTGATTGGCAACCGCAGCCGCACCGGCTGCCGCAGCCTCGGGGTCAAGGTATGTGCCTTTGCCGGCCGCAGTCCCGTCATCATTGATTTGGTACACGAGCGGAATACCGGTAGGAATGTTCAGCGCGGCAATATCGTCATCGCTGATGTGTTCAAGATGTTTCACGAGAGCTCGCAGTGAGTTTCCGTGTGCGGTAACCAATACGGTCTGCTGTTCGCGCAAATCTGGAACAATCGTGCTTTCCCAGTAGGGCAACAACCGTTCAACGACATCTTTCAGACATTCAGTCCGCGGCACCACATCATAACGTGGATCACTCGCCTGCGACCATTCGCTTGCGTCATCAATTTCTGGCGGTGGAGTGTCATAGCTTCGACGCCAAGTCATAAACTGCTCTTCACCGAACTGTTCAAGAGTCTCGGCTTTGTCTTTGCCCTGCAGAGCCCCATAGTGGCGCTCATTGAGTTTCCATGAGCGGCGGACCGGAATCCACAAACGGTCGGCACTATCGAGCGCAAGGTTCGAGGTTTGGATCGCACGGCTCAGCAACGACGTGTGAAGAATATTTGGCAAGAGGTCATGCTCTGCAAGCAGTTCACCCGCGCGGTTAGCCTCACGACGTCCCTGTTCTGTCAAACGGACATCGACCCAACCGGTGAAGAGGTTCTTTTCGTTCCATTCGCTCTGACCATGGCGAAGCAGAATCAGCGTATGTGTCATGTTTTCTTCCTTACAGGCGCCGAAGTTTTGGAATACTGCGGGAAGACCCCGCATCGGGTGGCACAATTACTTCTTGGGTACCAGCAATCACGACGTCGCCGCTATGCACATCAAGTTCAACATCGGCCGGGGTTGCACGCTTCAGTAGCACCAACGCAATTGGTCCTTCTTCATGGTGCTGAGCAGCACGCGTGACACGTCCAACCGCTTTTTCACCCAAGTACACGAGCGAACCGTCAGCGGGGAGTTCTCCCGCACTGCCGTCTAAATGGAGCATGGCGAGACGGCGCGGTGGTCGCCCCAAATTGTGAACTTTTGCAATAGTCTCTTGCCCGCGGTAGCACCCTTTTGTCAGGTGGACTGAACTGCGGATCCAATCAAACTCGTGTGGCAGACTGCGCTCGTCAACGTCTTGTATTGTTGGGCGCCATGCACGCACCTCGAGTGCTCGGACAGCGGAAATACCTGCGAATTCGAACCCGGACAGGTCAGGTTCGCTCTCAAACGCAACGCGAGTCATGTGGTATTCATGAGCCGGGTGCTCGTCTGAAGTCGCATATTGAAACCCACCCGCCTGCATTTCATGCCACGGGTCATCCCACACGAACGCGGTACCGGGCAGCGCAAGGAGTCGTTCTCGCGCGGTCCCACCGACCGCACCGTAAATTTTCAGCTCTACCCGCTGCAACTCAACTCTGAGTGCAAACCGCATCCGGTTGAGATAGGTATAGAGCTCGTCGCTATTCTCGGTCATGAGCCACAGCGTTTCACCGTCGTCCACAAGGTCAATGACCTGCTGTACGCGTCCCTGCGGTGTCAATAGGAGCGTCTCAGCAGACTGCCCTGGTTTGAGGTCGCGAACAAGTTGCGACGTCATGGAGTCGATCCAGCTGAGGCGATCAGCACCGGTTACTGTGAGGACGTCGAAGTATGACAGATCGACAATCGCTTTACCGTTTTCAAGCGCGCGCTGCTCACGAAGCGGCTCACCGTAATGATCAGCAACTCCAAATTCTTCGGCGATGACTGCGGAGGAGTTCAGCGCTGACCCTTAAAGAGTTTGTAAATAACCGTGCCTGACACCCAAGCGATCGCGAGGGATGCAAGACCGAGCAAACCGAGAAAGAAAAGTTCAAGTGCAACAAGCATGTTCTGATTCTATCGCAGAATCAGCGCGACAGCCTCGGCTACAAAAACTATCGCAACAGAACCGGCAATGCCGATAGCGAGACGTGAAATAAAACGCTCGCGTTTCGCAGCAATAGTCTGCACAATAAAGGACACCGCAATTGAAACGCCGATCACTAACACGAGCCACGGACTACGATTTTCAGTCACGAGAACCACTGTCACGCTCATGACGAGCGAAACCGCCCACGGAATTGCATACAGCAGCATTCCCCTATTCTCACACAAGGTGCCAAAATAGAACGCATGAGCACTTCTCCAGGCCAGTCATCCGACACCTCGACCAGATACGTCGACCGTGAACTCAGTTGGTTGGCGTTCAACCAGCGAGTGCTCGAGCTCGCTGAAGACCCCCGCCTCCCCGCCCTTGAGCGAGCAAACTTCCTTGCAATTTTCGCCTCGAACCTTGACGAATTTTTTATGGTGCGTGTTGCAGGACTCAAACGGCGCATTACCACCGGACTCGCTGTGCCGAACATTAACGGTGTCGAACCCGGCGATGTGCTCGCAGAAATCAACCGTGCCGCCTACGCACTTCAATTACGGCATGCCGAATGTTTCCAAAATCTGGTACGCCCGGCTCTAGCAGATGCAAACATTCGTATCGTGGAATGGGAATCTCTCGACGATGCTGATCATCGCATTTTGCGCAGTTACTACGAAAAACACGTCTACCCGGTCCTGATGCCACTCGCAGTCGACCCGGCGCACCCTTTTCCCTATATTTCAGGTCGAACCTTGAATTTGTCGATTCGAGTGCATGATCCACGGCGGGACAAAGTTGAATTTGCGAGGTTGAAAGTGCCGCAAATGCTGCCGCGTTATGTGCGGGTGGATCAACGTGAGAGCGTTGACAGTGTGCGCTTTATCGCAATTGAAGAAATGATCGCGAACCAGCTCGATGATTTGTTCCCGGGTATGAATGTGATCGACCACCACGTGTTTCGTGTTACCCGCAACGAAGACATGGTAATTGAGGAAGACGAGACAGAGGATCTCATTCAGGCGCTAGAGAAAGAACTGTTGCGTCGACGTTTCGGTCCACCTATTCGTCTCGAGATTTCGAACGACATGGACGAAGACACGCTTGAGCTATTGTCAACCGAGCTCGACATTGACCCCGACCAGGTCTACACGCTACCGAGCCCACTCGACCTCAGTGGTCTCTTTGCAATTTCAGCACTGCCGCGAAGCGACCTGAAATATCAGCCGCATATTCCAGTGACTGCTCCCGCATTTATGCCACGAACGCCGAACGATCAGCCTGATATTTTTGGTGCGATTGCGCGCCGTGAAGTTCTTGTGCATCACCCCTACGAGTCGTTTTCGACGAGTGTGCAAGAGTTCGTTGAACAGGCTGCTGCAGACCCCAACGTGCTGGCAATTAAACAAACTCTCTACCGCACATCAGGCGATAGCCCGATTGTAGAAGCACTCATTCGAGCAGCTGAGGCCGGCAAACAAGTACTGGCCCTAGTTGAGGTGAAAGCACGCTTTGATGAAGCAGCGAACATTACCTGGGCTCGAAAACTGGAGCAGGCTGGTGTGCACGTGGTCTATGGCCTCGTAGGCTTGAAGACTCACTGCAAACTAGTGCACGTTATTCGTGAAGAACACGGTTCACTACGTCACTACTGTCATATCGGCACCGGGAACTACAATCCGAAGACCAGCCGAACCTATGAAGACTTCGGACTCTTCACTTCATCTCCTGAAGTCGGACGGGATGTCACGCGTCTATTTAACGTGCTGTCAGGTTACGCGATCGAGACGCAATACGACCGTCTGCTGGTTGCACCGTTGCAGTTGCGTGCAGGACTGCTCGAACGCATCGAACATCAAGCAGATCTGGCACGGGCCGGCAAACCCGCGCTGATACAAATCAAGGTCAACTCACTCGTTGATGAAACCACTATCAACGCGCTCTATGACGCGAGCCAGGCCGGTGCCAAAATCGATGTGTGGGTGCGCGGTATCTGTTCTATTCGCGCGGGTATTCCCGGTCTCAGTGAGAATATTCGCGTACGCAGCGTGCTCGGACGCTATCTAGAACACTCACGTATCTTTGCGTTCGGTGTAGACGACGAAAAAGAAGTGTGGATCGGAAGCGCCGACCTCATGCACCGCAACCTGGATCGTCGTATTGAAGTGCTCGTGAGGCTCGATGACCCTGAGCATCAGGCACGCATCAATACCTTCTTCGACTATGCGTTCGATGATGGTGTCTCGACGTGGGAACTCTTACCTGACAACTCATGGGTCCGTCACTTGACCTCAGACGACGGCGGCGAGCTTCCAGATGTGCAAGAACTCGTTATGGTGAACCGCACACAGGCACGGTCACGAGGTCGCCGATGAATGTGAAGTATGCCGCCGGTACTGTCCCGTGGCGTACGATCACCTTGCCCGACGGCACGAGTGACACCCTAGTGCTACTCGTGCACCGCAAAAAATACCACGATGTGTCATTCCCGAAGGGCAAAGTTGACCCGGGTGAGTCACTTCCGCAAACTGCAGTCCGCGAAACGCTTGAGGAGACCGGCTTGCAGGTGCATCTTGGGGTGAATCTCGGCACCGTCAATTACACCCTCAAGAACGGGAACGACAAAGTGGTCCAATACTGGGCCGCCAAAGTAACGCAGCAGGCCGCACTGCGGTCAACATTCACTCCCAACAAAGAAATTGAAGCGCTTGAATGGGTTCCCATTCATAAGGCCCATACACGCTTGACTTACCGACGCGACCGAGAAATCCTTGCGGTTTTGACGGGACTCTGGAAGAAAGGCCTCCACGATACGTTTTCAATCCTGATGCTGCGTCACGCGAAAGCTGAAGGGAAACGACACCCGGACAGTTCGCGTGCACTTACTGACGCAGGCCAACAGCAAGCTGAAACGCTGGTTCCCACACTTGCAGCGTTTGGGCCGAAACGTTTCTGGTCTTCCGACGCAAACAGATGTCGTTCGACAGTTGATCCACTCGCAGAAACACTTGGTAAACAGGTCAAAACAAAACATGACCTCAGCCAGGAAGCCTACGATGAGGGCATTACTGTGCGAGAAACAATCGGAAAAGTCGTGCAGAAATCACGTACTGTCGTGATCTGTTCGCACCGCCCCGTGCTGCCAGAAATTGCGCGCGAGATCGCGCTGGCAACCGGCAGCATTCACGGTGACTATCTGCGTGAAGCTGCCGATCTTCCCACCGCTGGATTCTCTGTATTCCATCTTTCCAAAGACCGTCCCGGTGCCGGAATATTGCACGTCGAGAGCTACCCGCTCGTATTTACCCCTCAGAGTTAACCCACTGTTTACCTCCGGTGTAAATTCTCTTCACGTTGAGTGCCTACCTTGGGTGAATGTGGCAATAATGTCCACACTCCGAACGAGAAATGGATGAACGCTCTGTGAAATTCTCACCCATACTGAAAACCGCTGCTATCGGCAGCTTGGCAGCAATCGCGCTCACAGCGTGTGCAGCAAACGAAGGCGGCACCGGCGGTGCTGCAGCAGCTGAGGGACTCAGTGGCGAACTGGTCGGCGCTGGTGCTTCCTCACAGGGTTCGGCTCAAGAGGCTTGGGTTGCTGGTTTCCAAACCGCAAACCCTGACGTTACTATCAACTATGACCCTTCGGGTTCAGGCAACGGCCGAGAAACATTCCAGTCTGGCGCAAGCGCTTTCGCCGGCTCCGACCGTGCATTTAAAGCTGAAGAAATCGAAGCTGGGCCGTTCGACAGCTGTGCTGCCGACTCCGGCATCGTAGAGTTCCCCGCGTACATTTCACCAATTGCAGTGATCTTCAACGTCGACGGCGTTGACTCACTCAAACTCGATGCAGAAACCATCGCCAAGATTTTCGCCGGTGAAATCACCTCGTGGGATGACAAAGCGATCGCTTCACAAAACCCTGACGCAAACCTCCCGGCTGCCGCAATCAGTCCGGTACACCGTTCCGACAAGTCAGGTACAACCGAAAACTTCACTGACTACCTTGGCGCAGCAGCGCCCGAAGCATGGACTCCCGGAGCCATCGAAGAGTGGCCGAGCGAGTTCGGTGGTGAAGGCGCAGCACAAACCTCGGGCATGGTCAGCGCTGTTGAAAACGGTATCGGCACGATTGGGTACGTTGACGCGTCACGCGCAGGCGACCTTGGCACCGTCGAGGTCAAAGTAGGCGAAGAGTACGTTGCCTACTCCCCCGAAGCAGCGGCGAAAATTGTTGACGCATCACCGGTTGAAGAAGGCCGCGGCGAACACGATCTTGCAATCACCATCGATCGCACCTCCAGCGAAGCTGGCGTATATCCGATCGTGCTCGTGAGCTACCTTGTCGGCTGCGAGCAGTATGAAGATCCGGCAAACGCTGAACTGGTGAAGGGTTACTTCAACTACATTGTGAGCGAGGAAGGCCAAGAGCAGGCGGCTGACGCGGCCGGCTCCGCACCGCTTTCGTCCGACCTGCGCGACAAGATCACCTCGATCGTCGATTCAATCCAGTAAGTCCATTTCAGCACAGGGGGTGGGGCATCCGGTCCTGCCCCCTTTATGAGGAGCTCAGTGCAAAGCCCCAAAACCCGTCTGGGTGATTTAGTTTTTTCGAAGACCGCACTCTTCGCTGGCGTCATGATCATGCTGACGCTCGCAGCAGTATCCGTCTTCTTGATCGCCCGAAGCATCCCGGCGTTCTTCGCCACCAGTGAGAATGCCTCGATTCTCACCTCAAACTTCTGGTCCTACGTCGGCCCGCTGATCTTCGGCACCGTCTGGGCCGCGATCCTTTCATTAATCCTGGCAACCCCGCTCGCTATCGGTATCTCACTGTTTATATCGCACTACGCACCGCGTCGACTGGCGTCATTGCTGGGATACATTGTTGACTTGCTTGCGGCCGTGCCCAGCGTGGTCTTTGGCTTGTGGGGCATCGGTGTGGTGGCACCCGCTGCACAACCGGTGTTTGCCTGGTTGAATGAGCACCTCGGGAATATTCCAGTGCTGTCATTCTTCCTCGGCGGCGTCGTGTCAGGCACCGGCCGAACCATTCTTACCGCTGCAATCGTCCTTGCGGTCATGATCTTGCCCATCATGACCGCGATCTGCCGCGAAATCTTTCTGCAAGCGCCAGTGCTTCACGAAGAAGCCGCTCTGGCGCTTGGTGCGACCAGGTGGGAAATGATTCGCCTTGCCGTGCTGCCGTTTGGTCGTTCCGGTATGGTTTCAGCCGCAATGCTCGGTCTGGGCCGGGCGCTCGGTGAAACCATGGCTGTCGCGATGGTGCTGTCAGCAACTGGCATTGTGAGCTTCCAGCTACTCAATGCTGAGAACCCGTCAACTATCGCAGCAAATATCGCACTGACTTTTCCCGAGGCGTACGGCACGAATATTAACGTCCTGATCGCTACCGGTCTGATTCTGTTCATTGTG
The DNA here is from genome assembly GCA_052085365.1 of Canibacter sp. GTDB lineage: Bacteria > Actinomycetota > Actinomycetes > Actinomycetales > Microbacteriaceae > Canibacter. The sequence continues at coordinate 14,149 of JBQDFP010000023.1, read as the reverse complement.
ACCTTCGCGGTTAACGCGCTCGCGCGTTGGATCGTTAGCCGCCGGGCCGAATTTTCTGGAGCGAACTAGTATGGCCACTCTCACCGTTACTCGGTCCGGTTCGTCGACACTTGCCGGTAACCGACTGCACAAGTCGGTCCCGTGGATCACGCTCCTGGCATGCATCGTCGTGTCTGCCGCAGTCTTCGCCCTTCTCGCAGCATCGAACGGCGTCCCGTTCAATCTGGTAGGAACCTCCATCATTGCGGTGATTGCCTACTTGGTCGCGATCTTTACGCTTTCGGCGGCAGTCGAAGGTCGTAGGCAAGCCACGGACAGGTTTGTGACCGGTCTCGTGACGAGTGCGTTCGTGCTCGCTATGGTGCCGCTCGTTTCGGTCTCAGGCGAAGTCGTTGTGCACGGATGGGCACGTATGGACGGTGAGTTCTTCAACTCGTCCATGCGCAATATCACCGGCGAAGGCGGTGGGGCCTTGCATGCAATGGTGGGCACGCTGTTGATCACCCTCGCCGCTACGGTCATTTCAGTTCCGCTGGGGCTCATGACTTCGATCTATCTGGTTGAGTATGGCCGTGGCCGTCTTGCCACCGTCATTACGTTCCTGGTTGATGTTATGACGGGAATCCCGTCAATTGTTGCGGGTCTGTTTGCATATGCACTGTTCGCGATCTTCTTCGGCCCGGGGGTGCGCATGGGTATTGTCGGCGCAGTGTCGCTCACCGTACTGATGGTGCCGGTTGTGGTTCGGTCAAGCGAAGAAATGCTGCGTCTAGTTCCAAACGAACTCCGCGAAGCCGCATATGCACTCGGTGTCCCGAAATGGCTCACCATTGTGAAGGTGGTCATGCCGACCGCAATCGCCGGGATTACCACAGGTGTGGTTCTCGCGATCGCCCGAGTGATCGGCGAGACCGCACCCCTGCTCATTACCGCGGGCTTTACTGCAAGCATGAACTATAACCTCTTCGATGGCCGAATGCAGTCACTTCCCGTGTTTGTTTACACGCAGTACACCAACCAGGGGAACCCCGCATTCGCGTTCCTCGATCGTGCTTGGGCGGCCGCGCTGATGCTCATCTTGATCGTGATGCTACTGAACTTGCTTGCGCGGCTGATCGCGAAAATCTTTGCCCCGAAAACTGGGCGTTAGTTAAGGAGTGAAAATGTCAAAACGCATCGAGGTTCGTGACCTCAACGTGTACTACTCGAAGTTTCGTGCTGTCGAGGGTGTGGACATTGATATCGATCCGCGCAGCGTAACCGCTTTGATTGGACCGTCAGGCTGCGGCAAATCAACGTTTCTTCGTACATTGAACCGCATGCACGAGGTAATTCCGGGTGCCCGCGTCGAAGGTGAAGTGCTGCTTGACGGCGAGGATCTGTATGGAAATGGCGTCGACCCGGTGTTGGTACGTCGACAGATCGGAATGGTCTTTCAACGTCCGAACCCGTTCCCGACCATGTCAATTCGTGAAAACGTGCTCGCGGGTGTCCGTCTGAACAATCGAAGTATCTCGAAAAGTGATGCCGACGATCTCGCTGAACAGTCACTCCGGGGCGCAAACCTGTGGTCAGAAGTTCAGGACCGTCTCGATAAACCAGGTTCGGGCCTTTCCGGTGGACAGCAGCAACGTCTGTGCATCGCACGTGCAATCGCGGTCTCACCTGATGTGTTGTTGATGGATGAACCGTGCTCCGCGCTCGACCCGATCTCGACGCTTGCGATTGAAGACCTGATCGAAGAGCTGAAGCAGGACTACACGATCGTTATTGTGACTCACAACATGCAACAAGCGTCACGTGTCAGTGACAAGACCGCATTCTTTAACATTGCGGGCACTGGTAAGCCTGGCAAGCTTGTCGAATATGACGACACTCGAACCATTTTTTCGAACCCGGCCGTGCAAGCGACTGAAGACTACGTTTCCGGTCGCTTCGGTTAGGCTGCGTCGCGGCTCATGGCATGAAAAACCGGACCGCAGAACGCCTCTCGGCGGAAGGCCGCTCGAAGCGGCAAAAATTGGAGCCCGGGGTTACTGCGGCCCGGCACATACCAGTGTAGAGCCTGACCGGTTTTGCGTCGAACGATTTAGCGGTTGGTGAACAGGCGTGTTATTCAAGCGCGCCTTCTCGCCATTTCGTTGCGGCAATCGCAAGATCTTCAGCAATCTGTGTGTACCGGTAGGCCCGTTTTGTGAGTTGCCCAGCGTGCTGGTCGTCAAACGTATCGCGGTCATCGGCGAGCGCTGCTGAGCCGTGCGCCATCACCCGCGAGTAGGCCCAGGCTCGGTCGAGCGCGTCTGCGAAGCTTCCACGAAAAACACCACGCAGAATCGTGTCGCACAGGTCCGAAACCGATGCTGGTGTGATCGGTTCAGTAGCCCCGGCAATGATTGGGTCAATAGTGCGAGAGTGTTCAACTCCGCGCTGAAACAGAAGTGCGGCTGCGTCTGGGCTCGATGCCACCGCTTTTCGTAGCAAGTAGAGTCGCCACAGGGTCCCCGCGAGTGAATGTTTGTGCGCATTCGCCCACATTTCGGCGATATCGTCTACGCCTTCGTTTTGTGCATGTGCGAGCACCCTTTCGACCACAGTCGGGTCGGTTTCGCTGCGCACACGGTCAAGCAATGCCCACGAAGTTTCGCGCGCAATATAGTGCGTGGTTGCTGGGTCTTCAGCGCCTTCAAACCAGTCAAATACCTCGTTCGGAAGCTGCACTGGGCGTTGATACTCTCGAATCGCTCGATCCTTTCTGCTTAGGAACCCTAGGTTACGCCTGCACCGTCAGAGAAATGCTTAAAGTTCTGCGACGGCGCAAGATTCCTCTGTCACATTATGTCGTGATGTCAGTGGCATCAAGCGCAGCTGCGAGATCTGCAATCAAGTCTTCCGGGTCTTCAAGTCCAACTGAGAGCCGTAAATGGCCGAAGGTCAAGAATTCCTCAGGGTAGCGGTCGCTTCCACCACGTGCTTCGGGGCCGGAGTGCACAATGAGCGTCTCATCATGACCGAGCGAAACCGCTGAAGTAATGATGCCTAAGTTCTGCACGAACTGATTTTGGATCGCTGAGTTTCCGTTAAGTGCGAATGACATTACCGCGCCGTAGCCTCGTCCGCCGAACTGCCGTTCCGCTAGCTCATGCTCAGCATGTGAGCTGAGTCCGGGATACCGCACATAAGCAATACGATCGTCTTTTGCAAGAAATTGTGCAATGCGTTCTGCCGAGGCAAGGTGTTGTTCCAGTCTCAACGGGAGTGTCACGGAACCACGCATAATCAGCCACGCGTTAAACGGTGAAATGACGCCGCCCACGTCAATCACAGCATCGAGTCGAATGCGTCGAATCGTGGCTGCGTCACCAATGACGGCACCGCCCATGGCATCACCGTGGCCGTTAATATATTTGGTGAGCGAGTGGATCACCAAATCGGCGCCATCGCTCAACGGGCGGTAGAACGGCGGCGGGGTGAACGTACTATCTACTGTGAGGATTGCGCCTGCGTCATGCGCAATGTCAGCGATGGCACGAATATCAGTGACTTTCGTGGTGGGGTTTGCAATCGTTTCGACATGAATGAGTTTGGTATTCGGACGTATTGCAGCGCGTACTGCCTCATGGTCGGAAACATCAACGAAGGTCGCGTCTATCCCGTAGCGTTCAGGCAGAAGTTCAGCAAACAAACGAACTACTGCTTCGTAGCTCACATTCGCAACCACCACGTGATCGCCGGTTTTCAGCAGCGTAAAAAATACCGCGTGCAGGGCTGCGACACCGCTGGCCAATGTGACAGCGGCCTCGCCGCCTTCAAGGGCCGCGAGTTTCTCTTCGAGCGCGACCTGGTTGACAGCATTATTTCGCGTGTACACAAATCCCGAATTATCGGACCAGTTGAGATTCGAGGGGTCCTCGGGCAGCTGATAGGAGTTTGCCATCACGAGCGGTGTACGAACCGCACCCGTTCCCGGGTCAATACTGTTTCCGCCGTGAACCGCCCAAGTGGCGTCACTGACAGTTGTCGAATCGTGTTTGTCAGGTTTCATAGAGCGCTCCTCCCCGCAAGGCCAGTTATCACTCTACTCTCCGGTTAGCCGAGCCCTCCGGACAGGCGCTGATGCAAGACCGACGTGCGTTCGTTCATGCCGACGAGTTCGACGGTGCTGCCGTACTGTTCATACCGGGTCACGATTGCATCTAAAGCGGCGATGGTTGATGCGTCCCACATATGCGAGTGTGTGAAATCGATTGTGATCTGCTGTGGATCAGCGCTGTACTCAAACTGCCTGGTGAGATCGTTACTGGAAGCGAAAAAGAGTTCACCGGTAACGACGTACCGGGCTTCGCTGCCATCATTCGTTATCGTCCGCTCGACCCGAACCACGTGAGCAACTCTGCGCACAAACAGCACTGACGCAACAAATACACCCACAACGACACCAATAGCAAGGTTGTTGGTGGCAACTACCACAGCCACGGTAACCACCATGACAAGCGTTTCAGATTTGGGGAGGCGTTTGAGTGTCGATAGACGAATCGAATGCCAGTCGAAGGTGCCGACGGTCACCATGATCATGACAGCCACGAGAGCCGCCATCGGAATCATGCCGACGATATCGCCAAGCACCACCACCAGGATGAGCAGGAATGTGCCTGCCAGGAATGTCGATATGCGGGTGCGTGCACCGGAGACTTTTACGTTGATCATGGTTTGCCCGATCATCGCGCAGCCGCCCATGCCACCGAACAGTCCTGACAAAATATTTGCTACACCCTGGCCCCATGCTTCGCGTGTTTTGTTGGAGTGAGTGTCGGTCACTTCGTCAACCAGTTTCGCGGTCATGAGTGATTCCATGAGCCCTACGAGGGCAACACCTAAGGCGTAAGGTGCAATGATGCTGAAGGTTTCCCAGGTGAGCGGTAGGTTCGGAATGAAGAGTTCGGGCAGGCTCTTGGGCAGTTCGCCCTGATCGCCAACCGTTGGGACACTGATCGCAAAGGTAAGCACGATTGCGGTCACGATGACGATAGCGACAAGTGGTCCGGGAATCACTTTTGTGATTTTCGGCATAAACACCATAATGATCAACCCGAGAGCGACAAGTGGGTAGACCAACCAGGGCACGTCGATCAGGTGCGGTAACTGAGCAATAAAAATAAGGATCGCGAGCGCATTCACAAACCCGACCATGACACTTCGAGGAATGAAGCGCATAAGTTTCGCGACGCCTGACGCTCCGAGCAAGATTTGAAATACGCCGGCGAGCATCACGGTGGCGATAAAGAAATCGAGACCATAGGTTCTGGCCACCGGTGCTATCACGAGCGCTACCGCCCCGGTTGCGGCGCTGATCATGGCGGGCCGCCCGCCGACAATCGCAATGGTCACTGCCATCACAAACGATGAGAAAAGGCCCACTTTCGGGTCGACTCCCGCAATAATCGAAAACGAGATCGCCTCTGGGATCAGAGCAAGACCTACCACCAGACCCGCGAGTGCCTCGCGAGTCAGGAGCTTCGGCGACCTAAACGCTTCAAACACCGTCGGTTTTGCTCGATATCGTGTGTTCACGACACTGGACCTCATCTTTCCTCATTTTCTTAGGCACCGCAGCGGCTGCGTAAACTTCTTACTCAACCGACCTACCCTAGCGCAACGCAGAGGTGAAGTTTATCGGTTGGTGAACTAGACTGCGACACTGTGCGTACTTCTCGGACCCAGCGTTTTCTTCCTTCTGGTGCTTTCAGCGTTGGGGCGGCACTCGCTGCTGCCGTTCTTTTCGGCGCTACCGCAGTAGCACCCCTGTCCATGTCACACGCGTTCGCATCAGAAGGTTCAGCAGCCGCATTCGAAACTCGCCAGTTTCAAACTCTTGTGTCTGAAGCGGCAGAGACTCCGACTTATGATGTGTCATTGCCGATCATGAAGGTGAGCGAACCGAAAGCTAAGAGTTCACAAACATCTAGTAAGGCTGAAGTTACACTCGACGAGTTTATGTTCAGCGGTGTCGTGAACTGGGGCGGCTATCGATTCACGTTCTACAGCCAGCAGGTGCTTCCTGGAGGAGGACTTGAGATTCCTGGCCGGCACGTGAGCGACGCGGGGTACGTGACCGACTCAGACGGGTACATCGCACTTGCGGGCGAAGCTCCCAAAGGAACGGTTGTTGATACGCCGTTCGGTGCACAGGGCAAAATCTATGACCGCGGCACCTACGGTAGCCATCTCGACGTGTACGTTCGTTAGCGATGCCGCGCAAGCGCATCCACTGCACGAAAGTGCATTCTCAGTAGCCAACTTGTATCGTGGGCGGGGTGGCCAAATCATCTGAGCTTTCACGAGAACAACTTGAATCAAAATACCGTCTCTATCGTAGACTGACCGCAATTCTGGCGGTGGTGAGTGTGTTTCTCGGGCTCACCCTTGTGGGCCAGCTCACACTGCAGCCTGCCGCGACGGAAACCTCTCAGGAAAACACTGAAACCGCGGAAGAGGCCCCAGAAGAGTCATCAGTAGTACGCCGAGACCCAAACGATAAAATGGCGATCGGTGATGTTGCAGCCCCTGTTGTGCTCGTACAGTTCACTGATCTGCGCTGCCCGTTTTGTGCAGCTTTTCATCGGGACACATTTCCGACGCTCCTCAAGGACTATGTAGATTCAGGAAAAGTGCGAATCGAGTTAAACGATGTTGCCTTCTTCGGTTCGGAATCCGAAGATGCCGCTGTTGCGGCACGAGCTGCGGCGCGTCAAGACAAGTTCTTCGAATACCTTGACGCGGTCTACGAAGCTGCACCCGAAAAGGGTCACCCGGATATGCCCCAAGACAAGCTGATTGAATTTGCAGAAGCCGCTGGCGTGCCAGATATTGAACAGTTCAGCGCTGACCTCGATGATCCCGACCTGCGACAGGCAGCACAAAATAGTACTTCGGTCGCACAAAGTCTCGGCGTGAATTCAGTTCCATTTTTTGTAGCCGGCACGACGGCGATCTCTGGCGCGCAGCCCCTCAGCGTGTTTCAAGACTTCATCGACCAAGCGGTGAGGGACGCGTCGTAAGCGTATGGAAATTGGCTTCCTGGGCGCTCTCATTGGTGGAGTTCTCACGCTTCTGAGCCCTTGTTCGGTGATGCTTCTTCCGTCATTCTTCTCGTATGCGTTTACGTCGCCTACTCAGCTACTTTCACGTACGGGCGTGTTCTATCTTGGTCTCATTACTACGCTCGTACCGCTGGGGGTCCTTGCGGGAACACTGGGCGCGTTTGTGAGCACTCACCGGTTTACCTTTGTCAACATTGCAGCAATCATCGTCATTATTTTGGGGACGATGATGTTTTTGGGTATACAGCTCCCGTTTTCAAATCGTGGACAAGGCGCCGCAAGTTCGTCGCCGCTCGCTGTGTATGCACTTGGCACCGTGTATGGTCTTGCGGGCGTGTGTGCGGGCCCACTGTTAGGCGCGGTCCTGACGGTCGCTGCGGTCAGCGGGAACGCACTTTACGGGGGTATCGTACTGCTCTTTTTTGCAGCAGGAATGGCGTTGCCTGTCTTCATTTTGGCACTGACTTGGGGGCGCTTGCCATTCGTCAAGAAACTCGTACGACCCAGAGAAGTCAGAATTGGCCGCTGGCGCAACAGCTGGACTGCCCTTGTCGGCGGCGGCTTAACAATTTTGCTCGGTGTTCTGCTCATTGCCACCAACGGCACCTCATCATTAGGCGGAATCCTGAGTGCGTCCGCACAGAGTCGGCTCGAAGGTTCTGCCTACGCATCAACCCAGAACATTCCCGACGTCGTTGTTCTTCTCGCCGTCCTGGCAATTTCGGCAATAGCGTTACTTGTTACGCGTCTACGCCGCCGCTGAGCCGCACAGAAGGAGTCTGAGATCACCGAGACGCCGTAGCCCGGTCACGTCGCCTGCGTGCTGCCCTCACTTGTGAGCTAATCAGTCCGTGTTTAGGGCTCACGAGATATACAAGAGCGAAAACTATCCCCTGTACCACAACTACCATTCCACCCGTCGACGCGTCGATCCAGTAGCTGACATAGATGCCAACCACCGACGTGAATGCTGCGAGCGTTGGCGCGATCACCAGCATTCTTCCGAATTTGTCCGTCAGGAGGTACGCGGTCGCCCCGGGAATAATCAGCATTGCCACGACAAGAATGACTCCAACAACTTGCAGGGCGACCACTGATGTAAGCGCCAGCAAACCTAAGAGCATCGCTCCAAGAAGTTTCGGGTTCAGCCCGATCGCATGAGCGTGCGTTGCATCAAACGCATACAAAGTGAGGTCACGTCGTTTCAGCAGCAGGGCCGCGAAGGCAATCGCTGCGAGGATGCCAATCTGGACCAGGTCTGTGTTCGACACTCCCAAAATATTTCCGAAAATAATATGATTGAGGTCGGTTTGGCTTGGCGTGATTGAGATGAGTACGAGACCTAAAGCGAACAGCGTGGAGAAAACGATACCAATCGCGGCATCTTCTTTTACGCGGCTTGTACCTCTGATGGTTCCAATAAGCACCACCGCAAGAAAGCCAAAGACGAGGGCACCTATTGCGAATGGAGCGCCAAGAACATAGGCGATCACCACGCCAGGCAAAACAGCGTGTGAGACCGCATCACCCATTAATGACCAGCCCACAAGCACGAGCCAGCACGACAGAAGCGCACAAACAACCGCGGCGATAACGGTAGTAATGAGAGCTTTGACCATAAAGTCGTAACTCAGCGGTTCGAGAATAAGGTCAACAAAGTTCATCCGTCACCTCCGTCGTCAAGAACATCGATACCAAACGTGAGGGCAAGTTTGTCGGGTTTCAACGCGTCGACGACACTTCCATGAAACAGCACTTTCTGCATCAGCAAGATTGCCTGGTCAGCAAGTTTCGGTAACGCATGCAGGTCATGCGTTGAGACCAGCACAGCACACCCATCATTCGCAAGCTCGCGTAACAACCGCACGATGGTCGCTTCTGAACGTTTGTCGACACCGGCAAATGGCTCGTCGAGTAACAACACATCAGCCCCCTGTGCAATGCCTCGGGCAACAAAAGCGCGCTTCTTTTGTCCACCCGACAACTGACCAATTTGTCGGTCGGCATATTCGGTCAGATCCACCCGTTCTAACGCTTCAGCAACCGCTTGGTGATCTATCGGCCGTACCCTGCGGGTGAAGCCCTGATGCCCAAATCTGCCCATCATAACGACGTCACGAACAGATACTGGAAACGACCAATCAACCTCTTCGCTCTGAGGAACATAAGCTATTGCAGCTTGTTTGCGTGCCGCAGTTGGAGACATTCCTTCCCAAAGAACCTGGCCCTGGTCAGGTCGCAAGAGCCCCATAATAGTTTTGAACAGCGTTGACTTTCCAGAGCCGTTCATCCCAATAAGCCCAGTGATAATACCCGGTGCGATCGAAAACGACACGTCATCCAGGGCAAGCACATCACCGTACCGAACAGTAACGTGCGACACTTCTATCGATGCGCTCATGCTGAACGTCCTGTAAGTCCTTTGACGATCGTTTCAGCATCGTGGCGAATCAAATCGAGATACGTGGGCACTGGTCCGTCTGAGTCTGAGAGCGAATCAACATACAGGGTGCCACCGAAATCAGCATCTGTTGCATCAACGACGCGCTGCATGGGTTTGTCTGACACCGTTGATTCACAAAAAACGGCGGGGATGTCGTGGGTTCGCACGAATTCAATCACACTGGCGATCTGTTTCGGTGTGGCTTCTGATTCGGCATTAACTGGCCAAATGTACTGCTCAGTAAGACCGGAGTCTCGTGCGAGGTAAGAAAATGCGCCTTCGCATGTCACGAGGGCTCGCTGAGCTTTCGGCAATTCTGCTATGTCGGCAGTAAGTTCGTCCTGCACAGTCTGCAGCTGCGCTTTATACTTTTCTGCATTTGCTTCAAACTGCTCAGCGTGGGACGGGTCAAGTTTTGAGAAGGCTGCGGTCATGTTGTCCGCATAGATCTGCACGTTCAACGGGCTCATCCAGGCGTGGGGGTTGGGTTTTCCGGCGTAGGCGTCAGCAGTGATGTCGATGAGTTCAACCCCTTCTGAGACCACCGCGTGCGGAGCTTCCGCGCTGTCGACAAATTGTTCAAACCAGAGTTCGAGTCCGAGCCCGTTGTCTAAGATCAGATCTGCCTCTGAAGCCTTTGCAATATCTAAGGGCGTAGGCTCATACCCGTGGATTTCAGCACCGGGCTTGGTGATTGATTCCACGCGCAGTTCGTCGCCGGCCACATTTTTGGCTATATCCGCAAGCACTGTGAAAGTTGTCAGTACCACTGGCCGATCATCAGCGTTAGCGTCCGTCTCAACTTCGGCTTGGCTGCCGCAGGCTGTCATCGACATGGTCAGAGCTGCCGCTGCGCATAACCGGGCTGCACGGTGAAAATGACAAACAGAAAGCCGGGCCACCGCTTCCTCCTTACGTTTGAGACGGCGTACGTAATCTGCGATCGATCTCGCTATCAGCCACACTACTGTTAGTCACCACGAAGATCAAACTTCGGCTCACCGAACTTTTACCCCGTACTCAAAAATCACCCCGCAATCTAGTGTTTCTACACTGTAGAATAACCTCATGCTTGATTCTCCAGCTCTCTTGCTTTCCGGCGTCACGTTCAGCTACGGACACCGTCCCGTCCTCGACAGTGTCGATCTCGCATTAAGACCCGGATCCATCCTCGGGCTCCTGGGAACAAACGGCGCAGGAAAATCCACCCTCATCTCGATGGCTACCGGGCTCCTCCAGCCAGATTCTGGAAGCGTCCACGTTCATGGCATTAATGTTTGCCGTGACCGCGTGGCGGCTGCCGCACACCTTGGGTTCGCTCCGCAACGACTCGGGGTCTACCCCACACTCACATCGCGTGAGAATCTCATGATATTCGCGGAGTTCGCACGTCTTCGACGACGAGCGGCCCGCGCAAGAGTCGATGAGGTACTTGAATTACTGGACCTCCAAGATCAGGCCAATCGGGTCGTGGGGGAACTCAGCGGTGGACAGCAACGCCGCGTACACACCGGTATGGCTCTTGTCGGAAAGCCCGGTCTACTTTTTTAGATGAACCGACGGTTGGGGCCGACTTAGAGTCTCGACGACGTATTCTTACGGCGGTGCGAGACCTGGCCCTGCAGGGCACAGCAGTGCTCTATACCAGTCACGTACTTCACGAGTTTGAAGAACTCGACGCTGAGATAGCCGTGCTCCACAACGGTCGAATCTCAGCCCAGGGTTCGATCCCACAGCTACTACGTGAGCATTCCCAAGCCTCAGTTGAATTGCGATTCAAAACGGCAGCTCCGCACCTCAAAGGTTGGCAGCATCTCAATCAGTCGACCATTGTGCGTTCTGGCAGGTTCTCCCCCGGGACCGCGCTCACCGAGGCAGTCGATGCACTCGGCGAACACGACGGTCGACCGGAAGACCTCGTCGACGTGAAACTTCGTCAGCCCGGTCTAGAAGATGTGTTTCTGGCACTTACCGGAGTGAGCTGGAGTGTAAGCCGCCCCGAGCCTACAGCCTCTCTTCCTTCGAGCAGCGCCGGCAGGGTGACACAATGAGCGGGCTACTGATCGTGCTGCGTACCAGCTTACGGATACAACGGGGAGATATCGCGAGCCCAATCGTGATGGCGGTGCTGCCACTCGTACTCACTCCATTTCTCATCCCAGGTGCACAGGCGCAGCTGCAAGCCTCGGGATACCCCGAGGCGACCGGTGCTGAACAAGTAGTGCCCGGGTTCGCTGCGCTGTTCGGGTTCCTTGCAGTGCAGCAGATTGTCACGGGTTTCGGTCGCGAACATCAGTGGGGCACATGGGATCGGCTACGCGCCGCACCAATTTCGGCTCTAGCCCTCGTACTCGGACGCAGCACCGCGTGTCTTCTGGTGCAGCAGATTGTCACGGGTTTCGGTCGCGAACATCAGTGGGGCACATGGGATCGGCTACGCGCCGCACCAATTTCGGCTCTAGCCCTCGTACTCGGACGCAGCACCGCGTGTCTTCTGGTGCAGCTGGCCCAGCTGACGTTCGTTGTCGCCGCCGGAGCGTTACTGTTCGGCTACCGTCCGCAGGGTTCACTCTTAAGCATCGCACTCGTGTTGCTGGTATTGGCAGTGATGCTCGTCGCCTTCGGAGTGATGCTCGTTGCGGTCTTCCGCTCTTCAGAACACGCCCTCATAGCCGCAAGCCTCGGTGGCATGGTCATGGCGGGAATTGGTGGAGCCCTTGCACCCGTGCCATCGTTTCCTGCGTGGGCGCAGCTCGCCGCGCGGGGATCCCCCGCGTATTGGGCACTCGATGCCTTACGCACGCTGAGTCTCGAACATTCCGGCTTTGCAGAGGCAGCACCCGCGCTGGGCGCAATGATTGGCTTCACCACGGCATTCGCGCTCGTCGCAACACTATATTTTCGCCCCGCAAAACAAAACCGAGGAATAAATTGACCCCTCGTGGGCAACATTCCTGGGTCCAACAGGGCGTGGGTGGGTAGCATTCTTTTCTGGTGCCGCCACAAACAACTACGCTGAAAGCTGGACGTAAAGACCAGAAATCGAGTGTCACACTTCATCCACGACTGGGAGCACGAAAGAGAAACTTATGACGCGTAGGATCCCGTCTGCCGAATCACATAGCCAGCTCTCTCGAGACCGCATACTTGACGCTGCGCTCGCTCTGGTTGATGAACTGGGTTATGAAAAGCTCACCATGAGGAAACTCGCTGAGCAATTAGGTGTCGACCCGATGGCGCCATACCACTACGTGCCGAACAAAAATGCGCTACTGGATGGACTTGTTGAACAAGTATGGTCCACAATTCCCGTCGAACAAATTGACCCTGATGGGGACGCAACCGAGCAGCTCGTGCACGCATATTCTGCTGTCTATCGCGGACTCGTGCGCTACCCAAACGTGCTTCCACTAGTCGCTACTCGTTCCATCGCAACTCAGCACTCGCTTGAGCTCGCGGAACGTGTGCTCCAACTGTTAGAGCGAAGCATCGGACTCACACCCGAACAGGGCGTGCAACTGGTCAACGCGCTTGCCGCGCTGACTATCGGTCGAGCGTTAGCAGAGGCTGCTCCCGCTGCCGGCGGCCAGTCTATGGACGACGTGTTCGAGATTGCGCGCCAATTCCCGCGTCTGGGCACGGCCGCAGCATCTTCATCTGACGGCGGCATGGCCACTCTAGAACGTGCGCTGCGAGGCATTATCAGCGCGTGGTGTTCAGAACCAGTCAGTTAGCTTTCACGGGCGTCGCTCACCTCAGAGAATTCCCGCGATTCGTTGGTTGACCACCAACGGTTTTCCAGGCTTCGGACCACCGGTCTACGGCTAGGTGAGTTGCAACGTGGTGATGCAAGTGGGATCGTCTGGGTTCACCGTGGAGATGGTTTCACTACCAGACGTCCCGTCGTATTCGATGGTCAACTTGGCTTCGATGTCGCGAGGGACCCAGAGGCCAATGAAACCATTGCTATAGGTCGTGTCTGCGTCGTCAACAAGCACTTCACCGGTCGCCTCGTCAGTGAGGGTGAGGTTCACCGCAGTATTCGAGAGTTCTCCAAGACACGTAGTCAGGCTATGGAAATAGCAGTCGTGAGTTTGCGACTGAAACGGGGCTATTGAAACATACACTTCATCAGCAGGCATGGCGACGTGGGCCTCACGCCCCTGGTCATCTGTCAGGACAAGCAGGTCGGGCTGCACGGACGCCAGAAGGTCGGCCGGACGATCAGCCACTTCCATGGTGTCGAGCCGTTCAACAATCTCGGTTGCTCCCAGACCATCCAAGTTGTGCTCGGCGAGTAGCTCCTCACCGAGGGCGTCGCGGTTTGGCACAGAAGGCGCATCTGTTGCCTCGAATACCGCGCAACCTGCCAACACAATTCCAAAAATAAGCAAAACTGTAGCGAACAGGCTCTGACGCGATGACGTGGTGTGGTAACTCAAGGCAAACGCTCTCCGACAGTTTGTCTATAAATAACAGTGGCCCGCCACAAGGGCGGGCCACTGAGTTGAGGTCACAAGTCAGCATTCTTGCCAACCTGCACAAGGACCTTCTGGTGGGCCTCCATAGGTACTTCTCAAACCCCACCAAACCGCGAAGAACGTTGATT
>JBQDFP010000022.1:0-33470 GCA_052085365.1 Canibacter sp. | reverse complement strand
TACTTTGCACGTCTGCGGTGAAATATACGGGTGCGTCCGTTTTACCGCCGGCGAGGAAGGTGCCTCGTGAATCGGTCCATAATTCATCGTTGCTCGGGTCTGGCTCGCCGGGGCCGACGCCGAAGCGGTATTCATATTTTTCGCCCGCAACGAGACCGGAAATATTAAATTCGTGGCTGCGTAGGGTCTGACCCGTAATTTGGTCGATGTATTCTTCGGCATCACGGCCGATTCGGTTCACTTCATAGCTTTCGTCAGTGTCCGACTGCCGTACGCTCACATCTTCCCAGCCAAGACCACCGACCCGCCGTACCTGTGCGTAGACGTTTTCAATCGCTTTGTCGGTGGTGACTGACAAACCAGTGGAGTCATCAGTTTCGCCAACTCCAGGCACGGTGCCGAAGTACTGGAACACGTCTTCAGAGTTTTGGTGTTCTTGATCGATCTGAATGCGCAACAGTTTCACTGACTGGTTACCCGTGTCGTCTTCTGCACGAAGCACCACAAAATGATCGTCGTAGTTTGCGACAGTGAAACGGCCACCTTCCACAGCAACTTCACCGGCTGAGTTGTAAACCTCGACTGAGGTCGTCGGTTGGGCTCCTGAGTCATCAATGGCAGTAAAGTCTGGGACAGCAATCGACTCCCCCGTTTTTGCCTGCGTGGTGAAATGCTCCGGTTCGGCAATTGCGGGAGCAAAGTCCGTGCCGCTTGTAGTCTCACCCACCCAGATCGGGGCCGAGTATGCAATATCGCCGTCGTCTTGTGTGGCACGCACGTACGCAAAGTCACCGTCGGCGACCGTGAGCGTCGCGGTGAGGTCAAGTTCGGTTCCGGTCACGTCTTCGAAGGTGTGCAGCACGTCACCTCCGTTCCCGACCAGTTCAACGCGGCTGAAGGCGTCGTCTTCGTCAGGGTCTGAAAGCGTAACCCGCACGTCAAGTGTCTCAGTATCATCCGGAAGGATGCTGCCCATTATTTGATCGTTGGCGGCGTACCCGAGTACGAGGTTCTGATCAAAGGAGGCGTAAGTGCGACGGTTTTGCATAGCTTCATAGAGCCCCTCAGGGGTGTGCGAGGTGGCCCAGATTCCCGTGAGTGCTGGGCTACTGGTTACCCATTGCTTGCTGTGCTCATCACCGGAATATGTTGGTGAAAGATGCCAGCCTGTGTCCAGCGCCATCTGAAACTGCTCAGCTTGGGTTGAGTTCTTGATTTCAATCAGGTTTGCGACTTTGTCGGCTTCTGGGGTGAGTCCAGCAAAGTCGAAGAAGTTTCCCTTACTGGTGGTGCTCGGGTGGTTGAATTGCACGATCGAGTCTTCGTCTTGTGCGGCGCGTGCGAGATAGGTATACATGTCGTACTTAAGGTCGCCAGTTCCGAATGAATTTCCGAATCCATCGACACTGCCTGAAGTGCCTGCGCGAGCGGTCACTTTCCAGGGGGCATTGTAGGTGTTGATGTGACCGGTGCCGTCGTACCAGGTCTGTTCAATAGAAGGGACGGTGATGAGCTTGTCTTGTGAATCGTTAAATGCGGCCGACTTTTCGTGGATGAAACGCCATTCGTCAGACTCTGCGTCGTTCCAGTCCGTCACGTAGTCGTCACCGTTTCTTCTGTCGATCATCACATCGTGATCGGCGAGCCCAAAGAAGTCCACATCGGTGTTGTCACGAACGTGTTGGTACGCTTCGTCAATGGTTCCTTGACCGTCACTGATGTTTGTGTGCGAGTGGATTTCACCGGTGTAGTGTTCGAACCCAAGCAACTGTGCTCGCTGTTGCTGGTCTTCGGCTGGCGCAGCCTCTGCCGGGGTTGGCACAGCGAGGCCTGACCCTGCAACTGCTGAGATGATGAGGCCTGCAAGTGTGATGTTCGAGAATCTTCTTAAACGAGATCCGCTCGCGTTGGTCTCAACCGGTTGACTGTTTCGATATTGATTTGGGCGCTTGTGCACAGGTTCTCCCCTTGGTGTGACAGATACCCCCACACACTATTGAGGCGTAGTAACGCCCGAGTGGAGCCGGGGTAAACCTGCACAGACGCGAGGTTTCTTCCTTATGAACAGTCAGGAACGACCAGTGAAATATATAAAAAAGAACGCCCGTAACTGATCCAGTACCCAACATGAGTGGGTGGATCAGCCACGAGCGTTCTATCGACAGTCGCGACTGCGGCGCCTACCGGGCTATTCCCATTCGATAGTTCCGGGTGGCTTCGAAGTCACGTCCAGCACGACACGGTTAACATTTGGGACCTGATTCGTGATGCGATTGGAGATTCGTGCAAGCACTTCGTAGGGCACTCGAGTCCAGTCCGCGGTCATCGCATCTTCACTCGAGACAGGGCGAAGCACTATCGGGTGCCCGTAGGTGCGACCATCGCCTTGCACCCCAACTGAGCGCACATCGGCGAGCAACACCACAGGGCACTGCCAAATTTCGGCGTCAAGCCCAGCTGCGGTGAGCTCTTCGCGCACAATCGCATCAGCATGGCGAAGAATTTCAAGACGGTCTTCGGTCACTTCGCCAATAATGCGAATACCAAGACCGGGACCCGGGAACGGTTGACGTTCGACGATTGCCGCAGGCAGACCCAGTTCACGGCCTACCGCGCGGACCTCGTCTTTAAAGAGGGTGCGCAGCGGTTCAACCAGTTCAAAATGCATGTCTTCTGGAAGACCACCCACGTTGTGGTGGCTCTTAATGTTTGCGGTGCCTGAGCCGCCACCGGATTCAACAACATCCGGGTACAACGTACCTTGGACAAGGAATTTGATTTGTTCGCCACCTTCTTGCGCTTCAGCAATCAGGTCAGCTTCCGCTTTTTCAAAGGTACGAATAAATTCACGACCGATAATTTTACGTTTGGTTTCGGGGTCAGTCACCCCGGCAAGTTCGCGCAAGAACGTTTCTCGTGCGTCGACGGTCACCAGCCGCACACCGGTCGACGCAACAAAATCTTCTTCGACTTGACGGCGCTCATCTTGACGGAGAAGACCGTGATCCACAAATACACAAATCAGCTGATCACCGATTGCTTTTTGCACGAGCGCCGCAGCCACTGCCGAGTCGACGCCGCCGGAGAGACCACACAGCACTTTCGAACCCCCGACCTGCGCACGAATGCGGGCAACCTGGTCGTCGATCACGTTGCTCGGGTTCCAGTCAGATGGAACTTCAACCACATGGTGCAGGAAGTTTTCGAGCGTGTGCTGACCATAATCGGAATGCTTCACTTCAGGATGCCACTGCACTCCGTAGAGACGTTTTTCGCGGCTACCGAATGCGGCAACAGGAGTCACAGTCGTTTTTGCGAGCACTTCGAAACCTTCGGGGGCTTCTTGAACTGCATCCCCGTGGCTCATCCACACATTCTGCTGTTCGGGCTGGCCGTTCAAGATCGTTCCGCCGTCGCTGACCACGTCTACGCTCGTTGCACCGTATTCGCGATCACCCGTATTCGCTACCACGCCGCCGAGCGCACGAGCCATTACCTGGAATCCGTAGCAAATGCCGAGCACCGGGATACCCATGTCGAAGATCGAGTCATCAAACGCTGGCGCGCCGTCAACATAAACTGACGCGGGACCGCCCGAGAGCACGATTCCGATCGGGTTTTTCTCACGCACTTCGTCCGCGGTAATAGTGTGGGGCACGAGTTCTGAGTAGACGCCCGCTTCACGCACACGACGCGCAATGAGTTGCGCATACTGCGCTCCAAAGTCAACGACGAGCACCGGGCGAGGCGCTTCAGGGATTTGGTCTGACATGTATTGCCTTTCGCAATCAGTGCAATAAGAACGTTGAGTGTTTTATTCGGTGGTGGAGGCTTGGCGTGGAGCGGACTCTGTGCCAGCAGATTCAGCTTCGCTGAGTGTTCGTTTCACGTCCCGAACAACCCACCATTCCACAATGAACGAAACAATAATGAGTGTACCTGCGATTGCGATGACGAGAAATCGCCAGAATGGCCACCGCATGGGGCTCCAGAGCGCAAATGCGGCAAGCAAGTACACCACATAAAACCAGCCGTGAACGATCAAAAAGATCACCGTGAAATTGAAGCCGTTTTCCGGGGTGAAATCGAGTTCAATTCCTTCAGGCGGCAGCTGCACGAGCTGTGCGATCCCGTTTTCAGTGAAGAGCCAAATATCTGAGTTCATTCCCCAGCGAATCCCGGCCACCACATAGAGCCCAAACAGCATGATGCCGGTGATGATTGAGGCGATTGTGAAGAGTTTAAGATTCCGTCGAATCTTTGGGAATGTTTCAGGCCTGGGTTTCAGAACCATGGTCACCATCCTTGTATACGTGCACAGCCTCAGGCTCGTGCGGTAGTTGACGCTGCTGAGCTTCTTGTTCTTCCTGAGTTTGCAGCCGAAGTTCGTGTTCTTTTTCCCACGCGTCGCGCGTCAGACGAACCCAGAAATACACTGCGAAGCCGGCAAAGACCACCCATTCGATCGCGTAGAACAGGTTAAGCCAGCTGATTTTTTCTCGAGGTACAGGCGGGTACGAGTCGATCGCCTGCAAATCGAGTGTTTGCAGGATTTCGTCGGGGGTGTGATCAACGAGAAAACCTGCGGACGTCCAACCTTCAACCGGTTCTTGCCAGAGGTTGACGAGCTGTCCCGGAACCATCGTGTTCAGTGCTTGCTGGTCACCGGTCGCGTCCGGCGCCTCTGGCGCTTCAGTCGGTGTGAAGCGGCCAGTGATTTCTCGGGGTTCACTAAAGCTATCTTCTTGCGCTGCGGTGTGAGCGGCAGCCACTGCACCGTCTTTGGTAGCTGACCAACCGATCGCAACCGCATAATTGCCGGGTTCACCGTCAGCGGTCTGATCTGCGGGTTCGTTCGTCACGAGATGCCCGACAACCCAATATCCGTTTTCATTTTGGTTCATTCGGTTGCCGACGACCATGAAATCTTCAAGGTCGAATGTGCCGGTGACCGAGACAATACGTCCAGCATGAGTATCACTCACGGCTTGTCCCTCGCCGTCTATTTCAGACACGGGCACAGCGACCTCAGTGTCGAACCCGAGATCATTGTCTAGACGCACTGCGTGGCTCATTTGCCACTGTGCGAGGCTTGCAAAGACGGCTGCGACTGCGAGCGAGAAAAGCAATACGAGGATCCATTTGGGGCGAACCATAACCTGGAGGTGGGTCGGTTTGCCTACGTATTTCGGTCGCGCTGGAGCGGGAGTAGTGATTTTCGGTTCCCCCGTCATTTCGAGTCGTCGTGGTCTGGGGCGCTCAGACGTACTCGATCGGCGTCTTCATCGGTGAGTTCTTCTTGGCTGGCGATTTCTGCTTCCACTCGGGCGAGGTACCGTTCGGTTTCTAACCGGGTACGGTCATCGTCCCACTCAAGTACTTCGGCCATCAGTTGTGCGGCGATCGGGGCGGCTGAGACTCCACGGTCCCACGCTTCAATAGAAATTCTGGTGCGTCGAGCAAGCACGTCGTCCAGGTGCATAGCACCCTCGTGTGTTGCCGCGTAGACGACTTCGGCGCCAATAAAGTCGTCAGCACCTGGGAGCGGATCTGCCAGGTCTGGCCGATCTTTAATCAGGTCGAGTATTTCATCAGTGAGTGACCCGTACCTGCCAAGCAGATGTTCGATTCGTGCTGTGTGCAGGTCGAAGGCTCGCGCTATGCGTTTGCGTTTGTTGAATGCGGCGAGATAGCCTTCAGCGCCAAGCAACGGGACAGACTCGGTAATCGACTCTGGAATACCTCCGCCGATTGCAGCGGCGGCTTCGTCGATCGCGTCTTTCGCCATAACACGGTAAGTGGTGAACTTGCCGCCAGCAACCATAACGAGTCCGGGGACTGCGTGCGTGACGATGTGTTCGCGAGAGAGCTTCGAAGTTTGATCGCTTTCGCCTGCCAGCAGTGGCCGAAGCCCCGCGTAGACGCCTTCAACATCGTCTGGCGTTAATGGGGTGGCCAATACTTTATTGACGTTGCTCAACAGGTATTGAATATCTGAACGTGTCGCAGCGGGGTGCGCCTTATCGAGTTCCCAGTCGGTGTCGGTCGTGCCAATCAACCAGTGACGGCCCCAGGGAATCACGAACAGCACGCTCTTTGCGGTACGAAGCAGGAGGCCAATATCGGACCGGAATCGGTCGCGCGGCACGACGAGGTGAATTCCCTTGGAAGCACGGACTGTGAACTTACCGCGTTCACCTACCATCGCCTGAACATCGTTGGTCCATACTCCGGTTGCATTCACAACTTGCTTAGCGCGAACTTCGAAGGTTTCGCCGGTTTCAAGGTCGCGTACTTTTACACCGACGACCCGTTCACCGACTTTCACGAAACCTTCTGCGCGCACACGGCTCGCCGCATGGGCACCATACGATGCGGAGGTTCGTGCAAGCATCGCAACGTAGCGTGCATCGTCGACTTGAGCGTCAGAATAACTGAGGCCACCTCGAAACGCGTTTGCTTTCAGCCCGGGAGCAACTTTGCGCAGTTTTCTCTTGGAGAGGTGTTTATGAGGTGGCACTCCTGGACGAATTTTACCGGTGTATGAGAACAGGTCGTACAGCAGCATGCCGGCGCCCACATAGAGCCGTTCGAAAAGAGGTTTTGTGACCGGGTAGAGAAAACGGACCGGATGGACCAGGTGAGGAGCAATAGTTTGTAGGAGCAGGCCGCGTTCGAGCAGCGCTTCACGCACGAGCGAGAAATTTAACTGCTCAAGGTAACGGATACCGCCATGAATAAGTTTTGATGACCTGCTGGAGGTTCCGGATGCCCAGTCTCGCGATTCGATGAGACCGGTTGAAAGTCCGCGAGTGACAGCGTCGAGTGCGGCTCCGGTGCCAGTGATGCCCCCACCAATAACGAGAATATCGAGTTCATGGTTGGGGTCTTTCAGCGTGGCGATTGCGGCTGCGCGCTCCTGCGCCCCCAGTTTGCCGGTGCTTCGCGCCATCTCGTGCTCACTCACGTGTGACTGCTCCAATGTACTGTGTTGTGTTCGCGGCGACGGTGCATGGT
The DNA here is from genome assembly GCA_052085365.1 of Canibacter sp. Taxonomy (GTDB): domain Bacteria; phylum Actinomycetota; class Actinomycetes; order Actinomycetales; family Microbacteriaceae; genus Canibacter. The sequence continues at coordinate 26,453 of JBQDFP010000022.1, read as the reverse complement.
CTCCGCGCTGCATCTACCTGTTGGCTTGCACAACGTCGATGCGCTGGAACTCTTTCACGTCTGAGTATCCAGTTGTTGCCATTGCGCGGCGCAGGGCACCCATCAAGTTTTCGGTGCCGTTGGCGATGTCTGCTGGGCCGCTGATAATTTTTTCCAGTGTCGCAGTGGTGCCGACGTTCACGCGATGACCGCTGGGCAGCTCTTCATGGTGTGCTTCTTGTCCCCAGTGCCAACCTTTTCCGGGCGACTCTTCGGCTCGTGCTAAGAGCGAGCCAAGCATAACGGCATCAGCCCCGCAGGCAATGGCTTTAATAATGTCCCCTGAAGTGCCGAGTCCACCGTCGGCGATGACGTGCACATAGCGACCACCTGATTCGTCGAGGTAGTCGCGACGTGCGCCGGCAATGTCAGCTACGGCTGAAGCCATTGGTGCGCGGATACCAAATGTGGATCGGGTCGTTGAGGAGGCTCCCCCACCAAATCCGACCAGCACACCTGCGGCACCGGTACGCATGAGGTGGAGCGCAGATTGGTACGTGGCAGCGCCACCGACAATAACCGGAACATCGAGTTCGTAAATGAACTGTTTGAGGTTGAGTGGTTCGCGATCTTCAACTGAAACATGTTCAGCCGACACCGTGTTCCCTCGGATCACGAACAGGTCGACGCCTGCGTTCACCACTGTTTCATAGTGCTCTACAGTACGGTGAGGCGAGAGTGAACCCGCAACGGTGACACCGGCCTCGCGCATTTCTTGAATGCGTCGTTGGATGAGCTCGCTCTGGATTGGTGCTGCGTACATTTCGCGCATGCGCGCGAGCGCTTCGCGAGAGTCATCATAGTTGCCCAGTTCAGCAAATAGTTTCTCTGGGTCCTCATATCGGGTCCACAAACCTTCAAGGTTGAGCACACCCAGGCCGCCGAGCTTACCGAGCTCAATCGCCGTTGCAGGCGACATGACCGAGTCCATGGGAGCGCCAAGTACGGGAATGTCGAATTGGAACGCGTCGATTGACCAGTTCGTGGAGACGAGCTCTGGGTCACGTGTGCGACGGGTGGGCACAATACCGATCTCATCGAAGGAATACACGCGGCGAGCGCGTTTGGCACGTCCAATTTCAATCTCTAGAGTCACGTGTTCAGTCTACCGTCTTCGCGTGATGTTGACCTGAGATTACTGTGGACTCCGGGAAGCTGTGCTTGGCCTTCCAGAGTCCACAGAAGGTATGTGGTTACTTGCGGTAGTTGGGCGCTTCAACAACCATCTGGATATCGTGCGGGTGTGACTCTTTGAGCCCGGCTGCGGTGATGCGCACAAATTCGCCCCGGTCCTTCAACTCAGGAATGGTGCGTGCGCCCACGTAGAACATAGACTGACGAAGACCGCCGGTAAGTTGGTGGATCATTGCACCAACTGGGCCGCGGTATGGCACCTGACCTTCAATACCCTCAGGTATCAGTTTTTCGTCGCTGGGGACATCCGCCTGGAAGTAGCGGTCCTTCGAATATGACGTGCGCTCTCCACGGGTTTGCATTGCCCCGAGCGAGCCCATACCGCGGTAGCCTTTGTACTGTTTGCCGCCAACGAAGACCAGGTCGCCTGGACTTTCGTCCGTGCCTGCAAGCAGGGAGCCGACCATAACCGAGCTGGCGCCAGCAACGAGAGCTTTCGCAATGTCGCCCGAGAACTGCAGGCCGCCATCCGCAATAACGGGAACGCCGGCAGGGGTTGCGGCTTTTGCTGCCTCGTAGATTGCAGTGACCTGCGGTACGCCAACGCCTGCGATCACTCGGGTGGTGCAGATCGACCCCGGACCGACACCAACTTTCACGGCGTCTGCGCCTGCGTCGATGAGAGCCTGGGCTCCGCGCCGCGTCGCCACGTTTCCACCAATGATGTCAACGTTTTTAAATGCCGGGTCGCCTTTGAGGCGTCGAATCAGGCCGAGCACACCTTCGCTGTCACCGTTTGCTGTGTCAACAACGAGTAGGTCCACCCCAGATTCAAGCAGAGCACCGGCACGCTCCCAGGCATCGCCGAAGAAGCCCATTGCGGCGCCTACCCTTAGGCGCCCTTCGGAGTCCTTGGTGGCGTTGGGATACTGCTCCACTTTGTCGAAATCTTTTACTGTGATCAGTCCGGTGAGCTTTCCGTCGTCACCGATCAGGGGAAGCTTTTCGATGCGATGTTTCTGGAAAAGTTCCTGCGCGCCCTCGCGCGAAATTCCGGTGGGCGCGGTGACCAGGGGCATCGGAGTCATCGCGTCACGCACGAGCATCGTTTTGCGTTCTTCTTCACTGATGAAGCGCATGTCGCGGTTGGTGATAATACCCAGCAGAACGCCTTGTGCGTCGACAACGGGAAGGCCGCTCACACGGTATTCCCCGCAAATCCGATCCACTTCAGCAACTGTCGTGTCAATTGAGGTGGTGACCGGGTTGGTGATCATGCCCGACTCGCTGCGCTTCACGCGATCCGCCATCGTGGCTTGATCTTCGATGGACAGGTTACGGTGCAGAATACCGAGGCCACCATTTCGAGCGAGCGCAACCGCCATACGCGTCTCAGTGACAGTGTCCATTGCCGCTGAAATTATTGGGACACCGATTTTGATACGACGTGTGAGTTGAGTTGAGGTGTCTGCTTCACTCGGAATCACATTGGTGTGCCCGGGCAGGAGCAACACATCGTCATAGGTAAGTCCGGTGAGTGCAAACGGGTCGCGCTGTTCCATATTTCTCCCGATTCATTACGAATTTTTCCCGGTGCGCCAGCTTCTGCAGAGGGAATATAGAAAGGTTGTTACCTAGTGTAATGCTCTGCTCACTCTTTATATTCCGCGGGGCTATCAGCAGTGGGGACGATGCCGATTTCTCCGGTGACCGGAATATCAACGTCGCTGAACGGTTCGTGCTTACGCTGGTGTCGAGAAATTGTCGAGATCATATCGCCAATGAGCACAAGCACCGCGACCCAGACTGCAAAGAACCCAAACCAGCGGATCATGTTCATCGGCTCGTGCGCGATGAGCCAACCGTAAATGAAACTCAAAATTGGTGTCAGGAACTGCAAGAAGCCGAGATACGACAGCGGCAGTCTCCGGTTTGCTGCACCAAAAAGCAGTAATGGAATCGCAGTAACTGCGCCACTGGCAAGCAGAAGAGTGATGACCCCGCCACCAAAGTCGAGACCGGTAATACCTCCGCCGATCGTTGCAACGAGTATGAACTGTGCAATCGTGACGGGCAGAACCGCAATGCTTTCGATAGTGAGTCCTTCAAGCGCACCCACGTCGACGGTAGCAAGTTTTCTGACCGCTCCGTAGAGTCCAAACGAGAAGCCAACCCCCAGGGCGATTGTCGGGAATTGCCCGTATGCAATCGCACTCACCACGACACCAATTCCGGCGACGATAACGGCAACCCACTGCCACAATCGCAGTTTTTCTTTCCAGAAAACGACCCCCATCAAAATGGTGATGAGTGGGGTGATGAAATATCCGAGCGAGGTTTCGAGGACTCGGTCTGTGAGGACGCCGTAGACGAAGATCTGCCAGTTTGCGTAGAGCAGGACCCCTGATAGGAAAAACAGTCCCAAAAGTTTTGGGGTTTTCATCACGGTCATGATGGGACGCCAACTGCCGGTAACTGTGATCGCGATTACACAGAACAGCGCACAGGTTGCCACGCGCCAAGGAATGACTTCAAACGCATCTACCTGCGCGAGGAGTCCGAAATAGAACGGGAAAGCGCCCCAGGTGAGGTAGGCAAAAAACCCGTAGAAAAATCCTGATTTATGACGCACGCTATTCACTGTATTGGCGCGGAGGTAGCTGCCGCCAATTCAGCAGTGAATAAAAAAGGACGGTCTCACAGGTGAGACCGTCCTTATGAACTTTCCGTGCCGGTGTGGCACGAGAAACTTCGAGCGTTCGCTTAGTGAACGACGACTGCGAGTACGTCGCGTGCTGAAAGCACGAGGTATTCGTCAGCGCCGTACTTTACTTCGGTGCCGCCGTACTTGGAGTAGATCACGCGGTCGCCAGTTGCAATGTCCAGCGGAACACGGTTGCCGTTGTCGTCGATGCGACCCGGCCCAACTGCAACGACTTCGCCCTCCTGGGGCTTTTCCTTTGCGCTGTCAGGAATAACCAGACCTGATGCGGTCGTCTGCTCGGCCTCGACCTGCTGGATGACGATGCGATCTTCGAGCGGCTTAATCTGAACCGACACGATTGACCTCTTTTCTTTGAAGTGTTTCGTATGACGTGAAGACAGTGTGTTTAGCAGCCTCACGTGGAGAGTGCTAATGCAAGTCTACGGCGAAAATTGGCACTCATGCAAGACGAGTGCCAATGACCCTCAGTCATTCTTCAGGCGAACAGGAGCCGCGGAACACATATTCTGGTGAGGAACCTTCTTTACCTACCCTGCGAGGCCCCAATGATCTCAAGCGCTCCCGCCGATGCGTGGTTTTGGTTAGCGACAGACGCCGGGCTTGCCACGCTCGATCGAGTCGCTGGGTTGTTCGCTGAGGGCGCGAACGATGCCCAGGCGAATTCCATGTTGCGGCGCGAAATTGACGACCCGGCGCGCGTGGCAGCGTTGCTCACACAGCATCAATTGCGCTCGAAGGCGGTCAGTAAGTTTGGTGCTGCTGCCATGCAGATGCTGTTCACTCAGGCTGGTCTCGAACAAGCGTCTCGTGCAGAGGTCGCCGCCGAGCATGCCCGTCGACTCTCGGCAGCCGGGCTGCAGTCTGTAACCGATTTGGGTTCGGGGCTCGGAGCAGAGTCGCTCGCATTTGCGCGAGCTGGAATCGACACGACAGCGGTAGAGATTGATCCGTTGACCGCAACGTTTGCCGAGCATAATCTGAGTGTCGGTCGTAGCGCTGCAGGGCATCTCAGAGTGGTGACCGGTGACGCTGAACGAGTTCCTATTGAAACTGCAGGCGTGTTTCTCGACCCTGCGCGACGAACCTCAGGGCACACGAACACACGCAGAGTGTTCAGCAATGAATATTCTCCGTCCCTGACGTTTGTCTTCACCACGCTCGAACGTTATTCGGGTGGGGTCAAACTCGGGCCAGGGTTTCCACGTGAAGAATTACCGGAAGCCGCGGAAGCGCAATGGATATCAGTTGACGGCAGTGTGGTTGAAATGGCGCTGTGGTTTGGCGATGCAGCACGAAACACTGTTGCGCGTTCTGCCGTAGTTTTTCACAAAGGTGAACGATTTGAGCTTGCTGCTGCCCAAGACACTAGTGATGCTGACACCAGAGAGCTGGGTGAATACCTCTATGAACCCGACGGCGCACTCATTCGTGCCCGTCTGCTCGGCTCACTCGCCCGGCAGTTGAACGCAGGAATGCTGCATGAGCAGATCGCATACATGAGTGCGGATGCGTATTACCCGACACCCTTTGCCCGAACATTCCGCGTGCGCGAGGTGCTACCGGCTCGTGAAAAGGACCTCAAGAAAGCTCTTCGTGCGCGCAACATTGGTCGGCTTGAGATTAAGAAACGAGGGTCGCGGGTGGATCCAGCCCAGCTACGGAACCGGTTACAGCTTCGAGGTTCTGAAAACGCGGTGCTGATCATGACCCGGGTGGGTGGGAAGCACGTTGCGATTCTCGCCGATCGGGTCGATTAGCAGTGTGGCAATATGTGGGTTATACGAAACAGGCGCCTACCCGCATGCGGGTAGGCGCCTGTTTCAAGTGTCGTCAGCGAGTCCACTGACCACGGTGGCTTAGTACTGTGTGCCGTATTCGTTGATCATCGAGGTCAGGATAATTGTGGCAATGACGACCACAACAATCGAGAGGACGATGCCAACAAAGCCGAGGATGATGCCCCAGAGCCACAGGTTCTTCGGCTGCTGACGTGCCTTCGCAACGAAACCGAGAATGACACCGACGATGCCAGCGGGGATCGACACGTACCAGAGCAGGCATAAGACGATGCTGACAATACCGAGCACGAGCGACGCAATGGCGAGGCCCTTCGGCGGCTGCGGCTGGCCGTACTGCGGAGCATACCCGGGAGCTGCCTGCGCGGCAGGAGCCTGGTACTGTGGAGCCGCGGGAGGGGCCACGTTATCTGATTCAGGAACGCCAGCCGGGTTCCCTGGCGCGCCAGCCGGAGTCTCGTCGCCGTTCTGCGGCGGCTGAGGTGCGTTGTCAGGGGTAGGGGTTGACATGTTTCTCCTTGATAGTTGTATAAGAACTTCAACAAGGCTACCGGGATCTAAGCAATTTTTTGCAACTATTCGCCATAAATTCACATAAAACTCGCGTGACATAATGGCGGAGTGGCTGCAAAAAACACGATCACCGTCAGTGCCGTTGTTCTTTCGCGCCCAAACGGAACAGTGCTCACAGTACGTAAAGCCGGCACACGCATGTTCATGCTTCCGGGAGGCAAACCCGAACCGGGTGAAACCCCAGCACAGACGGCGGTCAGAGAAATCGACGAAGAGCTCGGCGTGAAGCTTGATCCGCACAGACTCCAACTCTTAAACCGTTTTGATACTGCTGCAGCAAATGAGGCGAACACCTCGCTTGTGGCGCACGTGTTCACCTATCCCCCGTTCGAGGACGATTTCGACGTGCAACCGCGTGCCGAAATTGCCGAACGGCTTTGGGTATCAGCGACTGACCCTGAGGTGTACACCAGTCCGACCACGGCACCGCTGAACGCAGATCATGTGTTTCCGCTTGTGGCCGCAGCGTTCACGAACACGCAGTCCACACAACAGTCGTAGAGAAGGCCACCGTGACCACGTTGCTCCAGCGTTCCACAGAATTTACTCCCGAGCGAGCCCTCATTACGGGGGCTTCAGCAGGCCTCGGTCACGCGTTCGCGACCCGTCTGGGACGACAATCAGTTGATCTGGTGCTGGTGGCTCGAAACACCGCGCGACTCGAAAGACTGAAAAGCGATCTCGAGTCACAACAACCCGATCTGACCATTGAAATAATTTCGGCGGACCTCGCAACCGACGCTGGTATCGACGTGGTTCGTGAACGACTCTCAGACCGCAACACGCCCATTGACTTGCTCATCAATAACGCCGGATTTGGCTTGAAGGAGCCGCTCGACCGTTCCTCGCTGACCGCCGAACGGCAACTGTTCGATGTGCTTGCTTGGGCGCCGCTTGCGCTCAGTCATTCCGTCTTGCCGGTCATGCTTGAACGACAGCGGGGGTGGATTCTCAATGTGGCAAGCCTGGCAGGATTTTTACCCAGCGGGACCTACGCCGCAGCAAAGTCACACACAATAATGCTTGCCCGATCGATCAATGCCCAGTACCGAGCACGGGGAATCGTCGCGAGTGCGCTGTGTCCCGGCTTTGTGCGCACAGAGTTTCACCAGCGAATGGCACTTGCGAGCACGGGGGTCCCGTGGTTTGCTTGGGCTAAACCCAGCCGAATTGTGCGGGATGCTTTGCGCGGGTTGGCTGCGGGGAAAACCGTGATCGTGTCAGATTTTCGATACCGTCTGATACGCCCATTGCTTGCCCTCGTTCCTGATTCGCTTATAGATAAATACAACGTCTTACATAGCCGATCACAAGTGACTGCACTCGCAGTCACAGAAGAAAGGAATGACGTGCCAAAACAAACTGAAGATCCCTCAATTAAAGATCCTGAACTGTACGAAGAACTCCGCAAAGACGGCAACAGTAAAGAAAAATCTGCAAGAATTGCAAACGCAGCAGCCGCTTCATCACGTTCGAAAGTCGGACGCACAGGCGGCAAGTCTGGAAGCTATGATGACTGGACAAAAGATGAGCTGTACCGGCGTGCACAAGAGCTTGAAATTTCTGGGCGTTCCAAAATGAACCGCGATGATCTGATCCACGCGCTCAGAAACCACTAGTCAATCTCTGCACATGGTCCAATCCGCTGCCAGCGCCCCACATTCCGCGTCTGAGTCATCGCATGCTGCCAAGCGACGACGCAGTTCAATGCTCGTTGCCGCATTTGGCACCGTTGTCGAATGGTATGACTTTTCGATCTTTTTCTATGTCGCCACGAGTCTGACCAATGTGTTTTTCTTAGGCAACGACAACTCGCTGCTGCTGACGCTCGGAATCGGAGCAGCCGGGTTCGTGTTCCGCCCCGTGGGTGCCATGGTCTTTGGGCACCTTGGAGATAGGATCGGGCGAAAAGCGTCACTCATCATCTCTGCGGGCCTCATGGCGATCGCACTTTTCGCAATCGCAGTCTTGCCAGGCGCAGAGACGTGGGGCATCTGGGCCGGCATCCTCATGTTGGTGCTGCGCTGCCTCGCCGGGTTCGCAGTCGGGGCAGAATACACCGGAATCATGGTTTATCTGGTGGAGTCAGCACGCGACGGGCGGCGAGGGTTGGCAGCAAGCTGGGCCGCAGCAAATTCAGAACTCGGTTCGTTGCTCGCAGTCGGCGGTGGATTCCTGCTGTCGACAACGCTGAGCTCCGAGCAGATGGACAGCTGGGGCTGGCGGGTACTGTTTCTTTTCGGCGCTGCCTTAGCACTCTTGATGATTCCGCTTCGCCGGTTTATGGACGAAACCGAAACGTTCAACGAGGTGAAAGAAACCAAAGTCAATCAAGAGCGCTCACCCCTGATCACCGTGCTCGCACAACAGCCGAAAGCCGTGCTCGTCGCGTTTCTGATTTCATCCGTGGGTTCGGTCTCATATTTCCTGAACATCACGAACGTGCCAACGTATCTTGAGAATACCTCGCAGGTCCCGACATCCGCATCCTTGTGGTTTGGAACCGTCGCGGCAGTTGTGGCGATCGCAGTAACCCCGTTTCTTGGCCTCGCGTCCGATCGGTTTGGCCGCCGCCCCATGTTCTTGGTGCTCGCGCTCGTCATCTTGTTCGGCACCGTGCCGGCATACATGATGTTGAGTGGTGGGTCCGGCGCCTCCATGATGATCGGGGTGGCAGTGTTGGCTGCGCCGGCAGCAGGATGGAGCGCGATCGCAGCATCGGCCGTGCCCGAACAGTTCACCGCAGTTGGCAGGTTCTCAGGCATGGCTATCGGCTACAACGTTGCGACCGTTCTTTTCGGTGGACTGTCACCGCTCGTCGGCACCTGGCTCATCCAAGTCACTGGCTCGGCGCTTGCACCCGCTTGGTACGCGACCGCAATTATCGTGATCGCAGGTGTTCCGATGCTGCTGTTGAGTCGTGATATGGCCCGGGCACCGTTGAAAGCGGTGAACCGGGACCGACATCTTGTTGAGCCCGCGGCGGCCTAACGGTCGGCTGCGTGTTCAGCGTGTGTAACCGCGTCAGCATGCGCAACTTCCTGTGGCTCATTCACTGCGAGAAGCACTGCCCAACCGGCCCACAGTGTAATGATCGCCATCGCAGTTTCTTTGCCGTTCCAGCTGTCTGACTGCCACATGGCGAACCATTCAGCACCGACGACAATGAAGCCTAAGAACCAGATCACAAACCCGAGTGCGTAAGCAGCGTAACCCCAAGCTCGCGCACTGTTATATGCGGCGACTGATGCGTTTCGTCGTGCAAAGAGTTTGATACCGCCGACGATGCCACAGAACGCAAACAGGCCCTCCATCACAATAATTCCGATGTAGGCAATGTGATGAATGACTGGGCTTTCGATTGCGCGCCACATGAGCGCATTCCCCTCAAATGTGGTGTCCATCGAAAGCACGTGGTGCACAAATTGGTAGTTCGAGTCGTAATCCATCAGGTTGCCACCGAACACGACCAGTCCGTAGAGTCCCGCGCAAAAGACGGTAAATGATTGTAGAAGCCGAAGTGGATGTTTCATTGTGCTTTCCTTTCACGAGAGAAAACCACATCAATGTGAGGTGGTTGTTGCGTGTCAAATTGCACGATTTGTTCGAATTTCCAACCGAGCGCCGCATGCTGTCGAATAACGTCGCGGTAGTCTTCAGTCGGTGTAGAACCTTCACGAGATCGACTGACAGAAATACGGTGAAATATATACTCACGGTCCATATGCACCACTCCCCCTCAGAGTTGCACTGCCCTTCCAGTGTAGCTGTCGAGTGTGGTTGACTGGCGAGTGTCGCGGTGATTTCAGTATCGGGAGGCACCATGTCGAAAAAGAATCTTTCGCTCAAGCGCGCATACGATGACGCGGTCAAGTCGGACGGCACTCGGGTGCTCGTCGACCGGTTGTGGCCGCGAGGGGTGAGTAAAGAGAAAGCTCAGATTGATGAGTGGATCAAAGACATTGCCCCGTCCGCTGAATTGCGCAAGTGGTATCAACATGACGAAGACAAATTCGAAGAGTTTGAGAAAAAATATCAGAATGAGCTGAAGTCTGGTGAGCAAGCCGAGGCTTACAAAAAGTTGAAAGATCTTGTCGCAAGCACGAAGGTCACTCTGATCACGGCAACCAAAGCAGCTGATATCAGTGAAGCCGCGGTGCTTGAAAAGATGTTGAAGCGATAGCGTTTCAACGAAATGGGCAAACAGTGCAATCCGTCCGGTATTTCTGCTACTAACGAGCAGTTCGCGACCGTTGTTGTGATAGGTGCGGGGCAAGCAGGGTTGTCTGCCGCGTACCATTTGCAGCAGCGGGGGTTTCGTAAGCCACGTGATACTGCAAGCCTCGGCCCCACCTTCGTTGTGCTTGACAAAAACCTCGAACCTGGCGGAGCGTGGCAGCACCGGTGGGATACGCTCACGATGCGAACCGTGAACGGGATTTTTGATCTGCCAGATTTTCCAAAACCTGAAATTGACCCCGCAGAGTCCAGCAATACCGCGGTCCCTCGATATTTTGCAGCGTTTGAGGCCCACATGCACTTACCGATTGTTCGGCCCGTTAGCGTTTCATCGATACGGTATGCGAGCGCCTCGAGCACTGCTGATTTTATAGTGACAACTGACAGCGGTATCTGGCGGGCGAGTGCCATCATTAACGCTACTGGGACCTGGAATAACCCGGTTCTGCCTCACTTCCACGGCTCGAATTCGTTTACTGGAGAACAGCTTCACGCACGCAACTATGTCTCGAGTGAGGCGTTCGCTCAGAAGAAGGTTGCGATCGTCGGTGGCGGCATTTCTGCGGTGCAACTGCTCGAAGAGATCTCACGCACAACCGAAGTGCTCTGGTACACCCGGCGCGAGCCGGTGTTTATGGATGGAGCATTCCGGGCAGAAAACGAAGGTCGTGAAGTAATTCGAAAAGTTACTAGTGAAGCAGAACAGGGCAACCCACAGCGAAGCGTCGTTTCCTACACGGGACTGATTTGGACACCCTACGCAGTTGCGGCCAAAGAACGCGGCGTGCTGAAGGCCAGACCAATGTTCACTGCGCTCGAACCGAACGGGGTCCGAGAGGCAGACGGAAGCTTTACCGCAGTCGATGTGATTCTGTGGGCGACCGGCTACCGAGCGGACCTCGCTCACCTGGCACCATTGCGACTGCGGAACCGCCGAGGTGGCATAGCGATGCGGGGCACGCAGGTCGCGGACGATCCACGCGTTCACCTGATCGGCTTTGGACCTTCGCAGTCAACTGTTGGCGCAAACCGCGCCGGCCGTGACGCCGCACGCCGGCTCGCCCGGCAGTTCAATGCGTAAACACTTTCGTAGTAACTAGTTTTTAGGAATTTCCCCGAGTGTCAGAAGCACATGTGTATCAGTGATCGCTTCAAGTTCGTGCTTTTCATTCGGCTCAACATAGAGCACGGCACCGGGTTCGAGCGTGAGCTCTTCACCTGCGATTCGAAACATGAGACGGCCCGTTAGTGTCTGCACGATCAGCGGTGTGGGTGTGGAATGCTCACGCATAATCTGCCCCGGGGCGAAGGCAAGTCGAATCAGTCGGAAGCCATCCGTTTGGAATACCCGTTTAATCTGAAACCGATCGTTGGAAACGGGGACTGCGTCGATGAGGGCCTGCTGATCATTCGATACGAGTTCGAACGGTTGCTGCGGCGCTTGGTCGCTCACGCGTTCCTCCGAATAAACAGGCGCCAGCGTTCAGGTCCCTCGTCAAGGTATTCGGTCTCGAATTTGTCCGCATGCTGTGAACGGAGTTGTTCAAGCAGCGGCAGTGGGTTGTGGGTTGCCGAGATAATCATGCCCCCGCCCACATGCAATGACTCGAGTGCACCAAAGATTGCAGCGTGCCGAATTGCGTGCGGAATCGTCTGAACATCAAGCTCAGGCAATGATTCGTCATGACCACCGCACGCACAGGTGCCATTGGACGGTTGCTCAGTCGCTTCGTCACGTGAGCGGTGAATATCAATGTGCGCCATGAATCACAGGCCTCCTCAAGAGTGGATTTCTTCTGTTACCGATAAGTTTATTACAATTAGTACCGTGGAAAACAATCTTGTGCAAAATGAGGCGTCGTCTCACGCCCAACCACGTCGAACGGGCGCTGACCGTTTGCACTCTCCGAGCCGGGAACGGATCCTTCGCGAGTTGGAACGTGAAAACGCGAGCACTGTGGCAGAACTCGCGGTACGTACCCAGCTTCATGAAAACACGGTACGTGGACATCTCCAACGGCTACTCGCAGATGGATATGTGCGACGCCAGCAGGGTGAACCCAGTGGGCAAGGTCGCCCGGTGAACCGGTGGCGAGCTACTCAGACGGAAGCACTCCACCCCTACGCGGCGCTCGCTGTATCCATGACTGAGTCACTTGCTGCTGAGAGCAAGAACCCACGTGCTGCCGCAAGATATGCCGGGAAACTCTGGGGTGAACAACTCACACGCGCACCGCATCAAGATGAGGGCGACCACGATACGAGCGAGAGCGCTATCACCGAATCAGCCGACGCACTTGTCGATCAAGTCATGCGCGAACAAGGTTTCGCACCAGAGAAACTCGACGATCACAGTCTCTTACACACGTGTCCGCTGCTCTCCGCCGCCCACCGATCAGACCTGGTGTGTTCCGCACACGAAGGTATGGTCGAAGCCGTTGCGCAGTCCCGCGACCCTCGCCTTACTGCGCAGCTTGACCCATTCGCACAACAGGGAGCGTGTGTGTTGCGCCTGCTGGCGTCATCATGAGCGCCAACCAGGCGACTGGTCATCGCAAACAACAGATTTCAGGCCGACTCGCTTGGCTTATTCCAGGCGGGATCGCACTCCTTTTGGGGCTCGATGCTGGGCTCCTGCTTTTAGGACTGCCGGCCCCGCTCACGTTCAAACGCCTGCCCGAAGTGCACGGTATGCTCTTGACACTCGGCACCGTCGCGACCCTCGTGTCACTCGAGCGCGCAGCCGCGCTCGGACGCTGGTACGGATATTTCGCGCCAGCACTTCTTGGAGTCAGTGGGCTCGCACTCATCGTCGACCCCCTTCCAATCTCGTACGCAAAAATTGGGCTGGCAGTGGGCTGCGCCGCATTCATGTTCCTGTATGTACCACTGTGGCGCCGCCAACACGACGCAACGGTATTAACGCAGCTTTTGGGCGCGGCACTCGCGCTTGCGGGCAGCATTATCTGGATTTCTGACGTTCAGTTCTCACACGTCGTACCGTGGCTCATTGGTTTTCTGGTGCTGACCATTGCTGCGGAACGCGTTGAACTCGCTCGGATCACAATGGGTCCCAATTCAAGTACGGTCCTGCTGGCGCATGCCTGGGCAATGACCGTCGCACTCATCGTCGGAGTGGTACACAGCGACACCGGCGCAGCGCTGCTTGGCCTCGTGCTGCTGTCGCTCGTGGCGTGGCTTATTCGTCACGATATTGCACGTCGTACGATCAAATCCACCGGGGTCATCCGATACATGGCCGCCTGCATTCTGGTGGGATATCTCTGGCTTACGGTCGCGGCAGTTGTGCTGCTGTTTGGTGCCCCCGAGTCCCAAACTGCCTATGATGCAGTGATTCATGCCGTCTTTTTGGGATATACGTTCTCGATGATCATGGCGCACGCAACGACCATTCTTCCTGCGGTGCTGCGCATTCCGCTCCCCTATCGTCCCGCTTTCTGGGCCCCGGCAGCATTGCTGCAAGTTGCGCTCATCGTTCGACTGTGGCTGGGTGACGCGTTCACGCTCCCATGGGCCTGGCAGCTCGGCGGGGTGCTCGGCATCGCCGCACTGCTCTTATTCATCGTCATTGCAGTTACAAGCGCCGTTCTCGGACCACCCGCGAAGAAACCTGGCACTTCGGCCGCAGCTACTAGTCGCGCACCTCACACACGAGAGACGAGGCAATGAGTCTTCTAAACGCTCCTCCCACCGGCAAAGCCGCGCCCGCGCGCAGGGGCTTCTGGCCTATGCGTGATCTGCCGACCGCGATTTGGCTCGTGCTGACCGTTATTGCCGTTGCAGTGCACCGTGAGATTCCGTTCCCACGCTGGTTAATGATCCACCTGCTTTTACTAGGTGCCATCACGCACGCGATACTGGTGTGGAGTCAGTACTTTTCCTATGCACTGCTGCGTACTCGCGCAACTGTGGCAGAGCGTCGCACTCAAAATATTCGACTGACGCTGTCAAACCTGGGTGCTGTGCTCATCTGTTTCGGCGTTCCGACCCAGGTGTGGGCGGTAACCCTCGCGGGAGTGGCACTTCTGGTCACTGCCGTTCTCTGGCATGCGGTTTCCATCTTCTTGAGATCACGCAAGAGCCTTGCGGGCAGGTTTGGCCGCACCGTGCACTACTACATCGCATCCGCTGCGTTATTAACGGTTGGCGCGGTGCTCGGAGCTATCATTGCGCGTGGCGATGCCTCGAATCTGGTGCTCGCGCACGCTGTACTTAACGTTTTTGGGTGGATCGGCGTCACTGTCGCAGGAACGCTCGTCACACTGTGGCCAACTATTTTGCGCACGAAAGCAGACGACCATGCGACAACCGGGGCAGTCCGCGCACTGCCCGCATTAGTTGCAGGCGTATTGACTGCAGCTGCTGGGTTTGTGTTCGAGCTGATGTCTGTTGTCGCGCTGGGACTTGCCGCATATCTTGCGGGGCTCCTGCTGATTAGTGTCTCGCTGTGGCGTGCTGCTCGGCGCGCTGCGCCTGAGAGCTTTGCTGCACTGTCAGTGGGTGCTGCGTTTGTGTGGTGGATCGGCATTACCGCGGTGCTGCTGGTTGCTGCGGTTACAGCGGCAATTACTGGCAGTGGGCATGAATCATTAAGTGACCTGTTCCGGCAGGCAGTGCCGTATCTTGTGGCCGGTTTTGCTGCGCAGGTGTTGATTGGAGCCCTGAGCTATCTGATTCCGGTGGTGCTGGGCGGCGGGCCGACCCCGGTACGTGTTGGGACGATTGCGTTTGACCGTCTCGGGATGCTCAGAGTCTGCGTCGCGAACTTAGCTCTCGGCGTGTGTGCACTGCCGGTTTCGAGTGTGATGCGAGTGGTGGCGTCGCTGCTGTATTTCATCGCCGTGGCATCATTCCTTGTGGTGATGTGGCAGGCCATGCGTGCGCAACGTCGAGCACGACAGACTCAAGACGTCCCGCGTCAACCGATCGCTTCGGTGAAACCTGGACGGCGTTCAGGGCAAGCCATGGCTGGATTCATCACTGTGATGCTGGCGGTTGCCGTGACCGCAGCGGCCGACCCTGTGGGTCTCGGCTGGGGGAACTCAGCAACGGGTGCGGCAGATGCACCGGTGCAGACTGTGGAGGTTGAAGCCGCAAATATGCGCTTTACGCCCAGTGAGATTAACGTGCCGGTCGGCACCCGATTGATTATTGAACTCACCAATACGGACCCGGAGCAAACACATGATCTCGTGTTCGAGAACGGAACCGGTGGGAAGCGGCTAGCTCCGGGTGATTCCGAAACGATCGATGTAGGTGTCATCACTGGTGACCTTGACGGGTGGTGTTCAATTATTGGACACAAGCAAATGGGCATGACGATGAGCATTGTCGCAAGCGGGGCAAAAACAGAAGCGAACTCCGGTGACAGTTCCAGCAAGCACGACCATATGTCGGGCAACCGTGAAGCATCAGACGACGCGATAGACCTTATGGGTGAGCCCGGTAAAACGTTTACACCGATCGACGCGAGGCTTGATCCGCTCCCGGCATCTACAGGGCCCACGACGCACAAAGTTACGTTGACGGCCCGCGACACCGTGCAGGAAGTTGCCCCCGGGGTGACACAAACCCTGTGGACCTTCGACGATACCGCGCCGGGCCCCGTGCTACACGGCAGAGTCGGCGACACTTTTGAAGTCACACTCAAGAACGATGCTTCTATGGGGCATTCGATTGATTTTCATGCAGGTGCACTCGCCCCAGACAAACCGATGCGAACGATTCAGCCCGGCGAACAGCTCGAGTACACGTTTACGGCCACACGCTCCGGTATCTGGATGTATCACTGTTCAACGATGCCGATGAGCGCACACATTGCAAACGGGATGTACGGGGCTGTCGTCATTGAGCCAGAAAACTTACCGGAAGTCGATCACAGTTACGTGCTTGTGCAGGGCGAATATTACTTGGGCGACCACGACGCCGGAGAGGTCGACGTCGAGAAGGTCTCCGACCGAAACCCTGACCTGGTCGTCTTCAACGGATACGCGAACCAATACGATCATGAACCGCTCACCGCGAAGGTCGGCGAACGCGTACGGCTGTGGGTGTTAGATGCAGGAATTGAACGCCCATCGAGCTTCCATGTCGTCGGAGGGCAGTTCGACACGGTCTGGTCCGAGGGCCGCTACTTGATTGACCGCGAAACGGACACTGGGTCACAAGCACTAGCTCTGCTGCCTGCACAGGGTGGGTTTACTGAATTAACCTTCCCGGAAGCCGGAAACTATCCGTTCGTATCTCACTACATGGTGGATGCGGAACGTGGCGCGCACGGGACCGTGCACGTGTCCGAATAGACCGGTATTCCGAAGAATGCAGCGCAGAACCGCCGCCGACACCCATCGAACAGAAGCGATCTTTCTAAAACACAGTTGATATGCCGTTGATATACAGCGCACTGCATGGTGGTCTCGGTACGGTTAGGTGAAGCGAACGGCATTTGCCTTTTAGCTCAGAAGCCGCATGCGGCGCAATAGAAAGCAAAGATGCCGATTATGTCATCGACAGCGACGGAGACAAAAATCCTTCAAGGACTTGGACCAATTCGACCGACTCGAGCGAAAGCTGCTGACTTCCCACCAGTAGCCAAAGCGTACCGACAGGTATCCGAATTGGTTCGCGAGGCTGGCTTACTCAGACGAGCTGCTTGGGCGTACTGGAGCATCGGCATTGCGATCGCTATCGCATTTGCTGGCGCGGTCACGGGGTTCATTCTTTTAGGTGATAGCTGGTTTCAACTCCTGATTGCACTCGCATTTGGATTGATTTTTACGCAGATCGCGTTTCTCGCGCACGAAGCTGCGCACCGGCAGATTTTGTCGCTCGGTCCCGCAAACGACCGCTTGGCTCGCATACTCGCGGGACTTATCGGAATGAGCTATTCCTGGTGGGACTCTAAACACACCAGACACCACGGTAATCCGAACCGTGTTGGGAAGGACCCTGACATTGGTGTCGACACCATCTCCTTTGTTGAAGAAGATGCAGTGGAAGCTCGTGGGTTACGGCGCGCAATCACGAAATATCAGGGATGGTTATTCTTCCCGTTGCTCACGCTTGAAGGCCTAAATTTGCACATGCACAGTTTCAAGCATCTGTTCAGCAAACAGCAAGTTAAGGGGCGGTGGATCGAGCTATCGATCATCCTGGTTCGCTTCGCGGTCTTCTATGGACCAATTTTTTACTTCTTGCCGCTCGGCATGGCGTTCGCGTTCTCGGGACTTCAGATTGCCGTATTCGGTGTGTATATGGGTGCATCGTTTGCCCCGAACCACAAAGGAATGCCGATCATTGCGCACGATGCCCGTATCGATTTCTTTACCAAACAGGTGCGCACCTCACGAAATATTCGCGGCGGCTGGTGGGCGACCACACTGATGGGTGGCCTGAACTACCAGGTTGAGCATCACTTGTTCCCAAGCATGGCACGCCCGTATCTCTCGAAGGCACGCAAAATTGTGATGCAGCACTGCGAGAAACTCAATGTTCCGTACACCGAAACCTCACTCTTACGTTCGTACGCAATTGTGATCGAGTACCTGAACCGTGTCGGTCTCGCTGCACGTGATCCCTTCGAATGTCCGATCAGCGCGCAATACCGATAACGCATATTCGAGACATCAACTGTCGTCACGTAGACTGGCAAAATGCAGTGGTGGACGTCTGATTCTGGCGTGCAGTTAGGCCTGTTAGGTCTTGCCTTCGTGTTATGCGCGTTCATTGGCTTTGAACGACAGTTTCGTCAAAAGGCTGCAGGTTTTCGCACCCACGTGCTCGTCGGTACCGGCTCGGCAGCGTTTACCCTCGTCTCAGCATTCGGGTTTGCACCCGTGCTCGGAGAAGAAGTCGTGCTTGACCCTTCGCGGATTGCTGCGCAGGTGGTGTCCGGTATTGGTTTCCTCGGCGCGGGCGTGATCTTCACGCAGCGCACGATCGTTCGCGGCCTCACGACAGCGGCCACTATCTGGGTTTCTGCGGCCGTTGGGATGGCGGCCGGTGCGGGCATGGTATCGCTCGCGATCGGGCTTACAGCCGTGCATCTGCTCACGTTAACGGTCATCGGACCCCTGATTGTGAAACTTCCCACGCGCGATACCCGACGGGTTTTGCGTATCGTGTACGTTGACGGCGAGGGTGTGCTCAGACGCATCTTAAGTGTTGCGACCGAGATTGGTTTCTCAGCGTTAATTCTCAGCACTTCAAAACGCGAGAAGTCAAACCTTGTTGAAGTCGACGTGCGGTTTAAAGGGAAGCCGGCATTGGATATTTTGATGCCGAAATTGCACGACGTTGACGGTGTCCAGGAAGTGTTTGTGTTTGACGATGACACGGATGACGAAGAGAGTTCGGCAGCATAACAGCGCTCAATTGTCGTCGAGGGGGCAAGGTATGAGCGTGTTCACATGGGCCAAGCAATGTTCACAACAACCCCACTTCGAGGCATCGCGGCAGATCATCCTGGGACGCACACACCGGCGTTGATTCCTAGCAGTACGCCCGCGTGAGTGCGTTACAACTCATTGTGGACTCGTCGGCCTTCTCGCCCGCTCACGACAGTGCGACTGACTAACTGAGTTCGACTGGAGGGCCGAGCCAAAGCAGCACGGTGAACACTACTGCCACAAGCACGACCAGTATGACGACTGACAGCAGCAGGTGACGGAGGATCCACGCCTGAACATGCTCAACAAAACCGTGAGGTTCATCGCCTCCGGGCACGAGCCTCCAGCCACCGACAAGCATTCCCCGTTTATCAACCCCAAGGTCAAAGGGAACCGTCGCGAACGGAATAACCGAGCATGCGAGCCCCAAGATTCCGGTGCCAACACGCCATTTTTGGTTCACCCATACAAACACTGTCGTGACGCAGTAGCACAAGAATACGAAGCCGTGCACACCTCCGGCGATTGGCACCCCACGATCTGTGACGCCTATTCCGCGCAAAATCAACGCGGTGATCAGGCCAGCCCAGGTGACGACTTCGGCGAATGCAAAGGTGCGAAATAGGAGTCTGGGCGTCATGAAATCTAGCGTATCTGTTGCGCTTGGCGCAGCCTGTGAGCTGCAGCAATTCGGATTGGAGGCGTTCAAAGACGTTCAGTGGATGTGAGTATCTGAACAGTGGTGAGTTGGGAAATTGCCGGGGTTTGCACGAGCACTCAGTTGAGCACGATGATTCCAATATTGAGTGAGGTCGCAAACACCAACCACAGCAGGTACAGCGCCATGATCCAGACCGAGATTCGTGACCACTGTGCGGCCGAGACGATGAGCCAGATGACCGACCCGATGAGTGCAAGAATGATGGCGAGTGCGATCCACCACGCAGGCTCTCCAAGGAGTGGGTACCCTGCGAAGAACGCAGGCGTCCACAATCCGTTCAAGACGAGCTGGATCACGTAAACGGTGAGCACTCGCTTTGCAGCATTGCGTCGGCCTTCTTGAAACCCGGCCCGCCAGATTAACCAACCCGCAACAGCGATTAGAAAGTACAGCACCGACCAGACTGGCCCGAATACTGCGTTGGGCGGATCCCACGGGACCTTTTCTACCGTTGTATACCAGCCATCGGTGTTCGGAATCGTCGCAACTGAGCCAAGAGTCGCGATAAGCGTAACTGCTGCAAGAAGGACGATACCTATAACGATTTGTCGCCCTACTGAAGGTCTCGTATTCATAATTCATCCCACCGATCGTTGAGCTGCCACGCTATCAAACTATCTATTCGCGTAAGGCAGTAGGGCAAGATCTCAAACACCGTAAAATAGAGTCTCGTTGTTTCAGGCGAATTAGAAACCGAGCACGCTGTGTGAATACGCACCCAAACCTCTGTCAAAGAGCGCCCTCGTTTAGGTTTTCCTCCTGGCAGGCCGCCGCACAAGGTAGCGCCGTCGTCCGAAGTTGGTAAGCTATGGGGTTTCCGCCCACGCACACCCCTGGTTGCCGTCTTCTTGCACCCCTGCAAGGGTCCAGCCGGGCAATGATTCTCCGTATGCTTCCCACGACTCAATTTCGAATACTTCTGAGGGAGAGTCAATTGAGATACTATTGCCGACTGCGGTATCGGGAACCGGATAGAGCTTGCTCTCATTTGGGTAGGATTCGAGGTGCGTGGTCATTGGGCAGAGCCCACCAAAACCAACAATCGGGGCGATCTGCACCGGCCACCACTCTCCTGAATTGTTCGCTTCAACGGCTGCGACCGTGCGAGTGCGTTCATCAGTTCCCGAGTCGCTGCACGGGATCCTTTCATCTCCTACGGAACGACGCGCTTCGTGAATTTCCACACCGCCATCAGCCGCTTCGATCGAATGCAAGACCGTGCCGCAATTGGCCTCGTTCGCAACAGGGTAGGTCGATTGCGCCGGGCCCTCATCAGTTGCGATCCACATATACCATTGGTCATCAACGGCATTGCCGTCAAGCCGGGTCAACTGAACCACTGCGTCAGCGACCTCATCGCTGTTGAGGTCAGTGCTGATGACTTCACCGAGTTTATAGTTCACAGACCCGTCAGTTGATTTGCCATCGACCAAGTCAACTCGCTCCAGTTCTGCCGCATTCCCACCGGGACGGAACTGCCAGGTGAGATTCCCAAAATCAGTGTCGTCGAGATTTTCGGGGCCTGCTTCTTCTTCAGTGACTTCTGACGTATCTGCGTCGTCACCGTCGGTGCCTTCGGTGTTGCAGGCAGTCAAGCAGGCTGCGCCGAGCAGCACACTAGCGAACACGAGCGCATTGAGCTTTTTTGCTTGTGGCATGCTCGGATTGTACCGACCCGAGCACGCCACGGTACACAGTCTTCAGTGATATGGACATGACGATTTTGAACATTGCGCTCCCCCAAATGACGGCGGGACTCAGCCCCACCTCAACCCAGCAATTGTGGATCATCGACATCTACTCACTGATACAAGCCGGGCTGCTTGTTTCGTTCGCTGCCATCGCCGACTGCTTCGGCCGAAAACGCATGCTGATGCTCGGGTACTCGATATTCGCGGTTGCCTCGCTCGGCGTGCTCATCACTGAAACACCCGAAGCTGTCATCACGATTCGTGCTCTTCTCGGCATCGGTGGAGCAATGATCATGCCCACGACGCTGTCCCTCATTCGTGTGATCTTCACCAGCCCGCGGGAACGCGCGACCGCGTTAAGCATCTGGGCTGCCGTGTCCGGGCTCGGCGCCGCAGTCGGCCCTCTCTTCGGAGGCATGCTGCTCGAACACTTCTCATGGCATGTCACTCGTAGTGTGGGCAATCAAAATATTCGGCGGAGAAGAAAGCCTTCTCGTGCCCGAAGCCGTAATAGCACTGTTCATCGGTTTTGCCCTGCTCGCCTGGTTCATTATCCGGTGCCTGCGCAGCAGCGCACCGCTCCTGGACATAGGATTGTTCCGAAACCGGCCATTCTCCGCGGGCATCATTGCCGCGCTCGGGTCCACTTTCGCCATCGCTACGGCATTGCTGCTGCTCGCACAATGGATACAGATTGTTGGCGGAGCGAGCCCCGTTCAGGCTGGTGTTCGCTTATTCCCTGTTGCAATTGCGAGCGCGATTGCGTCACTTTCCGCTCCCCCACTGGCCAAGGTGGATCGGTGCGAGAGCCGTGCTCGGTAGTATCACCTCCGTCTTGTATCGTGTTGAACTCACAGGCTCGGGGTTACTCACGTCAGTCGCGACAGCAGATAAACGCCTCGTTCCCGAAGTACTCGACTCTCTTGGCGCCGCGGCAGCAGTGTCACAGCAACTCTCCATGCCCGAACTCCTCACTTCAGCGGGCGTCGCGTTCGCCGACTCTATGCAGGTCGCGGGGATCATTGGCGGCGGCATCATGCTGCTCGCCGCAGTCCTGGTCTTTCTACTCACCCCGAAAGGAAGAGACGTCTCGGAGACCGCGCACTAACTAGCGAAGATCTGAACGGAACCTAGACATCGGCTCTCGAGCATCACACTGAGTGCGCGCAACCCAACGAAATGTGGCAATCAGACTTCACCGGCTGACGGCTCGCCAAGAATCGCATATAATTTCGCGGCAAATAAAACACGCGCCCTCGAAGCTGCAGATCTCATGAAAACCCCCGACGTGAGAGCCAGCATCAAATCCGCACGCAACAAACGCACGCGCTAAACTCGTTCCGCGGGCATAATCAAATGAAGCACTACGCAGGCGCGTCTACGCACTGGCGGACGCCTCGGTGACCAGCGGATACACGCCGTTCTCATCGTGTACTTCGCGCCCGGTCACCGGCGGGTTGAACACGCAAACGCATTTGATCTCGGTACGCGGACGCACAATGTGCTGGTCGTGATCGTTCAGCAAGTAGATCGTGCCCGGCGTGAGCTCGTAGGTCTCGCCAGTGGCCTTGTCGGTGATGGTACCCTCGCCCTGAGTGATAAATACCGCCTCGATGTGATTCGCGTACCAAAATTCGCTCTCGGTGCCGGCGTAGAGCGTGGTCTCGTGAACCGAGAATCCGGCGCCTTCCTTGGCGAGGATGATGCGCTTACTGCGCCAGTGCTCGCTCCTAATGTCGGCGTCGGTGTCTTCAACCTCGGTCAGGCTGCGAACGATCATGCGTTGGTCTCTTCTGCCGCGGGGATAGTGGATGCCGAATCGGCGAGTTCACGGGATGCGACGGTGGCGATCGCGCTCTCCAGGATGTCGAGCCCGGTTTCGAGCACATCTTCGGGTATGGTCAGTGCCGCCAGCAGTTTGACCACTTCACCTTCGGATCCTGCCGTCTCGACCAGGAGCCCATTGGTGAAGGCCTCCTCGCACACTGCATCGGCGAGCTCGCCGCTGGCCATCTCGATACCGCGCGCCAAGCCGCGGCCTTTCGCGGCGATCGTGAGACCAGGCGTCATCTCGACGAAGGATTGGAATCGCTGTGCGACGGTCTCAGCCTTCGCCTGAATGCTCTGCGTGAATGCGTCGTCGGACCAGTACTCGCGGATCGTCGCAGTGGCCGTCGCGAACCCGGCGCTGATACCGCGGAAGGTGCCGTTGTGCTCACCCGGCTCCCACACGTCGAGTTCGGGTTTGAGCAGTGTGAGGGCCATCGGGATGCCGTAGCCAGAGATCGACTTCGAGAGGCACACCATATCGGGTTCAATACCGGCCTCTTCGAAGCTGAAGAACGTGCCGGTGCGTCCGCAGCCCATCTGCACGTCGTCGATGATGAGCAGAATCTCGTGTTTCTTGCAGAGCTTCTCGAGATTCTGCAGCCATTCGTACCGGGCCGGATTGATGCCGCCTTCGCCCTGCACCGTTTCGACGATGACGGCCGCAGGCTTGTCGAGGCCACTGCCGCTGTCGGTGAGCAGACGTTCAAGGTATCCGAAATCGGAATAGTCGTCGCAATAGTTGTCATACGGCATGGGCGTCGCGTGCGACAGTGGAATGCCCGCGCCACTGCGCTTGAGAGAGTTGCCGGTGACTGCTAGCGCTCCGAGCGTCATACCGTGAAAGCCGTTCGTGAAGCTAATGACCGTCTCCCGCCCTGTGTATTTGCGGGCGAGCTTGAGAGCCGCTTCGGTCGCCTGGGTTCCGCCCGGGCCCGGGAACGCGAGCGTATAGTCAAGACCACGTGGTGTGAGAATGACGTCGTTGAAGGTCTGGATGAATTCCTGACGGGCGGTTGTGAACATGTCGAGCGAGTGCATGACTCGGTCGTCGCTGATGTAATCGATCAGTATTTTCTTGAGCGTCGGGTTGTTGTGGCCGTAGTTGAGCGCCCCGGCGCCGGCAAAGAAGTCGATGTATTCGCGACCGTCTTCGTCATAGATATGGCTACCGACCGCGCGGTCAAATACTGCGGGCCACGAGCGGGAATAGCCGCGTACCTCGGATTCCATGGCAATAACGGCATCAGAAATAGGGGACATCGCGATTCCTTCCATTGTAAGGATGTAGTGAGCTTTTCTCGTGAGCTCGTGTGAGGAGCTCTGATGAACGGCGCACGCGGATGCTACGGATTTAGCTTCCGCAGTACGCCGGAGGGCATGCACGCTGCCCTCATAAGTCGTCAGCTGAGCGAATTGGCGAGGTCGCGGTCTTGCGCGATCTCAGCGAGCGGCTCGTCGTCGACAAAGATCGGCCCGATCTCATAGAGCTGCTCAGCGTCGTGACTGTCAGGGAAGTGCTGGGCTTCAAAGAGCGGATCGACCGTCATCGGAGCCTTTTGCCAGCGACGGGCAAACGACGCGAACAGCTTTTGCGAGGCCGTGTTGTCATCTGTGATCGTAGTCTCGATCGAGTGGATTCCTTCGGAGGCCGCCAGGTCTCCGAACAGTGCGTCTAGCAACTGCCCGGCAAGGCCATGACCGCGGTGGCTGTCGTCAACGGCGATCTGCCACACGAACAGGTGACGCGGTTTCTCGGGCCTGATGTGGCCCATGACATAGCCGACGATCCTTCCGTCGACCATCGCTACACGAGTGGTTTTGCTGAAGTCGCGGCAGTACACGAGGTATGCATATGAGGGATTGAGGTCGAGCGTGACCGAGTCGCGCGCGATTCGCCACATCTCGGCCGCATGGTGGGACCCGGGAACGACAATGCGTTCGGTGGAGTCACTCTTGACTTGGACATTCGTAATGGATTGAGTCGCAGACATATGATCGTTAAGTTACCGAGACCTTCCGGACTCTTCAACCGTGATCCCGGAATACCCGGAGAACCCGCAGATACCGCGCACTCGCATGTTAAGCCAGTTCTATCGGCACCATCATGCGACCTTTGCCGGATCGAAATCCTCGCTTTCACAAGCATGTCCACCGCACGATCATATAGTTAACAAAACGTGATGTTTCGTCGTGCGCTCGGCGCCCCGCAGATATGATAGGGCGCCGTCGGGAACAAGATACAGACGGTGCGAGACCCCACTGCCGGGCAGACGCGTACTCGTCTATCACAGAAGCCGACTATTAGACGTTGATTGCGTGCTGCACGCTCGCAGACACAAGTAGCAGCGTCGAGTGACTCGTTCCAAAGCACCACATACCAGGTCCCGCCGCACCCCAGACATCATTCGAGCACGCATCATCACGCTCCCCGCACACTCTTCACACGGCAAGGCGCCGATGCGGGACCGGCTACCATTGCCTGGCAACTCACACGCGAAGGCCATACCGCACCAGCCATCTCTACCATCAGACGCATCCTCCACACCGACTGCCTCATCACGGCAGCACCCAAGAAATGCCCCCGCAACTCCTACACCCGTTTCGAAGCAGAACTCCCCAACGAATGCTGGCAAGCTGACATCACCCACTAGTTCCTCAACAACGGCATCAGAGTCGAAATATTAGACTTCCTCGACGGTCATTCCCGTTACCTCATCGGCATCAGAACCAGCGCCGCGTCCACCAAGCTCAGGTCGCAGACACACTCCTTGAACTCATCGCCATCTACGGGCCACCTATGCCCACAATTACCGACAACGAACTGGTACTCACCACACCGACTCGAAAGGCGGCAAAGGAAGGTTCGAGAAGCTCCTCAACACCTACAGTATTTTGTAAAATAACGGTTTGCCCGGCCAGTCCAAACACAACTCACCCAGTTCCACAACTGGTATAACACGCAACGCCGCCACCGGGCACTCCGCGGCCAAACTCCGACCTTCGGCGTTGGACGAGCGTTTGAAGGCCTACCCGCCCTAATGCCCATCCATAACGGCAAAACCAACACTAATGACCGCGAAACTGGAAAAATCCTCGGCGAATACACAATCAACCCCAAAAGCCGCTCCAGCCATGTCAACGATGACGCGACTCGCCGACGCTAGTTCACCGTCGACGCCATGAACCCACGAAAAAGTCCTGAGGCACGCCTCGTATGTAAACGATGACGCGACTCAGGACAATTTGTCGGGCTGACAGGATTTGAACCTGCGACCCCTTGACCCCCAGTCAAGTGCG
>JBQDFP010000021.1:0-35170 GCA_052085365.1 Canibacter sp. | reverse complement strand
TCTTCAGGCCCGGGTTACAACATCGCTCATTGAGTGCGCGAGGGGGGACTTGAACCCCCACGCCCTTGCGGGCACTGGCACCTGAAGCCAGCGCGTCTACCAATTCCGCCACTCGCGCGCTTGCCAACTTTGGCAATAGAATTACGTGCCGACCACGATCACTAGTATCGAAGCGAGGCTCGCAACCATCAAACAATAGCAAATTTGCGTGAGCGGCACCAACACAGAACCTTACAAATCCGCACCAATCACGTGAAAATCACGGAAAATCCCAGTTTCTGGGAGCCGCTCCGAGTACGATGCAAAGAAGTCCGTATATATTTGGGCGATGGTCGGCGTGCTAAAAAACACCCGAATCAAAACCTCACCGTACGAAAGGAAAGAGCTGTGGGCTTTATGGATAGCGTCGAGCGAGGGCTCGAGCGCGCCGTAAATGGAGCCTTCGCGCGCACTTTTCGTAGCGGGGTGCAGCCGGTGGAAATAGCCGCTGGCCTCAAACGCGAGCTCGATATTCAATCGGTCATCGTTGATCGAGATCGAGTACTGACTGCGAATCAGTTCAATATTCGTGTTTCACCCGAAGATGCTGAACGGCTCGACCAGTACAGCGGAACGCTGCAAAGTGAACTCGAATCAGTTGTCGCGCGCTACGCAGATGATCAGGGCTACCAGCTTCTCGGCCCCGCAGTGATTGCGATCAATGCCGACGACACTCTCACGCGCGGCATTCTTCAGATCGATGCGGCGAAGCCGAGCAATCGTGTCGCTTGGGAACCCACACTCGAAATAGCGGGCAAACGCTACCCGCTTCGTCCGGGCACCACAGTGGTTGGCCGCGGAAGTGAAGCAGATGTTCGCATTAACGACAACGGCGCATCACGCAAACACCTCGAAATCATTTGGGATGGCAAGCGCGGTATCGCCCGTGATCTTGGCTCCACCAACGGTTCTAAGGTGAACGGTCAACGCTTTCGCGAACTCAAACTTGAACCCGACACGGTTATCTCAATCGGTCAAACGTCACTGCGCTTCCGGCTCATACCGGCAGCGCCTACAACATTTTCACGATCTGAAAAACCCGCGTCTCGCAGCTCGTCGCAGAGCTCGAAAGGCGCCGGCTTTTGGGAGGACCTGTGAGTGAACTCACATTCTTAATTCTGCGCCTCGGGTTCCTTGTGATCCTGTGGTGCTTCGTACTCGCGATTGTGTACGCGTTACGTTCCGACCTGTTCGGTGCCCCGGCGCGACGCATGCGAGATCGGAAGAAGGCAGAGCCAGAGCCAATGGTGGCCGCGGCACCGCAAGCCCCCGTGATCACCCACGTTCCAGTCGAACCACAACCGTCAGCAGCAACGGTCACCGACCTGCCGAGCGCGGGCAGCAGCGGGCCAGCCCGACAGCTTTTGATTGTCTCTGGTGTCGCCGAAGGCACACAGCTCACACTTGATGAAGATTATGTGACGATTGGGCGCTCCCCCGACTCAACTCTCGTCATCGTTGACGAATACACTTCCACCCACCACGCAAAGCTCCAGCGCACCGATAACAACTGGAGCATCACCGACCTCGACTCAACAAACGGAACACGTGTAGACGGCCGCAACATCACCGGAACCGTCCCCTTGCCCGCTTTTACCCCCGTCACAATCGGGACGACGACCTTTGAGTTGAGGCCCTAACGGTGACGCTACGTTTCGATAGCGCGATCGGCTCACATGTGGGCATGGTTCGCAGCAACAACCAGGATTCCGGTTACGCCGGAAATCGGCTGTTTTTTGTTGCCGACGGCATGGGAGGCCACGCTGGCGGTGACGTTGCGTCTGCCATCACGACGAAAGACGTAGCAACATTTGATCCGGCCCCTGCCGGCAGCGAAGACGAACCGCAACCTGCCGAGAAGTACGCGGATGCAGCAACGGCGTCACAAGAACTCGCAAAGCAGCTGATTCACGCCAACCAGAAGCTGTCGGAAACTGTGCTCGAACGGCCAGAGCTTTCTGGCATGGGCACCACGTTCTCTGGTTTCTATACGGTCGGTAACGAACTCGGGCTCGCCCACATTGGTGATTCGCGCCTCTACCTCATGCGCGACAATAGGCTCCACCAGATCACGAAAGATCACACGTTCGTGCAGCGCTTGGTCGATAGCGGACGCATCACCGACGAAGAAGCTAAAACCCACCCGAGACGTTCGGTTCTGATGCGCGTGCTCGGTGATGTTGACTCATCGCCAGAAGTCGACACGCAAGTGCTCGAAACACTTCCAGGCGATTTGTGGATGCTGTGCTCTGACGGTTTGTGCGGCTACGTCGACGACAACGTCATTGAACAAGAAATGCGCGTAAAGCGCTCACTGCAAGAAACCGTTGACGCGCTCATCGACCGTGCGCTCGAAAATGGTGCCCCAGATAACGTCACCGTCGCCGTCATCGAAACCCTTACCGCACAGCCCGGCGAAGAAGCCAAAGATCTCGGGCCTCGATTTGTTGGTTCTGCTGCAAACGAAGACTCCAGTACTCCGACATCAACGGGCCGTGCACGACTGTTGGGTCGCCGCCGGCATAAGAAACTGCCGCAGGTTGCCGAAACCCACTTCGAGCCCCGTGTCGACGAATACCTGGCCGAACTCATTGCAGAAACTAAGCGCCGTAACTGGCGACGCCGTGCCATGTGGGCAGTCAGCATTTTGCTTGCTGCTGCTGTGGTTGCCGCAACCGTCTTCTTTGCCTACCAGTGGACGCAGACCCGCTATTATGTCGGCACCGACGGCGATACCGTCGTGATCTACCAGGGTATTCAGCAGAATGTTGGCCCGTTCACACTGCACTCTGAAGCAGAAGACACCGGCATCCCTCTCGATTCACTCGACGGCTACGAACAACGTCAGGTTGAACGCACTGTCTCAACAGATTCTCTCGAATCTGCCCGCGATCTCGTTTTGAGATTAGGGGGTGACGAAGATTGAGTGACACCAAAAATTCAAGCGCGAACTCCGCAGACGCCGCTTCACGCGACTACAAAGATTCTGCGCGCAGTGAGCATGTGCTGCAGCGCATCACCGCGATTCGCGCACCACGTCTGCTGCGAAACCTCGAGCTGACCCTGACCCTGTTTTCGCTCGCAATCGGTGCAGTTGCGGTCATTCTCATCGACCTTGCCCTGCGTGGGAGCATTCAATCGACGCTGCTCATCCCCGGCATTGTGTACAGCGTTGCAGTTCTTGCCCTGCACATTGTGGTTCGCATTATTGCGCAAGATGCGGATCCACTCTTAATCCCGATTGCCGCGCTGCTCAACAGTCTCGGCATTGCCATGATTTACCGCATCGATCTCGGTGCGGGCGGCGTTGATTTTGGTTCAACGAGCGTGCGCCAATTGATCTGGTCAGTCGTTGCGATTGCGGTCGCGATTGCTCTTCTGTTCGTCATACGCAACCATTTCGTGCTGTACCGATTCACGTACGTGTTCGGCGCGATCGGAATTATTTTGCTGCTGCTGCCGCTCATCCCGGGCATCGGTGTTGAAATTGGTGGCGCACGGCAGTGGATTCGTGTCGGTGGGCTCACGTTCCAGCCCGTTGAGCTCGCAAAGATCGCGCTCACTATCTTTTTCGCTGGCTACCTGGTGCGCAACCGTGACGCACTGTCGATGGTGGGTAAAAAGTTTGGACCGATCAGGTTTCCGCGCGGCCGCGACCTTGGCCCACTGATTGTCGTCTGGCTGATCGCCATGGGTGTGCTGGTGTTCCAGAGCGAGCTCGGAACCGCGGTGCTCATTCTTGGTCTCTTCCTGGCAATGCTCTACCTGGCGACAGGACGAGTCGGTTGGGTACTCATCGGCGGTGGCCTCTTCATCGCTGGCGGACTACTTGCCGCAAATACCCTCACGTATGTGGGGAACCGGTTTAAAAACTGGATCGACCCGTGGCGTGACGCGCAGGGCGACAGCTACCAACTCGTGCAGGGCATGTTTGGTATGGCTAACGGCGGCATGCTCGGAACCGGTCTCGGCCAGGGCTACCCGGGAGATACCCCGCTCAGCCGAAGCGACTATATTTTGCCGAGCCTCGGCGAAGAACTCGGCCTCATCGGCCTGTTCGTCATACTCGTTGCGTATCTGATTTTCGCAGCGCGCGGCCTACGAATCGGTTTTGCTGGGCAAGACGACTTCGGCAAACTCCTCGCGTCAGGGCTCGCATTCGCTGTTGCACTCCAGGTGTTTGTGGTTGCCGGCGGTGTGACGCGTGTGATTCCCCTGACCGGCCTGACCGCACCGTTTTTGGCAGCAGGTGGATCCTCTCTGGTTTCGAACTGGATCATTGTTGCGTTGTTGATTCGTATGTCTAACGCGGTTCGCAACCGTCCGAAGTTGGTGATTCGCTCATGAATAAGCAACTCAAAACGTTAACTCGCACCGTTTTCGTCCTGTTTTTGGCTCTCTTCGTCTCGGTGACGATGATTCAGGTCGTCTCCGCTGATGAGCTACGCGGCAACGCGCTCAACCAGCGTTCGATTAAAAACTCGTTTAACGTTGAGCGCGGCTCAATTTTGATCGACGGTGAACCAATCGCGGTTTCAACGCCGAGCGACGACCAATACAAGTTCACTCGCGAATACTCGAACGGGCCCTTGTATGCCCCCGTCACCGGATACTTTTCGCACTATCAGGGTGCGACCGGTCTCGAGTCGAAAATGAACGCTGAACTGTCGGGTGCTGGCGATGCGCAGTTCTTCAACCGTCTTATGCGCATCATTAGCGGCGCTGACCCACAGGGCAGCTCAGTTGAGATCTCAATCGACCCGAAGGCACAGCAGGCCGCCTACGACGCACTTGAAGGCTTCACAGGCGCCGTAGTGGCACTCGAACCAAAAACCGGTCGTATTCTCGCGCTCGCGTCGACGCCAACCTATGACCCGAACCAGCTGTCAAGCAACGACAGTTCTGAAATCATCAAGAACTACCAAAATCTCGAAGAAGACCCGAACCGTCCGCTCTCGAACCGTGCAATTGCCGGTGACACCTACCATCCAGGATCCACCTTCAAAATTGTGACCGCGGCGTCAGCAATCGAATCGGGCGCTGCAACACCGTCGACAAGCCTGCCCGACGTGGCATCATATGACCTGGCAGGCAGCAGCTCGACGGTCTACAACAACGACCGCGGAGTGTGCGGCGGTGGCAGCGGCGGCAACACCACGCTTGAGCACGCAATTATGCAATCGTGCAATATTCCGATGGTGGAACTTTCAGAGAAGCTTCCCCTCGGTGCCCTGACAGAAACCGCCGATAGCTTCGGTTTCGGCCAGGAAGTAGAGATTCCGCTCTCAGTGACTCCGAGCCAGGCACCGAAGCCTGACGATATGGCACAGCAGGGACTCAGCGCAATCGGCCAGTGGGACGTTCGTGCAACCCCGCTGCAGATGGCGATGGTCTCAGCAGGAATCGCGAATGAAGGCACAGTCATGCAACCAACGCTTGTGGATCGCGTCATCACGCCCGATCTTCGTGTTGAGTCAGAAACTAAACCGAGCGTGTTTAACGAAGCAGTTTCAAAAGAAACCGCGGAGGCAGTCAAGGGCATGCTCATCAAGGGCGTCAATAGCGGCGTAGCCAACCAGGCAGCCGTCGACGGTGTGCAGGTGGCTGGTAAAACCGGAACAGCCGAGAACGGTCGTGACGATGACGGAAACAATCTTCCGTTCACACTCTGGTTCACCGGATTCGCCCCCGCAGACGACCCCGATATTGCGGTCGCAGTCGTGATTGAAGACGGTGGCGGCGAAGCATATAACTATGAAGGAACCTCTTCTGGGATTCCCACCCAGATCAGCAAGCAAGTAATGGAAGCGGTGTTAAGCGAATGAGACCTACAGCAGGAGTCACGTTCGGTGGTCGCTATGAGCTCAGCTCACGTATTGCCGTCGGCGGCATGGGTGAAGTCTGGAAGGCCACCGACAGCATTATTGGACGCACCGTCGCTATTAAGATCCTTAAAGACGAGTACATGGGTGACCCGGGCTTCCTTGAACGCTTCCGCGCTGAAGCCCGTCACGCTGCGCTCGTCAACCACGAGGGCATCGCAAACGTCTACGACTATGGCGAAGAGCAAGGCTCAGCGTTTATCGTGATGGAACTGGTTCCTGGCGAACCACTCTCATCAATTCTCGAACGCGAAGGCAAGCTTCCCGTTGATCGTGTGCTCGGCATCACTGCCCAGACCGCGACAGCCCTGCAAGCAGCACACGATGCGGGCCTCGTGCACCGTGACGTGAAACCGGGCAACCTGCTGATTACGCCCGACGGCCGCGTCAAAATCACTGACTTTGGCATTGCACGTATTGCCGACCAGGTGCCGCTCACCGCAACCGGTCAGGTTATGGGAACTGTGCAGTACCTGGCGCCCGAACAGGCAAGCGGTCAGGTCGCGACACCGTCTACTGATATTTATTCACTCGGTGTGGTTGCCTACGAATGCCTCGCAGGCAAACGACCCTTCACCGGTGACTCACAAGTCGCAATCGCGATGGCTCAGATCAATGACACACCACCGGACTTGAGCGACCAGCTCCCTGCTGCGGTTCGCAACCTCGTCTATTCGTGCCTCGCGAAAGAAGAAACCGGTCGCCCACGCACCGCGGCACGACTCGCGCAAGCTGCAACTTCACTGCACCGCGGTGATGTGCAGGCTGCTGCAGCGGCAGTGCCGCAGGTTCTCGGCAAACAAGCCGACGACGCAACTACCGTGTTGAACGCACAAGACGATGCTGCGACCACGATGCTGCCGCAGCAGGAGAACACCACTCAGGTGCTCCCCCGCACCGAAACACTCGGTGAGAGCGATCCCGAAGCTGCCGCGCTGCTGGCAGACGCTGAAGTATCTGAAGATTCCGCAGACGACGCGAACACAGGCAAGAAAAAGAAGCGCAGCGCATGGACCTGGCCGCTTATTGCCCTGCTCGCACTATTGCTGCTCATTGGCGGCGGCACGCTCTACGCCTTGAATTCGGGTGACGGTTCAAACACGGGTAAAGAACAGGGCCCGACTGCGCAGAAGCAAAAGCAGGAAGAAGAGCCCGAAGAGGAAGAACCAACCACCGGTTCGATTAATGCCGACGATTATGTGGGCATGAGCTGCGATGATGCCGTTGCGACGCTCGGGGACAGCGGTTTCGGCAATGTGTCGTGTGTTGACGGGAGTCCCGCAAGTGACGACGAGGTGGGTTTGGTCAGTCAGGTCTCACCCACCGGTTCGAGCGTTGATTTCAACGAAGCGGTGACCCTCACAGTAAACACTCGTTTCGGTGACGCATCAGCTCCAGCTGGCGCACCAGATGCACCGGGCGAAGTTCAGGCTGGCGAACAGTTCCAGGTGTCATGGGGCGACCAGAGCGGTGTCTGCGCAACCGGCACCTCAGTGAAGGCATACAAAGTGCAAGTATCTGGCTCGGGAGAATTAACGGGTGAACCCGGTACGGGCCGGTCAGCAACTGTTCGCGCCGGTGACTCGGGCGATATCAGTATTGCGTTTGCAGTCGTGTGTGGACGTGATGGGATTAGTGACCGCCAATCCGAGTGGTCACAGGCTTCCACGGTTAAGATTGCTAGCGCACCAGATGAAGGTAATAACGATCAGCCAACACCTGGTGGCAACAATGGCCAAAATGCAGGCTAATCCACGCCGTGTATTACTAAACTAATGACGTACTTTTACGCACGTTAATGAGGAAAGAATGACGGAACCTAACACGACCAGCCAAGGGCGCATCCTCGCCGGTCGTTATACCCTGGGCGAGTTTGTTGGCCAGGGTGGTATGGCTACCGTTTACCGTGGAACCGACACAAAGCTCGGACGCCAGGTTGCCATTAAGGTCATGAAGGCCGACCTTGCCGGAGACGAAGCCTTCCGTGAACGCTTTCGCCAAGAAGCTCAGTCTGCCGCACGCATGGCGCACCCCACAATTGTGCGCGTCCTCGACGCAGGCGATGACCTGATTCAGACGGCGGCCGGTCCGAAGCAGCTGCCGTTTATTGTGATGGAATATGTTGACGGTAAGAACCTGCGTCAACATTTACTCGAAGGTCGTCTCAGCGCAGAAGAAGCCTGCCGTGTTGTAGATGCTGTGCTCACCGCGCTCGAATACTCCCACCGTGCCGGTATTGTCCACCGCGATATTAAACCGGCCAACATTATGATCACGAGCACTGGCCGTGTAAAAGTCATGGACTTCGGCATTGCTCGCGCAGTTTCTGAAACCTCGTCAACGCTGCAGCAAACCACGGCGATTCTCGGAACAGCCGCATATTTCTCGCCCGAGCAGGCAAAGGGCGAAACCGTTGATGCCCGTTCAGACCTGTATTCGACAGGTGTCATGCTCTATGAGATGCTCACCGGAGATGTTCCGTTCCGTGGTGACACTGCTGTCGCGGTCGCCTATCAGCATGTGAGCGAGCGTCCGGTGCGACCCAGCGAGCGCGACTCTGCGGTCTCCCCTGCGCTTGATCGCGTGGTGATGCACTCCATGGCGAAAGACCGTGCAAAACGTTTCCAAACCGCCGGTGAATTCCGTGAGGCCCTCAAAGTTGCGGCATCAGGTCAGATGCCGGTGCTGTCCGACTCGGGTGTCGACGAGACGGTGCTTTTTTCTGGCGGCGAAGAAGTCTCAGAATCAACTCTCGCGCTGCGTCAGCTCGCAGAGGGCGGCAGTTCGAAGAGCCAAAGTCGTCCACCGGTGATGTGGACGTGGGCCTCTATTTTGACAGTTGCTGCGGTGATTGCTGCAGTCGTGTTCTGGCTCGTAAACCTTGCGCCCACTGAATTCAACACGTCAAGCCGGGTTCCCGATCTCACCGGGGTCCCGCGTGCAGAAGCAATCCAGCAGCTAGAAGAAGTCGATCTGGTGGCTATTACGATCGAAGAAACTGACCCTGAAATTGAAGAAGGATCAGTAATACGCACTGACCCACCCGCGGGTTCGACACTATCGAAAGACTCAAACGTCACACTCTACGTATCGTCAGGCCCCGAAGACACTGAAATACCGAACGTGGTTGGCGATACGCTTGAACAAGCCGAGAAAAAGCTCGGCGAAGTCGGCCTCACGATCGGATCGATCGCAACCTCAGATGACGCATCAGCCGAAAAAGACACTGTCTTGAAGATGACACCAGAACCCGGTTCAAAGGTGAAGGCAAGCACCACGATTGACGTGACGGTCTCGTCGGGTCAGGTCAGCGTGCCTGATGTGACGGGGCAATCACTGCAGGCAGCACGCGCATTGCTTGACAGTGAAGGGCTCCAAGTAAATGCCGTGCCGCGTGACTGCGAAATCACGGGCGGTGCGCTTCCAATCGTTGAACAGTCACTTGTTGGTTCGCAGCCGCAACGCTCAGAGATCGACATTGTGTACTGCACTGGTTCTAACGACAGCGGCGGTGACGATTCAAACAACGACGATGACGACAACAACGACTCGTAACGTTGTATCCAGGTCCGAGTGAGTTACTCTTCGAGACGCATCAAGACGAACACTGGCATCTCTTCGCCGTCTTCAGCTTTCGTCGTTCCACCGCGAACCAGCCACATCCGATATTCCTCTGACTGACTTCCCACCAAATCATCTGATTCTTCATCGAGCCCGAGTAACTGATCAGCAAGCGGGCATTCGTATTCTGTGCCGCGGTCGAGGATCCCTGCACGTTGTGAAAGATCTGGGGTTTCGCCGGACACAAGCAGCGTCACAGAAGTGAGGCAGAGGCCTTGTTGAGCGAAACCACTGTGGTTCATTGGCGTGGCCATAGTTGCGCTCACAATGATGCCCTCTTTAGCGTACGCTTCGGGGTCAGCCATGATCTTGCTGAGCTGTGCCGCATCTACTTCGGTGTAGTCCGCCGGGTCAACAATTTTGCGGGCGTCTTCCAACCACTGGGACTCGTCGAGTACCGCATCTTCGGCCGCTTTTTCTTTGGCTAGTTTCTCGTCCAGCCTGTCTTGTGCTCGCTGCGCACTCGCTTCAAGCTGGTGGTTCGCCAAGATCCCCAGCCCGAGAAAACTGCCGGCAAACAGCACCGCGAACGCACTCACTACGAGGCCCGCAATAGACAGCCCCGTCCACCACCGTTTATTCAACGAAACAATCGCGAGTACGATACCGGCAATCGCAAACAGGATTCCGCAACCGTTGAGCACGAAACGAATCACCGTCATTCCGGGCACAAAATTCAGCACGATGCACACGACTCCCGCGCTCAATGCGACAAGTGCCGGCCACAAGGGACCACGCCCTCCCGTGCGCTGAGGAACATACTGGGGATGAGGTGCGCCGCCCCCTGACCCGTTTACCGGGTACTGGACTGGATGCTGTGGCTGCGGCTGACTGTCGCCGGGCTGCTCAGTATTCATAAAATTATCTTATATAAATTCAGGCGGCCAGCAGCGCTTCGCGAATATGCTGCGTTACCCCTCGCGAATCAGTGGGCTGAGCGCTGCGGCACGCTCGGCAGCACCTGCAAGACCAATCAGTTCAAGCCAGTTTCCCAGTTGGCGGTAGCCGCCCTCGGTGAGGACCGACTCTGGGTGGTATTGCACCCCGTAAATGGGTCGATCACGGTGCTGCAGCGCCATGACGATTCCCGACTCAGTTTCTGCGGTGATCGTAAGATCTTCAGTA
The DNA here is from genome assembly GCA_052085365.1 of Canibacter sp. Taxonomy (GTDB): domain Bacteria; phylum Actinomycetota; class Actinomycetes; order Actinomycetales; family Microbacteriaceae; genus Canibacter. The sequence goes on along the minus strand of JBQDFP010000021.1, from coordinate 24,503 downwards.
ACGGTATCTCGCACAACCGCAAGCGAATGGTACCTCGTCGCTGTGAACTCATCAGGAACGCCCGCAAAAAATGCACTGTGGTGATGCTTCACCTGCGAAGTTTTGCCGTGCATGAGTTCTTCGGAATGAGTCACCGTCGAACCCAAAGCCTCGGCAATAGCCTGATGCCCAAGGCACACACCCAGCACAGAAATTTCTGCCCGAAGCGCAAGGTCAACCATTGCGAGTGAAATCCCCGCGTCTTTCGGGGCTCCCGGACCGGGCGAGATAAGCACCCCGTCCATGTCCTGCACGAGCTGCTCAAGTTCGCCAACTGACACGTCATCGTTCCTGATCACGTGTGTTTCTGCTCCAAGCTGCTGCAGGTAGCCCACCAAGGTGTACACGAAGCTGTCATAGTTATCGATGACGAGTACTCGAGTCATTCGACGGTCACATCCCCTGATGGTGCGGGAAGCAAAGTAGCCACCCACGGATATACGTATGTGATGACCGCCCACACGACAACGACGAGTACGGCGAGCAGCACGATGAGACGCAGCCAGGCAGGACCCGGTAGGAATCGCCACAAAATTGAAAACACGCTATGCCTCCTGACCTACGTGAGAGTTCACTGCGGCGAGTTCAGTAGGCGGCCCATCAGCACGCGGCGTGAACCCGTCAAATACGGCGAATGAAATGATGCGCAGGGCTGCCCCGTCCTTGGGGTGGCATGAGGTCAGGGTCAAAATACTGTCGTCCCCGATCGCTCCTGAAACATATGGATAGGGGTTCAGCACTTCGATCGCGTCAGCTCCCACTACTTCTTGTGTACGGAAGGTATATGTGTACCACCCATCTTTTGTTTCAAAGTAGATGGGGTCGCCGACCCGAAGATATTCCACATCACGAAACGGTGCGAGCACCCCGTTGCGGTGTGCGGCGAGCGCAAAATTGCCCACTTCACCGGGTTTCGCAGTGGTCGGATAGTGCCCCACTCCGCTGTCCCAGTTATCGAGCGGCTCAGGTCGACCGACCCCTTCTGCAACAACGTTTGAGAAGTCTTTCCCTAGCGCTGGTACGTAGAGAACCCCGAAAATATCACCGTTGTCGCCTACCTCCGGCACCGGCAGCTCATCAGTTGAGGCTTCTTCTTCGCTCCACTGCGCAGAGTGCTCGGCTGAGAGCGTTGTTTGGTTCCCTCCGAGCACGAGAGAGGCATACCAGGGTTGCCATACGATGTAGCCCAGAACGCCGAGTCCGCCGAGTAGCAGAAGCTCGCCAATCACCGTCAGGGGGCTCAGCGGAGCGCGCTTCTTTTTCGCCATACTGACAATGATATGTCCTGAGTTCAAGATTGGCCGTGCCCGGGCTGAAAGTGGGCTGCAACCTCAAACGTGCAACCCTGTTATGCCTGTTTTGCGCTGGCTGCCGAGAGCAAATGTGTTGCGGTCTCCAGTGCTTCACCGTACGCAGTTCGAGGGTCAATCGCATACGTTCCGTCACCGAATATTTCGAGGGTGATGTTGCCCGTGTAGCCGCTGTGCTTGAGTGAGGTGACATATCTGTCTAGCGGCAGCGTTCCCTGCCCCGGAATGAGATGGCCAGTCGGGGTGCCGTCAACGAGGTGTACATGCCAAACTCGATCGGGAAGCGTCTCAAAATAACTCTCAACAGTGTCACCCGCGGCAGCCATAGCCACAGTATCGAGAGTGACCCCCAGGTTCTGCGAGCCGACTTCATCAAGCATCGTCCGGGCGTGCGCCGCCGTTGTAATCAGATTCGACTCCACGCGTTGCAGTGGTTCGAGCAACACGTGAAGTCCGAGTTCTTCGCACCGAGTGACAATATGGCCAATCGCGTCACGAGATCGTCGCCACGCGGCTTCGCGGTTTTCGAGTTCGCCTCCTCTGCCACTGGTGAGGAATAGATATTTCGTTTCGAGCTCTGCTGCGATTTCTGCTGCGCGAAGAAAGTGCTTCAGGCTGTGATCCCGCAGCTGGTTATCGCAAGAAGCAATGTTGACGGGATACATCACCTGCTCGGGTGTGAGACAGGTAATTGTGAGCCCATGAGCGGTCGCCTCACGTTTGATGTTTCTTGCATCGCTGGTACTGACCCACGCAATAGCGCAGTGGGGTGCGATTCCCCACAACTCAAAGCCTGTTCGTCCATGTTTCTGCATCGCAGCGAAGCACTCACGCAACGGCACATGTTGAAACGAGAAGTTGCTGCCCAGAATGTTAGTTTGCGAGAGTTCAGGCGTCATGAGTGCATCTACTTACCTACGCCGTCAGCAAGACCCTTCACGAAGTATCTCTGGCAGGCGAGGAAGAGCAGGATCACCGGTATCGCTGCGATCACCATTCCCGCAAATACGACCGGGTAATCAGTGCCGTGTTTACTCATCAGGCTCGTGAGCCCCACGGGCAAGGTTCTCGCTTCGTCACCGCTGGTGAAGATCATTGCAAACAGGTACTCGTTCCACGAAAAGAGCACGTGCAGCAGAACGGTCGAGATCAAGACCGGTTTGCACATGGGCAGAATAATCTGCCAGAACGTTTTCCATCTACTTGCACCGTCCACTTCGGCCGCCTCATCGATCTCTGAGGGTAGATCGATCATGTATGCGCGGATCAGGAACGTTGTGAACGGAATACGAAATGCGGTGTACAGAATCATGAGCGCCCACCACGTGTTGTAGAGCCCCAGTGATTGAAACATTTTCACCAGCGGCACCAGTGCCACTGCGGGGGCGAGCATCAGCCCACCCAATATGAACGTGGACCAGACCCGTCCAAACGGGATGCGCACTCGGGTGAGCCCGTATGCAGCCCAGGCGCTAATAAATACGGTCGTGATCGTGGAGGTAATCGTGACCAGCACACTCGTGGTGACGAAGTCTTGGACGCCTCGGTTCCAGGCCTTCACATAGTTATCGAACGACCAGTGTGTGGGCATTGCGAACGGATTTCCAAACAGCTCAGAGTTCGTTTTGAATCCGTTCATCACCATCCACAGGAGTGGATACACGACGACTACGGCCAGCGCGATGAGGAAGGCCCACAGGAAGACGCTCGTCATTCTTCCGAGAAAAGTTACACGTTTCACCACTGCACCTTCTTCCGCTGTGTGTACCAGAGTTGGAACAGGCCGATAATGAGCGTGAGCGCGAAGATAACTACCGCGATCGCTGCTGCATACCCGAAGTCGTTTCGAACGAATCCGCTTCGGTACAGCCAGGTCACGAGCACCTGGGTTGAGTTGTTTGGTCCTCCGCTAGTCATCACCATGACTTCGTTAAAGACCTGGAAGGCCCCGGAGATTGTGACGATCATCATGAGCCCTGACATTTCTCGCACGAGCGGGCCGGTGACGGTAAAGAAGCGCCGAATCGGGCCGATGCCATCAATCGCTGCTGCCTCGTACAGTTCAGTAGGGATCCGCTGGATAGCAACGGCGAACAGCAGGGCAGAGTAGCCAAACCCCTGCCACTGGCTCATCGCAATAATCGCGACCATCGCCGTGCTGCCCTGCCCCAGCCACGGCTGCGCCAATTGGCCAAGACCGACAGCATCAAGAATGGCGTTCAGCATGCCCATATTCGGTTCATACATGAAATAGAAGAGCAGCCCAGCGACCGTCAGTGAGATCGCGGAGGGGATGAAGTACAAGGCTCGCAAAAAGTTTCGGAGTTTTGCGCGACGCACGCTCTCGACACACGCCGCAATGATGAGCGCTCCAAATACCTGGAAACCTATGGAGAGCACCGCATAGAGCAGGTTATTGAAGAGAGAACGCCAGAAGATGGGATCGTATACGAGCTTTTCGAAGTTCTTAGCGCCCACAAATTCTTGGCCGCCGGTGAAAATGTCCCACTTGAGGGTCGCGAAACCGAAGTTTTGCACCAGTGGCCAGTACACAAACACCAACAGAACAAGAATTGCAGGCATTACCCACAGGATTTTGCTGAACTGACGAGGTTGAGCGTGCATGTGCTTCTCCCTTCCAGGAAGCTGTTGAAAGGGCCGGGCACGTTTCGCGGTGCGGAGGCACCCGGCTACATCGAGAGGTGAAGTCGGGGGCTACTTCACCTCTCGCTTTTATTCAGCAGACTTGTTTGCTTTCTGGACGCTCGAAAGAACCTTGTCTGGTGTGGATCCACCGCTAATCAAGGCTTCTCCACCCGACAGCCAAGCGTCGGCCACTTCTGCAACGGTCACCATGTCAAGCCAGCCAACCAACTGTGAAGCTTCGTTCACCTGTTCAATTCCTTCAAGAACAGCCGGTGATGACGTGTCTTCGTTCAGGGCGTCAATCACACTGCTTGGCTGACCGTATGGTGGTGCCGAGAGGGTTTCAGCGTTCTGTTTATTGGTCACGAACTTCATGAAGTCGACTGCGAGCGCCGCTTGCTGAGACTTACCGTTAATGAAGTACCCTTCGGGTGCGCCTTCGATTGCATCTGGGTCACCGGCAGCGTTTGCGGCACTGGGCAACGGGAAAATACCAAAGTTATCTGGTGTAAGCGCGCTGTCTTCGGTTACGACGCTGTCGAACTCGAGCACTTCTTGGTAGTACATGGCGGCACGTTCGTTGCTGAAGGCTTCTTGAGCGGTGGTGTATAGGACACCGTTGCTTCCCCGTGCAGTGTCCGTGCAGCTAGAGACAAGCTCTTGGAACTGTTCCATCGACTTTTCATACCCCGGGTCATCCCACTGAGCAGTCTCGACGTTAAAGTCGTTTTCGAGCACATCTTGAGGCACGTTGTAGGCAAACAACTGCTGTAAGTAGTGCAGACCTGGCCAGCCATCCTTGTTTCCGAACGCAATCGGTTCATAACCGGCGTCCCGCAGGGGCTCGCAGGAATCGATGAGCTCTTCAAAGGTCGTCGGAACTTCAATACCCGCCTTGTCAAACGCAGTCTTGTTGTAGCCCATGAATTTGCCGTTGTTATAGAGCGGAATACCAAAGTATTTGTCGTCATACTTGAACGCGTCAAGCGAAGCTTCGCCGAACTGTTGGCCCCACTCTGTGTCTGGTCCGATCACTTCGGTAAGGTCAGCGGCAAGCCCTGACTCAGCAAAGTTTGCACCCCACTGACCGGTCCACGTGAAGTAGATATCTGGGAGTGCACCAGAGGCAGTAAGCGTCTGAGTTTTATCTTTTATCGACTGGTCGGTTTCTTGAATGAGATCGAACTTTACGTCGGGATGTTCCGTTTGGTACTCAGCGATCAGGTCTTCGAAGTACGGCTCGAGCGGTTCACCCGCGAACTTCGTCAGAATGCTCAAGGTACCTGAGAACTCTGGCTCCGCGGTGACGTCCGCTTTCTCGTCTGAGGTCCCACCGGCGCAGCCGGCAAGTCCGAGCATGAGCACTGCGGCTGCCGCAATACCTGCTGTCGTTTTCTTATGCATTATTTGTTTTGCCTCTCTCCATTGAGGGCGCGCCCGCGCCGAGCATTTCCAATGACTTGGTGATTCCCTCATCCTGATACCGGTACCAGTGATGTGAAAAAGAGTCTGACTCATTTCACACAATTAGGCAAGAGGTTTTGTGCATTTTTGGAGATATTCCCATGTTTTCGCTGAAATATCGTGATTAGTGAAAAAACTTATTGACCCCGCCCCTCTCGGTATGCAAGCATTATTCGAACCTGATACCGGTACCACCTCGGTAGTGAATTGAAAGGATCAATGATGCTCAAGTTTGATGAAGAAGAGTTTCGAACACAGTTCGATAGCGTGATGGCGCTCCGCCCCGATATTGAAAAATTTGCTGATTCCCTCCCAGACCGGGGAATCGATAATATTCTTCTCGTCGGCGCAGGCGGAACATACGCACAAATGCTGCCGTATGAGCTTCTCGCAAAACAACAGACGTCGTTTCCCATCCGCGCTGCTATCGCTTCAGAGCTCGTCGCGACCGGTGACCATCAGCTCGGTAAATCCACTCTCGCGGTATTCACCTCGGTGACCGGCACGACCGAAGACGTCGTAAACGCAATCAAGTTTGTGCAAGACCAGGGCGCTCAGACGGTGTCTTTCACGGGCAAGCCTGACAGCCCCATCGCGCAGAACGTTGACCAGACCTACAGCACGCCCGAAAAAACCTGGCCTTTCGATATGCAAATGCTGCTGCTAATCGGTCGCTTTTTGCACAACCGAAACGAATTCCCTGAATACGAAGCACTCGCTTCAGAGATGACCGAGCACCTGGCAGATGCCCTAGTTTCAGTATCAGAACAGGCCGAACCGATCGCGTCCGCATTCGCCGAACGCAACAAAGACACCGACTACCACTTCCTCATCGGTGGCGGGCCCATCTGGGGATTCACGTACCTCTACTCAATGTGCATCCTCGAAGAAATGCAGTGGCTCCGGACTACCCGAGTGCACAGCGCAGAGTTCTTCCACGGTTCCCTCGAACTCCTCGAAGAAGACACCTCAGTAGTCATCTTTCAGGGCGAAGACTCCACACGTCCCCTCACCGACCGCGCAATCTCGTTCGCCAAACGGGTCTCACAAAACGTGTCGGTTTTCGACACACAAGACTATGAAATTCCCGGTTTCAGCAAGTCCTCACGCGCACTGATTGCACCCATCGTACTTGACACGATTATGGGACGCGTCAGCAAGCATCTCGAACGCGTGCGCGATCACTCACTGGACCTGCGCAGGTACTACCGAGTCATGGATTACTAGTCCCAGATCAGCACTTTGAGTTGGGCGGCGTCTGGGTACTACGGCGCCGCCCAACACCTTTGAAAAGCGGGTAAATATGCGACTTCTCGGCTTCGGTGACAATATCGTCGATCGATTTGTGGATCGTCATCGTGAGTATCCCGGCGGCAACGCGGTCAACGTTGCGGTGTACACGCAACGAGCAGGCGACCACGCAGAATATCTCGGTGTGTTTGGCACCGACGAAGCGGCAACGTTTCTTCGGGAATCCATAGAAGCTGAAGGAGTTTCGACTCGCGAATGCGTCGTGAAGCCCGGTGATTCCGGCATCGCACTACTACGTTCTATCAACGGTGAACGCACGTTTATTGGCGGTAATGAAGGCGGGGTCACGAGTCGTGAACCCATTGACCTAGAAGACGGTCGCCTCGAATACGCCCGCTCATTTCACGTCGTCCACACCAGTATTTACTCCGAGGTAGAGCCCAGCCTCCCCCGGCTTGCAGACACCGATACGCTCGTCACATTCGACTTCTCTGATGACGACCAAGGCCGCGATACCCACTACATTGCACAGATTGCACCGCACATTGATCTCGCGCTCTTTTCTGGTTCATCACTCACACGCGAAGAATCCCACCAACTCATTTCCACCGCCGTAACGGCCGGCGCAAGGCTCGGACTCATTACACTCGGCGCCGACGGCGCTATGGTGACCGATGGCGAGATGACGTTAACAGCCCCCGCCTATCCGCTTTCAGCCGAGGACGGACTCGTCGACACGATGGGCGCAGGCGACGCCTTTGCAACTGGTTTTATTCGATCGTTGTATTCCTCAGGATGGAACAAAACAGTTCCGCCCCACGAGAATCATTTACAAAAAGCACTCCACGAAGGTGCGCTCAACGCGCGCGAACAGTGCAAAGAAGAAGGAGCATTCGGGCGCTCACGTTCTGTGCGCCCGAAGTCATCTGATTGACACAGCTCCTTGAAGCAGACTGGCGGCTTCAAGCTAATCTAGGTAGTAACAAGACGGTCCATATATCCAAGGTATACAAACGCACATCGACGCGGGAGGGCGAATCATTGACAGATGAGAAGCGCGGCGCTCCCACAATTTCAGAGGTCGCAAAGGCCGCTGGTGTCGGTCGTGCTACAGCAGCCCGCACTCTTGGGAACTATGGGTATGTGAGTGATGTGCTCAGGGAGAAAGTCCTCGCTGCTGCTGAAGAACTGGGCTACCATCCAAACGCTCTCGCGCGCAGCGTGTCAACCGGACGCAGTCAAACGATCGGTGTCGTGATGGCTGACCTCGCGAACCCCTTCTTTGCAAGCCTCATTCAAAGCATTACCGACACAGCCCGCGAAGAAGGCTTTGGGACACTGCTGCTGAGCACAAGCGAGGACTTAGACGAAGAAGTGGAAGCATTTCGCCTCCTCATCAATAACCGAGTTGACGGAATTATTGTCGCTTCTGCAGCGCGAGAGGCCAAAAACGCTGCACACATTTCGCAGGCGCGAGACCAAGGAATCCCAGTAGTCTTGATCGACAGAATCGTCAACGACCTCGACCTTGATGCAGTAGTCATTGCGAACCGGCAAACGACCAGAGACGCGGTAACCCACCTGCTCGATGCTGGCCATACTCGCGTCGGCTTTGTGTGGGGGCCGTCCACAGTAGACGAAGCCACGCTCCGTCGGGAACTCACCAAAGCAGCACAGCGTGACATTTGGACCGACGGTCAACGCATCCTGGGCTACTTTGATGCCCTCGACGATCGCTCGTTGCCAGTGGATCCATCACTCGTTTCAATTGGAAAGAAAACAGAAGCACAAGCACAAGCCAATGCGGGTCGGATGCTTGATTCTCCCAACCCCCCGACCGCGTTTTTCTGCACTGAGCTCGAAGCGCTGACCGGCACTCTGCACGCCATTTCAGAGCGCGGGCTGAAGATTCCTGAAGATATATCACTCATCGGGCTCGATGACAGTTCGTGGGCTGAAGTGATGCAGCCTCCCCTCACAACGGTGCGCCAGCCACTGCAGCAACTCGGTCACACCGCGGCGGAAGCGTTAATGAAGAGGATCCACGGTGGCAACGACACAGCACAGGTTGCGACGCTCGAAACTGAGCTCATCAACCGCAAATCCGTGCGCAGTATTTCCACCAAAAACGATTAGTTTCTCGCTGGTGGCACGCTCACTCCTCTTGACATGGAAGCGATGACTCTCTTTACAGCGAAATCTATTAGACTGCTAAGTATGGCTGCAGCTGGAAAAGACGTATCGAAGCGCAAAAACGCGAAGACCCCCGAGCGAGTGAAGGGCGAGACGCTCTCTTCAGATGAGCAAGCGCCCAACCCGGTGTGGTTCAAGCCCGTTATGTTCGGCTTCATGCTGCTGGGTCTCGTCTGGATTGTGACCTATTACCTCACCGCTTCGACGATCGCCATTCCCGTGCCACAGCTCGGGCAGGGCAATATTCTGGTCGGCTTCGGCCTGCTGCTTGTTGGCTTCCTCATGACAACAAGGTGGCGGTAGCACCGCAGGTCTTAGAAATTGAAACGGCTCGGGTTTTCCGGGTCGTTTCTTTTGTGTTGAACGGGTGACTCTGCTTCTGAGTTTGCTGGTACTCTCGCGTTCTCACCGACGATTCAATGATTGTCGGTGGTCCATTTTATTCTTATGATATGACCACCGAAGCCGACGTACCCAGCAAATCTCCCGCAGATGCTGCAGCACAGAGCAGCGCACTGCAGAGTGCAGCTTTCGATGGTTACGTAGATTCCGAGCTTGATCCGGACTTTTGGGACCGTGAACTTGAGCTTCTCAATCAGTTGTACGCGGACGACGATATCGACTCTTCATACATGTATGAATCTGAGGCTGAATCGGCCTCCCGGCATGTCAACTTTCCCGCGGTGGCGGACGATTCACTCCCGCTCACGACTGAACTATTAGCTCAAACCGAAGCTGCATTTCTTGAGTCCGTGAGGCAGTCAGTTGCGACGCTTAGCAGCAACCTTTCACGCAACTATCTTCCGCCAGTGGGTGACACTGTTTTTGACCCGAACGATGAAAGACCGTACACCGCAGCCGATCGAGTCCGTCATATTACTGAACGTCTCGTCACCATTGAGCAGGCAGAACGTGCACTCGCGGCAGCACGCACGAGCCTTCTCGCTGAAATTCCAGACTCATATATTGCAGATTCTGAACAGTCCAACGAAGAGTGTGTCGACCCGCACGGTATGGGGGTGCTGTCAGCTGCGAACCTGGTTGCCGTCAAGACGCAAACAAGTGACAAAACAGTCAAGTCGCACATCAGCTACGCGTACCAGCTCGCCAAGAGCCTGCCCGAAGTGGTCACCGAGCTTCAACGAGGTCATATCTCGTTCGCGCATGCCATCGAGATAGCGCGCGCAAGCGCAAATCTTCCCGACAAGGACCTTATCCGGTACGCCGAAGAGGCTCTCAACATTGCGCGTAGTTCAAGCCCGGGCCGTCTCAGACGGCGCCTCCCGAAGCTTGTTGCTTCGCTTTCTCCGCAAAGCGTTCAGGAACTTACGAAACGTGCCTACACTGAACGACGCGTTTGGGTGAGTGAAAGCGATGACGGTATGGCGATATTTGGTGCGATTCTTTCCGCTCCCCTGGCGCTGGCTGCATATGATCGCGTAACGCGTATAGCGAAGCAGACCATGCGGGAGATGCCTGCGCAGGCACCCGGCGACCCTCAGCACGATGACGGAATCACATCACACGTGAAAGATGAGCGTTCACTCGACCAGGCACGCGCTGATGTGTGTGCTGAACTGCTCTTGGCCTCTGCTGCTCAGCGCACAGATAAACACACAGGTGGTCCACTTGGGCTCGGCATAGACGCAAAAATTCATGTGACCGTACCCGTCACTGCTTTTCACCGCACATACGACACAGACAACACCGGCAACGCAAACAACGCAAACAGCACAGGCGACACCGGCTGCACAGGCAACGGTAAAACTACTGATAATTCAGAATATGCTCACACTACAGGCACCGATAGCACCGAAAATGTAGCTCCCAGCTTCGCTGAACTGCACGGTTACGGCATTATTGACCCAGAAATCGCTCGACTCTTTGCCACCGATGCAAAAAGTTGGGACCGCGTCTTCATCGGGCCGGGCAACAGTATCATTGCGACCGATAACTACGAACCAAGCGCCGCAATGAGGCGACAGATACTCGCTCGAGACCAACATTGCCGTTTCCCCGGCTGTCTCGCACCGCCAACACAGTGCGAAATCGACCACACTCACGATTGGGCGAAGGGCGGACGAACCACAACACGCAATCTGGCGCTGCTGTGCAAACGACATCATGCCCTCAAACATCCAAGCGTCCATGAAACTGCTCGTTGGAAGGTGGAACAGCTTCCGGGCGGAGTTATGGAGTGGAAGTCACCTGACGGTCAGGTCTTCAAAGATCTACCAGACCCGCCGTCGGGCTCAGCTCATCCACTCGTCGCGCCAAAAGTGAAAACTAAGCGAGTCGTACGCTTCAGGATTGTCGATCCCGACTGTGCTGATGACCAGCAAGACGAGAGCCAACGCCCGATAGCGCATATGAAACTCGAGAAGTACTTCGAAGTGATGGAAGTCGCTCCCCTACGCGACCCGTCAAATACGAGACCCTGGGCTGCCGAAAACGGACCCGAACAAGAGTGGGACCCAGCCCAGGCACGCCCCTTCTAGAAATATCGCGCTCGACCTCGTCAGATTACTCACACGAAAACAAGGCAAAATAAGCACCCGACGACCCGACGCAATAAAAACGACCCCGGTTCAGGGACCCCCCAGTAGGAGAGCATGAACCAGGGTCGCCTTGCTCGGCGTAAGCCAAGGTGTTGAGTGAGTTACCAGTGACGGTGTTCTTCAGTACCTGAATAGTCAGGCCACGGCAGATCAATGGGCGCTTCGAAATCTTTCGGAAGCAGCGCAGGCATCGGGTCCGCCGCGACACGTTCATCGAACTCACGCTTCGCTTCAGCAAGCACCTCGGGTTTGGTGAGCAGATCAACAAACGTGCCAGCAATGGTCTTACCGGCCGTCTCGATCGTGGGTGCAATCGTTTCAGGAATACCGCCCATTGCGTTCATCACCCATGACGGGAACTGGTTTTCACCCGGAACTGGGGCGAGCGCGGGACGTGAAATATAGAACCTCACGAGCGGCGCATAGTGCGACATTTCAACATAGTCATCGCTCGTCCAGTTCGTCTGCCACGCGGGCATATGCTCACGCAACTGACGTTCCGCCTCTTGCGGTTCAATGAGCTGCTCAGTCTCGGCGAGGAACGGCTTCTCAGTCGGGTCAATACCGAGATTCTTCTGAATCTCTTGCGCAACCTTGATCGCTTCCGGGCCGTACTGCGGGGCACCAACAGCTTCAAGGTTTTCATACAGAACCGTACTCATGGCATGGTTCGTACGGCCAGGACGGCTGCGCGCGATCCATCGTTCTTCAACGTCACAGTGCGCCATAGCAGCCGCGTTCTCGGCGTTCCGGTCAAGCACCTTGAGCACGTGCTCTGCCATTTCAATGTTTGGCGTGCGCCACGAAAACTGAATGCGTGCCACACGTTGCGGCAGGTTGTCAGCGGTCGCCTGGCCATCGCTCAAGATCGCGTCTGAAAAGCTCCAACCACCGGTTGATGGCAGCATTGCGTCTTGCATAACACGTGCTGAAGTGTACATCTGCATGAGCGCAACGTTTGCTCCGGGAGCGCGCGCGGCCGAGTGCGATGCGGGAATCGGTGAGTTCGGGTCGGCGGTTGAAATCTGCCAGCTTTCCGGGCTGTCGCAAATGAACGAGTACACCTTGCTGTAGTACGCACCACACTGCGTATCCCAACGAGCAGTGTTGCACAGAGGCAGCATATAGAACGGATGGAATGACACGATTGCGTCGGCATCGTCGTAATACCCTTTGAGGCCATGCACGACCTTCGAGCCGTGCATTTTCTCTGCAGGTTCACCCGTGTACTGGAGTGTACCGGCAATGTCGTGAGCTTCCATTGCAGCTTTCGTGCCGAGCACACCGGCAAGCGTTGAAATACCGAGAACTGAGTGTGGATCAGTGTGCCCGGGTGCAAAACGGCTCAAGCCCTCGCGCGGAGTTTCTTCGGTTGATGCGGCCTGGCTATTGCCGGGGACGGCATCGTATTCGGCGTAAGTGAGCACAGTCGGTCCATCACCGTTTGACCAGGTTGCGTTGAATGCGGTCGGCATTCCGGCCGAACCGTCTTCAACTTCGAAACCTTCTTCACGCAGTCGCTTCACGTACCACTGCTGGGAACGGTATTCGCGCCAGGCTGGCTCTGCCAGCTCCCAAATGGTGGTGTGCCATTCGACGAGACGGTCAAGATTCTCGTCGATCCATTTCTGCGCCGTGGCCTTCGCTTCGGCAGTGAGTTGTGCAGCCATGCAGCAACTCCTTTCGGGGATTCGTGATTCAAACCGAACACGGTTTGACTAGGGTGTTCTCTTTGTTGTTGTTCAAGCTAGATCAAGCTGGGCCGCCTAATACGCACACCGCTGACCGTGTTGACGGTATCCGCTAGGTGAGCTGGTTGACCGGCGCCGAAGGCTTCCCGGTCTCATGTGCTTCGATCACGTTTGATGCTTGGATCCGCACATAATCTTCTTCGGTGCGTGCCGAGAAATATGCAATATGCGGGGTAAGCACAACATCATCACGGCCAAGCAATGGGTGATCTGCGCGCGGCGGTTCTTCTTCGAGCACGTCAAGCACGGCGCCATCAAGCTGACCACTTTCGAGCGCGTCGCGCACCGCAATGGGGTCAATCAAGTGACCGCGTGACATATTCAACAAGACGGCGCCCTCAGGCATATGCGAAATGAACTCAGTATTCACCATCTTGTCAGTCTCTTCAGTCAGCGGAAGGTTTAATGAAAGCACGTTTGCGCGGTCGCGCACCTCGTTGAGGTCCACTCGGGTTACGCCGATTTCTTTGAGCATGGCACGAGTCTCAGCAGTGTCAGGCAGGAAAGGATCGTATCCGTAGATCGCACCAAAAATGGGCTTGGAAATTTCAGCGAGTTTACGGCCGATCTTACCGAGACCAACGATTCCGAGCGTGAGTTCACTGAGACGTGGCGGCGATTTCGGTGCGCGGTCGTTCCAGGTTTCGGGCTGCGCACTTGCGAGGTAGAACCGCATTTGACGCAAGTGGAACAGTGTCGCGGTTAACGCGTGGGTCGCAACTTCTTCGGTTGCTGCCCCCGGCACGTTCGTCACCCATACACCGTGCTCAGTCGCTGCATCGAGATCCACGTTGTTGAATCCCATCGACATGAGCGCAACAACCTTCAGGTTCGGCAATGCCTCAATTACTTTGCGAGGAATCTCTGCGTAACCAACCAGGAGGGCCTGCGCGTCCTGGGAACCGGCAATGATTTCGTCAGCGTCGCGCGTATCGAGCAGGCGGACGTCAAAACCCGCCTGCTCGAGCGCATTCACGCCCAGTGAAACATCGGTGTCGTCCGTATCGGTGTAGACGGCGATCGGGCGTGTTGCCATTACTGTCCGTCCCGTTCGCGAACGATAACCTGAGCCATCGCGGTCATGAGTTCGTAGAGCACGTGGCTTGCGGCAATACCGGTGACCTGCGCGTGATCGTAGGCAGGCGCCACTTCAACAACCTCAGCGCCAACAATGTTGCGGTCGGTGAGTGCCCGAACCATGCGCAGCAGTTCACGGCTCGTCATGCCACCAGCTTCAGGGGTGCCGGTGCCGGGAGCATGTGATGGATCAAGCACGTCAATGTCGATTGAAATATACAGCGGCTTGTCGCCGATACGATTGAGCATACGTTCGATCGCTTTTGCAACACCGTGCTCTTCAATGTATTCACTGGTGATGATTGAGAAGCCGAGACGTTCGTCGTCTTCAAGGTCACCCTTGCCGTACAGCGGTCCACGAGTACCGACATGCATGGACGCGGTCTTGTCGATGAAGCCCGCTTCTGAGGCGCGACGGAACGGGGTTCCGTGTGTGAGCGGCTCATCGAAGTATGTGTCCCAAGTGTCGAGGTGCGCGTCAAAGTGCAGCACAGCAACAGGGCCACCGAACTTTTTGTTCATTGCGGCAAGCATTGGGTAGGCAATGGTGTGGTCTCCACCGATGGTGAGCACACGTTCAACCTTCTCACCGAGAGCGACGACTTCTTCTTCGATCTGTTCAACAGCTTTCTGAATGTTGAACGGGTTCGAAGCAATATCGCCCGCGTCTGCCACCTGCACAGCATCCCAGCCGGCAAAGTCCTGTGCCGGGTTGTAGGGACGAAGCAGACGGCTCGAAGCACGTACGTGCTCGGGACCGAAGCGGGCGCCGGGACGGTAGCTCACGCCACCGTCGTAGGGAACGCCAACAACAGCGATATCGGTTTTTTCGACGTCTTCCATACGTGGCAGACGTGCGAATGTTGACAACCCGGTCCAGCGGGGTGTCTTGGATGCGTCAGTTGGGCCAACAGTTTGAGCCATGATTTTCTCCTTGTGCTTTAGTAGCGGCGATGCTCAAGCATCAGGCTAGATGTCAGTGCTGGGTTGATGGTGAGATGTGGATCAGCTGCAGACCGCCCTCAGCAATGGCGGTGTCGATCGCTGATTTGAGGTGAGCGATGTCGTCAAGGTCACGACCGGTGCCACCGAAAGCTTCAGCGAGCGCAGCCCATTTGGGCTGTGCCAGGTCGACACCGACCGGTGCAATACCTACCTCAGCTTCGTTGTTCTTGATCTCTTCGTAGCCACCGTTATTCACAACGACCACGACAATGTCGAGCTTCTGCTCGACGGCGGTAATGAACTCATTGACCGAGAACATGAGCGCACCATCACCGGTAACCGCAATTGCGGGGCGTGACGGGTCGGCGATGCGTGACCCGATGGCCGCGGGAACAGAGTAGCCAAGCGTCGCGTAGCTGGCCATGTACGGCGTCGAGTTTGGTTTCGACACCTTCAGCATGTTGAGTAGCCCCCAGTAGGCGATCTGTGATGAATCGGTTGTGACGATCGCATTTTCGGGAACAGCCTGGGCAATTGCGAGACCGAGCTCGGTGTTGAAAGAGTCCATACCGTGTGACTCTTCGTAAATGGCTTTACGTGTGGCAGGGACATCAATGCTCTCACGTGCGGTCACGTCGCCGAGTTCAGTCACGAGTGCTGCAAGCGCTGCCTTCGCATCACCGACAACCCCAACAGTTGCTGCTTGGTTTTTGTCGATCTGCGATTCGAGAATGTCAACACGAATCACTTTGCCGGTGGCATCGAGCTGATCAACCCAGAGTTCAGCATCACCAAGCTTTGAACCGACAACGAGCAGAACATCTGCGTCACGGGCAACGTTGCGGGCCGCCCCCATGCGCAGGTTTGCGCCCAGTGACAGTGGGTGGTTCTCGTCAACAACACCCTTCGCGTTCGACGTGGTAACAACCGGTGCTCCCAGTTTTTCAGCGAGCTGCACCAGTTCTTCACCCGCGCTGCGGGATCCACCCCCGGCCAAAATGACCGGGTTCTTTGCGTCACGTAGCAGGTCAGCTGCCGCCGTTACCTGGGCAGCGTCAGCAATGCCGGGTGCTGGGAACTTCTTCGCCTGCAGTTTCGTTGCCCCAATGTCGCTTTCCTCTTCAAGCAGATCAAGCGGCACCTCAATGTAGACCGGACGCGGACGGGTAGTCGCGAACAGTTCAAATGCGTCGTGCACGGCTTGCACGGCCTCGTCGACCGTCTGCACACGGCGCCCCCACTCGACAATTGCCGAGGCAGCAGCCAGCTGGTCTTTCGTCTCATGGAGGGTGCCAACGTCTGCGAATTCCTTACCACGGGCGGGGCCGGGTGACAGAATAATCATCGGGCGTGATTCGCAGTATGCGGTGCCCGCAGCCGAAAGCGCATTCAGCAAGCCGGGACCACTCGTGGTCAACACGACACCCGGCTTGCCGGTCTGCAGCGACCATCCGTCAGCACCGTACCCGGCGCCTTGCTCATGACGCGTAGTGACGGCACGAATACCAAAGTGCGTGAGTGGACGGTAAAACTCAAGGTTGTGGGTGCCTGGAATCCCAAACACTGCATCAATGCCATAGTTCGAGAGTGTTTCGAGAATGATCCACCCGGTGGTGCGTTTCAGTTCTGTTTGCATAGCGGTTCGTCTCCTGATCGAATTAATCGTCTGCGCGCCATACGGCTGAACCGTCAACCCACGTTTCACGAACGGGGATCTGCGTGATATCTTCTGCTGCGGTGGACAATGGGTTCTCGTCGAGCACGACGAAGTCAGCACGTTTGCCTGCTTCGAGTGACCCGATTTCGTTCTCGCGACCGATTGAGATTGCGCCCTCGAGCGTGTGTGCACGAAGCGCCGCTTCAGGGCTAATGCGGAGCGCATCAGGACCGAGCTTGTGGCCGCGGCGGGTCACACGAGTAACAGCGGTCTGGATCGCCTCGAGCGGGCGCGGCTCAGCTACGGGCGCATCTGACGAGATCGTCATAGCAACGCCGGCTGCTTCAAATTCACCGAGCGGGTTGAATCGTTCACCCGGGGTGCCGATTGCCTGCTCAACACCTTCGCCCCAGTTGTAGTAGTGCTGGGTCTGGTTCACGGGACGAATACCGAGCTTCGCCATGCGCGCAATATCTTCTTCAGTCGGCAGGCCACAGTGTTCGATACGGTGACGTGCGTCAGAATCGGGACGGTCTTCGAGCGCCTTCTCAATTGCGTCAACCACCATCTTGATTGCGATTGGTGACTGTGCGTGGGTCGCGGTCTGTATACCGTTCATGTGCGCTTTGTGCACGAGCTCAGTGTATTCGCGCGGCTCATGGTAGAGCTGGCCGGTGCGGCACGGGTCACCAACGTACCCATCAGGGAAGTATGCGGTCCAGCCACCCAGTGTGCCGTCGGCATACAGTTTGATGCCGGTTGCCGACAGGAATGCGTTACCAAATGGACCGGTCAGTCCGAGCTCGATCACCTGATCAAGCAGGTGTGACAAGAAGTACATCGATACACGCATTTTGAGCTCGTCATGATCAGCAAAGTCGAGGTATGCGGCGAATTCACGCTTGGATACCTGCGCGTCGCCAATTGATGTGACGCCACCCTTCAAGAATTCTTCTTGTACGAGGCGCATCTGTCGACGGTGCTCTGCCGGCTCGTCACCGAGATGGAAGTTCGGTCCGTGGTGGCCGATCTTCACACCGTGGAGGCCGGTGAGTACGTTGCACGCAGCGTCGGAAAGTTCACCGGTCAGCTCACCGTTCTCGTCACGGAAGAACTCGCCGCCCTCGGGGTTGGGAGTATCTTTCGTCACTCCGCGAAGTTCGAAAGTGTAGCTGTTGACGACGCCTCCGTGACCGGAGGCATTCATGATGTACACCTCACGGTCGGTTGCGACTTCGTCGAGTTCTTCTTTCGTTGGGTGACGCATCTCAACCAGGTTGCGCTGTTCGTAGCCATAGCCTCGCAACGGGACGCCTGCGGGCAACTTCTTTGCGCCCTCACGCATCAGTTCAATAATTTCGGGAATCGATCCGGCCTTTTCAGGTGAAATATCCACCCAGGTCAGCATCTGCCCGTACATAAGCGGGTGAGCGTGCGCGTCAATAAAGCCGGGCACAATCGTTTTGTCGCCATAGTCTTCATGGCGAACATCTTCGTTCGCCGCTTTGGCGGCAGCTTCAACTTCTGCGAGCGAGCCAATTGCTTGGACATCGCCGTTTTTGATCCACATGGCTTCAGCATTGGGCTGCTGATCATTCACGGTGAGTATGTTCGCCGTGACGATTATTGATTGTGAATCACGGGCGTCGTAGGTAGCGAGTTTTCTCAATCTGACTTCTCCTCAGTAGTTAGCAAGGTGGTGTCCATGCGCGGTGTGAAGGATTGGGTCACAGGTGCCGCATCAGAGTGCTGCGGGGCAAAGTAGGTCGAAACCCATGCGATCGCAGCGAGGACAATGTAGAAAAAGACGACTGACAGGGGTGAACCAGTCAGGTTAATCAGGGCGGTCGCCATGAGTGGGGTGAGGCCACCCCACACGGCAGCGCCAAGTCCGTAGGACAGCGATACCGAGGTGTATCGCGATTGTGGGCGGAACATCTGTGCGATGATCCCGGCCAGAGGTGAGTAGGTTGCCGACATCGCCAGGCGAACGACGCTCACGAGAATATAAATAAAGATCAGGAACTTATTGTCGAGCAGCAGCACGAGGGGAATGAACACAATCGATGATGTGGCCAGGCCAAAGTACATGATCTTCTTACCCGTTACCTTGTCACTGAGCCACGCAAGCGGGAGGGTGACTATGAGTTCCAAGAAGGATGCGATCGTCATCGCCCACAGCAAGTGGGTTGCGCTCACTCCTGTGGATGCACCATAGTTCTGCACCCAGGTGGTCGCGAGTGAGTATCCGCCTGAAGCGATGGTCATCATGCCAGCGCCGAGCAGAATCGGGAGCCAGTTGTTCTTGACTGCAAACACGAACGCGTTGGACTGCTGACGACCGGCAACTTTTTCTTCGAAGACCGGTGACTCTTCTGCACGCAAACGCACAATCAGTCCAGCAATCACGAGTGGCACGCTCAACCAGAACGGGATACGCCAGCCCCAATCAAGCAAGAAAGAGGTAACACCGTTCTCATCGGGCACTGATACGAGCGCAAAGACACCCGTTGCGAGCATTGCACCGGCCGGATTTCCCAACTGGGTGAAGCCACCGTAGAAAAACTTCTTGCCTTCGGGGGCGGATTCAACTGACAGAAGCGCTGCGCCACCCCATTCACCGCCAACAGCAAGACCCTGGCACGCACGCAATATGAGCAGCAGAATCGGGGCTGCGATACCCCACGAGTCATAGCTGGGCATAACACCAACTAGCGCCGTCGCAATGCCCACCAGTGAGAGGGTCATAATCAGGGTTGGACGTCGACCGATGCGGTCACCGATTGCACCAAACACCACGCCACCGAAGGGACGGACGAGGAAGGCAGCCGCGAACAGACCGAGTGAAGCCATGTTTGCGAGTACCGGATCATCTTCCGGGAAGAAAACGTGAGGAAAGACAACAGCTGCTGCTGTTGCGTAGGCATAGAAGTCGTACCACTCGATCGTGGTGCCGACGAATGCCGCTGCTCCCGCCTTTCTCGCGTTTCCGCTTTGGGCAGTGCCCGGGGCGTGTGTCAAGTTGTGCGCTCCTTTGCTTCTCATGCTATTTAGCGCAGTCTACGTCGTAATCAGACTTTCGTCGAATACTATCCGTTCACTCTTCCCAGCAAATATCGCTCGTTTACACGCTTTACCGGGTAATTAATCGACATTTCGTGGGCATTGTTGTCGTTTCGCCATTTTTTTGTGGATCAGTTGCTTCGGAGAATTGTATTCACGCTCGCAACGCTTGTTCTCGAGCTAGTCACGCGACCCGGTCTCGACAGATGTGGTGTCAAGACGCGGAGTGAACGAGCTCGTCACGGGTGCGGCATCAGAGTACTGGGGTGCGAGCCTGGTGCAGATCCAAGCACACAGCGTGAGGCCAACGTAGAGCGCAACCACTGACCACACGCTGCCAGTCAGAGCGATCA
Organism: Canibacter sp.; assembly: GCA_052085365.1. GTDB lineage: Bacteria > Actinomycetota > Actinomycetes > Actinomycetales > Microbacteriaceae > Canibacter. Next base: position 4,196 of record JBQDFP010000021.1, on the reverse strand, counting down.
AAGCGGGACCAGCAATCGGGACCAGGCCACCCCAGATAGCGTCACCAACTGTTGAAGCAAGCGACACTGAGGTGTAGCGCGACTGTGGACGGAACATCTGCGACATAAGCGAGGCGAGCGGTGCCCAAGTGCCGCTCAGCGCGACGCGGCTAGCTGCAATCAGAATGTAGATCAGCGCCACCTGTCCGCCCTGGAGCACCAGAATGAGCGGTACGACCGCAAAGACTGCGGTGAACATGCCGAGATACATCATCTTCTTGCCGCCCCATTTATCGGCGAGCCATGCCAACGGCAGGGTGACTACAAACTCAAGGAAGGACGCCACGGTCATTGCCCCGAGAATGACTTCTGCGGGAATACCGATTTCTGGGCTGGTCGCGTAGTTCTGAATGAACGTCGTCGACAAGTAGTAACCACCGGTTGGGATAGCAACGATGCCAACACCGAGCAAGATAGCACCCAAGTTGTTTTTCACGGCAAACGCTAGCGGGGCAGATTGTTCGCGGCCCTCAACTTTTTCTTCGAATACCTGTGACTCTTCCACTTTCGAGCGCACAATAAAGCCCACCGCGATCAACACAATGCTCGCGACGAACGGAATACGCCAGCCCCAACTCATGAGCGCGTCATCACCGAGTGCGGCGAGCGCCCAAAACGCGCCCGATGACAGCAGTGCGCCAGCCGGGTTCCCCAGCTGAGTAAAGCCGCCGTAGAACATTTTCTTACCTTCGGGTGCTTGCTCGACTGCCATAAGCGCGGCACCGCCCCACTCACCGCCCACAGCAAGACCCTGAAGAATACGCAAAACGATGAGCAGAATTGGCGCAGCGATCCCGATCACACTGTATTCGGGGAGGACACCGACCAAAACCGTTGCCGCGCCCATCATGACGAGGGTGAATACCAACGCCGGCTTTCGACCGAACCGGTCACCGATGTGCCCGAAGATAATTCCGCCGAGCGGACGAACGAAGAACGCGATCGCGTTGGCTGAAAGAGCAGCAATAGAACCAATCCAGTGATCAGTCTGCGGGAAGAAGATCGCAGGGAACACAATTGCGGCTGCGGTCATATAGACATAGAAGTCGTAATACTGGATGGTCGTTCCGACAAAACCCGCGATACCGGCACGTACCGCTCGCTTATTCACTGCTGATTGGGCCAAGTTGAGCTCCTTTGCTCCGTTTGTCATGGATGAGTGGCCTACAAAGAGGAATTCAGATTCGCAACTTGCAAGGAAAATACTTGGCAACACTACGCCTGGATGAAGAAATCGTCCACTTCATGCATTTCATGTCAGAAAGTAAAAACGAACTTTTTTGAACAAAACTCTGCAAAATTACGATAAGTCGTTGCCCACAGAGTAAAATCGACGCGATTCTGACTTTGAAGTTTCACCTCAATTCGTTACAGTCAGAGAGACAAAAATAGTTCCCGAGCATGAATTTGGAGCATCGTGTCCCGAGATTCGAGAAATCAAGTGCTTGACGCAGGCATTATCGACGCTCTCAAAAATGATGGGCGCGCCAGTATTCAAGAGATTGCTGCAAGCCTTGGTGAGCCTCGGGGTGCTGTGTCGGTGAGACTGAAGGCCCTGCTGGACTCGGGGGCGGTGCGCGTATTTGCGGCATTTGATCACGGTTTCGCGGGCCAAAACGTGCTCGTGCATTCCATGGTGAAAGTTCGGGGCACCGCAACCGAGGTTGCGCAGCATCTCGCGTCGTATTCCGAAACCGTGTTCGTATCACTGGTGACCGGAACACATTCGCTTGTGTTTGAATCACGTCACGCTGATATGCACGCACTGCAGACATTGTTGAAGCAGGTGCGAGATCTGCCCGGTGTTGAGAGCATCGAAAGCACGCTCTATGCCGACGTGATTCGTGGGTTCTTTGTCGCCCACTACCGCGACAATGTCACCATTGACACTACCGACCTCACACTGATTGCCCAGCTCCAAGAAGACGGGCGCGTCAGCTTCCGTGAAATGGCTGAAAAGACGGGCCTTGCGCCCTCATCGGTTCGGTCTCGGGTATCTCGCCTGATCAGTCAAAACGTGATCCGTATTTCAGCGGTCGAATCGCGTACTGACTCGAACGGTCGCCTGTCAATGGGTGTGGGTATCACCGCTCGCGGTGACGATTCCGAAATCACTGATTTTCTGCTCAAGTCGAGCCAGATCGATTTCAGCGTACAAACCATTGGTCGCTACGATTTCATTGCGACCGCAACAGGAAGTTCAACTCTTTCGCTGCACAATACGCTTGAAAAGATTCGCGCACTGCCAGCGGTCACAAACGTGGAAACCTGGTCACACCTCACCGTGCTCAAAGAAGACTACGAGCGCACTGTGGCTGTGGGGACCCACAACACAAGAACCGGCGGGTAATCCGCTTCGGCGATAATACGGCTTTTTCCATTCTCTGAAGAAAGAGTGAAATGACAGAGAACTCACTGTTTTCACATCTGTATGCAAACCGAGCTTCCGGATTCCGCCCCTCACCTGTTCGTTCAGTGTGGGACGTCATGATGGAGCCCGGAATTATCTCTCTGGCAGGCGGCAACCCCGACCTTTCGGCGCTGCCACTGGCTGAAATTGGTCAGGCTGCTCAGCGCATGCTCACCGATCGCGGAACCGAAGTACTCCAGTACGGCGCAGGCGCAGGCACTCCGCAGCTGCGAAACGCGCTCGTACCGCTCATGGAAAAGAGCGGCATCGCTGCTGATCCTGAAAACCTCCTTGTGACCGCCGGGTCACAAATGGGCATTGAACTCATTACCGGCATGCTGTGCAACCCGGGCGACGTGATCCTCGCCGAAAGCCCCACCTATGTCGGTGCGATTGGCACGTTCCGCGGTCTCGAAGCCGATGTGCAGCATGTGGCTTGTGACGAAGACGGACTTATTCCCGAAGCACTCGAGCAGCGAATTGAAGAGATTCGTGCCCAGGGCAAGACGATCAAGTTCCTCTACACAATTCCAAACTTTGGGAACCCTTCGGGCATCACCATGGCAGAAGCTCGCAGGCCACGCATTGCTGAAATCTGCCACAAAGCAGGTATCGCAGTTGTAGAAGACGACCCGTACGGGCAGCTGTCATTCTCAGGCGAGACGCCACGCGCGATCCGCTCATACGACGACACCGTCATCTACCTCGGTTCGATGAGCAAGATCTTCTCACCCGGTATTCGTATCGGCTGGGTGCTCGCACCGACTGAGCTGCGTGCGCGTCTGCAGCTAGAAGCTGAAGCAACCACGATCCACGCATCTATTTTGAGCGAGAACCTTGCGACCGCGTATTTGACCGAGTTTGACTGGGAATCGATCTTGCATCAAGCCACTGCACGCTATCGGGAGCGGGCGGCGGCAATGGTTGCGGCGCTTGAAAAGCACATGCCCGAAGGTGTGACCTGGACCACACCGCAGGGTGGCTTCTTTATCTGGTTGACGCTGCCGACCGAACTTGACGTGGACGCCCTCTTCAATGAAGCCGTAAAAGAGAAAGTCGTCTTCATCGACGGTGGCGCGTTTTATGCAGACGGACAGAGCGATTCCAACAACCTACGCTTGTCGTACTCGCTTGAGTCCCCCGAGAAAATTCATGAGGCCGTTGCGCGCCTGGGTGCCGCAATGAAGACCATGCTTGCGGGCTAACTCCGTGCATTGATTCTGGCCGCGGGTGAGTCATTCACTTCGCGGCCAGAACTGTTTATGCGAGCAGTGCTGGCCATGAGCAGTGCTGGCTATGAACAGTGTTGTCTATGAAAATCGTTACTCGTGAACGTCGGGTTATTGAGTGAACACGAGTCGAACAATGAGCGAAATCACACGAGTGTAATTCATCCCCAGAGTGGGGATAACCCTGTGTATAACTTGCGTGTCTAGGACGTGAGCAGCTGCAGGGGACTCACGAGGAAGTAGATAAAACTCAGCGCAATCAGGACGATAGCAACGGTGATCAAAATCGTGACCCTCCCGTTACGTTTTCGCGTTCCTCGCTTGCTCATGAGCAGTGCGACTGTAATGGCACCGACAATCATGCCGCCGAGGTGCGCCTGCCACGAGATTGCCGCTCCAGGAAGGAACCCGATCGCGAAGTTAATCACGATCAGAACGGCAAGCGTCGTGATGTTAATGCTGAGGCGCCGGTATACGACGAGAGTTGCCGCGAGGATGCCAAAGATTGCGCCAGATGC
>JBQDFP010000020.1:0-35319 GCA_052085365.1 Canibacter sp. | reverse complement strand
GCGGCTGGTAGCCGGCGAGCTCGCGAGCCGACTAGACGTTGAATCTAAATTCCACTACATCACCGTCTTGCATGACGTATTCTTTGCCTTCCATACGCGCTTTGCCTTTGGAACGGGCGTCAGCAACTGAACCAGTTTCAACGAGATCGTCGAACGAAATGACTTCTGCTTTAATAAAGCCTTTTTCGAAATCAGTGTGGATCACGCCGGCCGCCTGTGGTGCCTTCCAGCCTTTACCGATCGTCCAGGCTCGAGCTTCTTTCGGGCCAGCGGTCAGATAGGTTTGCAAACCGAGTGTTTCAAACCCGACGCGAGCCAACTGGTCAAGACCGCTTTCTTCCTGCCCGGTAGCTTCGAGCATCTCGGCTGCGTCTTCGTCATCGAGCTCAATCAGTTCGCTTTCGAGTTTCGCATCCAAGAAAATCGCTTTCGTGGGCGCCACGAGTGCTGCCAACTCGTCGAGTTTTTGTTTGTCACCGAGCACAGCTTCGTCAACGTTAAACACGAACAGGAATGGTTTCGCAGTGAGAAGACCCAGGTCTTTAATCGGTTCAAGATCAATTCCCGCAGCTGAGAGCAGCGTGCCCTTATCGAGCGCTTCAACAGCTGCCTTTGCGGTGCTGAGCACACTCGGGTCAAGCTTTTTCGACTTCACTTCTTTTTCGAAACGGACAATTGCTTTGTCCAGCGTCTGCATATCGGCAATGATCAATTCGGTATTGATCGTCTCCATGTCGCTTGCCGGGTCGACCTTTCCATCAACATGAACCACGTCGCTGTCGTCGAAGCCGCGCACCACCTGCGCAATCGCATCCGCCTCGCGGATATTCGCGAGGAACTGGTTACCGAGTCCCTCGCCTTCGCTCGCACCTCGAACGATACCGGCGATGTCGACGAATGAAACGGGTGCCGGAAGTATGCGTTCTGAACCAAAAATGTCAGCGAGTGTATGAAGCCGTTTATCAGGTAAGTTCACCACACCAACGTTCGGTTCAATGGTCGCGAACGGATAGTTCGCTGCGAGAACCTGGTTGCGGGTGAGTGCGTTAAACAGAGTTGACTTGCCGACGTTTGGGAGGCCGACGATTCCAATAGTAAGTGCCACCCCACCATGTTACCGCCTGAATGAGGTCATGACATTTGTCACCCCGAACTCGTGACAGTACCCGTATGTACCGACGCGGTTGCGCTGGAATTCTGTAACTATGAATACAACAGCATGCACCATCGAACAAGTCACTAAGACGTTCTCCGCACCGCATTCCCCTTCGGGCAAGCTACACGCGGTACGCGACGTGTCATTCTCGATCAAGCCAGGTGAGATTGTGGCATTGCTGGGGCCAAACGGTGCTGGCAAAACCACCCTGATTGACATGATCCTGGGACTGACACAGCCAACATCTGGCACGGTCAAAGCGTTTCATGAGTCCCCCACCGCAGCGGTCAATAAGTCACTCGTCGGCGCAGTGCTACAAACCGGGGGCCTCCTTCCTGACCTGACCGTGCTCGACACGATTCGTATGGTTGCATCAACGTTCCCTAAGCACCGAAACATCGATGAAGTACTCGAAGAGACGAACCTCGTGAGCCTCGCGAGACGTCGCGTAAAACGGTGCTCGGGCGGCGAGCAGCAACGGCTCAGGCACGCCCTGGCAATTTTAGGTTCACCCGATCTGTTGATTCTTGACGAACCCACCTCGGGCATGGACCCGAACGCTCGACGTGACTTTTGGGCTTCGATGCAAATTCAGGCTGAACGGGGAACAACCATTATCTTCGCGACGCACTATCTCGAAGAAGCCCAAAATTTCGCAGAACGTATCGTTCTGATGAACCTTGGAACGGTCGTTGCCGATGGTTCTGTGGACGAAGTGCAGCGTCAAGCGACCGCAACACGGGTCTCCGCTGTCGTTCCGGGTGACCTCAGCGTCAACTCACTACCAAACGGTATCTCGCACATCGAACGGCACGGTGACCGAACAACGTTCGTCACCTCCGACTCAGATTCCCTAGCACGGTTCCTGCTCACAGAAACTAGTTCGACTGACGTCACGATTACCCGAGCGTCCCTGGATGACGCATTCACTGCGCTCACCGCTGAACCATCAGAAGCAACAAGCGACGCGGCCGTGAGCGCCTCGTAAACGCGATCCACCCACAATTTTTAAGGAGCACAGTATGTCTCTTGCTACATTCACCGCACTCAATCTCAAACGGCTTTTCTTGGACTGGACAAACCTGTTCTTTTCGATCCTGTTACCAATCTTGTTCTTTCTGCTCTTTGGCGCCCTGCAGGATTACGGCGATCAACAGATGGCCCACGGTAATGCATCGTCATACGTGATGATCGGCATGGCCGTATACGGCGGTGTCATCGCAGCATGTTCCACGGTCGGCATGACAGTTATTGAGCAAACCACCGGTTGGGGGCGTCAGATCGCACTCACACCGATCACCCCGACAAAACTCCTATGGTCACAGTCATTCATTATTTTATTTCGAGCAGTGCTCCCGGTCGCCGCAGTGTTCATCACGGGCCTACTCACCACATCAACTATGGAACTTGGTGCGTGGATCACGAGCTTCCTGCTTTCCGTGCTCGTAGCGCTCCCATTCGGACTGTACGGAATGATTTTTGGGCAACTGTTTAAGTCGGACTCTGCCGTAGGAATCTCATCATCTGCGCTCGTGATTATCGCCTTTGCAGGCAATGCGTTCATGCCGCTACCCGAGGCGCTCCTCGGCTTCGCACGGTTCACTCCGATGTATGGGTCAGTCTCGCTCGCACGCTATCCAGTCAGCGACGGCTACCAAGTTATTTTGAGCGAACCGTACTTCACTCAAGACCCCATTTGGTACGCAGTCGTGAACGTGCTCGCCTGGACGATTATCTTTGGTGGCATATGCTTGATTTTGAACAAGCGACAGAAGGGTCGCCAGTGAAATCAGAGGCTTTTGAAGACTCGCAACATGTCGAGCGTTTAGCGCAGCGGATCGAATTCCGTGCCCTAGACGCCGTGTATGCTGGCGTCTGGCTTCTGATGCTGGCTTTCCCGCTCGTCTCGACATTAACCAGTGATGTCTCCCTCACGGCAAAAGTCATTTTTGTTGTGATCAACATCGTCTTTGCGACCGTCTACATCGTGGGCTTCGGCTATCATGCGTCGCTCAGCCAGGCAGGACGAAAAGATGTGGTCGCATGGTGGATGGTCGCGTGCATCGTATTGATCGTGTCGACATCGATCCTCATTGGGCCGTTCACTGTTTCGTACAGTCCCTGGCTTGTCGCTCTCTTTGTATTCCCGCTCCCCCTGAGATGGGGTATTGCGTTAGCAGCGGCCACCACGATTATCGCCATTGTGCTCACTCTGGCCCTGTTCGACGACCAAATGCTACGGTTCATATTCAGTTCAGTCAGTGGCGGCAGCGCAATCCTGATTACGTCAATCGCGGTAGCGTCACAAATTGCTGAAAATCGAGAGAACCTCACGAAGAAGCTCCTCGTGTCAAAAGAGCGCGAGAACATTGCACGGGATGTGCACGACCTGCTCGGCCATTCACTCACGGTGATCAACCTCAAAGCAGAGCTCGCACATAAAGTCGTCGAGCGCGACCCAAGCACAGCCAAACGGGAACTGCAAGAAATCTCTGGACTCTCGCGCACAGCACTCGCTGAAGTACGTTCAACCGTGACCAGACTCAACCGACCCAATTTTGCTGGCGAAGTACTTGCGGCCGGTCGAGCACTCGACACCGCCGGAATTCTCGCTGACCTACCCGATGCAGACGCGGCACAGATGACCGCAGGCAACAATGCACACCTGTATTCGTGGGTTCTTCGAGAAGCAATAACAAATATCGTTCGACACTCAAACGCGAAACACTGCAGCGTGCACATGACCCCGGAAAAGCTGCACATTGTTGATGATGGCTCAGGCTGGGACGGTGAATACGGCGGGGGTCTCATCGGACTCCAAAACCGCGTCGAAGAGTCGGGCGGCACACTCATTATTCACTCCCGCGAAAACCATGGCACGAGCGTGTTTCTCAGCATGAGCGGAGACATCGAACCGATGGAACACACAAGGGTCGAACACAACACGATCAAACACGATTACAACCCTGCACAGGGTAGCCAGTCATGACTGAGTCCATTCGCATTCTCATTGCTGATGACCAACAGCTCGTGCGGGGCGCGCTGGCCGCATTACTTGATGCAGAACCAGACATTGACGTGGTTGCCGATGTTGGATCTGGTGACCGCGTGGTGGAGGCAGCGCTCACACATGAGGTGGACGTTGCGCTACTTGATATTGAAATGCCAGGACTCACCGGTATTGAAGCCGCCGAAGCATTACGTGTGCATGCCCCGACAGTCAGATCACTTATTGTCACAACCTTTGGCCGCCCGGGATATTTGAAACGCGCGCTTGCCGCTGGCGCTCAAGGGTTCGTTGTCAAAGACACCCCGCCGGCCCAGCTTGCTGAGGCAATTCGCCGGGTGAATCAAGGGCTACGAGTCGTGGATCCATCTCTTGCTGAGCAGTCATTGTTCACTCCGGAGAACCCGCTCACCCAGCGAGAAGTCGAAGTGTGCCGAGAAGCGTTGCACGGCACGAATGTGCGAGATATTGCAACGAAACTCTCGCTTTCTGCCGGCACAGTTCGTAACCACCTCTCTGCCGTTATTCGAAAAACCGGGGCCTCAAATCGGCACGCTGCCGTGCGTGACGCCGAAGAGAACGGCTGGCTGTAACCCTTGTCAGTCGTGTGTGGGAAGATCTTTGAGTGCCGATAGACTTCACCGCAATTGATTTTGAAACCGCGAACGGCCACGCCTCGTCAGCGTGTTCCGTAGGTCTCGTAAAAGTACGAGACGGACGTATCGTTGAACGTGCCTCTTGGTTGATACAGCCACCGCACGAACACGCGGAATTTCTGCCCTTTAACACCAGGATTCACGGCATCCGCGCCGAGGATGTTGTGGGCGCACCCGCGTGGGCCGAGCAGCTGTCGCGATTGGTTGATTTTATTGATGGCGACATCACAGTGGCACATAACGCGCAGTTCGACATGGGCGTCATTGCGGGCGCCTGCCACGTGTCAGTGTCTCCGACACCAAAACTGCAATATCTGTGCAGCGTGAAAGTTGCTCGTAAAACCTACGATCTCGACTCGTACCGGCTCCCGAAAGCAGCGGCCGCCGCGGGGTTTACAGATTTCCAACATCACGAGGCGCTTGCCGACAGTGAGGCATGCGCTGCAATAATTATTGATGCGGCAGCCCGACATAAGGCGACGTCTGTCACCGAACTCGCGAAACTGACGAAGCTTCGTTTAGCAATTCTGAAGGCTATTCCTCTCAAGCTGTAACTGCGGCAAGCATCGCATTTCACCAAGAATTGTCGGTGGATCGTGACAGGCTAGAACCATGGCCCCTTTTACAGTCTTGCTGACAGTTTTCGTGTGCATCGTCAGTCTTGCGATCGGGTATTTTGCCGGCGCGATGGTCACTCGAAGGAATTCGATTCGCGCTGCGCGTGAGCGCGCTCACCAGCACGAGCGTGAACAGCAGTTAGCTGTTCAGCAGGCACGGTTAGACGCCGAAGCTGACACGCGTGAAATTCGTGAAGACCTCGCCGCGGCACTTAGCCGCTCAGAAGGTTTAGAACGTCAGATTGCGCAAATTCAGGCCAATGAGCGAGAAAAGCAATCACGTGACGCTGAGACGCAGTCTCTGCTGCGTCACATGGCCCCCATGAAAGACAGTCTCGGCAAGCTTGAAAAGACACTGCAAGAGCTCGAACAGCAGCGGTCGACTCAGCATGGTGAACTCACCCAACAGCTCCGTACTGCCGCTCAGTCAGAAGAGCGCCTGCGTGGCACCGCTGAATCTCTCGCTGCTGCGTTGCGAAGCGGTAATACACGGGGCCAGTGGGGTGAAATGCAGCTGCGTCGGGTCGTTGAAGCGTCCGGTATGGTCGCGCACCTTGATTTCACTGAACAGGCAGAATATGCCGGACTTGAACGCAAGGCTCGACCCGACCTGGTGGTGCATCTTCCGGGACACAAGTATCTTGCAGTTGACGCGAAAGTTCCGTTCACTAAGTTCCTCGAGGCGGAACAAGCCAAAGCCAGTGATGATGCGTCTGTGGCACGGCGAAACGCGCTTTTGAAAGAGCATGCGAAGTCGCTACGTAGCCACATCACTGAGCTTGCAGCACGGGACTATCCGGCGGCTCTGGGGAATTCACCGCAGTTGGTGATCGCCTTTGTGCCGAGCGAGCCTCTGCTTGCTGCTGCGCTTGAGGCCGACCCGACGATTCTAGATTTCGCCTATTCCAACGGTGTCGCTCTCACGTCGCCGACCACTCTCTGGGCAGTGCTGAAAGCAGTCGCACACACCTGGCAGCAAGAGTCACTCTCGAACGAAGCACAAAAACTTTTCACATATAGTCGTGAGCTTCATAAACGTCTCGGTACGGCCGCAGCACACCTCGACCGTCTCGGTTCAAGCCTCACGCAGAACGTCAAGCATTACAACGCATTCGTGGGCTCTATTGAACGTAACGTTCTCTCAAGCGCCAGAAAGATTGGCGAGCTCAACTCTGATGATCTCATTCAGACACCGCGGGTGGTCGACGAAAGCATTCGACCACTTACCGCGCCCGAACTCACGTCACCCGAATCTACGGTTTCGGGTGACGTCGCCAACCCGGCCGCAGACGAAGGCTCTCATCCTGTCGAAGAGTAATACGTGTTAGGACCAGCGATCGGCAAGCATGTCAGACACAATGTGGCGAATAGTGCCTGAGTGAGAACGCATTACGACGCTCTCAGCTCGAACAAACGGTCCGCGGCGTTTCACTCCGTCAACGAAATCTGACGGGGTAATACCCGTGGCAACAAAATACGTGTTGTCGCTCTTGACGAGATCGTCCTGAGTGAGCACGGTGTCGAGTTCAAGTCCTGCGTCCAACGCTTTTTGACGTTCCTCGTCATCTGTTGGCCAGAGGCGTCCCTGAAGCACCCCACCGAGTGCTTTAATCGCGCAAGCGGTAATAATACCTTCGGGAGTGCCGCCGATCCCGACACACATATCAATTGGTGAATCAAAACGTGCAGCGTTCACACCGCCGGCAACGTCACCGTCCAAAATGAGTCGTACACCTGCACCGGCTTCACGGATTTCAGCAATCAGTTCGTCGTGACGTGGTCGGTCAAGAACCGCCACATTAATGTTTGAGACGTCGACTTTCTTCACTCGTGCCAGTGCCCGCACGTTCTCGGCCATGGGCTTGCGCAGATCGACAACCCCCACTCCTTCCGGGCCGCACACGAGCTTCTCCATATAGAACACGGCGCTTGGGTCATACATGCTGCCACGGTCAGCGACAGCGATTACTGAAAGCGCACCCGGACGGCCATCAGCGGTCAAACGAGTTCCGTCGATAGGGTCTACCGCAACATCACATTCGGCTCCCATACCGTTGCCGACCCGTTCCCCGTTGTACAGCATTGGCGCTTCGTCTTTCTCGCCCTCACCAATCACCACGGTGCCGCTCATGGAGACGGTCGAGAGGAATCCACGCATCGCATCAACTGCCGCACCGTCAGCTTCGTTCTTCTCACCTCGTCCAACAAGCGGCGTCGCTCGAATGGCCGCAGCCTCAGTCGCACGAACGAGCTCCATGCCGAGGTTACGGTCAGGCTGCCAGGTTCGAAGTGGCGTGGTGTCGGTCATAGCGAAATGGCTCCCTGTTGGTGAGTAACGAAGTTTCCCAAATTAGCCTACTCTCTGAAATCGCTTTTAGGTCCGTGAATAGGAGACAAAAGCCAGCGACCCCTGACTAGACTGAAAGAAACCAGCTACCGAACCAAAAGGAGCCACAATGCCCGTTGCATCTTCGGACCAGTATCGTGAAATGCTCGACAAGGCCAAGAATAATTCGTTTGCATTCCCCGCGATTAACGTCTCAAGCTCGCAAACTCTGAACGCAGCGCTCCAGGGTCTCACTGAAGCAGGGTCCGACGGTATCATCCAGGTCAGCACCGGTGGAGCAGACTATTTTGCTGGCCACACGGTAAAAAACCGAGCTGGCGGCGCAATCGCATTCGCAAAGCTTGCTGAAGAGGTCGCGAAAGCTTACCCCGTCACTGTCGCGCTGCAGACCGATCATTGCCCGAAAGATGCGCTTGATGGTTTCGTTCGTCCACTGCTCGAGGCAAGCAAACAGCGTGTCGCTGAGGGCGGCACGCCCTACTTCCAGTCACATATGTGGGACGGTTCAGCAGTGCCACTGGAGGAAAACCTCGAAATCGCCAAAGAGCTGCTCGCGCTCGCGTCCGCACTCGACATTATTCTCGAAGTAGAGATCGGTGTTGTTGGCGGCGAAGAAGACGGTGTCAGCCACGAAATTAATGACAAACTGTATTCCACGCTCGATGACGCGATACAGACCGTTGAGGCGCTCGGCCTCGGCGAAAACGGTCGCTATTTGACCGCCCTCACGTTCGGTAACGTGCACGGTGTCTACAAGCCCGGCAATGTGAAGCTGCGTCCCGAGATTTTGAAAGACATTCAAGACGGTCTCACCGAAAAGTTTGGACACGGTCCGAAACCGCTCGACCTCGTGTTCCACGGCGGATCAGGCTCGTCAGAAGAAGAAATTGCTGAAGCCGTACGTAACGGTGTCATCAAAATGAATATTGATACTGACACGCAGTACGCGTTCACCCGCAATATCGCCGATTCGATGTTCTCCGGTTATGAAGGCATCCTCAAAATTGACGGTGAAGTTGGCAACAAGAAACAGTATGACCCGCGTGCGTGGGGCAAGAAGGCCGAAACTGCGATGGCAGCACGCGTCGTTGAAGCCGCACGTCAGCTCGGGTCCTACGGAAACTCAATAAGCGCATAAATGGCAGACTCAAACTCACACACTCCCCCTGAACAATCCAGCAACGGCTCATCGAAGCCCGCAACCGGTTCCCAGCGGCCCCAACCAGAGTACGGGGAGCTCGCTCCGGAGGGCTGGGACTGGCAACCACCAGAGCAGCATGATGATGCACGGCAAGAAGATCCGCCCTCTGTCGCTGCTCGTGCTGGGCAGGGAGATCGCTCGTCTGAGTCACCGACCACTCACGCGGCCCAGGGTGGACAGCGCGACCACCTCGGTCCCGTCAGTGGTGTCCCGCACAATTTAGGGACGAAAGGAGGGTCGTCGGTGCCGGCCGCACCAGTTTCGGCGCCCCGAGGCTCCTACGGTGAACAGCCATATCGGTCAGATCCTCCGCAGCAAGGACAGCAGCCTCCGGTGCAACAACCGGTTCAGTACACACAACATCCGGCTGGCGGCGCAAAACGCAAGCGCCCACGCGACCTCGTGCCGACGATTCTGTTACTCATCGTTGGAGCAATGGGGGCCCTGATTCTCGCGGGAAGCCTGCGAGAATTACCGAAATCGGTGTCGATGCTCGCATCAACCGCCGGGCTCGATGACTTCACGACGCCTTCGTTCATTCCGATGCTCAGCACGGTCGGGGCGATTGTAATTCTTGCTTACTGGGCGTGTGCATTGCTGTGGTCAATTTCACGGATTCGCGCAAAAAAGCTCTCGTTTTGGATTCCGTTGACTGCAGGGGCTCTCGCTATCGTGACCGTGTTTGTGATCAGCATGATCGCCGTCTATAGCGCGCTTCCGCCCGAGACCTTGCAGGACCCTGAAACGCTGCAGAAGCTCGTTCAATCACTGCAGTAGCAGTGGATCTCAACGACAAACTAGCTTATTGTTCGTCGTATTCGCTCGGTATCTGATCCAAGATTGCACGCAGTTGCGTGACTGAAAGCTGACCCGGTGCGGAGACGCGGTCAAGGGATGCGAAGGTGGCGGCGGACCCGAACGTATGTCCCACAATGCGACTGGCACGACCGAGCGGCCCCATTGCGATCCCAATGACCGGAATTCGTAGCGCATCATCCGCCGCAAGCGTGCCCGCTAACAGATCAAGTGTGTCATCAAGGGTTCCTGGCATGACCGCGAGCTTGGCAATATTTGCGCCAGCGTTTTGCATTTCTTCGCACCTGCGTGCGATCTCCGTGACTGTCGGGGTAGTGGCCCAGTCATGCCGTGATGCAACCACATACGCTCCGCCGGGTTGGGCTCGCCCAATAAGTTCTTCAGCGTCCCAACGGTCAAACTCAATGTCTATCGCCTCAGGTTCGAGTGACAGCAGGTCAGTGATGAGGCGCGAGTAAACGGACTGTTCACCGTCGCTGACCTCTGCGAGCGCGACAAGGCCACCTTCTCGTGCCGTGCGCAGGGTCACCAAAACGGGAACATTCGTCGCTTTGAGTACCCGGAACGCGTCACGGAGGTCGTCGCGTGACGGCAGGTTGTCTGCATACAGCATGGGCACGATGCTGCCTGTTGCCGACGTCGTGCTGTTTTCCCGCTCCCCTGACTCGTCACCCGCATACCCGGTCAAGTAGGAGTCGACTCGCCACTCGATCAGGTCAATTCCGGGAGTACGCGACGCAAGGTCGGCCAGGTTGCGCAGCTCTTCAAACGTGCTCGCCTGTACCGGAGCAATGATCGCGGGTCGGGCATCTGGGATAAACGGCAGCGGTTTCACACCTTCGAGTCTAACCGCACCCGATTATGGTCGAAGGTTTTGTTCAGCTGATTCTGTGACGTTTGGATCTTCAAATTCAGCATTCACAATCTTGCTGCCATCCTCCTGTGCGGCCTGTTCAACTTCCGCGGTCCGCTGCTGCGCGGCTTCAACTTCCGCCTCAGCGAGTGCCTGGGCGCGTGACTTTTCGACGGCCTGCATCGAGTCGGCTGAGCGGCGAACGCGAGTGTCGCGGTCAGCGCCCCGAATCGCGATATGCAGCCATTCCATGCGGCTGTCCAACTCGCCCGCAGAATCGGCTGCTTCACGCAAACCTTCAATCAGGTCGGTCGGCACTTCCCGGTCATACTTGTAGTAAATTTTGTGTTCTAAACTCGCCCAGAAGTCCATCGCGATCGTACGAAATTGCACTTCGACGACTGTGGTGACGGGACCGCTTGAGAGGAACACTGGCAGCTCAAGCAGCACGTGCAGACTGCGGTACCCGTTGGGTTTTGGGTTGGCAATATAGTCCTTGATTTGCAGCACAGTGATGTCATCTTGCTGTGTGAGCAATTCAAACACGTGGTACACGTCGGTGATAAAGCTGCACACCACACGGACACCAGCAATATCGGTTAAGTTGCTGCGAATTTCAGACATTTCGCCGCTGAGCCCACGGCGCTCAATTTTCGCCAAAATACTTTCGGGGCTTTTCAGGCGGCTGGAGACATGCTCGATCGGATTGTAATTGCCTAATTCTGTGAACTCTTCTTTGAGAATATTGAGCTTGGTGCATATCTCTTCGATTGCGAACTTGTAGGGCAACAGGAACCGTGTCACTTCGTCACGCATCTCACGAAATTGGTCTCGCAGGCGCTCATCAGCCTCGTCGATTGAGTCCGTCTGCACCATTTGTGCCAAATCTCGAAGCACTTTACGCTCTTGGTTGCTCATCTCGTTCACGCCATAACGGTAACCGGTTAGTTTGGATGCTGCCTGCACAGTTCGATTGACGGTGAACACGATACGCTGATCATGTCGTATTTCATCCGTTTCGGAGCGCCTATGTCTGAAGTCAGTCGCGAGTCACCGCTGCCGGTTGCCGTTGTTGGCAAGAAAGTCAGCGAGTGGATCTCACGGATGGGGTCCGTGTGGGTTGAGGGTGAAATCACGCAGTGGAATGTGCGCGGATCGAACATTTTTGGCAAGCTTAAAGACCTGAACCAAGATGCAACATTAAGCATTGCAATCTGGCGAAATGTGTCAAGCAAATTGACAGGAACTTTCGCGCCGGGTGACCGTGTAGTTGCGTTGGTGAACCCGAACTATTGGTCCGTCGGCGGGTCACTTTCGTTCGTAGTGCAAGACATTTCTCATGTCGGGCTCGGTGAGCTTCTGGAACGGCTCGAACGACTGCGCCGCACACTTCAGGCTGAAGGAGTGTTCGACGCTGAGCATAAACAGCAGCTCCCGTTCTTACCTCAAAAAATTGGGCTGGTAACCGGTCGCAACTCTGACGCTGAAAAGGATGTACTCCAAAACGCATCACTTCGCTGGCCAGATGTACAGTTTCGGGTGGAGTACGCGGCGGTGCAGGGTGAACGCGCAGCGAAAGAAGTTATTGCAGGCATCAAAATACTCGATGCCGACCCTGATGTGGATGTCATTATTGTTGCGCGGGGCGGCGGAGATTTTCAGCACCTGCTGCCGTTCAGCGATGAAGCCGTGATTCGTGCCGCGTTTGATGCAACCACCCCGATCGTAAGCGCGATCGGTCACGAAGCTGACCGGCCACTGCTCGACGAAGTTGCTGACCTGCGTGCGTCAACTCCTACTGACGCGGCAAAACGTGTGGTGCCTGATATTAGTGAAGAGCGAGCCGGTATTGATCAGGCGCGGCAGCGTATTACGGGGCAGCTGCGTCGCCTAATTTCAGTTGAAATTGATCGACTCCAGGCGATACGTAGCCGGACGGTGCTTGCTGAGCCTGCACGGTTAATTGACCAGCACCGGGATGACCTTGATCGATGGATCGCACGCAGCGAAGACCTCATGCTGCGCAGCGTCAGCGACCGCAGTCATGAAGTTTCACGACTCACCAGCAGTCTGACTGCGCTTTCGCCCAAGAAAACGTTGCAACGTGGGTATGCGATTGTGCAAAATGAGAGCGGGCAAGTGTTGGCTACACCGAATGATGCCCCGGCAGATACTCAGCTGACCGTGACCTTGCACGGAGGCAAGATCGGGGCCACCTCTCACGGCACGACACCAGAGTCGGCAAGCGAAGCACGGTAGACTGAGCAGCATGACCGCGGAAATTTCTGAGCTGAGCTATGAGCAGGCTCGTGATGAGCTTGTTCAGGTAGTGACCACGCTGGAGCGCGGCGGGATCACACTCGAAGAGTCGCTGCAGTTATGGGAGCGTGGCGAGGCTCTTGCCGAACGCTGTGAGTCGTGGCTTGTTCGCGCGAAAGAACGACTTGAGGGCGCAAAAAAAGATGCTGAAACCACCGCTGAATCAGAAGCACCTGACACTTCAGAAGGAACGAACGGTGAAGGCTCATTTACTGAGGACGCCTTTTAGCACTCACAATGGCAAAGAATAAGAAACCAGCGGTAGTAGCTGAACTCGGTCGGCCCGAAACCCCAGAGGAGACCGCCGCGCGTAAAGCTGAAGACAGTCGCCTCTACCGTCAGCGAAAGACAGTCAACAACCTCGTGCTGTCGCTCATCGTGTGCCTTGCTGTGATGTTTGCATTTGTGCTGCTCGTGCCACAGGGTACCGGCGACTATCTCGAACGCAATGTTGATGTGCATGAACTTGCGGTGCAGGCGGGGCCGAGCGCAGGGCTTGCACTCGCGAACCCGGAGACACCCGACGGGTGGCTTGCGAAACAGGCCGAGCTTCGGTTCTCTAAAGACGACCAGGTCACCTACTGGTACATCGGCTACAACACCCCCGATAAAGCGTACGCGGCAGTTATGCAGGGTTTTGACTCAGAAATGCAGCCTGCTGATGCACGCTGGACTGCACAGCGACTCGAAACGAAAGCATCGACGGGTACCACTGTCCTCGACGGTCATGAATGGACCGTATATGACCATCAGAACGATAGCCCCGATGATTCGAATGTTCTCTATGGCCTGAGCATCAAACTCGACCAATCCACTCTTATTGTGAGCGGCACTGCTACACAACAAGAAATTGAAAGCCTCGCATCCGAAACTCTCGAATCGATCCTTTCGCAAGACAGTCTGCAGCCCACAAACGGTGAGGCCGGCAGCACACCTTCCACAGAAAACAGTAACGAGTAAGGATCCGGCTATGAAGCCACGAGTAACACCGCAACAAGCCTGGGAAGAAATGGTGGCGGGTAACTCCCGCTTTATGGCAGGCACGTCAAACCACCCCCACCAAGATGCGTCACGACGTGACCAACTTGCGCAGGGGCAAGATCCTGATGTTGCGCTCTTCGGTTGCTCAGATTCACGCCTTGCCGCAGAAATTATTTTTGATCGCGGTCTTGGCGATCTATTCGTTATGCGCAATATGGGGCATATTGTCGCTGAATCCATTGTGGCGTCAATTGAATTCGCGGTCACCGAGCTCGGTTCGGCTCTGGTGCTTGTGCTTGCACACGACAGCTGTGGAGCGTTGAAAGCAGCCGTAGAGCTCTCGACCAAAAACCCCGAAGAAATGCCGCAGGCGGTCGAACACACGCTGCAGCCTGTTCTGCCCGCGGTCCAACAGGTCTGGCTGAAGAACCACAAAGACACCCCGTACGTCGATCCGGCAAAAATTGATGCC
The DNA here is from genome assembly GCA_052085365.1 of Canibacter sp. GTDB lineage: Bacteria > Actinomycetota > Actinomycetes > Actinomycetales > Microbacteriaceae > Canibacter. Next base: position 20,894 of record JBQDFP010000020.1, on the reverse strand, counting down.
GACGAAGCAGGACGTCGCCACCTTGAACTCACGGTGAATGATCTCTTGCGTGCATCGTCGATCTTGAGAGATGCGGTCGCCGAAGGTAACCTCGGAATCGTTGGCTGCCAATACCGCCTGGTTGAAGGCCATGCGTTCCCCATCACAGCGGTTGGCCCGCTTGAGATACCCGAGCTTGTATAAGCACACCCCCAAAACCAGTATTCACGTCTCGATATTTCTCGATACCCAAACAAAGGATGATTGTGAGCGAAAACGAGTACCGCATCGAACACGACACGATGGGCGAAGTTCGCGTACCTAAAGATGCACTGTACGCAGCACAAACCCAGCGCGCCGTTGAGAACTTCCCAATTTCAGGTCAGGGCCTGGAAGCAGCCCAGATTGTTGCACTCGCCCGTGTGAAGCGTGCCGCGGCGATCGCAAACAAGGAATTAAACATTCTTGACGCTGAAATCGCTGACGCAATCGTTGCTGCGGCCGACGAGGTTATTGCCGGCGGTCACCACAACCAGTTCCCGATTGACACTTACCAGACCGGTTCAGGTACCTCGTCCAATATGAACATGAACGAGGTTCTTGCCACGATCGCGAGCGGTCATCTGGGCTCTTCAGTGCACCCCAACGATCATGTGAATGCTTCACAGTCGTCAAATGATGTCTTCCCGACATCGGTTCACATTGCCGTGACCGGCGGACTCATCGAGCAACTGGTGCCTGCACTCGAGCATCTTGCTGCAGCGCTTGATGAAAAAGCAGAGCTGTGGAAAGACGCGGTCAAGCCCGGGCGCACCCACCTTATGGACGCCACCCCGGTTACCCTCGGCCAAGAATTTGGTGGCTATGCTGCCCAGATTCGCTACGGCATCGAACGGGTGCTCGCAGCTCTCCCCCGTGTGGCTGAAGTACCGCAAGGCGGAACCGCGGTTGGCACCGGCATCAACACCCCGCTCGGCTTCCCCGAGAAGGTCATCGCCGAAATCGCACAGTCGAGTGGCCTGCCAATCACTGAAGCCCGCAACCACTTCGAGGCTCAGGCAAACCGCGACGGACTCGTCGAAGCATCAGGGGCTCTGCGCACGATCGCGGTATCACTCACCAAAATCAACAACGACCTGCGTTGGATGGGGTCAGGCCCCAACACCGGTATCGGCGAGCTACACATCCCCGACCTGCAGCCTGGCTCGTCAATTATGCCTGGCAAGGTGAACCCTGTGGTGCCCGAAGCGGTGCTCATGGTTGCTGCGCGTGTCATCGGAAACGATGCGACCATCGCATGGGCTGGTGCGTCTGGCTCGTTCGAACTCAACGTGCAGATCCCCGTTATGGGAACTGCTCTGCTCGAGTCGATCCGTCTGCTTGCAAATTCAAGCCGTGTGCTCGCCGACAAGACAGTTGCCGGCCTTGAAGCGAATGTTGACCGTGCCGCTGAACTGGCAGGAATGAGCCCTTCAACGGTGACCCCACTGAACCGGCTCATCGGGTACGAGGCAGCATCGAAGATTGCGAAGCACTCCGTAGCGAAGGGCATCACCATTCGTGAGGCAGTTGTTGACCTCGGCTATGTCGAGCGTGGCGAGATTTCAGAAAGCGACCTCGATAAGGCGCTAGATCTACTGTCGATGACCCACCCGGGTGTCGCTAAGTAACAAGCCACGACAAGAAGTAAAGGGGACGGACACAGCAGTGCGCTGGGTCCGTCCCCTTTTTAGCGGCGTAATCGACTTCTTAGTCTGAATCATCTGTGAGGGTGCCGCGGATGGTTGCCGCAAGCGAACGAGCACTCGTGGGGTGAAAGAGCCCAGCAATCACGTCTCGGTACAGGCGTGCAAGCTCACTGTCAGCCTGGAACCCTCGTGACCCGGCAACTCGTAATGCTTCGGTGACCGCGTCGCGCGCTTCATCTGTGACCCGGTTGCGTGCTGCACCGAGCGCCCAAAACCAATCCTCACGGTCAGCCAGTACGTCGGCATCTCGCGCCAGCATTTCAAGTGAGTCAATCGAAAGACGATGCTCAAGCACTGCACGGGTCAGTTTCGCAGCCACATCTGGGTCGGTGATCAGCGGCGCGGTGGTTCCATCCACAAAAGTGTGGTCGCGGTTCGCTGCGACACGCGCAAGTTCTAGCGCTCGATCAGCGATACCGGCATAGACAGACGCCGTCAGCACCGAGAATGCACAAAAAATACCGAAAATGACCGGATCTTTTCCATTAAAGGGTTCTGTGCGCGTTGCGATGTTTTCATCGCGTAAGAGCACACGCTGAAGTTGCGTGTTCCAGCTTTGAGTCGCCCGCATCCCCAAGGGGTTCCACTCCCCAAGGAAGCTGATCGAACCGGTCTCTAAACCTTCGCTGCCCTGATCTACCCCACGCACTCTGTTCACACCGTCTCGGCGTACAAAACCGAACAGAAGTTCACCGGTGTCGCTCGTTTTGGCATGTACCCCAAGCCAGGTCCAGACCGGTGAGAGGGTTGTAAACACTTTCGTACCGGTAAGTAGATACCCTGAGTTCGTCGCTTCAGCTACCGTTTGTGCGTCCATAAGGACGGCATCGTTTCCCGGTTCAGAGATACCGAACGCAAAAATTTCCCCTGCGACAATCTCGTCAAAAATCCAGTCCAACCGGTGATCATCGCGATCGTACAAGATTCTCGACACCGCAGCCCACACCAGATGCATATTCACCCCGAGCGCGGTCGCCGGTGACGCTGCAGCTAGTCGGCGTTGCGCCCGAGACAAGTCAGTGAGTGAGAGCCCCGCGCCGTGAAATTTTTGCGGCACACACGCTGCAAGATAACCCGATGCTTTCAGCTCGGCAAGATCTTCGGTGAAGAATTGGTTTTTGGAATCGTACTCGGCTGCGCGCTTACGGATGCGTTCGAGCAGCGCATCTGGAAGCAGCTGGGTAATCACATCATTATTCATATACTCAGTCTAATTACGCACACTCACCGCAGCCAGGGCTCACACAAAAAAGTGAGCTATCCCTCGAGTAAATCAGTGACAAGCGCCGCAATCTCGCTGCGCTCCGAACGAGTTAAGGTGACATGACCGAATAGTGAACGGCCTTTCAAACGCTCAATGACTGCTGCAACCCCGTCATGCCGACCAACCCGTAGATTGTCGCGTTGCGCCACATCATGTGTGAGCACCACTCGAGAGTTTTGCCCAACGCGACTCAGCATGGTGAGCAGCACGTTGCGTTCAAGCGACTGTGCCTCATCAACAATCACGAACGCGTCGTGCAGCGAGCGCCCACGAATATGCGTCAAGGGCAGCACTTCGATTAAGTTTCTGGCAGCAATCTCTTCGATGATGTTGTCCGACACAATTGAGCTGAGGGTGTCAAATACAGCCTGCGCCCACGGGTTCATTTTTTCACCCTGGTCACCCGGCAGATAGCCCAACTCCTGACCGCCCACTGCATACAACGGACGAAACACCATAATCTTGCGATGCTGTTGACGTTCGAGCACAGCCTCGAGCCCTGCAGCGAGGGCGAGAGCTGACTTGCCCGTGCCGGCACGGCCACCGAGCGACACAATACCAACGCTCTCGTCAAGCAAAAGATCAATAGCCAGGCGCTGCTCTGCGCTGCGCCCGCGCACCCCAAATACTTCAGTGTCGCCCTGAACGAGTCTGATCGTGTGATCATTCACAACGCGCGCGAGTGCTGACCCTCGAATGGCTTCAAGAACGAGGCCCGTTCCGGTGCTTAAGCGCTGAAGTTGCCCCGAACTAAAAAACTCACCCTCAGGGTGAGTTTCTTCTTCAATTGTGAGCATGCCGTCTTCCCAGAGGCTCGTCATATCGTCGTCCGTGAGTCTTGCCGTGTGGACGCCCGTATATCCATCACTCAATACTTGTTCTGCGCGGTACTCTTCGGCGCCAAGGCCGAGCGAGGCTGCTTTCACACGCATCGGGAGATCCTTCGACACGACCACCACTTCGAGGCCTTCTGCAGCGAGGTTGACCGCCACCGTCAATATTCGGGTGTCGTTGTCGCCAAGCCGAAGGCCTGACGGCAGGCTCTGATCATTGGAGTGGTTCAGTTCAATGCGGAGAGTCCCGCCAGTTTCTGAAACGGTCACAGACATATCGAGCCGCAGGTGCTTTTCACGCAGATCGTCCAGCATGCGTAAGGCACGGCGCGCGAAATAGCCAATTTCAGGATCATGCCGTTTCTTTTCGAGTTCCGACACGACCACAACGGGTAGCACCACCGCATGTTCAGCGAATCGGAACAACGCTCCCGGATCACTCAGCAGCACCGATGTGTCAAGCACATATGTGCGCTGCCGGGTCTCAGTGTCGGGGGTAAGGTGCTCGATAGTTTTGCTGGGCTGTTGCATGCCGTGTCTCCTCTGACTGGATTTCCCAAACAGCGTGGCGACCAAGGTTCCGGCCGCCTCGGCCGGTTATCTTCTGACACTCACACGGTAAGCCGAGAGTGCATGATTGCGTGGCCTCGACGCGCGGTTTGATGATGAATAGTTGGGAAACGCAGGTAAACGATTTCTCAGGTAAAATTTCAGTTTGTGACGTGAACTTTCTCACGTGTTGGACCGGGGACCGCGCTGTGCTTCCCGGTTTCAGACTTTTCTTTTAACCTTTGAGGTGCTGCTGAGTGCGAACTATTGACTGGGTTGACGGGGCAATTGAGCTCGTCGACCAGACCCTTCTCCCGCAGTCGTTACATGTGCGACGGGTAAGCGATATTGATGATCTGATTTCTGATATTCAGCGCTTGGCGGTCCGGGGCGCACCTGCGCTGGGGGTCGCCGGTGCTTTGGGGGTCGCACTGTTGGCTGCTCAAAGTGACGATTTGGTTACGGTTCGTGCAGACGCGAAACGACTTCGTGAAGCTCGTCCAACCGCGGTGAACCTCTCGTGGGGGGTGGATCGTGCACTTGAGGTGCTCGATCACGGCGCGGCCGACGTATTGGAGCGGGCGCTAGAAATTCGGGACGAAGATATTGCCGCGTGTATCTCCATGGGGCTTCACGGGGCCGATCTGACTCGTGAACTGACAGGTAAAGATCAAGTTCGCGTTATGACCATTTGTAATACTGGCGGACTCGCAACGGTTGAACGCGGCACTGCGCTCGGCGTGATTCAGACGCTGCATGAGCAGGATGCACTTATTGAAGCGGTCCCTCTCGAGACGCGTCCACTTTTGCAAGGTGCACGGCTAACCGCGTGGGAGCTTGAACGTATGGGGGCGCCATATCGCCTCATTGTTGACTCCGCCGGTCCGTTCTTGTTGAGCCGTGGGGCTGCGGACGCGGTCTTTATCGGCGCTGACCGTATCGCTGCAAACGGCGACACCGCGAACAAGATCGGTTCGTTCTCGCTTGCTTTAGCGGCAAAACATGCGGGGGTACCGTTCATTGTTGTCGCCCCTGAAAGCACTATCGATATGTTTACCGATAGCGGCACCGATATTGAAATCGAAGACCGCGGCCCCGCAGAGGTTGGCGGGTTTGGGGGGACACGGACTGCGCCTGAGGGTGCTGACGCGATGAACCCCGCGTTTGATGTGACCCCGCACGAATTAATCACGGCGATCGTTACAGATCGACGCGTGATTCGCCTGGCCGCAGGCGATACGCTCACAAGTACCCCACTATCTGATCATCGCGGCACAGACGCTGCACACAACTAGCCACCCCACATTGGAAGGACACAGAATGACCCTCTTTACACGCCGCACCCGCGCGGCTCTCATTGCCGGAGCTGCGACGCTCGGCCTCATGCTCACCGCATGTTCGGGCGCAGGCACGGACGACAGCCAGGGCGGCGAAGACGCCAGCGGTGGATCATTCATTTACATCACAAGCGATCCGATCGGCCAGAACGAATTCCTTAAATCAGGCAAGATCGGCATCGAAAAGGTCGCTGAAGATAACAACGGCGAAGCTAACACGTTTGAGTCGAAAGACGACGAAACCCGTCGTTCAAACCTTGAACAAGCCGTGGCTGAAGCTCCTGAAGTTATTGTGATGCTTGGCTTCCAGTTCCAGGACATGGCGAAAGAATTCGCAGAACAGTACCCGGACCAGAAATTCCTGCTGATTGATGCGCTTGCAGAGGGGGCCCCCGATAACCTATACCAGGCAACATTCCGCGAATACGAACCGTCATATTTGCTTGGTGTTGAGGCAGGCATGCTGACCGAATCAAACAAGGTCGGGTCGGTACTCTCACTTGATATTCCTCTGCTGCAGAAATATTCGGGCGGCTTTGCTGAAGGCGCGAAGAGTGTCAACGACGGCGTTGAAACGCTCGATCCGCAGATCATTGGCGGCGACAACCCGTTCGCTGACACTGCCCGCGCGAAAGAGCAGGCACTCGCATTTGCTGCAGGCGGAGCCGACCAGGTGTTCGCCGTCGGTGCTGCCGCAAACGGTGGCATCATGGACGCTGCAAAAGAAAAAGGATTCTTCGCATACGGTGTTGACGCGAACCAGTGCGGTATGGCTCCCGGCAACGTCATGGACGGCACCGTGAAGTCAGTGAATAATGTTGTCGAAACCGTCGTTGGCGAGATCCTTGATGGGAAAACTCCTTCAGAAGCAACTTCAAGCTTTGGTCTTGCCGAGGAGGGTATGACCATCGTGAGTCTTGACGAAGGCGCCGAAGATTCGGGCTGTGTTGTTCTCGAACACGACGATGTGATGAAGAAGGTCCAGGAGACCTACGACAGCATTGTTGCCGGCGACATCACCGTTGAGGACCCCTCAGCGTAACCACTGAGTGAGGCTTTGGTGCGAGAGATCATCATCGCGCCAAAGCCTCCCTTACGTTTATGCTCGTGTCCCAGAGGCTCGCGCTGAACAGAACTGATTTGAGAAGGAGTTCGCATGGTTGCCGAAATTGAAATGCGCGGCATCACGAAGCGATTCCCCGGCGTTGTTGCTGACGACAATGTTGATTTCACCGTCAGAAAAGGCGAAATTCACGCGCTCATGGGTGAAAACGGTGCGGGCAAATCGATCCTAATGTCTATGCTTGCCGGCGTCTACGAACCCGATGAGGGCACGATTCGGATCAACGGTGAAGAACACCGTTTCTCGAGCCCACTGGACGCGATTCGTGCAGGAATCGGCATGGTTTTCCAGTCGTTTAAGCTCTTCCCGTCCCTGACCATCGCAGAAAACGTTGTTTTTCGAAGCGAGCCGACGAAACGCGGGATTATTGACCGTCGCAGCGCTGAACAGCAGGTTGCAGATATTGCACAGAAATACGGGTTCCGTATAGATCCCGCGGCACGCGTCGATGAAGTACCCGTTGGCGTATTGCAACGTGTCGAGATCGTCAAAGCGCTCTACCGTGACGCACAAGTTCTGATCCTCGATGAACCGACTGCTGTGCTCACACCGCAAGAGACCAAGAGTCTGTTTGAAGTCCTCCGCGCCCTCAAAGAAGATGGTCGCACGATTATTCTCATTACCCACAAACTTGCCGAAGTCATGGCAATTTCCGATCGCGTTACCGTGCTTCGCGATGGCAAAAACGTGGCCGAGCTGGTGACGCGAGACAGTTCCCCTGAAGAAATCACGCGTCACATGACCGGCCGTGATGTCGACCTCACCACCCCACCTCCGAAGAATGAACCAGGCGGCGAAGTCCTCACCGTGTCTGACTTGACCGTCCAGGGCAGCGGTGACAAGAACGCTGTAGACCAAGTATCTCTTCGAGTCCGCAGCGGTGAGGTGCTCGGCGTTGCCGGTGTGGCAGGCAACGGACAAGTAGAACTCGCAGAAGCCATTATCGGTATGCGACCTTCCACGGGGACAGTCACGGTCAACAATACCGACCTCAGCAAGAGCACAATCGCGCAGCGTCGCGACGGCGGCATCGCGTATATTCCTGAAGACCGCCACGGAGTGGGTAGTGCGGGCACCGCAGACGCGGCTGAAAACCTGTCGCTGGGGCATCACCGGCACGCGCCCATCCTGCAACGCGGATTGTTGTCACGTAAACGACTCATCGATCATGCTGAGCGACTCATTCAACGATTCGGTGTGAAGATCTCGGGGGCCTCGACTCCGGTAGGGACCCTCTCGGGTGGCAACCTGCAGAAAGTGGTTGTGGCACGTGAACTCGACTATGCCTCCCCTATTCTCATTGCCGAACAGCCCACTCGCGGAGTAGACATTGGCGCTATCGAATCGATCCACCGTGAGCTCACTGAATATCGAGACAACGGTGGTGCACTGCTGCTCATTTCAGCAGAATTGAGCGAAATTCTTTCTCTATCCACACGTATCATCGTCATGTTCGAAGGCAAAGTGGTGGCTGAGCTCGACAAATCTGACGCGACTGAGGAGCTCCTTGGTCTCTACATGGCCGGACATGATCCACGCCCTGAACACGCACCGATTGGAGCAGCATCGTGAGCACATCGACCCGCGAGCGCCCCGCCTGGATGAACTCAACTCTGCGTTGGCTCGCCGGACCGATTCCGTTATCGGTGCTTTCGGCCCTCGCCATCGGCGCTGTCTTCATGATTATTTCTGGCAGCGACCCCATCTCAGGCTACGCGGCTATGGCCAAAGGGTCATTGGGCACCGGTCTCGGCTTTTCAAATACACTGCAGCGCGCAATTCCCATCATCTGTTTTGGAATCGCAATCGCTATCTCGTTCCGAGCCGGTGTGATTAACCTCGGCACCGAAGGGCAAGCTATTCTCGGTGCGCTCGTCGGTGGTCTCGTTGCACTCTATATGCCGGGTCCCGGCTTTATCGTCATGATTGCAGCCCTCGCTACCGGTGTTATCGTTGGCGCACTGTGGGGGCTGTTGACCGCGTTCTTACAAAATGCGTTGGGCGTGCCAATTTTGATTTCAACACTCCTGCTGAACTATCCAGCCAGATACTTTTCATCATGGTTGATTCGGTTCAAGCTCAAAGACCCCTCCACAGACCTCATCGCAAGTAAGCAGATTGCCCCCGATGCACAACTGCCGATGCTCGTCCCTCGCAAGTCTGGCCTCGGCGAATGGGTCGCTGCGCAGTTCGGCGCAACCAGTCACGTAACCGCAGTGTTGACGGGAGTGAACTGGTCGCTGGTGATTGTCGCGGCGATTGTAGTCGCGGTGATCTTCTTAAATAAGCGCACTCGTTACGGATACGAGTCGGGCTTATCGGGTCAAAATCCTGAGTTTACACGCTACGGTGGCGTTCAGCCGGGGCCTCTGGTCACCAAAACAATGGCGCTCTCAGGCGGTATTGCGGGCCTTGCCGGCGTTATGATCGTTCTCGGCGCACCAAATACTCGCATGCTTGAGGGGCACGTGTTGCAAACAAACTATGCCTGGACAGCGCTGCTGGTCACCCTGTTGGCAATGTATCGCCCGCTCGGCACTGTCATCTCGGGCCTGTTCTTTGCCGCAATCATTGTGGGCAGTCTGGCAATGGGGCGAGAACTCGGTATGTCTCCGCAGATTTCGTCTGTGATTCAGGCGCTGGTAATTATTTTGATCGCATTCAAGGTGATGCTGCCGCAAATTCGAAAGAAAGGCAGACCAGAAGATAGTCCTGACGTGGAACCGGTCGCCCCAACGTTGAACCCGGTAGGCGCCGACGGGGAGGTACAAAAATGAGCATACTGTTGGATGCTGATCTGTTCGCCTCCGTATTACGGTCGCTGATTCCGATTTTGCTGGCCGCGCTTGGTGGCATGATTTGTGAACGTGCCGGTATTTTCAACATCGGTCTCGAAGGCATGATTTTGATCGGTGCGTTTGGTGCCGTTGCAGGCTCATACTTTGGCCACAGCTGGATCGTTGGAGTGTTGCTGGCCATGGTCGGTGGCATCATTTTTTCCATGATTTTGGGGTATGGCGCGGTCTATCGGAGGGGCGATGCAATTGTGCTTGCGATCGCAATGAACATCCTCGCGATCGGGCTCACCAGTTTCTTGATCGTTGCAGTGTTTGATGTTCAAGGTGTGTTCAAGGACCCCGGCATTGTGGGCATGCCGGTCTGGCGAATCCCATTCCTGGCTGATATTCCCTACTTGGGTGAACTCTTCCAGCTCACCCCACTGGGTTATCTCTCACTGCTGCTCGTACCCATCATGTGGGTTGTGCTCTTCCGTATGCCGCTCGGCTTACGGCTTCGGGGAGTCGGTGAACGCCCATTAGCTGCGGCGACGCTCGGTGTAAATCCGAAATTGTATCAACTCGGTGCAGTGCTCGTGTCAGGTGCGCTTGCTGGCCTCGGAGGCGCACAGCTTGCCATCGGCAATGTGCAAGAGTTCACCGAGAATATGTCGTCGGGTCGAGGCTGGATCGCAGTTGTCGCGGTGATGTTAGCTCGGGCTCATCCAATTGGTGTGCTGGGTGCAGCCCTGCTGTTTGGGTTCACCGATGCGTTCGGATTCCGCCTACAAGGTTTGGGGCTGCCGCAACAGCTCACAGACGCACTGCCCTATGTTGTGACGCTGCTCGTGCTGATTCTGATGAGCCGACGCTATATCAAAACTAAACAAGCGCAGCTTGCCTAGTTGCTGACACAGAACCGGAGGCACCGTGTCGAAATATTCACATTTGCCTGATGAGGCTCAAGCAATAGCTGAAACGTTAGGCCTTGAACCGCTTGAGCATGAGGGCGGACTGTTCAGCCAACAGCTGCTGACAGCCGAGTCGACCGCGATTTACTATATGCTCGCGAAACCGGACTTTTCAGCTCTGCACCAGCTCACTGAAACCGAGGTGTACCACTGGTACGCAGGAAGTGCCCTCGACTTGCTCGTTTTACATCCGGACGGCCGCGGTGAAAATCTGCGCCTGGGACCCGACCTCGAGGCAGGGGAGCGTCCTCAGATTGTTGTGCCTGGTGGAACGATGCATGGCTCGTCACCCGCGGGCGACTGGTGCCTGGTAGGCACAACAATGGCTCCCCCGTTTTCGTGGGACGGGTTCAAGCTTGGAACGGTCGAACCATTGCAGCGCGAGTACCCGGAATTTTCTGGTCGGATCGCCGCACTCATTCGTTAGTTGTCGTCCCGGTGACGTAAGCGGGCAATACTGTCCGCGGCACGTTGACGAATATCTGCTGCATCAAGCGTTAAAAACTTTCGATCTTCATAAATCGCGCGCCCGCCGATCCACACATGCGACACATCTCGCCCATTTGCAGCAAACGCCAAATGCGACACCAGATTGTCGCGCGGAATTGCCTCCCCCAGATCAAGCGCAATAACGTCGGCGAGCATGCCCGCCTCGAGTGCACCCGAATCAGCAAACCCGATCGCTTCGGCGCCGCGACGGGTAGCAATCTCAAGCACCGATTGTGCAGTGATTGCCGCAGCATCGTGGCGTACCCCGCGATGCAGGATTGTTGCCAGTTTTACTTCTTCAAACAGGTCGAGCGAATTGTTGCTTGCCACCGAGTCTGTGCCTATGGCGATACGGAAGTCGTGCGCGATCCAGTCGGGCATGGGCGCGACACCATTTCCCAACTTGAGGTTCGAAACGGGGTTATGAGAGGCAGCAGTGTGCGTGACTCCCGCAAAATACTGCATTTCAGCAGCAGTGAGATGCACGCAGTGCGCGGCCAATACGTTAGTTTCGAACAGTCCCAGCCCAGCCAAGTAGTCGGCGGGAGTGTGGCCAGTTGTTTCTCGCAACTGTGCAACTTCAGCTGGGGACTCAGCAATGTGAATTTGCACAGGTACACCAGTGCTGTGCGAACGTTCAATGATCTCTCGCATGAAGTCTTCGGGCACACTGTAGGGCGCGTGCGGGCCATACGAGATACGCACCTGTGGATCATTGTGATACTGCGCAAATAATTCGTCGGCATAGTCGAGTTCTTCACGCCCGGAACGGTTTGAAACACCGGGGAACATTTTCCCGTTCGGGTCGTTACTCGCGAGTGCGGCGTTGACGCGCATGCCTGCTTGGCGAACGAGCTCGATGAGTCGTTCGTCCCACACGTACATGTCTGCGAAAGAGACAGTCCCGCTCGAAATCATTTCTAGCATCGCAAGTTCGAGCCCGGCGGCGACATCTTCATGCGTGAGCTGCTGTTCAATCGCTTGCACCGCTTCAAGCCACGGCATAAAACCATGATCGTCGTTCACCGCACGCAACAGCGTCATGGCTGAGTGTGTGTGCCCGTTGGTGAGACCCGGCATGAGAATCGAATTGGGAAGCTCAACCACCTCAACCGCTTCTCCGCCCGTGAACGTGTCGCGGCGAGCGCCCGCGTACACGATTCGATCAGTTTCGATTTCGATCTCGGCGTCGTGCATTATCCCCTGTGGGGCGAGCATTGCGTGGGCACGGATGATGGTGTTCATGGGCACCAGTCTAGTAAGCGATTCACCAGCCAGGCGTGGCAAGCATGCCCGCATCAACAACGAGGTTGTGTCCCGTGATCGACCCGGAGGCAGGAGACGCGAGCATGACACATGCTGCGGCTACGTGCTCCGGTGGGATCAGTTCACCCAGCGGTGCGTGTGATTTCCACTGTGCGACACCTTCGGGCCAGTCGGCGCCAATTCCGGGGCGTTCAATCAGGCCCGGTGACACTGCGTTCACTCGAATGCCTCGCGGACCGAGTTCAAGCGCGGCCGCCTTCGCGTGCATAATTAGGCCGGCTTTCGCGGCCGCATAGTGGGCATGTCCGGTGGCAGGCCGGACGCCCTCAATCGACGCGATGTGTGTGACCCAACCACCACGTGGCAGAACTGCACTCGCGACACGGGTGAGATCATGCACTGCACTCAAATTCACGTCGAGTACTTGGTTCCATGCATCTCGATCTACGGCTTCAAACGGTTCAACTGGTTGCAGTCCCGCATTATTGATGACACCGTGTAGCTCGCCCAGGTGCGCCACTGTTTGATCAACGATTTGCCCTGTTGATGTGGTGAGTTCACCCCAGACGGGAACTGCTTGGGACGCTGATAGGTTGAGGAATTCAAGAGTCTCACGCGCGCGGCTCTCGGTGCGGGCGTGGCAAGCGACTCGTGCTCCTGCCGACACGAAAATTCGCGCGAGCACGCGACCGAGGCCGCCATTTGCGCCTGTGATCAAAATGTTTTGACCTGTCAGGTCAGGTAATCCAGTCATGGCATCTATCGTAATCGTGGGAGGCCGTCTACTGCTCGAGCGGCAGCGTCTGTGAGCGCACGCACGAGAATGTCGAGCAGGTTCGATCGGATATTCCATCGTTGAATATACAGTGGCACATCAATGTATTTGTCGGGAACAAGCTGCACAAGTTCCCCACGTTGTATGAGTTCAGCGCTTTGTACGAGCGGCGCCATCCCCCACCCCATCCCCAGCCCGATCGCGCGAAGAAAATCGTGTGATGCGGGAACACAGTGCCGAGGTGGGTCGAGCTTTCCGCGTGCATATCGGCGTAAGAAGCGTTTCTGGAATGGGTCATCTTGATCAAAGTCGATCACCGGGGCTGCGGCGAATGCGGCGGCCGTAACACCATCGGGAAACCAACGGGAGACAAATTCGGGTGTCGCGACCGGATAATAGCGGTGTACTACGAGCGGGGTCACCTCACAGCCGTTGAGCGGTGCACGTTGGGTAGTTATGGCGAGCGCCACGTCGCCTCGAGCCAGGAGCTCTATCGCGTGCGATTCATCGGCGCGGCGAATATCAAACTGGGTGTCGTGTTTGTGTGTGAACTCGGCGAGGGCGGGCAGCGCCCAAGTAGTGAGTGAGTCGCCATTGAGGGCGATGGGGAGCTTCAGTGCAGCGAGTCTGGTCAGTTCCCGGTTTGCCTCAGCTAGCAGCAGCGTTAACTGTCTGGCTGATTTGAGAGCTACTTCGCCCATCTCGGTGAGGCTGACGGGTTTTGATCTAATCACCAGCACGGTGCCGATCTGTTTTTCCATAGCGTTGAGACGTTGGCTGACCGCGCTTGGGCTAATGTGTAGGGCTCGTGCTGCAGATTCAAACGAACCCTGGTCGACAATTTCTTGCAGTGTGCGCAAGTGTGAGGGGCTTAGTTCGATCAACCTAGTTTCATCACTCATACGAGTATCTTAAGCTTTGCTTCACTGCATGTAGACCTGGTAACTGTAGCTTCATTGTGTTGTGGACTGTTCGTGCAATATTGTCAGAACTATGTTCGCTGCTTGGATAACCGGTTTGTTCACCGGACTCGGTCTGATCATCGCGATTGGTGCCCAGAACGCGTTTGTGCTGCGTCAAGGCATCAAACGTGAACACGTGCTGCAGATCGTATTGATCTGCTCGATGACTGATGCGGTGCTCGAGTTTTCCGGTGTGGCGGGTATTGGTTTTATTGTGCAGAAGGCTCCGATTGTGCTTGAAGTCGTGCGGTGGGCGGGCTTCGTGTTTCTGCTCTGGTACGGTTTCGTAGCATTTCGTCGGGCTCGCAAGCCCAGCAACCTTGTCGCGGGTGGTGGGCCTGCCATTTCTTTAAAGAAGGCGGTGTTGACTGCGCTTGCCATCACCTATCTCAATCCTCACGTCTACCTCGACACGATGGTGCTTATGGGATCTATTGGCGCAACGCAGGGCGATATAGGCCGCTGGTGGTTTGCGTTCGGCGGCGCGGTCGGGAGCTTCATGTGGTTCTTCTTACTCGGCTACGGCGCCCGATTGTTAACACCAATTTTTGCGCGCCCAAGCGCTTGGCGGGTCCTTGATCTGCTCGTAGGCCTCACGATGTGGACGATTGCTGCGAGTCTTGCCTACGAGAGCCTCAGCCACCACTTCTAACAACGGAACTGGTTATCCCAGCCACCTGCCGCCACAACCGCCTGCTTACGTCCCTTACGCTCCGTACCGGCGAGAGCGCGTTGAATAATCACGCAGCGCACGGAGCAGATCCACTTCGCGAAGGTCCGGGTAGAGCGCCTCAACAAAGTAGAACTCGGAGTGCGCCGACTGCCAGATCATAAAGTCGCTCAGTCGCTGCTCCCCCGACGTACGAATCACCAGGTCCGGGTCGGCCTGACCTCGCGTCCATAGGTGTTCCCCAATCGTTTCAGGGGTGAGGTGCTCTGCGAGTGAATCTAATGATCCACCCCGTTCTTGATGCTCTTTAATTACACTGTGCACAGCGGCCGCAATTTCGCTGCGTCCGCCATATCCGACTGCGAGGTTCACGTGCAGGCTCGAGTTGTCAGCGGTTGCCTCTTCGGCATGCGTCAGCGCTTCGGTCAGTCCCTGCGGGAGCACACTCGCGTCACCGACATGTTTCACCCGCCAGTCCCCACGCTGCGCCAACACCGCAGATAGGTCGCTAATAATGGTGAAGAGATCGTCAAGCTCGAGACTATCCCGCCCGACAAGATTGTCAGTAGACAGCAAATACAAGGTCACGGTTTTAACACCGTTTTCTTCACACCAGCCCAAAAATTCCGGGATTTTTCGTGCACCAGCACGGTGACCAAAAGCGGCACGCTCTTGTAGGCGAAGTTTCGCCCATCGACGGTTCCCGTCAACTATGACGGCAATATGTGATGGGGTGCGACTCTGATCAATCTGTTTACGCAGGCGCCTCTGATAGAGCCGGTAGAGCAGTCCCGGCGTTTTCTGTGATGGTGCGCTTTCCACATTCGTATCGTACCGTGCGCGGCTCTGGGCGTGACACATATGCACGAGAAGTTCATGCCGGCCCACTAGTCTGAATCTATGTCAGCACGTTCGCGCAAAAATAAGTCGGCAGCAGATCCGTTGCGGTCTGAAGCGCGAGCAGTACGAAACGCTGAACCGCTCACACAACTCCCCCTTGCTGCGGATGCGTCATCGGAGGCACCCAAGCCACTTCTTCGAGGCTGGTTCCACGCTGGCATCACACCGTTTGCGCTCGCAGCCGGAATTGTTCTCATCTGCTTGGCCGACGGAGTCGCAGCGAAATGGGCGTCTGCCGTGTACCTGATCAGCAGCATGCTGCTGTTTGGAAACTCTGCGATCTACCATCGCTTCAATTGGGGTCCCAAAGCGAAGATGGTGCTACGGCGCATCGACCACGCAAACATTTTTCTGCTCATTGCAGGCACCTATACGCCACTGGCAGTTGGAACACTCACCCCGAAGCATGCAACACTGCTCTTAGTGTGTGTGTGGGGCGGTGCCCTTGTTGGTATCGCGTTTCGAGTCTTTTGGATCAACTCACCACGCCTGCTGTATGTTGCGCTTTATCTCGCACTCGGTTGGGCTGCAGTGTTCTTTATGCCCGAGATGTTTGCAGCGAACTTTCCTGCAGTCATTCTCGTCATCGTGGGCGGCCTCCTGTATACCGTGGGTGCCGTGTTTTACGCGATGAAGTGGCCACTGCGCACGAACCGTTTCTTCGGCTTTCACGAACTCTTTCACGTCTGCACAGTGGCAGCATTCTTCTGTCACTGGACTGCCGCATTACTCGCGGTGCTTGACCCGATGTTTTTGCGCTAAGCCTCATCGAGGTCGGTGCCTTGGAGCACGTCAATCACGTCTTTGCCGTAACGATCTTGTTTGACCGCACCGATTCCACTGATTTCGGTGAGATCATTCACACGGGTTGGGTTCTCAACCGCAAGTTCGCGAAGCGTGGCATCAGCAAAAACGACGTAGCTGGGAACTTCTTGCGCTGCGGCGGTTGATTTTCGCCAGGCTCGAAGCTTCTCAAACCGTTCTGTTTGCTGGTCGTTCAATGCTACGCCCGCAGATTTTGGCGCCCGGGATGTCCTGTGCGGCATCTGGGTGGGCAGCTTACGCATCATGACACGTTCTTCACCTCGCAACACTGCCTGGCACTCTGGCTTGGCCGCAAGCACACCCCATTCCCCGACTGCGCGCAACAGCCCCGTTGCCAACAGGTGACGTACAACGATCTTCCAGTGGCCAACTGACAGATCGACTCCGATTCCCCAGGTGCTTAACCTTTCGAGCCCTACTTTGCGTGAACGCTCTGATGAGACTCCGCGCAACACATCAATGTGCTGCCCGGCAGCGAAGCGAGTACCGACATCTGTCCACGTCGCGATCACCGTCGAAAGCAGCTTTTGTGCAGGCACTGTCGCGTCCCACACTTCCGGTGGTTCGAGACACACATCACAGTTTCCGCACGGGTCTGAGAGCTGCTCACCGAAATATTTAAGCAAGAACTGACGGCGACAGGTCACACTTTCACACAGCGCAAGCATGTGATCCACCAGTTGACGCTGATGGCGTTTCATATTCGACTCTGCGGTGCCACGTTCAATAAGCCGCTGAAGTTGCACCACATCCGGAAGTCCGTACACCATCCAAGCTTCAGCCGGCAGATCATCTCGCCCGGCACGACCCGTCTCTTGGTAATACCCCTCAAGCGATTTCGGGAGATCGATATGGGCGACAAATCGTACGTCAGGCACGTCGATACCCATGCCGAACGCGATCGTCGCCACAATAACAACACCGTCATCGCGCCCAAAACGCGACTGCGCGTGTGCACGATCTTCAGGTGAAAGCCCGGCATGGTAGGCGATCGCATCGATCCCTCGCTCACGCAGCGCGGCAGCCGTCCGCTCGACACTTTTACGACTCAAGGCATACACGATGCCGGTTTCACCGGGATGCTCGTCAAGAATAAATGTGACCAGCTGCTTGTTCGCGTTCACTTTCGGTTCAATACGATAACGAATATTCGGCCGGTCAAAGCTCGACACGAAGTCAAGCGCAGACTCGAGACGAAGCCGTTCACGAATCTCACTGTGGGTCGCAGGTGTTGCAGTTGCAGTTAACGCAATCCGTGGAGAGTCAGGCAGCAGATCTGCTAAACCGCCCAGCTGTAGATAGTCAGGGCGAAAATCGTGTCCCCACTGCGACACGCAGTGGGCTTCATCTATGGCAACCACAGAAACCTGGGTTGACGCGATCAAAGTCCTCGTGCGCGAGTCTGCGAGACGCTCAGGCGCAAGATACAACAGGTCGAGCTCACCATTCGCATACGCGCGAGAAATACGTTGCTGCTCGGCGGAACTCTTGGTTGAGTTCAGCGCCTCGGCCCGGACCCCCAGCTGGGTCAGCGCGGCAACCTGATCATGCATGAGCGCCACGAGCGGTGAAATGACCACGCCGGTTCCCGGTCGGACCAGTGCCGGAATTTGATAGCAAAGAGACTTCCCACCACCAGTGGGCATAAGCACAAGCGCGTCTGATCCGCCAATAACACTGTCAATGATGTCGCGTTGATTTCCGCGAAACTCGTCGTAACCGAAAACCTTCTGCAGAATCTCTTCAGCATTTCTTGCCGGGGGCTTCATCTGCGCAACTATTGATCTGAGCTTTCCGAAGGACCGGCGTCGTCGTCTGTTTGACCTTCTAGCCTGGCCTTTTCTTCCTGCAGGTTTTCTTGAATCTCGGAACGGTATTGAATCCGGCGAATGGTTCGCACAAGCAAGAACCCGAGCACAATAACGGCGGCAACAAACAAACCGGTAAAAGCAAAGCCTTCCCAACCGGGAGTCACATCGTCCGGGTTCACTTCAGTTTCGGTCTCATCAACAAGCTGCGCAATAGATGACACAACGAAGGTGAACGTTGAGACTGCGGCTGCCCACAGTACGTTCATGATTTGACTCCAGCCTGAAGCTCAGCTTCGTTATCGGTAATGCCTTCAAACAGATCGTTTTCAAACTCCCGAGTTTTTACCCGGGTTTCAGCGAGACGATAGTCCTCGTAGGGCCATGCTTCACGTTGAATATCGTTGGGCATGAAGAAGAACAGGTTTGTTGGCGGGACTTGGCTCGCGTGTGCACGCAGTGCATCGTCTCGTATTTCAAAGTAGTCGCTCACGTTCAGGCGCGCGGTTCCAGTGTACTCGCGCCCCTGCATACGTTCAGCGATCGCTTCAATTTCATCACGAATAGGAGATTCAGGTTGCAGCTCGTTCACAACCCGCCTCAAACTCCGAATACGTTCAGCGTTGAAGATCTCTTCGTAGTAAAGCTTCTTGATTTCCCACGGTGCGCCAGCTTCGGGATACACCGAAGCGTCGCCGCTGACGTCCCACGCCCGTTTGCTGATTTCGTGGCAGCGAATGTGATCAGGGTGCGGGTATCCGCCGTTCTCATTGTAGGTAACCATCACGTGCGGTTTGAATCGGCGCACCACTCGAACAAGTGCCTCTGCTGACGTGTCAATGGGAATGTCAGCAAAGCACATTGGAGGAATTGGCTCCCCCGGTTCGGGCAGACCTGAGTCTTCATAACCGAGCCAGAGGTGTTCGAAGCCAACAACGTCGCGAGCGGTAGCCATTTCTTGTCGACGTAGTCCGGTGAGATCTCGGTGCGCCATCGGTATCTCATTGACTGTTTCGTTCAGGATATCGCCGCGTTCACCGCCTGTGCAGCTGACAATTAAGACCTCAATACCGGCCTGCACGTAGGAAGCATACGTTGCTGCTCCCTTGCTCGATTCATCGTCCGGATGGGCGTGTACAGCAAGCAGTCGAAGTGTCATTCGGCTCCTTTCGATTACAAACTGGCACACAAACAGTTCTCTGCCTGGACCAGTAAGCTAAGACCGTTCACCATTCTAATGAGGCTTCCAAGGAGTCTGCTGATGCCAGCGTCACGTGAGCGCTCTACGACACAAGATTACGACGAGAGCGTCGACCACGAAAACTCTGGCGGTGCGTTTCTTACTCCTTCACGCGTACGAGACAGCGCCCTACAAAACACTGACACCGCGCACCTTGAACAACGGTACGGCCGCAAACGACGACGCCGATTCGATCGTGTATTTGCGTGGATCATTATCGCACTGCTCGGAGCCGGCGTGGTGTGGTTTTTCACTGCCGGTGGCTTCAATTTTGCGGATAATGACATCGACGCTCGAGATCTGGGCCACAAAATCATCAATGAACGGGAAGCGTCACTAACGTTCGAATTGAACGTGCAGCCAGATACTCCCACCGCGTGCGCGATTGAAGCCGTCACGAAATCGCATGCCCCGGTCGGGTACAAAATCATCGAAATACCAGCGTCAGATGACCGGACCCGCACCTTCACCGCAGAGCTTATTACCGTAGGGGAAGCTACCACGATTACGGTGCGTGAATGTTGGAGTACTGAGGAATTCTGACGGGTTTACTGAAGCTTGAATTTCGTACACTTCTACGAATAATCGATCGCTTTTGCTAGACTAGCCGTCACGCTCCGGAGCGTCTGGAGCGTTCTCTTCGTGAGTGATCCATATTACAAAGGAAGATTTCGCATGGCCGAAACTCAAGAGACCTGGCTTACCCAGGAGGCTTATGACCGCTTGCAAGCCGAGCTCGATGAGCTCAGCGGACCGGGGCGTCGTGAGATCGCAGCCCGTATCGAAGCGGCGCGCGAAGAAGGCGACCTGAAAGAAAATGGCGGCTACCACGCAGCCAAGGACGAACAGGGCAAAATGGAAGCCCGCATTCGTGACCTTGAAGAACTGCTGAAGAACGCCACAGTCGCGGATGCTCCCAAAAGCAGCGGTGTTGTCGAGATTGGCACGGTCATTACTGCCAAAGTTCTCGGTGACGAAGAAAAATTCTTGCTGGGTAGTCGTGAAATGGCTGACGGCTCAGACCTCGATATCTACAGCCCAGAAAGCCCTCTCGGCGAATCAATTCTCGGTCTGAAGGTTGGCGACAAAACGTCATACAAGGCGCCTACGGGCAAGGACATTCCCGTAGAAGTCGTCGCTGTCGACACGTTTAAGGGCTAACCACGTTTGGGGCTGACGCTCCTACATGAGTGTGGGGCGAGGAACCAGCTGGTTCCTCGCCCTCACTCATCTGTAGAACGGTCTTAGTAGCGTTCGCCGATTCGTACCGTGTAACCGGCATCTTCAAGTGCGGCGACGATCTCGTTTCCGTGTTCTGTGCCACGGGTCTCAATATGCAGTTCAAGCTCAACATCACTGATGGGCAACTCTGTGGCGT
>JBQDFP010000019.1:0-35924 GCA_052085365.1 Canibacter sp. | reverse complement strand
CGATCGAGCCGTTTCGTTCCGTGCCCCCGACAGGAGTCGAACCTGCGACCTACGGTACCGGAAACCGGCGCTCTATCCACTGAGCTACGGAGGCAACCCTGACAGACTATCGCACTTTGAGATGCGAACCTGCCCTGGTGGGCAAAAATTCTCGAATGAGACGCGGTAGACTATCGCCTTGTGACGCCACAAGAATTAGCTACCGCGCTCGCGGATATTTTGACACGTATCGCTACGACCCACTCGGCAGATTTTGAGATCTCCCAGCAAGATACGATGCCTGAGCGACCAAAGAACCGGGAGCACGGTGACTGGGCATCAAACGTGGCCATGAAGTATGCGAAGCGTCTCAGTTTGAACCCGCGTGAACTTGCTACCGAAGTTGCCGACAAAATCTCGCAGGTTGAAGGTGTCGACAAAGCAGAAATCGCTGGCCCGGGCTTCATCAACATCACGCTCAACACGGCAGCTGCTGGCGAAATCGCTCGCACCATTGTTGAAGCAGGCCAATCATACGGTCGAAACAGTGACCTCGCGGGTGAAATCATTAACCTCGAATTTGTTTCAGCGAACCCGACCGGTCCGCTTCACCTTGGCCATACCCGTTGGGCAGCCCTGGGAGACTCCCTAGCCCGGCTCCTTAAAGCGGCGGGCGCAGATGTCACGACTGAGTACTACATCAATGATGCTGGGTCGCAGATGCAAAAATTCGGGCGTTCAGTACGCGCTGCCGCGCTCAGTGAACCTGCGCCGGCAGACGCATACCCGGGCGAATATATTCAAGAGCTTGGAAAACGCGTAGTCGAGCGGGTTCCAAATTTTTCAGAATTGAGTGAAGACGCTCAATTCGACACCGCTACTGAAGTTGGTTATGAGCTTCAGCTCGAAGAAATTCGAGATTCCCTCGACCGTTTCAACGTGCACTTCGACGTGTGGTTCTCAGAACGGACCCTTCATGCCACTGACGCGGACGGCACACACAGCCTCATTGAGCAGGCAGTGGATCGTCTTCGCGAACAAGGCTATATCTATGACGAAGATGGTGCCGTATGGGTGCGCACGACGGCTTTCGGTGATGACAAAGACCGAGTCGTCACACGCGGAAACGGTGTGTACACATACTTCGCTGCCGACGCTGCATACTATCTCTCGAAATCTGACCGTGGCTTCATTGAGAAAGTATATTTGCTGGGCGCAGATCATCACGGATATATCGGGCGACTAAAAGCACTTGCCGGTGCAGCCGGAGAAGACCCCGAAAAGAACGTGACCGCAATGATCGGACAGATGGTGAATCTGGACGGTGCACGTTTGTCCAAGCGAGCAGGCAACATCATTGAACTCAACGACCTGCTCGAGTGGCTTGGCAGCGATGCGTTGCGGTTCTGGCTTGCACGGTATCCGGCAGATTCGCCGCTTTCGCTCGATGGGGAAAAACTACGTAGCCGTTCGAATGACAATCCAGTGTTTTACGTGCAATACGCACACGCGCGAACTTGTGCAGTCGATCGGAATGCTGCAGAGCGCGGCGTCGACCGATCCACGTTTGCACCAGAACTCCTGAAACACGCGAGTGAAACTGAACTGTTGGGCAAACTGCAAGAGTATCCAGCAATATTGTCGGGTGCTGCAACGCTACGTGAACCTCACCGTATTGCGCGATATGTTGAAGAACTTGCTGCGGCATATCACCGCTGGTATGACCAATGCCGTGTGCTGCCACAGGGTGAAGACCCAGTGACTGACCTGCACCGTACTCGTCTCTGGCTGAATGATGCCGCGCAGCAAGTGGTTCGTAACGCACTTGAACTCGTCGGGGCTTCGGCTCCCGAACGGATGTAGCGAATGCGAAAAAAACGCACGATCACGGTTATGTCGATTGTGATTATTGCGCTTGCCGTTTTAGTCGGCGTGGGGGAGCTGCTGGTCCGGTCTGCGGTTCCGTCCATCGCAGCCGACGAAATTCGTGACAAGCTGTCACTCGAAGTTGATCACGAAGTCGATGTGCAACCACACGGTTTTGTGCTGTGGCAGGTAGTGACCGGGCGGCTCACGAACATTGATGTTGCAATACCTGATGCGCCAATCATTGAAGGTTTGAGTGCAAGCGTGCAGCTTCACGCAGGCTCGGTCGCACTTGATCCCGCAAGTGGCCCTATTAACGGCGGCACCGTCCATGCCCAGCTTTCACCCGAACAGTTTCAAACCTTTGTGACGACCGTCTCCAACGGACAAATCGATTCCGCAACATCGTCGGATGGCCGCGTCCAAGTCGCTCGTGCATTTGAAGTGTTCGGAACCGAGATTCCTCTCACTGCAGAAGTTAAGGTTGGTTCAGAAGATGGCGCACTCGTTCTGGAACCGGTGAAGTTCTCAGCCGCAGGAATACAAGCCACGCCTGATGATGTCGCATCAGTGCTGGGCGGAATCTTGGGTCCATACGCAAATGAATTGAGCGAGCCGCAAACGTTATGTGTGAAAGACCGGATGCCTGCCGGAATTGAACTTACCAATCTGCGGCCGCACGAAAACGGTAATGTCACCGTAGATTTCACGCTCGCGCCAGATATCCTGACTGACCCTTCGCAGCAGGAACTCGGGACCTGCGACTAGGTTGTCTGCCTTCGTTTTGCTGTGAGTCGACTGGGCTGACGCAGCATGCGTGAACGTATAGACTTGGGGTCGCTGTGTCTTTCGGGTGTTCACGATCTGGACGGCTTCAGGGGCCAATCCGGGTCCGCTCGCCACATCACAGAATGTGCGACCCCGACCCCAAAATTATGATTGGAGCCTTCAAGTGAATGAATACCGGGACGTCCAGGTAGCGCTGCTCGGGTGTGGATCAGTTGGCTCGCAGGTAGCAAGGTTGCTGCTCGAAGAGCAAGACGAACTGATGCACCGTGTCGGTGCGCGTCTGGAACTTGCAGGTATTGCAGTTCGTGACTTAAATTCGCCTCGAGATGTAGATCTTCCCAAGGAGCTATTCACCACTGACGCAGAACAGCTCGTGCTCGGTGCGGACATTGTAATTGAACTTATGGGTGGAATTGAACCCGCCAAGTCTCTGATATTGCAGGCACTTGAACAGGGTGCTGATGTTGTCACCGCAAACAAGGCTCTAGTGGCAGAGCACGGCCCTGAACTTTCAGCGGCTGCGCAACGCGTCGGCGCACAGCTGAGCTACGAAGCTGCAGTTGCCGGCGCGATTCCGATTATTCGTCCGCTGCAAGATAGCCTCGCAGGTGACCGCGTGAACCGTGTCATGGGAATCGTGAACGGGTCGACGAACTACATTCTTGACCGTATGGACCGCTTCGGCGATAGCGCTGATGCGGCAATGCAGGTAGCGAGCGATCTCGGATTCCTCGAAGCTGACCCAACGCTCGACGTTGAAGGTTATGACGCGGCACAAAAAGCTGGCATTCTTGCCCGTATTGCCTACCATGCTGATGTGCCTGCGAGCGCGGTATTCCGTGAGGGCATATCAGAGATCACCGCGGATCAGGTTGAGACGGCTCGACGCAATGGCTCAGTCATTAAGCTCCTTGCCATCGCTGAGCGTGTGAAACAATCTGATGGTTCTGACGGTATCTCGGCCCGCGTGTACCCTGCACTCATTAACCGTGACCACCCGCTTGCGGCCGTGCACGGCGGGAAAAACGCGATTTTCGTTGAAGCTGAAAGCGCCGGCGAGTTGATGTTCTACGGTGCTGGCGCTGGCGGCGTCGAAACCGCTTCTGCTGTTCTTGGCGACCTGGTATCTGTCGCTCGTCGTCATGTCGTTGGAGGCCCGGGTATCAGCAACGATTCCTATGCGAAGCTTCCAGTCCTCCCGATCGACGACATTCACACTCGGTACCAGATCACGCTTACTGCTGTTGACCGCCCTGGTGTGCTGGAAGAAATCAGCGGCCTGCTGGCTCAAAAGAACGTGTCAATCGCGCGTATGGAGCAGTCGGTGCAGTCAAACTCTGACGGCAGCGCAACGCTCGTTATCGAGACGCACGCTGCGCTAGAATCTGCGCTTGCCTCGACCGTTAAACAACTTGCCGAGAGTGACGTTGTTGAAAAGGTCGACAGTGTGCTGAGAGTCGAGGGCGGCGAATGAATGGATTGACGCGGCGGGTTCGCGTCAATGTTCCGGCAACGAGCGCGAATCTAGGCCCTGGCTTCGACACGCTCGGTCTCGCGCTCGCGTATGGTGACGATCTGTTAGTTTCCGTCACGGAAAAATCGGGCGTAACTGTGTCAGTAACCGGCGAAGGTTACGGTTCTGTCCCTACCGACGAAACAAACCTGGTAGCCGAGTCGATACGTTACGTGTTCGATGCCGCAGGTCAACCGATGCCCAACCTGCATTTAGAAGCAGTGAACCGTATCCCGCACGGTCGCGGGATGGGGTCCTCTGCGGCCGCTATCGTGTCAGGAATTATGGCTGCGAAAGGTTTGTTGGCAGACGTCGTACCCTTTAGCCGCGAAAAACTCCTTGAGTTAGCAACTGAACTCGAAGGCCACCCTGACAACGTTGCGCCAGCACTCTTAGGCGGCCTTACAATTGCGTGGACCCGAGACGGCGCACCGAGAGCAAAACAACTCATAGTGCACCGTGGCGTTTCGCCACTGGTTCTCGTCCCGGACTTCCAAGTATCGACCAGCCTTGCGCGAAGTCTGCAACCGGCCGATGTTCCATATGCAGACGCGGTTTTCAACGTCTCGCGATCATCTCTGCTTATCGCCGCGATGACACAGAGCCCTGAACTGCTTTTTGAAGCTACTGAAGACCGTCTGCATCAGAACTATCGAAGCTCAGCAATGCCAGCAACACATGAACTTATTGGTCAACTGCGTGAAGCAGGTCACGCTGCAGTCGTATCTGGTGCTGGTCCATCAATATTGGTGCTCTCCAACGGCTCTGAAGAACGCCTGGCAGCGGTCAAGCTAGTTTCTGAAATTGCACCCGATTGGACCCGCCATGCCCTCGCTGTGGATTCCGAAGGTGCTACAGTAGAAGAAGTTCATTTCGACGAGTAACGCGTTTCTAGCGCTCCGTCGTTGAATGAATGGTGTGAAGTGCTTCCGTCCGGAACACTCACAGCACGTTCGTGCATTTCATGCGCGCCCCACGAGCTGGTCAACGTCCCAAGTGCGACTTGATGGCCGTGATAAACCGCGCACATACCGAAAGGAATACCGTGGAGCAGAACTCCAACGAAACCCCCGAACAATCCGCAACTCCCGCAGAAGAGAGTAAAACACCCCGTCGTCGCGCTTCACGTCGCGTCACGACACCAGCGGGAACTGCAGCCGAAACAACAGCTGAATCAGCCAACGATTCGGCTCCAGCGAATGAAGAAGCTCCCAAGAAACGAGCTACTCGAAGTCGCAAAAAAGTAGAAGCAGAACCTACGGAGTCGGCTGTTCAAACAGAGGCCCCCGCCGAGCAAAAGAAGACGCGATCCACTCGCTCGAAAGCTGCGACCGCACCGGAGTCTGCCGAGCCAGCCGATGCGGCCACGGCAGAAACCGTCGAGAAGAAGCCCGCAGCTCGTCGTACGCGTAAGAAGGCAGAAGCACCCGCTGCGGACACACAGACCGACGCAACACCCGATTCAACGGGTGAAACGGCTACTGAAGCGCCAAAGCGTAATACTCGCAGCCGACGTGCCAAAACGGAAACCGCTGACAGCAGCGATGAATCTTCAAGCGCTGCAACCGACGAGAAACCTGCCGAGAAGGCAGCAGAGTCAGGTGCACCGAAAGGACGCTCACGCTCACGCAAAACGGACGAGACGAAAGACACGTCCTCATCCGCGGCGGAGAGCGCAGAATCTGAGAAAGGCTCGAAAGAGCAACCTGACGCTGCAGACGATTCCGGAAGCAAACAGACTGATGCTTCAGGGGAGAACGAAAAAGGATCACGACGTGGGCGTCGCGGTCGCGGTTCGAAGTCACAGGACAACAACTCTGACCAGTCCAACACCGACGCTCAAGATCAGAGCAACCAACAATCTTCTGAAAACGAAGACAAGAATGATGCGAATTCTTCCGGCGATTCAAATAACCGCAACCAGCGCAAAGACAAAAATTCGTCACGCAGCCGCACCCGTCAACGTGACCGCAAACGTCGCGGGAACAATGACGACGGTGAGATCGAGCTGACAGAAGATGATGTCCTGCTGCCAATCGCTGGGATTCTTGATGTCCTCGATAATTACGCGTTCGTGCGTACCACCGGTTACCTGCCCGGCGACAGCGACGTATATGTGTCACTGAGTCAAGTTAAGCGCTACAACCTCCGCAAGGGTGACGCGATTGTTGGTGCAATTCGCCAGCCGCGCGAAGGAGAGCACAGCGGTCGCCAGAAATACAATGCGATCGTCAAAGTCGACAGTGTAAACGGCCAAAGCACTGACGACACTGCCAAGCGTGCCGAGTTTGACGCGCTCACGCCGATTCGACCCGCCAAACATGTGCAGCTTGCCAGCCAGCAATCGACCACAATCATTCGCGGCATTGACCTATTCACACCAGTGGCGCTCGGCCAGCGAGGGCTCATCCTCAACCCCGACTCTGCCGCGCCAGTGAGCACTCAGGTTGCGTCAGAAATGGCGGATTCGTTGACTGAGAAATTGCCTGACGCACACGTTATGATGCTGCTTGTTGGTTCACGTCCGGAAGATGTGACCGAACTCACGCGAAGCGTCAAAGGCGAAGTCATCGCTGCTTCAAGTGATGCAGCACCCGAGGACCAGGTCACTGTTGTTGAGCTCGCATTCGAGCGTGCAAAACGTCTCGTTGAACTCGGCCACGACGTGATTGTCTTTGTCGATTCACTCGACGCGATTGCTTCAGCGCTGCATCTGGTCACGCCACCGCAGCACCGCAACCCACTCGGTGGCCTCACCGATGGTGCAATTATCAATACGCTGAAGCGTTTGTTGAGTGCCGCACGTAACATCGAAAATGGTGGATCGCTTTCGATCTACGCGTCTGCAACTGAATATCTTTTCGTGGGCGAGCAGACGATTCACGCAATAACGAACTGGGAACTTGCGTTGCAAGAATCAGCTTCACACAGTTCCGGTGCGTCAGCTTTTGAAATCAGCGACAGCTACGCGCTGCACACAGGCGACCTCGTGTCCCCAACAGTTGCGGCAGGGACCGATGCGCTTCGCGTTTTGCTCAATGACGCAGAAGAAGGTGCTTCGTTGCCAGAATGGCTGAACCCGAATGCTTCACGTAAAGTGTTCGAGCTGCTTCAAGACACTGCGGACAACGATCAGTTCTTGGTGAAGCTCGCACAAAAATTGGCATAATCCTTCAGAAACTCGCGATCAAGAAAGAAACCGTATGTTTGAACAGGTGCAATCTCTGCTAGATGAGCACACTGATCTGCAGAATCAGCTCGCAGACCCTGAGCTTCACGCTGACGCTTCGCGCGCCAAGAAGGTGAATCGACGGTATGCAGAGTTGAGCAAGATCAAAGCCGCATACGAACACTGGCAGCAGACCGGTGAGGATCTCGAAGCCGCACAGGAACTTGCCAAAGAAGACGAAGCGTTCGCTGAAGAAGTGCCGGGTCTTGAAGAAGAACTCGCCGCTGCTCAGGAACGTTTGCGCAGGCTGCTGATTCCACGCGATCCAGATGATGCGCGTGACGTCATTCTCGAAATTAAAGGTGGCGAGGGCGGTGCTGAGTCGGCGCTTTTCGCAGCTGACCTGCTACGTATGTATTCGCATTACGCTGAAAGTCGCGGTTGGAAAACCGAACTGCTTGAAAGCGATGAGAGCGACCTGGGCGGATATAAAAACGTCCAGGTAGCAATCAAAGCAAATGCGAGTGACCCGTCACAGGGTGTGTGGGCCCACCTGAAATATGAAGGCGGCGTGCATCGCGTCCAGCGAGTGCCAGTTACTGAATCACAGGGCCGCATTCACACTTCTACGACGGGTGTACTGGTCTTCCCTGAAGCTGACGCGCCGGAAGAAGTTGAGATTAGTCAAAATGACCTGAAGATTGACGTATATCGGTCATCAGGTCCGGGTGGACAGTCCGTGAACACGACCGACTCTGCGGTTCGAATTACTCACCTTCCGACCGGCATCGTAGTTTCGATGCAGAACGAGAAAAGCCAAATTCAGAACCGTGAAGCTGGCATGCGTGTGCTTCGTGCACGTCTCCTGGCCCGGCAGCAAGAAGAAGCTGAGGCGCAAGCGAGCGCACAGCGCAAGACACAGATCCGTACCATGGACCGGTCAGAACGTATTCGCACGTACAACTTTCCCGAGAACCGCATCGCCGATCACCGGACTGGATACAAGGCATACAACCTTGACCATGTCATGAATGGTGCACTCGATGCTGTGATTGAGTCGTGTATTCACGCGGACGAAGAATCTCGTCTCGCCGAGCTTGGCGGTGACAACGAGTAAGCGACTCGTGACAGCATTTCTGGCCGGTAGCTTTGTCTCAAAGTTTCCGGCCAGAATTGTCTTTCCCCGTCCTGCTTGGTCGGCTTCATGCCTGGCCAGAGTAGGGTAGATATTATGAGCAAACAGAGGTCTATGCTTCCCTGGGTGGTGTGGATCGTAGGGCTTGCGGCGTATGCGATCGCAGTGATTAATCGAAGCTCACTCTCAGCTTTGGGGCCCGCGGCTCAAGAACATTTCAGTATTGACGCGACGCAGTTGTCCATTTTCGTATTTGTGCAGCTGCTGGTGTATGCCGGCTGCCAAATTCCGGTCGGCCTGTGCATGAGTAAATTCGGTATTTCACCAGTGGTGACGACCGGGCTGCTGCTCATGGGGGTCGGGCAAGTATTCATGAGTATCGTCCCCGAAATGTGGCTGGCAGTTCTTGCCAGGTTACTTGTGGGCGCCGGCGATGCGTGCGTGTTTATTTGTGTGATCCGACTGTCGGCAAACTGGTTTAAACCGAAACATCTTCCGGTTATCAGTCAGGTGACTGGGCTCGCAGGCCAGTGTGGTCAACTCATTTCGGTTGCGCCACTGGCAGCCTTGGTTACTGCGACGAGCTGGAGTACCGGGTTTTATGGTCTCGCAGCCGTTACGTTGGTGATCTTGTTGGTGTCGCTTGCAGTGTTGCGTGATTACCCTGGACATCGCACCATATTTGAACGAGCTGCCGGCTTCACAAGCAGAATGACGCGAAATGCACAGCCGCTGCAAGCTGAAACGATGTCGAATCAAATTCTTGCGCCTGTGACCGAGGCTGTTGCGGTGCTCGGTCCTGAAGGTTCCGGAGTGTGGAAAGCTTTACGGGCACTGGTAAAACGACCGGGTGTGCGACTCGCATTCTGGGTTCACTTCACGTCACCATTTGCGGTCAACAGTTTCTTGCTGCTGTGGGGGACACCATTTCTCACCGGGGGAATGGGGCTGAGCGCAGGCCAGTCTGCGACCGTGCTGAGTTCAGTGATTGCAGCCACTATGTTAGGCGGGCTCGTTCTGGGACCGATCGCATCGCGTTGGGCCCCGCAGCGTCTCTACATCGTGATCGGCATCATCTTGTGTGTGGTGCTTTCTTGGACTGTAACACTGGCGTGGCCGGGTCAAGCACCCATGTGGTGGCTGATTATCATGGCGCTGATTACCGGTTGCGGCGGCCCAGGGTCGATGATTGCGTTTGATGTTGTGCGCACGCACACGCATGAAGAACAACTCAGTGTTGCGACCGGGCTTGTCAACACGGGTGGATTCGTGGCCGCGATTCTTCTGGTTCTTTCGATTGGTCTGCTGCTTGACCTGCAGGGTGCGGGGTCTCCGGACACCTATTCGACGGGCGCATTTAAAATCGCGATGCTGGCGCAATATCCGCTGTGGGCTCTCGGGCTTGTCATGCTGTTTCGTGAGATGCCGCGTGCTCGAGATGCGCTCCGGCGTCGTCGGAAATGAGACAGTGCGCTGCTGAAACTAAATGATGTAAAAGTCGGCTTCGTCAGGTACCTCTGGCGACGGAGCTCCGCGCCGACGGCGCTCAGCTGCCGGAATGCCGACCAGTGTGCTCCATGGCGGTGCTGACTTCACGACGACTGCATTCGCGCCGATAGCAGAATCGTGACCGATGTTGACATTGCCGAGAACTTTCGCACCTGCTCCGATCACCACACGGTGACCAATTGTTGGGTGGCGTTTACCGGCGTCATGGCCCGTGCCGCCGAGCGTCACCTGATGATAGAGATGCACGTCGTCACCGATGATTGCGGTTTCTCCGATCACCACACCCATGCCGTGATCGATAAACAAACGCCTCCCGATTTGCGCACCGGGGTGGATTTCGATGCCGGTAAAAAAGCGCACGATTTGTGAAATGCTCCGCGGAATGAACCTAAAGCCTCTGATCCACAATTGGTGTGAGAACCGATGCCACCAGACTGCGTGAAGGCCGGAGTAGATCCAAAACACCTCAAGCGGCCCGCGCGCAGCAGGATCGTGCGCGCGGGCCGCTTTGATGTCTTCGTAAAAACGAATAAACACTATGAGCGTGCGTATCGCTTAAACGTCAAGGTGCTGGTAAAGCAGGGTTGAGAAGTACCGCTCACCAAAGTCGGGGATGACAACAGCGATCTTCTTACCGGCGTTTTCTGGACGCTTCGCGACCTGAACCGCTGCAGAAACTGCTGCACCACCCGAGATACCAGCAAGAATGCCTTCATCGGTGCCGAGCTTGCGACCGTATTCAACGGATGGGTCGAGCTCAACGTCAATGACTTCGTCGTAGATGTCGCGATCAAGCACCTCGGGCACGAAGTTCGCTCCCAGTCCCTGAATTTTGTGGGGTCCTGCGGTGCCTTCAGTCAGCACAGGGGAGTCTTTCGGCTCTACCGCAATGACCTGAATGTTGGGGTTCTTCTCTTTCAAATAGCGGCCTGCACCGGTGATGGTGCCGCCGGTACCGATGCCAGCAACAAGAATGTCAAGTTCACCGTTGGTGTCTTCCCACAACTCTTTACCTGTGGTGTTGTAATGAACTGTCGGATTCGCTTCGTTCGCAAACTGGCTTGCCAGAACAGCCCCAGGAGTTGCTTGAACAAGCTCCTTTGCCTTCTCGACAGCGCCCTTCATGCCCAGAGGGCCCTCAGTGAGCACGATCTCGGCGCCAAATGCACGAAGAATCTTGCGTCGCTCAACGCTCATTGTGTCGGGCATCGTCAGAATGACTTTGTAGCCGCGAGCCGCACCAACAAATGCGAGCGCAATACCCGTATTTCCGCTGGTGCCTTCAATAATGGTTCCGCCGGGCTGCAACTCACCAGATTTTTCTGCAGCGTCGACGATCGCGATACCGATGCGGTCTTTCACGCTGCCAGCGGGGTTGTAAAATTCGAGCTTTGCGAACACTTCGGCACCAGCGTCGCCGACGACACGGTTGAGCTTCACGAGGGGAGTGTTACCGAAGGCCTCGGTAACGTT
Organism: Canibacter sp.; assembly: GCA_052085365.1. GTDB lineage: Bacteria > Actinomycetota > Actinomycetes > Actinomycetales > Microbacteriaceae > Canibacter. Next base: position 24,491 of record JBQDFP010000019.1, on the reverse strand, counting down.
TGCGTATGTGCGACCCATTGGCCTGCCTTTCTTTGTAGGTGAGCATCTGAAAACCATCGGTTGCTCCGGCGTTGTCGCCGAACCAACTCACCGCGATCAAGTATATGCAATTATTATTGCTCGTTTCATGAAAAGTTATAGATCGGTGTGGAGCGATCGCTTACGGCTGAACAACGTTGCAAATACAAGGAACAAGCGCAGCAGCTCTTCGACTAACTGTGACAGAGTATGACAGTGACTAAATTCTGGCCAGACATGTCGCAGCGTGCGGCTGCAGCGGAAGTTATCCGCCGCTTAGCCGCAGCTGGAGTACCAACCCCAGACGTAGAAAGTGAATTGATTCTCGCTTTTGTCACCGGCTCGTCTCGCGGGGAGACGAGGCTGGCTATTGCACTCGATCGACAACTATCTGCACATGACGTAGAAAAGCTTGAATCTATCGTTGCAGCTCGAGAAGACCGAATCCCGCTGCAGCACCTCACCGGTGTGGCACCGTTTCGGCACCTCGAATTACGTGTCGGCCCAGGTGTGTTCATCCCCAGGCCAGAAACTGAAGTCCTCGTGGAGCGGGCGCTCCACCATGTCACATCCGCATCTGCCAAACCAATCGTGTTTGATTTATGCACGGGAAGCGCAGCCATAGCACTTGCAATTGCGACAGAGTCCCCTCAAACGAGGGTCTATGCCTTCGAAAAAGACCCGTATGCTGCAGCCTGGGCAAAAAGGAACATCCTCACCCTTGCGCCTGGCCGCATTGACTTGATCGAAACAGACATCACCACCCTCGTGACAGATCCACCCCCAAAATTGCCGGGTGAACGATCAGTTGATCTCATCGTCAGTAACCCCCCGTATGTGCCAGAAGCAATGGTGCCCGTAGACGCAGAAGTGCGTGACCATGACCCGGCCGTCGCGCTGTACAGCGGAGCGGACGGGCTCGACCTGATTCGGCGAATCTCGGTCATCGGCGCACACTACATTCGGCCCGGTGGGTGGATCGCAATCGAACACGCAGAAGAACAAGGCAAAGCCGTGCAGAACATTCTGTTGCGAGCAGGCTGGAACCATGCGACAACGCTTGAAGACTTCACTGGACGTGATCGAGTCACCGAAGCTCAATACCCGGAAAACAGCGAAGAAAGCACAACTGCGAACATATGAACTTGTTCAACAAGCTGATCTGTGCAGGTGGCTGAAGAAAAGCGTCACTAGAATAGTGAGTTATGGCTAAGGTCTTTGACTGTACAGACAGCGCACAACTGCTCCAAGCAAGTCGCGCAGCGCGTAGCGCTATCGGGCGAGGCGACCTTGTTGTGCTGCCGACTGACACCGTGTATGGAGTGGCCGCTGACGCATTTTCCCCTGAAGCGGTCGCGAAACTGCTTGAGGCAAAACATCGCACCCGACAGTCACCTCCGCCAGTTCTTATCGCCGACAAACAAGTGATGAATGCGCTTGCGGCCGAAGTGACCGAACCGGTTATGAAGCTGGCGGAGGCGTTCTGGCCCGGTCCACTCACTATGGTCATGATTGCCCAGCCTTCGTTGGCCTGGGATCTGGGAGAGACGTCTGGCACTGTTGCACTTCGTGTGCCCGATTCTACGTTTACGCGAGAATTCTTGAGTGACACAGGGCCCTTAGCGGTGTCGTCCGCAAACACCCACGGAGAACCGGCCGCAAAAAACACCGCCGAAGCAGTAGACATGCTGGGTGAATCGGTCGCAGTGTATCTTGACGACGGTGACGTAGCTGGTGACGGGACATCGTCGACGATCTTGGACGTGACCTCGCTCAGTGATGAAAAAGGGTCGCTTCGGATATTGCGTCACGGAGGCATCACCCTGGACCAGGTTCAAGAAGTACTTCCGCACGCCACTATTAACGTCTGACATGGAGTATCTCTGGGTCGTTGCTGTTGCCGCAGTTGTTACTGCCGCAGCCTCGTGGGCGGTGCTTGGGTTCAGTCGCCGTCACGGCCTCGTTGCACAGCCTCGGGAGCGTGATGTTCATGATCGCGCTACACCGCGCCTTGGCGGCGTAGCTATGTATATCGGACTCCTTGTCGCGATGGGTATCGCGCTGGTGCTGCCACAGTTTCAGATTCTGCTGCAGCATCCGCTACAAATTACGGCTCTCATCGGGGCCTGCACACTGATCGCCATAATTGGTGTACTGGATGATCTCTTTGATTTGGACTGGATGGTGAAACTGGGCGCGCAACTTGCGGCCGCAGCTTTGCTCGCGTGGGCAGGCATTCAGATCCTGTCAGTGCCGTTTGGCAACACACTGATCGTGGCTTCACCAATGATGAATTTCGCCATCACCGTGTTCTTGATGTGCCTCGTCATGAATGCGGTCAACTTTATTGACGGTCTAGATGGGTTAGTCGCCGGTGTTGCCTTGATTGCAAACTCGGTGTTTTTCCTCTATACCCAGATGTTAGGGGCCCGAAGCGGTGACTCGAGCGCAATAACACTGGCAGGCCTGCTTGCCGCGCTTATTGTTGGAATGTGTCTCGGATTTTTGCCGTTTAACTGGCATCGAGCCCACATGTTTATGGGCGATACTGGTGCGCTTCTCATCGGACTGTTAATGGCGACATCGACGGTTTCAGTTACCGGTCAGCTCAACCCTGCCGCGCTGGATCAGAAACTTGTGCTCGCAAGCTACATTCCGATCATCTTGCCTGTCGCGGTTTTGGCATTACCGCTTATGGACTTTACTCTCGCGGTCCTGAGGCGACTGCGCGCAGGAAAGAGCCCGTTCAGTGCCGACCGGAAGCATCTGCATCACCGGCTCCTCGACTACGGGCATTCCCACGTCCAAGCCGTGTGCATCTTTTATCTGTGGACCGCGGTAATTTCATTCGTCTGTTTGCTTGTGTTTGTGCTGCAAAGTTACACAATTCCGATCATTGTGCTGCTGGCAGGCAGTGTGCTGTGCGTATTGGTGACGCTTGTCCCATTTAATCGGGTTCGAGCGGCACTCATTCAGCGAAATTTGTTACCGTTACGTCAGGGAGCACCACACACCAGCGGTCATCTGTCGGGTGAAGATGTGGCACTCACGACGTCAGAGCCAGCTGCCGAGTCTCAAGCTCAGACTGCTGACGAGGACGACCATGTCGATACTTTTAGTGAACGCACAACGAACCACACGGAGCGCGAGTGAATCAGCAATTCGGACAGTCCGCGACCCCAAGCCGGCGCGGACGAGATAGCGGCGCGATGGTGCCGGCCTCGCAACCCGTCATGATGCGGGCACTTCGCTGGGGGCTCCTATCGACAAGTATTTTGATGGTGGCAGCTGGAGCCGTCGGCTATCTCATCACGGGGATACCGGGCCTTACTGCCGGAGTTATTGGTGCGATCTTTGCCGGTTTGTTTGTCGGGTTCACAGCGGGAAGTATTGCGTTCGCGAATCGGTTTATTGATCGTGATTTTTATATTCCTGCATTCTTTGGCATCGTGATGGGCAGCTGGGTATTGAAATTCCTTGTCTTCCTCGTTGCTGCGTTCTTGCTAAGAGACCAGCCGTGGCTCAGCCCTCGAGTGATGTTCGTCACGATTATCCTCGGCGTACTCATTTCACTCGGGGTTGATATGTGGATCATGATGACCAGTCGAATTCCGACGGTTTCTGACCTCGTTTTACGCGAACATGAGGCAGAAAACGAAAGAAAGTCGTCAGAAGAGGCAAATTGAATTACACCCATCAGTGAAAGCTTGATAGGCTAGGAGAGCTTCTTGTGCCGATCAGACTTCTTCGTCTGTTGCACTGTGAAGAGTCCATCGTTCGAGAGTACGCGATTACATCGCGTTACGAGACAGGAGAATGGCGCTGTACGCTCAGGTCCTATCACTCGTAGCCCCAGGCTCGGCATTTGTTGCTGAGGGTGGCTTCCACCCGCCGTCAATCGACGAGTTTTTTCCCGAAGCGATCCTGTTCGCAGGAACGCCATTCGAGATGAACCGCATCATGATCATTCGCGTGGTCATGACAATCGTCCTGCTGGTCTTTTTCTGGGCCGGCACTCGCAATATGCGGGTTGTACCTGGTCGCTTCCAGTCCATTACCGAGATGGCACTCGATTTTGTTCGAGTGAGCATCGCAGAAGATTTGCTTGGAAAGGCCGATGGGCGTCGATTCTTGCCTATCCTCGCCACCATTTTCTTCATGGTGTTTGCGTTTAACATCTCGGGTATCATTCCAGGCTTCAACATTGCAGGAACATCCGTTGTTGGTGTGCCGTTAGTGCTTGCCGTTGTCTCATATGTGACATTCATTTACGGCGGAATTAAGAAGAGCCCGAAGAACTTCTTTAAGAACTCACTGTTCCCAGCTGGTGTTCCGTGGCCGCTGTATATTATCGTGACCCCGATTGAATTGTTCTCAACCTTCGTACTGCGTCCCGCGACACTTACGATTCGTCTGTTGATGAACATGCTGGTCGGTCACTTGCTGCTGGTACTTTTCTTTGCAGCTACACATTTCTTCCTGCTTGAGGGCCCCGGTTTCTTGAAGCTTGCAGGCGTCGGCACCATCATCGTCGGTTTCGCCTTCACGCTCTTCGAGATCCTGGTCGCATTCTTGCAGGCGTACATTTTCACCATCTTGACCGGCGTCTACATCCAGTTGGCGTTGGCAGAAGAACATTAAAAACCCGAAAATCCCATAACGCTGCGGCAACCCGTCGCAACGAACTAGGAAGGAAACTACGTGTCTGTTCTCGCTGAAATTCAGGGCAGCATCTCAACGGTGGGCTACGGCCTTGCAGCCATCGGTCCCGCAATCGGTATCGGTATCGTCGTTGGAAAAACCATTGAAGGCGTTGCACGCCAGCCTGAGCTTGCCGGCCGCCTGCAGGTGCTGATGTGGATCGGTATTGCATTTACTGAGGCACTCGCACTTATCGGTATCGCAACCCACTTCATCTTCTCCGTCTAATTCGCCGTCCACCTGCGTAGTCTCGAAAGGGAGGCTCGATGATTCTCTCAATCATCACCGCCGGGCCATTTGCGGCAGCAGAAGGCTCGGGGCAAAACCCGCTGTTTCCGGCGACATACGACGTCATTTGGTCGGCACTTTGCTTCATCATAATTCTGATCGCTTTCTGGAAGGTGTTCCTGCCGAAGCTGCAGAAGTTGCTCGATGAGCGTGCAGCTGCAATCGAAGGAAACATCGCTAAGGCCGATGAGGCCCAGGCGAAGGCTGAAGCAGCCCTTGCCGAGTACAACGCCATGTTGGCCGGTGCTCGCGAAGAAGCAGGTCAGATTCGTGAAACTGCACGTGCTGACGCTTCAAAAATCGTCTCAAAAGCTAAAGAGGAAGCCACGACTGAGCAGACGCGCATTGCGCAGAACGCTCAGGCACAGATCGAAGCAGAGCGTCAAAGCGCTGTTGTTTCACTGCGTAAAGACGTTGGCTCACTCGCAATCGACCTCGCTTCAGGCGTCGTCGGTGAATCTCTGAGCGATGATCAGAAAGCTAGCGCTGTAGTCGATCGCTTCTTGGCTGACCTTGAGGCATCTGAAACGGCAGCACGCTAATGGGTAGCGCATCACGCGAAGCACTCGCCAAAGCAACTAAGGGGATCACCCCCTTAATTGAGGCTTCGGCCGGTCCAGAGCTGCTTGGAGTTTCAGCGCAGCTCGAAGATCAGCCGGGGCTTGCGGCAGCACTCGGTGACGCTTCGGCTTCGGCTGATTCAAAAGTTCAGCTCGCAGACCGAGTGTTCACCGGATTGTCGATTGGCTCACGAGGTGTGCTGGCCGAAGCAATCAGTGGTCGTTGGTCAACAGTCGACGAGTTCATTGAAGGTATCGCCGAGATTGGTGTTCGCGCCGCTTCGGCGACCTCCGAGATTCTCGACGAAGAACTTCTGGAAATCGCGAACGTGATCGACTCGAGTCATGAGCTTGAACTCGCACTCGGTTCGAAACTTGGCTCAACTGACACCAAACTTTCTGCGCTCAAGAAACTGCTGAATGGAAAAGTGTCAGACAATGCCGCCGCAATTGCTGAACATACTGTTGCGTACCCTCGCGGTCGCAGGGTCAGCTCAGCGCTTCGTCGCGCCGCTCAGGTAGCTGCAGAACAGCAAGGCAAATTGCTTGCGTTAGTGACCGTGGCTTCGTCGCTTGACCAAGCGCGTCAGGAACGACTCCAGGCTGCACTCTCACGCACCAGCGGTGCCCCAGTCAAAGTCAGTTACGTTGTTGACCCCGAGGTTCTCGGCGGAATTCGCGTGCAGATTGCTGACGAAATTATTGATGGCAGTGTCCGTCGACGTCTCGACGACCTTCGACTTCAGCTCGCCGGTTAGGCAGCACAACAACGAGCCGGAGCCCCCTCCGGTCAGACAGAGGAAACGAAATGGCAGAACTCTCAATCAGCCCCGATGAGATTCGTGACGCGCTGAAAGATTTCGCTGCGTCTTACGAACCCAGCGAGGCAGAAAAGACAGAGGTCGGCACCGTAGTCGATGCTGCAGATGGCATTGCACACGTTGAAGGCCTCCCCAGCATTATGGCGAACGAGCTGGTACGTTTCGCAGACGGTACCCTCGGCCTCGCCCAGAACCTTGAACAGGACGAACTCGGTGTCGTCGTGCTCGGTGAATTCACCGGTATCGAAGAGGGCCAGCAGGTCACCCGCACCGGCGAGGTTCTCTCAGTACCCGTTGGCGAGGGATACCTCGGCCGCGTCGTTGACCCCCTCGGCAACCCCATTGATGGTCTTGGTGAAATCACCGGCATTGAGGGGCGTCGCGCACTCGAGCTTCAGGCTCCCGGCGTGATGCAGCGTAAATCGGTGCACGAACCCATGCAGACTGGCGTGAAGGCGATTGACGCCATGATTCCAGTTGGCCGTGGTCAGCGTCAGCTCATCATTGGCGACCGCCAGACCGGTAAAACCGCTCTTGCAATCGACACGATCATCAACCAGCGTGAGAACTGGGAGAGCGGGGACCCTGATAAGCAGGTACGTTGCATCTACGTTGCAATCGGTCAGAAGGGTTCAACCATCGCCTCGGTGAAGGGTGCTCTCGAAGACGCCGGCGCAATGGAGTACACCACAATCGTGGCGTCACCTGCGTCAGACCCGGCAGGATTCAAATACCTCTCGCCCTACACCGGTTCAGCAATCGGTCAGCACTGGATGTACCAGGGCAAGCACGTTCTTATCGTGTTTGATGACCTGTCCAAGCAGGCCGAAGCGTACCGCGCAGTTTCACTGCTTCTGCGTCGTCCACCAGGGCGTGAAGCTTACCCAGGCGACGTGTTCTATCTACACTCGCGTCTGCTCGAGCGTTGTGCAAAGCTCTCGGACGATCTCGGCGCTGGTTCAATGACCGGTCTGCCGATCATCGAAACCAAAGCGAACGACGTTTCGGCATACATTCCGACCAACGTAATTTCAATTACTGACGGTCAGATCTTCCTCCAGTCCGACCTGTTCAACTCGAACCAACGCCCCGCTGTTGACGTGGGTATCTCGGTTTCACGTGTCGGTGGTGACGCGCAGCTCAAATCGATCAAGAAAGTCTCAGGTACGTTGAAGCTTGAGCTTGCTCAGTACCGTTCACTCGAGGCATTTGCGATGTTTGCGTCAGACCTCGACGCTGCAAGCCGTCGCCAGCTCGAACGCGGTGCGCGTCTGACCGAGCTGTTGAAGCAGCCTCAGTACTCGCCGTACCCCGTCGAGAACCAGGTTGTTTCGATCTGGGCCGGTACGAACGGCAAACTCGACGACGTTCCTGTCGAAGACGTGCTCCGTTTTGAGTCAGAGTTCTTCGAGTATCTCGAAAGCAACTCAGAGGTACTCACGCAGCTGCGTGACAAGCAAGTACTCGAGGACAGCTTTGTTGAAGAGATCGACAACAAGATCGAAACCTTTAAGAAAGAGTTCCGTACCTCGGAAGGTCTCGCGCTGAACGAACAGTTTGACGCAATCGACGACGAAGAAATCCAGCAGGAACAACTGGTCGTCAAAAAGAAGTAGCGATGACGGGGCGAAGCTCAGCTTCGCCCCCAAACCGCACATCAGCAACTAGCACAGCACAGGAGAGACATGGGAGCGCAACTTCGGGTCTACCGGCAGAAGATTCGTTCTGCCCAGACGACCAAGAAGATCACTCGTGCGATGGAACTCATCGCTGCCTCTCGCATTCAAAAAGCGAGGGCACGCGTTGATGCGTCCACGCCGTACGCTACTGCGATTACCCGCGCAGTATCTGCCGTTGCCACACACTCGAACCAGGACCACCCTCTGGTAACCGAGGCAGAACATATAGAACGGGCAGCCGTCGTGATTTTCACGTCCGACCGCGGTCTCGCGGGTGCCTTCAACTCACAGGTGCTGCGCGAAGCTGAAGAGCTTGTGGAGCTGCTGCGTGGCGAAGGTAAACAGGTGAGCTACTACCTCATCGGCCGGAAGGCGACCGGCTACTTCTCGTTCCGCAACCGTCCATCTGAACGTTCATGGATCGGCGGGACAGAAAACCCGACCTTCGATATTGCCAAAGAACTCAGCGAATCGCTGCTTCAGGCATACAACATCCCGGCAGCTGAAGGTGGCGTCCAAGAGATCCACCTCGTATACAACCGCCTGATCAGTATGGTGACGCAGGTTCCCGTTGTGTCACGCCTGCTCCCACTGGAGATAGTGGAGGGTGTTGCCGAACCGTCACAACAGCCAGATGCTTTGTACGAGTTCGAGCCGGACGCAGACACCGTGCTCGACCGGCTGCTTCCCGCATATATCGAGTCGCGCCTCTTTAATGCGATGCTCCAATCAGCGGCAGCAAAGCACGCTGCAACGCAGAAGGCTATGAAGTCAGCTAGTGACAACGCTGACACCCTTATCCGCGACTACACGCGACTGGCAAACAACGCCCGTCAAGCGGAAATCACCCAGCAGATCTCAGAGATTGTCGGCGGCGCTGACGCGCTGTCCTAAGCCACACCAGGAAAGAGAACAGATGACTACCACTGCAGAGGCAACTCAGGTTGTCGGGCGGATCGCCCGGGTTACCGGCCCCGTCGTCGACATCGAGTTCCCGCACGATTCAATCCCGGCCGTGTACAACGCGCTGGAAACAGACGTTGACTTCGGCGAGGGCTCAGAACCCTTCAAGCTCGTCCTCGAGGTCGCACAGCACCTCGGTGACAGCGTTGTTCGCGCAATTGCCTTGAAGCCAACTGACGGACTCGTTCGCGGGCAGGAAGTACGCGACACCGGTGACTCAATCACCGTTCCCGTTGGTGACATCACCAAAGGCAAAGTTTTTAACGTAACCGGCGATGTCCTCAACCTTCCCGAGGGTGAAACTCTCGAGATTACTGAGCGCTGGGGCATCCACCGCGAACCACCCGCTTTCGACCAGCTCGAGTCCAAAACTCAGCTATTCGAAACCGGCATTAAATCAATCGACTTGCTGACCCCATACGTATTGGGCGGAAAGATTGGCCTCTTCGGTGGTGCCGGTGTTGGTAAGACCGTTCTGATTCAGGAAATGATTCAGCGTGTCGCCCAAGACCACGGTGGCGTATCCGTGTTCGCCGGTGTTGGCGAACGTACTCGTGAAGGTAATGACCTCATTCACGAAATGGACGAAGCAGGCGTGTTCGACAAAACCGCGCTCGTCTTCGGCCAGATGGACGAACCCCCAGGGACTCGTCTTCGCGTTGCACTGTCGGCACTGACCATGGCGGAATATTTCCGTGATGTTCAGAACCAGGACGTGCTGTTGTTCATTGACAACATTTTCCGTTTCACCCAGGCTGGCTCAGAGGTATCGACCCTGCTCGGTCGTATGCCATCAGCTGTGGGTTACCAGCCCAACCTCGCGGACGAAATGGGTGTGCTCCAGGAGCGGATTACGTCAACCCGTGGACACTCGATTACCTCATTGCAGGCGATCTACGTTCCCGCGGACGACTACACAGACCCGGCACCAGCAACCACCTTCGCGCACCTCGACGCAACCACTGAGCTCTCTCGTGAAATTGCATCGAAGGGTCTATACCCCGCGATTGATCCGTTGACCTCATCGTCACGTATCCTCGACCCCCGCTACCTAGGCGAAGACCACTACCGTGTCGCAACCACGGTGAAGCAGATTCTCCAGAAGAACAAAGAACTCCAGGAGATCATCGCGATCCTCGGTGTCGATGAGCTGTCTGAAGAAGACAAGATTACTGTCTCACGCGCACGCCGTATCGAGCAGTTCCTGTCACAGAACACGTACATGGCGAAGAAATTCACCGGTGTCGAAGGTTCAACGGTTCCGCTCAAGGAGACCATCGAGTCATTTGATGCGATTGCTAAGGGTGAGTTCGATCACGTGGCCGAACAGGCATTCTTCAACGTTGGCGGTATCGAAGACGTCGAAGAGAAGTGGGCACAGATTCAGAAGGAGAACGGCTAATTATGGCTGCGCTTCAGGTAAGCGTCGTCTCGGCAGAACAAGAGATCTGGACAGGCGAAGCTCAGCAGGTTACGGCTCGTACCACGGAAGGCGCCATTGGCGTACTCCCGGGGCACCAGCCCATGCTTGCCCTGCTCGCGTCAGGTAACGTGACCGTGACCGCAAGTAACGGTGAGAAAGTTGTTGTCGACGCAGAAGACGGGTTCTTCTCAGTTGACCACGACACCGTTCAGGTCGTCGCAGGCCAAGCCGCAATCATTAAATAACTGATCTGACTCAAAACCTCCAGTGATCTGCCGTCGTGCGCATCCGCGCACGACGGCAGATGCATGTTGATGACTATGTATTTCGTTCTTCCTCCTTCAGAGACTAAGCATGTGGGTGGCTCACAGCCACCACTTGCACTCGACCGGCTCAGTAACGCTCACGCCCTCACCGACGCTCGATCGGCCACCCTGGCCGAGATCGAAGCGGTCAGTAATGATGCGGAAAATGCGGCAAAAGTATTGAAGCTTGGCGTCAAGGCACGCGCAGATATTCAACATAACCAGGTGCTCCGCTCATCACCGACAATGCCCGCGATCGAGCGCTACACCGGTGTGTTGTACGACAGTCTGAATGTCGCTGACCTTCCGAAACAGGCACGGGGATGGATTAACCAGCATGTATTCGTCCAGTCCGCACTGTTTGGACTCGTTCGCGCGACCGATTTAATTCCCGCCTACCGCCTCTCTGCGTCGTCACGAGTGAAACCAGCATCACAGTCGTTGAAGCAGCTGTGGCAGCATGCCCACAGTGCGATTGAGTGGGACTCTGACGAGCTGATACTGGACCTCCGCTCGCAGGACTACGCCGGTTTAGCGCCGATTGCTGGCAGCATCAAGCTGGAAGTGGTGGAAGAACAAGAAGACGGTACGACGAAAGCGCTCAACCACTTCAACAAAGCAGGCAAAGGGCGTCTTCTGCGACAGTTGGCGTTAAGCAACGTCAAGATAGGCTCTATCGAAGAGTTGATCTCATGGGGAACCCGCCACGACACGCAGCTGTATAGTGACTCACCTGGCACCGTTGTTCTGGTTGCCGGTCGATAAAAGAAGCAAACCGTCAGCGCGGGGTGCAGCCGAAACAAGACAGCAAGCAGGTAGAATATCAACGTAGAATTCTGGAAGGAATCGGCGAATGACAGTTCGAGGTGAAAACGCGAGTCGGCAACGGCTGCGTTATCGACCCGATTCCGAGCTCACGATTGAACTTTCCTGGTACGGACTCACCGATGTTGGTCTACGTCGAGATAAAAATCAAGACAGTTTCGTCGTCACCCCACCATTGTTTGCAGTGGCCGACGGTATGGGCGGTCATGCGGCCGGTGAAGTTGCCTCTGCCGCAGTGGTGCGCAGGCTCGCAGAGCTTGGTGGCTCGGAACTTGTCACCGTAGATGACCTGTCGAGCCGACTCATTGACGCAGTAGACGACATTGAGCTTGAGGCGGGGGAGTCCGGGATAGGTGCAGGGACCACCGTTACAGGAGTGGTGTTCGGCGCAGACCCGGAATCACCCACCTGGACGGTTTTCAATATTGGCGACTCTCGTGTCTACCAATACTTTAAAGGGGCCCTTTCGCAAATCACGGTGGACCATTCAGTGGTGCAGCACTTGATTGACACTGGGGCGATCACTCCAGAAGAAGCAGAAGTGCATCCTCACGCGAACGTGATCACCCGTGCTGTGGGATTCAATGAAGATCCGGTACCGGACGCTGTTTCGCTCGCGTTGATTCCGGGGCAGCGGATTCTGATTTGTTCGGACGGTCTGACGAAAGAACTTACTGATCTTGGCGTGCAACATTTTCTTTCGCAAGCTGAAACTGCTGAAGAGGCTGCCAAAACACTTATTGGACAAGCGTTAGGAAACGCTGGTCGTGACAACGTCACAGCAGTTGTCGTCGACGTGCATGCGGTTGGTGACACTCGCGATACCTCTGATATCAGCTCACTCGTCGAGGAGACCGCTGAGATTCCAGAAGACGAACTTGAGATGGATCCGACCGTTGAAATCGAAACTGATGAAGTGTTTATTGGAACCGAACGGGTGGAAAATCAATTGCGCGGCTCAGAAGTTTCGGCCAGTGAACATGTTGGCAGGACTCATCCTGAACGCGAAGTCACCTCAGAAGGAACTGGCGCCGCCGAATAGGTTCCTGCTTATTTGAGAGCGGGAATTGACACGCGGATATCGCCAATAGGCTTTCCACCGCCGGCAATGGTGAGTGACATTTTTGAAAGTGCTGCCGAGAATTCCGTTTTTGAAACTGCGCCCACATAGGCGAGCAGTGAGAGCGCGACAGGGCGTGATGCTCGTGAAGAGCCATCAAGAATTTTTACGACGACTACTGTGCCATCGGGTGCGGCCATTGCACTAATACCTTCGGCGCCATATTTTGCAAACACGTCTGCGTGCTGCATAACGAGTGTGTCATGTGACCGTGGTCCCTCAATAAGGTCAGGGTTCCGTTTGCCTGCTTGCAACAGTGACGCTGAGATACGGTTCACCGGGAAGGGTGATGCGGCATCAGCGGTGGCCATGCGTCGATACGCACGTGCGAGGCCCACAGCTGTGAGCCCGAGCGTCGGTACGCCGCAACCATCGACAGTAACGGGGGCGGGTCGCTCGCCGCTAAAACGTTGCACTGTTTCAAGAATATTCTGCTGAAGCGGATGCTCCACGTCAGTGTAGTTGGTAAGGTCCCAGCCGTTTGTATCGCAGGTCCGCAGCATGGCCGCGTGCTTTCCTGAGCAGCCCATCGTAATGGCCTGTGGTGCTATACCTGCACGGATCATTTTATTCTTCGAATCTCTATCCACCGGGTACGCAGCAGGGCAAGCGAGAAACGATTCAGGAATCTCTCCCAAAATTTCGCGCGCGACCGATACATGAGTCTCGGTGCCATTGTGGCTTGCGAGTGACAGCGCCCGTTGGCGGTCGTTGTCGAGCTTCAAACCAGATAGATGCATCGCAAGTGATTGCAGCGGTTTGAGTGCAGAGCGCGTCAGGATAGTCGAGTGTGGGTCTCCCAACGAGACCATAGTGTCGCCTGCTGGCGACAACACTATTGCCGTGCCCGAATGTCGAGACTCGACGAACCCGCCACGGGTGACGGTCGCGAGTTCAACGGCTTCGGACACGGCAAAGGTATTGGAAGGTAGCGACAACTAAGCTCCAGCAGCCTCGAGCGCTTCGTCGATAACCTGGACCACATCAGTGATCAGGTCATCGGTGAGCTTGAGCGATGGGAGCATACGAACAACGTTGCCAAAGATTCCCGCGTCGAGCAACAGCACACCGTTCTTGCCGGCGTAGTTCAAGATTGCCTTTGCGAGGTCAGCGTCGGGTTCGAGCGTGCCAGGCTTCGTCAATTCGATTGCCATCATTGCGCCTTTACCGCGAACTTCTGCAATCGCTGGATGCTTCTGCTGGAGTGTGCGCAGACCGTCACCGAGGTTGCGTTCGATGCGCTGAGCTTCTTCTAGGACGCCGCCTGCGTCGATCGTTTCGAATACTGCAATTGCTGCCGCACATGAAACCGGGTTGCCGCCAAAGGTTCCGCCGAGTGAGCCAGGTCCGGTGCTGTCCATGATTTCAGCGCGACCGGTTACCGCAGCGAGCGGCATCCCACCTGCCACACCCTTCGCGGTCAGCACGATGTCTGGTTCGAAGCCATCAAAATGCTCGCTCGCGTACACTTTGCCGGTACGCAGAATGCCCGACTGAACCTCGTCAGCGATGAATAGGATGCCATTCTCGCGGCACCAGGTTGACATGGCTGCAAGATAGCCGTCGGCAGGAACAACGAACCCGCCTTCGCCCTGAATTGGCTCAACGACCAGGCATGCGAGATCTTCTGCACCGACTGTCTTTTCAAGGTAGGTGATGGTTCGTTTTGCTGCTTCTTCGCCGGTCAGACCGTCGTGCAACGGGAACGAGTTCGGTGCCCGGAAAACGTCAGCAGCCCGCGGTCCAAAGCCTGCAGCATACGGCGCAGCCTTGTGGTTCATCGTTGCGGTCAACTGAGTGCGACCGTGGTAGCCGCATTCAAGTACGGCAACGCCTGTGCGACCGGTGTACTTACGGGCAAGCTTCACTCCGTTTTCAACAGCTTCTGCGCCTGAGTTCACAAGCAGAGACTTCACGTCTCCCGAGATTGGTGAATACTTCGCCAGATATTCTGCAACTTGCACGTAGGCCTCGTAGGGGGTCACAGTGAAGAGCGTATGGGTAAACTTTTCGAGCTGTTCTGCAGCAGAGTCGACTACGGCCGCATCAGTGTGTCCAATCGTGGTCACGCCAATGCCTGATCCACAATCAATGAACTGATTGCCGTCAACATCTACCAGAACAGCGCCGTGCGCGCGTTCGATATACACCGGCAATGCCGCGCCAACACCGCGTGACACGACGTTGGTGCGACGTGTGTGCAGCTCTTTTGATCTTGGGCCGGGAATTTCAGTCACGACCTTGCGTTCCTGGGTCACAGCCACTGTTTCAATTGTTGAACTCATAGCGAATCCTTACCTCCCCAACTGGTGCGAAAAGGCTGCACTGACGCCGGTCATGACCCGGTCACGACTCAGATGCACCTCTGGTCTTTAGCGTACTCCTTTTGTTGCAGCTACGCACAACTGATTCCGCAATATCGGCGGATATATTGCGACTGAAATCGTCGTAATTGAAGCGTACTGGGTATGAATAATGCGATTCGGCGGTAAAAGCTCGGTCCAAGCCGCCTATTTGCTTCGTGGGTTTTAGAGCAGCCTAGACCCGGACCGTAAACGTCATGAAGAGGGTCCTCACGTAACCTGCACGAACCGAGACTGCGGAACGCATACAATAGGATCCATGCCTCAAACTTCGTCCTTTTATGTAACGACCCCCATCTTTTACGTGAATGATGCCCCACATATTGGGCACGCGTACACCGAAGTGGCTGCTGATGTGCTTGCGCGTTGGCACCGTGAGGCCCAGGACGATACTTGGTTCCTCACCGGTACCGACGAACACGGACAAAAAATTCTACGTACCGCCACAGCAAACGGTATGGCTCCGAAAGACTGGGCGGACAAACTCGTCGAGAATTCGTGGAAGCCGCTATTGAACCTCATTGAAATTTCAAATGATGACTTCATTCGCACGACCGAAGCGCGTCATGAAGTGGGCGTTGCAAAATTTCTACAAAAACTCTACGACGAGGGGCATATCTACGCAGGCGAGTTCGAGGCGCTCTACTGCGTGGGTTGTGAGGAATTCAAACCCAAATCAGAAATCGAAGACGGCACTGGCGAATTTGAAGGCCTGAAACTCTGCAAGATTCACTCAAAACCTCTTGAGCTGCTGCAAGAAAAAAACTACTTTTTCAAGATGAGTGCGTTCAGCGACCAACTCTTGAAACTGTATGAAGACAACCCAGAGTTTGTGCAACCCGCAAGCGCACGAAATGAAGTAGTTGCATTCGTGCAACAGGGGCTTGAAGACCTGTCGATTTCACGCAGCAGCTTTGACTGGGGCATCCCGATTCCTTGGGACAACACCCACGTCACCTATGTCTGGTTTGATGCACTTCTGAACTATGTCACCGCTGCAGGGTACGGCAACGATCAAGAACAGTTCGCGCGCCGTTGGCCAGGTGTGCATATTGTTGGGAAAGATATTCTGCGATTCCATGCAGTGATTTGGCCAGCAATGCTTATGGCAGCAGGCGTTGAAGTTCCTCAGAGTGTGTTCGCCCACGGGTGGCTGCTTGTCGGCGGCGAAAAAATGTCAAAGTCGAAGCTCACCGGTATCGCACCGAACGAAATCACTGACACGTTCGGCTCAGACGCGTTCCGGTACTACTTCATGCGGGCAATTAGTTTCGGTCACGACGGTTCCTTTAGCTGGGAAGACCTTGCCGCGAGGTACCACTCCGAACTTGCGAATGGTTTCGGTAACTTAGCCAGTCGAGTGCTCGCAATGAACAAGAAATATTTTGAACAGGTCAAACCTGAAGCTGGAACGCTTACCGCAGCAGACCAAGAGATCTGCGATCTGGTAGCACTTGCAACACGCACAGCGGACCAGCACATTAATAAATTCCAGATTCATGATGCAATCGCCGCGGTCTGGGAAATCGTTGACGAACTGAACGGATACATCACCGAGCAGGAACCGTGGGTGCTGGCCAAGAGTGAAAACGACCGTGAACGGCTCGGTACAGTTCTTGCAACTGCCACTGAAGGCCTGCGAGCGCTGGCGCAATTGCTCTCACCGGTTATCCCGGCCGCAGCACAGAAACTGTGGACGGCTCTTGGCGCCGAAGAAACACTCGGTGCTCTCACACAGCAACCGCTTCGTGAGGCAGGGGAGTGGGACAAACTTCCTGCAGGTACGAAACAGCATGATCTTGCGGTG
The DNA here is from genome assembly GCA_052085365.1 of Canibacter sp. Taxonomy (GTDB): domain Bacteria; phylum Actinomycetota; class Actinomycetes; order Actinomycetales; family Microbacteriaceae; genus Canibacter. The sequence goes on along the minus strand of JBQDFP010000019.1, from coordinate 7,618 downwards.
CTCTTCCCGCGCATTGAAAGCGTATGACCACAAGGAAACGTGCCACGTCTGGGCGTGACCTGCGCTGGCCAGAGCTACCAGAGCCATTACCCGTGCAGGTGTACGACAATCACACCCACATGGACTTTGAAGACGGCATCGAGGTGCTCGATCCAGAAGCTTCTCTCGCTCGTGCAGAGCAAGTCGGTATTGCCGGAGTGATTCAAGTCGGAACCGATATTGAGAGTAGCCAGTGGGGGGTGGATCTCGCAGCACAGGACGAACGGGTGCTTGCTGCAGTAGCGATTCATCCGAATGATGCTCCCGACCGTCTCGAGCGAGGCGTATTGGAAGATGAACTTGAACAACTGAGCGTCATGGCCGCACAGCCACGTGTCTGCGCTATCGGCGAGACAGGACTTGACTTCTTCCGTACCGAAGAATCGGGTCGAGCCGCACAATTTGCGTCTTTTGAAGCGCATATTGCAATCGCGAAGCATCGCCAGCTTGCGATGCAGATTCACGACAGAGACGCACACCATGAAGTGGTCGAAACACTGCGTCGTGTCGGTGCACCAGAACACACCGTCTTCCATTGTTTCTCAGGAGGTCCCGAGCTTGCCAGAATCTGTAACAACAATGGGTGGATGATGAGTTTTTCTGGCACGGTGACATTCAAAAATGCACCTGCGCTGCGTGAAGCCCTCAAGGTCGCTGATCCAGAACTCATTCTTGTTGAAACTGATGCCCCATTTTTGACGCCTGAACCCCTTCGCGGCAGGCCCAATTCGTCATATCTCATGGCACACACGGTTCGGCGTATGGCGTTCGAACTCGACACTGACCTTGCGGCACTGTGTGACCAGCTCACCGCCAATACCTTACGCACCTACGGTGATTGGACTGACCGTGGCTGAGCTGTTGGGTCCAGCCCAAATTCGTGAGCTCGCGGCGCGACTCGAGGTTACCCCGACAAAAAAGCTCGGGCAGAATTTTGTGCATGACCCGAATACGGTCCGGAAAATCGTCAGGCTGGCAGGCGTGACTGACGAGGACCACGTTATAGAAGTAGGGCCTGGTCTTGGATCGCTGACGCTCGGACTGACTGAAACGGGTGCTGCAGTGACGGCGGTTGAGATCGATGAACGACTTGCTTTGCAATTGCCGACTACGGCAGCGCGGATGCAGCCTGAGGCTCAGTTAGTCGTTGTACAAAAAGATGCTCTCGAGCTCGCTGCGAGAGACCTTGCCACTGCCCCAACTGTGCTCGTTGCAAATCTGCCCTACAACGTGTCAGTGCCGATTTTGCTACATTTGCTTGCCGAACTTCCCAGCCTGCAGCACGGCCTTGTAATGGTGCAGCACGAAGTTGGTGAACGCATCGCCGCTGATCCACACTCTAAAATTTATGGAACCCCGAGTGTGAAAGCAGCCTGGTATGGCACTTTTACACTTGCTGGAAATGTAAGTAGAAATATTTTCTGGCCGGTGCCGAACGTCGACTCGGTTCTTGTCTCCTTTCACCGGCATGAATCAGCGCTCGGTTCCATTGATGAACGAGACGCAACGTTTGCGCTCGTGAACGCTGCATTTGCGCAGCGTCGTAAAATGCTTCGACAGTCGCTACGATCTGGCCTGCCAGAACACCTAGCACACGCGTTTGCAACAACTGAACAAGCGGAACAGACCATCCGCGAGGCCGGCGTGAAACCAACGGCACGAGCAGAAGCCTTAACCGTACACGACTTCTTGATGATTGCACGGGTCGCCGCCAGCGGCCGAAATGGTGTTGTCTCAAAAATTAGATAGTTTAGGTGATATGAATCAGACCGTCACTGCACGCGCGCCAGCGCGAGTCAGTGTCTACCTCGGGGTAGGCGCGGCGCACCATGACGGCTCACATGACATCGCGACGCTCTACCAAGCGGTGTCGCTGTACGACGAAGTTACTGCTGAAGCTGCCGGAGACTGGAAGATCGACTTCTTCGGTCCGGTTGACGCCTCAGGGGTTCCGCGAGGGGAAAAGAACCTTGCGCTGCGCGCGGTGAAAACGCTCTTTGATCGTGTGGATTCCGCGTACCCGGTTCATCTCAACGTGTTGAAACGCATTCCGTTAGGCAGTGGACTCGGTGGTGCCTCGGCTGACGCGATTGCGGCGCTCGTTGCTTGTAATGAACTTTGGGACGCTGGGCTGTCTCGACTAGAGCTGTACGATCTTGCAAAAACGTTTGGTTCTGAAGTCCCCTTCGCGTTAACCGGTGGCACCGCTATGTGGACGCCGGACGGAGATAAGCTCTACCCCGCTATGAGTACCGGCAGCTTTGTGTGGGTGCTCGCATTCATGCAAGGACGTTTGAAAGCTCCGGCCGTGTTCGAAACCCTGGATTCGCACCGTGCGGCGCACCGGTTCGAACTCGGGCAACCTCCTCAAGTCGCGAATGTGGACACTGCTGTTATCCAAGCGATACGTGCGGGGGATGCGGCCTATCTTGCGAACGTGATGCACAACGACCTGCAGGTGGCAGCAATGAAGCTCGACCCGAACATTGGCGCACTCCTTGAACTGGGTGAAAGTCGGGGAGCGCTCGCAGGCATCGTTGCCGAGGCAGGAACCACAGTTGCGTTTCTCGTAAGAAACCAAGAGGAAGCCACCACGCTTGGCGGAGCACTTTACGGAGCAGGATATGCGTCACTCACGGTGACCGGGCCGGTCCCGGGCGCTCGACGTGTCGACCAGCCACCGACACAGGCGCTCACCCAACCGGTGCCGATTCGTCCGAGCTAGGGTCTTACCCGAGGGTGGACGCCCAAATCGCAGACAGTGCAGCGTCGCCCAAAATAACTGTAGTTGAACCGCAGTGTGCGGTCAGTGATTCTGAAAATGGTGCGCCCGGTTCAAGAGTCAGTTCCGAACCGATCCCAATGCCCTGATCTGCGAGGTACGACAACAGCTCAGGGTCATCATCAGAAATACGTTCCACTTTCACTCGCGTGCCGGTAGGTATTTCTTGCAGGGTGCGTGCATCGGGCGACTCAATGGTTCCGTCCGGTTGCGGGATAGGGTCCCCGTGCGGGTCACGGCTCGGGTACCCCAAAATCTCATCAATACGATCCACCATAAAATCTGAAACTGCGTGCTCAAGATGCTCAGCTTCTTCGTGAACCTGATCCCAACCGTAGTGCAACACTTGTACCAGGAATGTTTCGATGAGCCGATGCCGGCGTACCATCGCTAAAGCATTCACGCGACCTTCAGGTGTCAGTGAAATTGCCCCATAAGGGGTATGTTCAACCAGTGACTGTGACGCAAGTTTGCGTACCGCGTCAGAAATTGTTGACGGGCGCAAACCCAGACGGGTTGCAAGCACCGATGGAGCCACAGGCTCGTGGTCCCACTCCTGCAGCGCCCAAATAGTTTTCAGATAGTTCTGACTACTGGTAGAAAGCTTCGAAACTGACACGGTTCAGGTTATCAGAGGGGCCGACCGGCCTCTTCGAGTTCTGCGAGCACTGGAGCGAGTTCCTCCGCTGTCGGTGCGACCAGTGGTAGACGCACACGATCTGAGGGAATAATGCCAGTCTTCGCGAGAATATATTTCGCAGTGACTGCCCCCTGCAAATGCGTCATGACCGCGCGCTGGACAGCATCGAGCTCAAAATGTTTCTTCCGAGCTGCCTCGTAGTCACCCGAGGCTGCTGCATCAACAAGTTCGCGATAGTCACGGGGCGCAACATGCGCAGTTACTGATACTACGCCTTTACCTCCAACGGCCATGAGCGGAAGCGTCATTCCGTCGTCACCTGAATACACATCCAGGTCGGTACGAGCGATGACCTTTGTCGTCTCCATGAGGTCGCCTTTGGCGTCTTTCAACGCAACGATTTGTGGGTGCTTGGACAGTGCCACAAGGGTGTCGGTCTCAATTGGGCGAACTGAGCGTCCCGGGATGTCATACAGCATGATTGGAAGCTCCACCGCGTCTGCGATGGTTTCGAAGTGTGCCTGGATTCCAGCTTGTGACGGTTTGTTGTAATACGGCGTGACTAACAGAAGCCCATCCACGCCAGCAGCCTCTGCACGGCGTGAAAGGTTCACCGAGTGACGGGTGTCGTTCGTGCTGGTGCCGGCAACAATCGCGGCACGATCGCCAACTTCTTCGATAACCGCACGATACAGTTCAACGTGTTCGTCATCTGTCAGCGTCGAGATCTCTCCCGTAGTGCCAGTAACGACAAGTCCGTCGCATCCATTATCGACGAGGTGCTTCGCGAGCTTTCGCGCTGCGGCCAGGTCGAGGTCTCCGTCATGAGTGAACGGAGTAACCATAGCGGTCAGTACGGTACCAAAACGAGGGCGATCAGTGTGCTGCATAATCTCAGGCTACGCGATTTTTTGGTCGCGCGTAAATTACAGGTCTAAATACCCGTCGAGCCCGTGTGTCAGACCTGGATTGCCTGCCACTTTTCGCAGTCCCAAGAGAACGCCGGGCATGAACGAGCCCCGGTCAAACGAATCGTGACGAATCGTGAGCTGCTCACCCGCGTTTCCTAGAAGAATCTCTTGGTGTGCGGTAAGGCCTTGAAGGCGGACTGAATGAACGTGAATATTGTGGATCATGGCGCCACGCGCGCCATCAGGGTCAGATTCTGTGGCGTCGGGGCTGAATGCGATACCAGCCTTATCTCGCGCTTCTCCCATCAGCTCGGCCGTGCGGGCTGCGGTCCCAGATGGTGCATCAACTTTCTTTGGATGGTGCAGTTCAACAATTTCTGCAGACTCAAAAAACTTTGCAGCGTACGCAGCAAACGAGGTCGCGAGCACCGCACCGATCGCAAAGTTCGGCGCAATCAATACCCCTGTCTCAGTATGGTCTGCAAGCAACGATTCAAGCCGCGAGAGACGATCCGTATTCCACCCAGTGGTTCCGACGACGGCATGAATGTTGTTCTCGACAGCGAACCGAACGTTCGTTTCGGTTGCGTCTGGGACAGTCAGGTCAACGACGTGAGTTGCGCCAAGAATTCCATCCAAGTCATCATCGCGACCGAGTGTGGCAATGAGTTCCATATCTTCTGCATTACGGATCGCCTCGACCGCGGCGGACCCCATTCGTCCGTTAGCTCCGAGAACTGCAACTTTTAGCGTCATGATCACGTCCCTTCAAACCTCAAGGGTATCGAACGTGAAGAAAATTCACGGACTTTGATCACCAAGGCACAATATTATTGAAACTCACGAATCGAAAACGTTTAGGGGAACCCATGGCCGAACAGATACGAGCTGGAATTGTTGGATACGGCAATTTGGGGCGCAGCGTAGAAAAACTGCTGGCGCACCACCCCGATTTTTCAGTTGCTGGGATTTTCTCCCGTCGAGACAGCTTACCCACCGACACTCCAGTTTTTCCCGTCGCAGACGTTGCATCTCACCAAGACGAAATCGACGTCCTATTCTTGTGCCTCGGCTCCGCCACTGACATGCCGGAACAAGGCCCAGAATTTGCACAGCTATTCACAACGGTCGACACCTACGACAATCACGCGCTCATTCCCGAGCACCGTTCGAAAATGGATGCTGCAGCTCGCACGGGCGATAATCTCGCAATGATTTCGACCGGTTGGGACCCCGGACTCTTTTCGGTCAATCGTGTGTATGGCGCAGCTTTGTTTGCTGAGCCAAGCCAGAACACGTTTTGGGGACCGGGACTTTCGCAGGGTCACTCAGACGCGATTCGACGCGTCAAGGGAGTCCAATCTGCTGTGCAATACACGGTGCCGAAGCCAGCGTCGCTCGATCTTGCACGAGAGGGGAAAGCTGATCAGGTCACCGGTAAGAATGCGCACCTGCGGCAATGCGTTGTAGTGGCAGATGAGTCGGACCATGACCGCATTCGTGATGAGATCACTCACATGCCGGACTACTTCGTTGGGTACGAAACCACTGTCGAGTTCGTATCTCAGGACGAGTTTGACGAAAAACATCAAGGGATGCCTCACGGTGGTCACGTCATTACCACGGGAGACCTTGGTGGAAGCCACCACTCGGTAGAATTCACTCTCGAGCTTGAACGAAACCCGGACTTTACTGCAGCGTCAATGATCGCGTACGGCCGAGCGGCGACAAGAATGCATGCCGAAGGGCGCCGCGGGGCAGTGACCGTTCTCGAAGTTGCACCGTACCTGTTGAGCCCGGTCGGGCTCGATGAGCTCATTCAACGGGACGTGTAATACGTAACCGAAAAATGACCTCACCTTACCCGCGCACGTAACCTCACGCCTGGGTTTCTTTGAGCTGTGTGCGTGCCGTGACATTCATCCGGTTCCACACATTAATTACTGAGATCGTCATGATGAGTTCAACGACCTCCGGCTCAGAGAACTCAGCTCGAACCTGCTGCCACACGTGATCGGCGACCCCGCCCTCACTGATGAGCGTTATTTGTTCTGTCAAGGCGAGGGCTGCTTGTTCGCGTGTTGAAAACAAGTCGCCAGCTTCACGCCACGCAGCGACAAGGTCAATTTGTCGCTGTGACGCGCCCGCTTCTCGAGCTTCAGCCACATGCATGTCGAGACACCAGGCGCAGGCATTTAGTTGCGATGCGCGAATGTCGATTAGGCTGGTGAGCTTGGTGTCAAGGCTGCTTGAATTAACGTACTTTTGCAGTGGATATACGGCTTGGTATGCCTGCTCATCGACGTCATGTATTGATATTCTCTGTCCGGACATGTGCATCATCCCCTTTACCTGTTGAGCTGCTTGTCCGAGTTTGGGTGCGGGTGCTGCGCCTCTCTAGCGCCAGTAGTTGTTTGCGGCCGCCACGGTTTGAAAGTGGACAGCTACAACCTGTGATGCAGCGGTCAAGCTATCTGCATTTTCTGCGTACTCAGGACGTAAGCGATGCAGCACTTCGGTGTCAGGCTGGGTGGTTTTCACACCCATTCGAGAAAGCTTGACCGCGAGTTGAAATCCATCCTCAGGCGTTTTAGTGATGAGCGATGGGAGCCATGAATCAGACATTGTTACCTCCTGTAACTTGGCTAGGAACTTCACTGTTTCTAGCGTCTGTGCCCATCGTACCGCGCGTTCTGAAAACTCAGACCACTCGAGTGCTGCAGCGTCAGCACGTCACACCCTCTATTCGAGCGCTTCGCTCAGCGAGAGCCAGCGTTCTTCAAGCGAGACTATCTCAGCTTCCTTTTCAACTATTTTGGTCATTTCACTGTTCAGTAATTCGTAGTTACTTTGATCGAGGGAAGCGAGAGCTTCTCGTTCTTGATCAACTTGGTCTTGAAGTTTTTGCATACGCCGCTCAACTGACTGCAACTCTTTTTCTGCATTTCGACGCTCAGCACCGCTGAGGCCGATGTTGGTTTGATGAGATGCCGTGTTTGAGGCGGTGCTGGTTGTGGGATGGCTGTCGCCGGGGGTCGTGGAACCACGAGCATCTTGCAACTGTAAATATTCGTCAACTCCACCAGGGAGGTGACGTAGGTGGCCGTCAAAAATAGCGTACTGATTGTCCGTGACGCGCTCGAGAAGGTACCGGTCGTGCGACACAACAAGCAATGTGCCAGGCCAACTATCGAGCAGATCTTCAAGAGCCGCGAGCATATCCGCGTCCACATCGTTGGTCGGTTC
>JBQDFP010000018.1:0-39025 GCA_052085365.1 Canibacter sp. | reverse complement strand
AAAAAGCCGAGCACGCCGGAATAGACGCCGCGCGGTGCGCGCTCTAAATCCGCAAGTATTTCAACACTGCGCAGTTTTGGTGCCCCGGTCATCGATCCGCCAGGAAACAATGCCCGCGCCACCTCAGACGCAGGTGCGGCTGACTCGCCTTCGACCGTCGACACCAGTTGATGCACAGACGCGTACGTTTCAACTGCCATGGACTCAGTGACGCGGACGCTTCCGGGTGTGCACACGCGCCCCAGATCGTTACGCAGAAGATCAACAATCATGAGGTTCTCGGCGATCGTTTTCGGATCTGACTTGAGTAATTGAGCAATTCTGTGATCTGCGTCAGGAGTGCGGCCTCGTGGAGCCGTGCCCTTAATCGGTTTTGTTGAATAGGTACCCCCGCGGCCGCGAAGGAACCGTTCAGGTGAAGCCGACACAACGGTCACATCTGATTCAATGAGAGCCGCATACGGTGTGGGGTGGTGTGCCTGAAGCAATTCGAAAAGTTCAACGGGCTCAATCTCACACGGCTGAACCGTGAACGTGTTCGTAAGACACAGTTCATAGGAGTCACCGCGAACGAGCGCGCGTTGGCATTCGGCGATCTTATCGAGATACGTGTCACGTTCATCACGCCAGTGTCCACCGATTTCTGGAACTTCAGGGTCGAACCGGGGGAGCGTTGGAAGCTTTTGCTGGAGCGCTTCTTTGACCTCCGTTGTGAAACTTCTATCACCGCATACTGAGATTGTACGGTCGTTGATCACTACGAAACGGTGCGGCCACATCCACTGTGACTCGGGCAACTGACTGTCGGGTGCGTCGACACCGAGAGCTCGGAGCCCGTATTCGTACCCGAACCAGCCGACCGCACCACCTCGAAACGGCAACTCTTCGCCACCAATAACTCGGCCGAACCCCGGCTTCAGATCGTCGAAATCAGCGGCGGTGACCTTTGTCGCATTACCCAAAATCGACCAATCGTCCGACTCCAGCCAAAACCGGTGACCGTTGAACGTATGGCGATAGATTGCCCGGCATGCGTCAAAACGCGACCCTGGAAGTGGAAAAGTTTCGACGGACAGGACAGTGGGTGGATCAACGACGTCAAGAAAATTCTGCAACAGGTGGGCGCCGTCACTGGACGCGACAGATTCCGGATGAAACTGCACCCCGAACCACGGTTTTCCCGCGATGGCAAACGCCTGAATGACGCCGTCCTCGCTGGTTGCTGTGATGCGCAGGTTTGGGTCCGGATGCTCACCTCGCTCGATAACGAGCGAATGGTATCGGGTAACACAGGCATCGTGTGCCACACCGGTAAACAGGCCGGTTCCGTTATGTGTGAGCGTTGACACCCAGCCGTGCTTGGCTGCCGGAGCAGGAACAACACGGTACCCGAAACGTTGTGCGAGACCCTGGTGCCCCAAACACACGCCAAGGAGCGGGATTTCGGTGTGCTGCACAATCCAGTCGATCAGCGCACCTGACGCGGCAAAGTCTTCATCGTTATCTGGATGCCCCGGGCCTGGCGAGATCACCACACCCGCGACCACTCCACTACGCACGAGTCGAAGTGCTTCGTCACCGTCATCAGCGCCCACGACACGAATCTCACGTCGGGTAAGCTGCCGCAACAGTTGCACAAGGTTAAACGTGTAGGAGTCGCGGTTATCGAGCACGACAATCACAGTGGCCGCCTCCACGACTCATACCGCTGGCGCCATAAGGCGAGCCGCTCACGGTCGTAGTGTTTCTGGACCCCGTCGAGCCTCGTCACCGGCGTGAGCCCGTGTAGAGCATTCAAATACCAAAGTTCATCTGCCGGGTCGATATCGCCCCGGGTGACTGGACCGGCATAGTGCGACAGAAACTCAGCTAATGTGGTCGACTGCAGCACGCTGGCAGAGTTCGAGACAGTCACTCCGTGGCCAGTCCATGCCAGTAGGGCACCGTTTGCGCATTCTGTAAGAACACCGTCGACAAGATAGGCGGCGTCGTCATCACCGTGATCGATAGCAAACTGACGATCTGCGGCGGTCACGTTGGCATCGGCACCTTTTGCGTTGGGGAACCGCCTCCCGTCAGCCGTTGTGCGTAGCTGCGTTTCTAAACGCAGCACGGGAGCCGGGCGCATCACGACCTTGAATTGGTCTCGTGTTGATTCAATGAGCGGAAACCAGTCACCCGCATCAGGCACCTCTTTAGAAACCGCAAGATATTTCGATGTGACCTCTTCAGCTGAATAGCCAAGCTTCGCGGCGGCGTGCGTCATGCGTTCAATATGTCTCTCGAGGGCAACGGCAGCATGGTCACGCACCAGCAGAGAATCGATGACGCGTTGCATATCTAGTCACGCACGGGCATCACAATGCCCTGCCCAGTACGGGGGTGGCGAATAATCTCAACCGGCGTCTCATACACATCACTAATAATCTCAGACGTGAGCACTTCGTCCGGGGTTCCCTGAGTCACGATTTTGCCTCGTTTCAATAACGCAATCCGGTCAGCGAATGCCGCAGCAAGATTCACGTCATGCAACACCACGAGTACGGCCTCGCCCGCGCGCGCCCGATCGCGCGCAGTACTTAAGACAGACTCCTGATGTTTCAAATCAAGCGCCGCCGTTGGTTCATCAAGCATGAGCACATTTGTTCGGCTCGCAAGAACACGCGCGAAACCCGTTCGAGCGCGCTCACCGCCAGACAGTGAGGGCACACTTCGGGTCTGCAAATATTCAACATTAGCGAGCCCAATTGCTTCAGATATCGCGACCTCGTCTTCGTTCTCGAGGTCAGTGCGATACCAGGGTGCGCGGCCCATCTCGACCACTTGATAGACCGAGAACGGGAACATGAGCTGATGTTCTTGCAGTAGCACACCGCGACGACGTGAGAGTTCCTTCAGGGACCATTTGCGAATGTTTCGGTCCGCGAAAGACACTGATCCACTATCAAGATCAAGCTCACCCGACAGGGCTCCCAGCAACGTTGACTTGCCAGCACCGTTCGGGCCCAACAAAGCCAGCACTTCACCCTTGCGCAGTTGAATACTGACATCATCGAGCAGTTTCTTACCTGAACGAATCACCGTTGCCTGGTCGGCGGCGCATACGATTTCTGTCATTAGCTCCAACCTCCCGCAGAACGGCGTGTACGACGCAACAGCCAGAAGAAGAACGGTCCACCGATGAGTGAGGTCAGCATGCCAATCGGCAGGTCGGCCATCGGAACGATCGTGCGTGCACCAAGATCGGCGAGCGTCAACAGTAGGGCACCCCCGACGGCGCTGGAAATCGCCAGCGGCAAATGTGCCGGGCCCAAGATCATGCGCATCAGGTGCGGGACCACCAGGCCCACGAACGCGATAATGCCGGTGAAAGCTACTGAGACGCCGACTACGAGAGCGACCAGTACAATCACCCAAATACGAAGCTGTTCGACATTGACGCCGAGGTGACGAGCATTGCGTTCGCCAAGGGAGAGGAGGTCGAGTGAGCGCGCTACCCACAGCGAAATCAGTAAACCGATGAGCACGACTGGCGCAACAATGCCGACTTGAGACCAGCGACTGCCCGCAATACTGCCGAGCTGCCAGAACACGATTTGTTCTCGCGACTGGGTATCGCTCAAAAAGGTGAGGAGTGCAATGCCGGCACCACCGACCGCGTTCACCGCAATACCCGTGAGCACCAGCGTCACCACTTCGGTTTTGCCGCCGGCACGGCTGACGAAATACACGGTGAGTGTTGCGATGAGTCCGGCAATGAAGGCGAAGATCGCGATCGTCCAGCCACCAAAAAAGCTCAGCCCAAAGACGATGGCGATGCCCGCGCCGAATGCTGCGCCTGAGCTGACACCGATAATTCCGGGTTCAGCCAGCGGGTTGCCGAAAATTGCCTGCATCAAAAGGCCTGACAATGCGAGGCCCGCGCCCACGAGGGCGGACATTGCCACACGCGGGAATCGGATTGCCCACAATGTTGCGTCACCGGTCGGGTGTGAGGGTGCAGGGAACCAGGTAATGCCGATGCGCTGCAGCAGCGAACCGAGCACTTCGTTGGGCGCTATCTGAAGCTGCCCGATACCCGCAGAAATGAGTACTGCAAAGACTAGAAGAATGAGTAGACCGACCGTCAATAAAGCTGTCCGAGCAGTGCGCGGCTTCGGTGAGGTAGGTGTTGTTTTCAATTCCCTGCCTTGATGATTGCATTACAGTCCGCCTTAATCTTACTCTTGTTAGGCTTGGCTGAATCTGCAGAAGGGTATTCGTGTGCGAAAACTAGTTCGAGCGGTGCTTGTGGGCGCTCTCACCCTCATGCTCACGACCGCTTGCGCAGTAGGATCCACCCCTTCACCAGACGACGAGGTTGCACAAAGTTTGCCACCGCTTTCTGAGCTCACACCCATCGAAGACCCCAGCTCATTTGAGGGACCCACCACTGCAGTCATGCCGACGCCATCGATTGAACCGATGGATCTCGATGTCGAACCAGAGCTGCCCACAACGGTGACTTCGCACGCCCGTAGCGGAGACAAAAGCGTAGAAGTGAGCGACGTGAGTCGAATACTTGCGGTCTCACTTTCGGGTAGTGTCGCCGATTACGTCTATACGCTGGGGCTCGGTGGCAATCTTGTGGGCCGAGACGTGTCAACGACGCTGCCTGGAACCGAAGACTTACCGGTCGTGACCCGTGACGGGCACAGTATTGATGCTGAAGCAGTTTTGGCGCTTAACCCTACAGTTGTGATCACTGACGGCTCGATTGGTCCGGTTGATGTCGTAGAACAGATTGCTGACGCAGGAATCCCGGTCGTGTTCGTGCAAAACGCGAGCACCTATGACGAAAGTTTCGCTCAAGCACAGCAAGTCGCTGACGCGCTCGGCATTAGCAGCGCCGCACCCACCCTCATTGAAAATCTCACACAAAAAATTGATGAGAAAGAGCAGGAAATTGCCGCACTTGTGCCAGAAGACGAAGATAAACGTCCGCATGTGGCCTTCTTATATATGCGTGGATCAGGCGTGTTCTACCTGTTCGGTAAGGGCAGTGGCGTCGATTCGCTGCTTGACTCCCTCGACGCCGTAGATGTTGCGACACAAATCGGGTGGGACGGGCAGCGCCCTATGAACGATGAAGCACTTGTGAAAGCGAACCCGGACACCATTTTGGTTATGTCGGGCGGGCTGGAAAGCGTTGACGGGGTCGACGGCATGTTAGAAACCCACCCCGCTGTTGCGTTGACGGATGCGGGGAAGCATCGGCGAATTGTTGACGTGCCGGACACTGATTTGTTCACCGGGGGCGCTCGTATTCCTGACATTCTCGACGGGCTCGCGCGGGCACTGTATGCTCCTGACTCACTGAGCGAAGTAAACTAAAAGTCCCTGAAGGAAGTGAGTCGGTAGTTGAGCGACACTGAAGTGAAACCCTCCGCTAAACGCGTCACCTTTGCAGAGGACCGTTTCGACAACGTTCCGAAGAACTCGAAGCGTATTGGCGCGCACCGCGTGATCGCAAAACCGACGTACTTCTGGCAGTGGTTTCTGGTCATGATTATTGCGATCGTCGTGTTGACAGCCGTAGGTATTTTTACGTTGACGCGCATTGGTGCGGACCGGGTGCCGTTCGCGAGTCAGGTTGAGGGACAAACGGAGGGGCCAGCACCTGTCGAATCCGAAGTGAACCCCGACGCGACCGTTGCCGTGTTGAACGGTGTTGAAACTGCCGGCCTTGGGGAATCTGTCGGCAACCAGATTTCAGAAAATAAATGGGGCAATACGAGCTTTGTCGGAAACGCGGCTGAACCCAGTGTTGAAATTTCTGCAGTCTTTTATACCGAAGAGAGTGACCGTTCGGCGGCCCAGGGCCTTGCCGAGCAACTCGGTGGCGTCTCAACATATCTGAATGAGTCGTATTCTGACCTTGGCACTGACCTTGTGGTCGTTCTCGGTGCTGACTATGCGGGCCCTGGTGCTGACGAAGCCGCTGACTTTGCCCAGCCAGGTTTGAATGAGGATGGCGCCGACGTCGCAATGTCATAGTAATTTCGTGTGGTGCACCCGGCCGGGTCATCGATATGACCCGGCCGATTTTCTTTTGTGAATTTACGCCGGGGGTGAACAGGTGCTGTATGAATGCTGCGCACCTGGGTTCTGCGCTTGCACTCGACGAGGGAGAGTGCCAAAATTGAGTTAGCACTCGAAGCTAAGGAGTGCTAAACCAAGTACTCCGACACTGCGATGCAGTGTAGTTCTCCGAAACGTCCGGGAGGGGCGAAACACATGGCAAAAATGATTGCTTTTGACGAAGAGGCCCGTCGTGGTCTCGAGCGTGGTCTCAACACGCTCGCAGATGCTGTGAAGGTAACGCTGGGCCCACGTGGTCGCAACGTCGTACTTGAGAAGAAGTGGGGCGCCCCCACCATCACTAACGACGGCGTTTCCATCGCGAAAGAAATCGAACTCGACGAGCCATACGAAAAAATTGGCGCAGAGCTCGTTAAAGAGGTTGCAAAGAAGACTGACGATGTAGCAGGTGACGGCACCACGACCGCAACTGTTCTTGCACAGGCACTCGTCAGCGAAGGCCTGCGTAACGTTGCTGCTGGTAGCGATCCAATCGCAATCAAGCGCGGCATCGAAAAGGCAGTTGATGCTGTTGCAGCCAAGCTGCTCGAAAACGCCAAGGAAATTGAGACCACTGACCAGATCGCAGCAACTGCATCGATCTCGGCAGCTGACCCCGAAATTGGCCGCCTCATTGCTCAGGCAATCGACAAGGTCGGTAAAGAAGGCGTCATTACTGTCGAAGAGTCAAACACGTTCGGCACCGAGCTTGAGCTCACCGAAGGTATGCGTTTCGACAAGGGCTTTCTCTCGGCATACTTCGTAACTGACGCTGACCGTCAGGAAGTTGTATTCGAAGACCCCTACGTCCTGATCGTGAACAGCAAGGTCTCAAACATTAAAGACCTGCTCCCGATCGTTGAACAGGTTATCCAGTCAGGCAAGCAGCTGCTCCTGATCGCTGAGGACGTCGAAGGCGAAGCACTCGCTACTCTCGTACTCAACAAGATCCGCGGCATCTTCAAGTCAGCAGCCGTCAAGGCTCCTGGCTTCGGCGACCGTCGCAAGGCAATGCTGCAGGACATCGCGATCCTCACCGGTGGTCAGGTCATCTCAGAAGAGGTCGGCCTCAAGCTCGAGAACACCTCACTCGACATGCTCGGCACCGCACGCAAGGTCATCATCACCAAAGATGAAACCACCATCGTGCAGGGTGGCGGCGAGCAGGAAGCAATCGACGCTCGCGTTGCACAGATTCGTCGTGAGATCGAGAACACCGACAGCGACTACGACCGTGAGAAGCTTCAGGAACGCCTCGCGAAGCTCGCTGGTGGCGTTGCAGTCATCAAGGCTGGTGCAGCTACCGAAGTTGAACTCAAGGAACGCAAGCACCGCATTGAGGACGCAGTCCGCAACGCCAAGGCTGCCGTTGATGAGGGTGTGCTCCCCGGTGGTGGCGTAGCGCTCATCCAGGCCGGCAAGGACGTCTTCGGCACACTCTCGCTCGAGGGTGCGGAAGAGGTCGGCGCAAGCATCGTGAAGACCGCTATCGAAGCTCCGCTTCGCCAGATCGCACTCAACGCAGGCCTTGAGCCCGGCGTTGTTGCAGACCGTGTTGCTCAGCTTGAGCACGGCCACGGTCTCAACGCAGCAACTGGCGAATACGGCAACCTCGTTGAGCAGGGCATCCTTGACCCGGCGAAGGTGACTCGTTCAGCACTGCAGAACGCTGCATCAATCGCTGGTCTCTTCCTGACCACCGAAGCGGTCGTTGCAGACAAGCCAGAACCGGCATCAGCAGCTCCTGTTGATCCAACTGGCGGCATGGACTTCTAAGCGAAGTTACTGGAAACGACCCACCCTGCGGGGTGGGTCGTTTTTTATTGCAGTGCTGCCGTACCCAGCCTGCGAATCACCATGTCATCATGCGGAGGTTGCGGGCCCGCACACAACACATCACGTAAATGCCGTTCAAGTGGGCCACTCCGGCTCAGGCCATAACTCGACGCTAACTTCACCGCAGCCTGCACCACCGAGATCGCCGCACGAGTTGTTATCAGCTTTGCTGCACCCACACGTAGCCCCGCACCCCTGGTCAAAGAAGAAAGCGTTTCTTCTGAAGAAATGAGCTCAGCCTCAATCTCTCCCACGGCATCCTGCATGCGACCGACAGTCGCAAGCGACGCCCCCAAAGAGCTCGGTACGCGCTCATTCAAATACCGTGTCAGCTCGTCACGTGCAGCCTGGGCAATACCGAGATAAATTGCACTAATGCCGAGGCTAAACATTTCACCTATACGTGGCGAATCAGACTCGGGTAACGCAATTAAGTGTGATTCAGGAATCTCGACGTTGTCGTAAACCACCTCATGGGTGCTCGAGGCGCGCATGCCAATTCCGTCCCAGCTGTGCACCACACGAATTCCCTCGCAGGTTCCAGGCACGACCGCCCGCGCCGTGTGCCCATCAGTGGTCGAGACGGAAACCAAGTGGTACGCAAGATGCTCAGACCCGGTCACGAACGATTTCGTGCCGTTCACGATCCACCCGCCATCACTTTGCCGGGCAGTG
This sequence comes from Canibacter sp., assembly GCA_052085365.1. Lineage (GTDB taxonomy): Bacteria > Actinomycetota > Actinomycetes > Actinomycetales > Microbacteriaceae > Canibacter. The sequence continues at coordinate 30,394 of JBQDFP010000018.1, read as the reverse complement.
GTTGCATACGAGCCGCCGCGAATCGCTGACCCGAGCGCCGGTTCCGTCAGAGCTGCGTTCAGCAGCACCGGTTGAGAAGTGTTGAGGGTCTGCTCGTAGACGCCGTCGGGCCACGGAATACCCTCAGCGGCAGCAATATGTTGCATCTGCGTCATGAGAGTAATCAGCGCCACTGATGGGTCTCCCGCGCCCAGACTCGTCAACGCTGAAACAAATTCATGACGCGGCATTTTGTTGCCTACAGTCGCAGTGAGCAGTCCCGCCTCGTGAACCGCCTGAATCGACGCCCACGGTGTTTGTCCGAGACGATCGGCTTCCGCCGCCGCGTTAGCCAGAGTAGTGCGTAGGTCAAGCAAATCAGACTCCTCCGATAGAGTTAATGTACCCAGTCTATTAAAGGAGTTGCATGAGCAAGTCAGTCCAGTTTGTCGGCAATCTCACCACCGGAGCCGGGTTTGGCCTCCAGTCAAACAGACTCGACTTGAAAACGCTCATTACCAGTGCACAAACACTTGAAACATGCGGCTTCGACAAGACCATCGCCGTGTATTCGTCTTACTCACTCGACCCTCTCGCGATCGGCTCAGTCGTAGGGCAGCACACCAGCACTCTCAGGACATTGATTGCGATTCGGCCCAATATGATGGCGCCAACAGTTGCGGCCAAAGCACTCGCGACACTCGATCACATCAACGGCGGGCGGACCCAGGCACATTTCATTGCCGGCGGCAATGACAGCGACCAGTGGCGCGAAGGCGACTTTCTGAGCAAAGACGAACGTTATGCGCGTATGGCTGAATACATTGAGATTATTCGCCTCGCCTGGAATGAAACAAGCGGCTTTGACTATGACGGTAAGTATTACACGCTTCGTGACTACACCCCGAAAATTAAACCCGTGGGTCAGCTGCCGATTTCTGCGGGTGGATCCTCCACTGCAGCTCTTAAAACTGGAGCGAAATGGGCGGACATTTTCGGATTTTTCGCAGAACCCCTCGCGGATATGCAAGCTCAGCTGCGGGCGTTGCACGAGCTTGGTCAGCCTGATCTTATGCTTGATGTTCGTGTGATTACCGCGCCGAGCGATGAGCTTGCGTGGGAGAAGGCGAATGCGGTGCTTGCGCAGGAGTCTGCCCGGAAAAATCGCCCACGCAAGCCGAATGATGTGAAAAAGCTTACGGTGCCCATGGGGGCAGAGGCATCGAAACGCATTCTGGATATTGCCGAGCGGGACGAGATTCATGATGGCGTGATGTGGACCAAAATTGCGCAAGCAACTGGTGCGATTGGTTCGTCTGCGGTACTCGTAGGAAGCTATGAGACCGTGGCCCATGCGCTTGCTGCTTACGTTGAGTTGGGATTCACCGATCTCTCATTGCGTGGGTACGGAGACCCTGCAGATGTGATTGAGCAGGGGCGATATGTGATTCCGCTCGTTCGCGATCTCGTGTAGCCTGTGTTACTGTATTAAGGAACTAATACAGAAGGGGTGACATGAAATTTGATTCATCGCAGCCCATATGGCAACAGCTCGTTGCGGACTTCACCCGGCGAATCATTGTCGAAGACTGGTTACCCGGTGAAAAAGTACCGTCGACCAGAGACTTGGCACTCGAGTACCAGGTGAATCCGAATACGGTTCAACGTGCACTTACTGAACTCGACCGAGTCGGTTTGACACACAGTGAACGTACGTCAGGACGCTTCGTGGCAACTGACTCGTCGAGGGTGCAAACGCTTCGTAGCCAGTCGGCGACTGAAGTCATCGACGACGCGATAGCCAAGCTGCAGGCAATAGGAATCTCGTGCCAAGACGCGGCACAACTACTTCAAACGCGATGGGAAGATCATGATTGAAATCGAATCGCTCACGAAACACTTCGGGCGAATCGCGGCACTCGACAATTTTTCACTCCGCATAGGTGGCGGACAAATCGTTGGGCTGCTCGGTGAAAACGGGTGCGGAAAAACCACGTTGCTCCGCATCCTTGCAGGCATCGACCAACCCAGCACAGGTAAAGTCACGATCGCCGGGCATACACCAGGTCCGAAAACGAAAGCCGTGGTGAGCTACCTCCCCGACACACCGAACCTGCCCAAGCGGGTGAAAGTGTCGTACCTGATCCGCTATTTTGAAGACTTCTTCGACGACTTTTCACGGACCACCTGCGAAAGCCTATTGGGCACATTCGGTATCGGTCTCGACAGGAAACTCGTTGAGCTGAGCAAGGGGCAACACGAAAAAGTACAGGCGGCGCTCGTCATGAGTCGCGCAGCTGACGTGTACCTCCTTGATGAGCCTATTAGTGGCGTGGACCCGGCCGCACGTGAAGCAACACTCAAAGCGATTATTGGGGTGTTGCGGCCCGGTGCGCTCGTCATTATTGCCACACATTTGATCGCAGATATCGAACCGCTGCTCGATGAGGCCATCCTCATGCGTCACGGTCGTGTCATCAGCGCAGGACCCGTTGATGACCTTCGGGCAAACAGCGGACAATCACTCAACGACCACTTCAAGGAGGTGTACGCATCATGATCGGCACAATCCTCAAACACGAATTTCTTCGAACGATCAAACCGATGCTCATCATTGTGGGCATCATGACGCTCCTGATTCTGCTTGGAGCATCAGCCGGGCTCATCATGTCACAACTCGGGTTCGCGTTCGCCGCGATGGGGCTGGTCATACTGCCGACAGTCGTACAGTGGTACCTCGGCATCGATTTCTATATTTCGAGTTATGCCGGGTCCGGGGCGACCCTCACACATACGCTTCCAATTTCAGGGCGCATGCTCTACTGGAGCAAACTCCTGTATGCGCTCATCGTGTCACTCGTACTCTGGGTCGTGATCATAGGAATTCTGTGGCTTATTGTGGCAGTCGGGGTCAACGAACCGGAACTTAACGGGTTCTTCACCACACTGTTCACAACACCCGGATATCTCGTGTTCTTTGGCCTGGTAGCGCTGCTGGGATTCGCGTCAATCCCAATCACACTGTTCTTTAGCGCAGTAATCGGCAGCGGTGGGTGGGCGCGTCGACTCGGAGTCGGCGGACCCGTGATTGTCTATGCGGCCGTGTATATTGCCACGCAGTTGGTAGCTATTGCCGTGATGTGGTTGCCGCCAGGCGTTGACCTCGAAACGGGCAAGTTCACGTCGCAGGTGAATCTCTTGGAAACAGATGCCACCGTGCCGCTATCAGTGTTCTTCTTGCAGCTTGTGGCCATGGTAGTCATGGTTCTGTGGGCAGCTCGAGATATGAATAAGAAAGTCCAACTGAGTTAGTCGCCAGCAGGTGCTGCGATTTCGAGAGAACGCAGCGCCTGCTCCGGCTGAGCAGCTGGAAATACACAGATGAGCTCGTCAGCGTTCGTATGTTTTTCGAACGCGGCGAGCTCTTCTCGTACCCCCTTCGCGTCACCGATTGCCGTATAGCGCATCATGTCGCGAATTTGGAGCCCGGCGGGGGTCTCCATGAGTCCACGTGCAGCTTCAGTTGAAAGTTCCTGCGAACGTCCGCGTGAGAGGAACATGCGTACACGTTCAAGTTCCGCAGCCGCAAAAACATCGTTAGCTTCTGTCTCTGTGTCAGCGGCAATCACATTTATTGCGGCGTAAGCGTACGGCTGATCAAGCTGCTCACTCGGTTTAAAGTTCTCGCGGTAATGGCGCAGCGCACCCTGCAGCATTTGTGGCGCAAAATGCGAAGCGAAAGCGTAGGGGAGACCCAACTGGGCAGCCAGGCTCGCACCAAACATGCTCGACCCGAGAATCGTGAGCGGAACCTTAGTGCCTCGACCCGGGTAAGCGTTTACTTCGGTGCGGGCAAGCTCATCGCTCAAATAGCGTTGAAGTTCTTGCACGTCAGATGGGAAGCTCTCGCTCGCAGAATGTGGACGACGTAGTGCTCGGAAGGTTTCCATGTCGCCGCCGGGCGCACGCCCAAGGCCGAGATCAATGCGCCTCGGATGTAGCTCAGCCAGCGTGCCAAACTGTTCTGCAATCGCCAACGGTGAATGGTTCGGCAGCATGACACCGCCAGCGCCAACACGAATCGTTTTCGTGTTCGAGGCGATATGCCCGATCAGCACAGCGGTCGCACTCGATGCGATCGACGGCATGTTGTGATGCTCCGCGTACCAGATGCGTTGATAACCACCTGCCTCAGCAGCTTGAGCGAGGGTAACCGAATGCTGCAATGCAGCATTTACATTCCCTGAAGTGACTGTGGCTAAATCAAGAACAGAACGCGCGACCATACGCAATGCAACGCGGACCCGCGCTGAACTATTCCCCTGGGTTCACATTGAGGAGAACGTGTCCGTTGGGCACTGTGTGCCCAATCGGTGCATCAAGGTTGGCGACGATTCCATCGTGTGGAGCAAAAATCGACTGTTCCATCTTCATTGCTTCAAGTACGACAAGTAGGTCGCCCTTTTGTACCTCAGTACCGTCATCGACAGCAGCCTTCACAACGGTGGCCTGCATGGGCGCGACAACCGCGTTGCCGCCCGCTGCAGAAGCGACCGAGCTTGAATTGCGTTTTGGTGCCGGCCCACGAGTGACCAGTTGGTCCGCAAGCGGGAGCAGCGAAGTTGGCATGGTCACTTCAATACGGCGACCCTCGACCTCCACGACGACGTTTTGACGTTTCGACTCAACGACATCAAGTGTGGTCTCGCCTTCCCACGGCGCAATATCGTTTGTGAACTCGTTCTCGATCCACAATGTATACACACCAAAGTTGCCATCTTCGGCGGTAAACGCGGGCTCATTGACCACTTTGCGATGGAACGGCAGAACGGTGGGCAGACCCTGCACCTCAAACTCTGCGAGGGCGCGACGTGAACGCTGCAGCGCTTCTTGACGGGTCGCGCCAGTCACAATCAGCTTGCCGAGCATCGAATCAAACGAACCCGAAACTTCATCACCGGTGACCACACCCGTGTCGACCCGAACGCCGGGGCCACTTGCCGCACGGAACTGCGTAATACGTCCCGGGGCTGGCAAGAAGCCTCGCCCAGCATCTTCACCGTTCAAACGGAACTCGAATGAGTGCCCGTGAGCGGCTGGATCCTCATAATCAAGGGTCTCACCCTCGGCAATACGGAATTGCTCACGTACAAGATCAAGGCCAGTGATTTCTTCTGACACGGTGTGCTCAACCTGCAGGCGGGTGTTTACTTCCAGGAATGACACGGTGCCATCGAGCGCAACAAGGAACTCACAGGTACCGGCGCCAACATAATTCACTTCACGCAGAATTGCTTTCGACGACTCGTACAGACGTTCAATCTGTTCTTCGGTCAAGAACGGAGCAGGTGCTTCTTCAACCAGCTTCTGGTGACGACGCTGCAGAGAACAGTCGCGTGTTGATACGACTACGACATTGCCGTGTTGATCTGCGAGGCACTGGGTTTCGACGTGGCGTGGTTTTTCAAGATATTTCTCAACAAAGCACTCACCACGACCGAACGCGGCGACGGCTTCACGGGTTGCAGACTCAAACTGTTCAGCAACTTCGTCACGTGTATAGGCAACCTTCAGACCTCGGCCACCGCCACCAAATGCGGCTTTGATTGCGACCGGGAGGCCATGCTGATCGACAAAATCAAGCACTTCGTCAGCGCCCGACACAGGGTTCAAGGTACCTGCCGCGAGTGGGGCACCCACTTTCTCGGCCACATGGCGCGCAGAAACTTTGTCACCCAGGAGGTTGATCGCTTCGGGGCCGGGGCCGATCCAGGTGAGTCCCTGATCGATGACTGCCTGAGCAAATTCGGCATTTTCTGCGAGAAAACCGTAACCGGGGTGCACTGCGTCAGCACCTGAGCGGCGTGCGACATCCAAGATTTTTGAGATCACGAGGTACGTGTCTGCGCTTGATTTGCCTTCCAGGGCATACGCTTCGTCTGCCAGACGTGCGTGCAACGCATCGCGGTCTTGGTCGGCATACACAGCAACTGAGGCGATTCCGCTGTCGTGAGCGGCGCGAATAATACGAACAGCAATCTCACCGCGATTGGCGATCAGTACTTTACTAATGCGAGACATGGGTACCAGCCTACCGCGTCCGGGCGCGCCACGAAGCTAGCAGTTCCGGGTAGACTGAAACGCATGGTAGACATCGAAGGTCGGAGCTATCCTCCCACCGAGCCGTATCTTGTTGGTCGTGAGAAAGTTCGTGAATTTTCGCGTGCGGTTCTCAGCGATAATCCGCTTCATTTTGATGTTGCAGCCGCCGAAAAGGCAGGCTATTCGGACGTCATTGCGCCGCCCACGTTTGCAGTCGTGATTCAAGAGTCGACGCTGCAGCAGTTGCTTGCAGATGATGAGGCAGCAATCGATTTTTCACGTGTCGTGCATGGTGATCAGCGGTTCACTTACAGTCGCCCAATAGTGGCCGGTGATGAACTCACTGCAACGTTGACCGTGACCTCAGTGAAGAAATTGGGTGGTAACTCGATGATCACCGCTGAAAGTGTGATCGTAGATCAGAAGAATGAACACGTTGTGACCGCAATTTCGACCTTGGTGGTGAGAGCATGAACGTTGGGGATGTTGTTGCAGAACGTGAAATTGATCTGACACGTGATCGGCTCGTTCGGTATGCCGGAGCGTCAGGCGATTTTAACCCGATCCATTATCGCGACGATGTTGCAGAATCTGTCGGGCTCGAAGGAGTGCTTGCGCACGGCATGCTCACCATGGGGGCAGCAGTTTCACCCGTCACTGAATGGCTCGGTTCACGAGGGTACGTGGCCGACTATCAGGCACGTTTCACTCGCCCAATCGTGGTTGACCCGAAAGAGGGTGCTCACGTCACCATCACTGCGACAGTGGGCAAAGTTGAGGGGAACGACGTGCGTATCGATCTGCGCGTCGTCTTCGCCGACAAAACAGTGCTCGGAAAGGCCCAAGTTCTCGTCAAACTGTCATGAAATATCACGACTTACCTAGCGCCGGACCTGCGCGCGACATTACTGAACCGGAAGACGTGCCTGAACCGCCGTCACCCGAGTCCATCGAAACCCCCGACCCTGATCACACGTTCGTATCTGATGACGGGACCACACTGGCAGAGCTCACCACGATGCGAGTCGGGGGCAAGCCAGATGAGCTCCTTATCGCGCACTCATCAAACGAGCTTGTAAAGTATGCCTCGGAACTGTGGGATGAGCCGTGGTTGCTGCTCGGAGGCGGGTCCAACACGATCGTCTCAGACGAGGGCTTTCCCGGAACAGTTGTGCTTGTGCGCTACCAGGGCATTGAAGTTGTTAGTGAACGCGACGACTATGTGCGGGTGCGAGTTCAGGCTGGCCACGACTGGGATGAACTGGTCGAATGGTCCGTGGAACAAGGCTATGCGGGTATCGAGATGCTTTCTGGAATTCCCGGTCTTGCCGGTGCCGCGCCCGTCCAGAACATTGGTGCCTACGGCGGGGAACTCTCGCAGGTACTGCACTCAGTCGTTGTGTTCGACGGTGACGAGGTGCGCCGCGAACCCGCGAGCGACTTGGGTCTTGAATACCGCAATTCGGTATTCAAAGAAGGTCGCGAAGCTGTGATTCTTTCCATCGATCTCGTCCTACGAAAATCGGGCACGAGCGAACCGATCGTATTTCCGCAGCTGGCTCGCGCACTCGACGTGAAATTGGGTGCACGTGTGCCGCTAACTGATGTGCGTGACACTGTGCTGCGTGTGCGTGCCAGTAAAGGTATGGTGCTTGACCGGAACGACCATGACACTTGGAGTGCCGGTTCGTTCTTTACCAACCCGATCGTGACGGAACGGTTCTCGCGCACGTTGCCAGGCGACGCTCCACGGTTCTTTTTGGGTGAAAAAGAACCCGAGGATGAGGTCACGCTGCTTGAAGATATTGAACGCGGCCAAGAGCTGCGCATTGCAGAGCCCGTCTATGAAGAAAACGTGAAACTATCTGCGGCATGGCTGATCGAGCATGCGGGTATTCGACGCGGGTTGCGTCTGCCCGGATCAGGCGCAGCGATCTCAACAAAACACACGCTCGCGATCACCAACCTCGGCGGTGCCTCGGCAGCAGATGTGGCTGAGCTTGCCCGTTACGTTGTCTCCATGGTGCAGGCAGAATTTGGGATCGTGCTAGTACCTGAACCGAATATTTACGGTTTAGAGATCTGATCGAGCGCTGAACGAAGATCACGAATCAAGTCGTTCGGTGACTCGAGCCCTACTGAGAGTCGCAAAAGTCCATCGGTGACGCCCAAACGTGCATTGAGTTCGTCACTAAACGTTGCATGGGTGGATGTTTTCGGGTGAATAATCATTGACCGGGTGTCACCAATACCGGTCATACGAGACCACACACGTAACCCGTTCACAAACTCGCGTGCCTCATCAATACCGCCACGAACTGTCAACCCAAACACAGAACTCGTGCCGAGCGGATAATCTCGTTTCGCGAGATCGTGCAACTCAGATGATTCAAGACCGGCATAGTCGACTCGTTCTACCTCTGGCTGTTGTGTTAACCACTGTGCGATTTGTTCGCTCGATCGCGTGTGGCGCTCCATGCGCAGAGACAGGGTTTCCATACCCTGATGCAACAGGAACCCGGTCATAGGGGAGAGTGCCAACCCAATATCGTTCACGACTGCGTCACGCACGGCGTGTGCGTATGCGGTCGGGTTGCCAAAACGTTCCAGCAGGCTTTTACGTCCTGGTGCGGCATCAGTCAGCAGAGGATAAGACCGTGAGGAGTTCTCCCAGTCGTAGGTGCCCAGATCCACAATAGCACCACTGACGGCAGCACCGTGCCCCGTCAAAAACTTCGTCGTTGAATGCACCACAATGTGTGCACCGAATTCACCCGGCCGAATCAGCGCGGGAGTGCCAACTGTGTTGTCGACAATGATGGGAAGATCATGCCGCTTCGCAACTTCAGCGATACGGCGCATGTCCGTAATGTCGTTCAGCGGGTTTGGGATTGTTTCACAATAGATCGCCTTCGTATTCGGATGAATTTTCGCATCCCACTCAGCGTCATCTTCTGAATCCCACACGTAATCAAACTCAATGCCGAAGCGTTTAAAGCTTCGCCCAAACAGAATTCGCGTGCCGCCATACACTGACGCAGTCGACACAATATGATCGCCCTGCCCAGCTATCGCAAACAGTGCCGCACTGATTGCAGCCTGACCGCTTGAGGCAAGCACGGTTTCTGATCCGCCCTCAAGTGACGTCAACCGAGCTTCAGCGACCGCATTAGTTGGGTTGCCCTGCCGTGAATAGATGCGATCGCCTGAGGCTCCAGAGAACCGGTTGACACTGTCATCGAAGTCTTCAAACACGTAGCCCGCAGACATCGCGATCGGCGGTACCCTTAGGCCCGAGTTTTCATCAGGATATTCACCAGCGTGAACCTCCCGAGTCCAGAAATCGTAGCCGTCCCAGTTATATTCGGGTTTCATACCAGTGCCTTTTCAATACGACGTACTGCCTCATAAATAGTTTCTGGCGCGCATGCGAGATTTACCCGCACAAAGCCTGCACCGGCTGCACCGAACCCGGCACCATCACCAAACGCGACACGGCCGTTTTGGTAGAGCGTCTGCCACGGATTCTTGGCGTACGCACTAAAGTCGGCCCACACGAGATATCCCGCCTTGGGCAGTACGAGCCGAGCCGCGGGGAATTTCTCAGTAACGAGCTGGGTAAACAGCTCAATGTTCGATTCGATCTGTGTAATTGCCGCATCGATCCAGTCGGTTGCGTCACGAAACGCGGTAATGCTTGCAATCAGTCCCAAAATGCTCACCCGCGTCACCACTTCCGGAGGCAACTTGTGCAACAGCTCGTTGGTTTCCATACTCGTTGCGACCAGCACCGCACATTTTGTGCCAGCAAGGTTCCAACCCTTACTCGCCGAACAGGTGACAAACGCTCGAGCACCAGTGGCTTGTGCCACGGGTGCGAAAGGAACAAAATCGACACCGTGGTGGGTGAGCGGGGCGTGAATCTCGTCAGAAATAATGAACACGTTGTGCTTCACTGCGAGCTGTGCGAGCTGTGTCAGTTCGTCTTTACTCGCCACATACCCGTGCGGGTTATGCGGATTACACAATAAATATGCATCCACCTGTTCAAACGCCTGCTCAAGCAGTTCGAAATCGTAGCTCCCGTCAGCATGTAACGGGACTTCAACAACCTCACCCTCGAACTCTTCGAGCATTTCAAAAAATCCGGGATACGCGGGCGTTGATACCGCAAAATTCTTCGGATTTACCAGCCGGAAGCCTTCAACGACAGCGGAACTCACGTCAGTGGTGATGTGGATCCAGTCCTCGCGTAGATCCCAGCCCCAGTGATCCTTCACATATGTGGCAAACGCGGGAGCGAGCTCGCCCGGCCCGTCAAGGTACCCGAAATCACTCGCATCAATCGCTTCATGTAGCCGTTGACGAATTGCCGGCGCCGCAGCAAAGTCCTGTTCAGCGACAAACATAGGAAGGACATCGTCAGCGAATCGAGTGAATTTGAGGCTCGTGCGCTGCTGACGAAGCTCGCCGGTGCTGCTCCACGTCAATCTGCTCATATTCATATCGTGGTGGAGCCGAGCAGAATACGCGAATTACGACGTAAGACTGTTACGTCGGTTACGTTCCCGGATGGTCGACTTCGGTTTATCGCCTAAGAATGATGCTGATGAATCGACTAAGAACCCCTGCTGCAAAACTTCGCGTCCGATCAACATGCGGAACCCCATCTCATCACGGTTCGTGAGCGTGACTTCGGCCTCAATTTTTCGACCCACAAGCTCAAGTTCGAGCAACACAACGATCCGTTCTTCGCTCTGCCCATTGCTTGACTTTACCGAACGACGATCATGAATCGGACGCTCAACTGTGGACGCATCAGAATCGTTGGCTTGCCACGGATTGACTCCAAACTTCACCCACGACTCACCGTCACGCTCAAACTCTTCCACATCAAATGCATGCACGGCAGAGGTCTGCGCACCGGTATCAATCTTGGCTTTTACCCAAGGCAGACCGGCCTGTTGTACGCGCACCCATTCCCGCCAGCCGGTGAGAGTGCTTGAATGGGAGTTGCTCATATATTCCATTTTGACAGGATTCCCGGTGAAATTAGCTATTTTGTCCCGTTCTCCCGGTGCGTACTCCACTCAGCGACTGCGCGATGCCGCGGAAAGTCGCGGTCATAAGGTCAAAGTTCTCAACACGTTGAAGTTCGGTATTGATCTGTCTGACAACGAACCAGACATGGTGTTCCGCGGAAAACCGCTCAGCGACTATGACGCAATTCTGCCGCGCATCGGTAACTCAATCACCTATTTCGGCACCGCCGTTGTGCGTCAGTTCGAGCAAATGGACGTATACACACCCAACACTGCGGCAGGCATATCGAATGCGCGCGACAAGCTTCGGGCGAGCCAGATTTTGTCACGCCACAATATCGGCATGCCCGCAACAGCTTTTGTGCGCAACCGTGCAGACGTGCGACCCGCAATCGAACGTGTCGGTGGGGCGCCGGTCGTTATTAAACTGCTCGAAGGCACCCAGGGAATAGGGGTCATTCTCGCGCCGCAGATCAAAGTTGCCGAAGCGATTATCGAAACGCTGCACTCAACACAACAGAACGTGCTGATTCAGCGATTCGTTGAAGAAAGCAAAGGCCGTGATATTCGTGCACTGGTGGTCGGTGACCGTGTTGTCGCTGCCATGCGTCGCACCGCGAGCGGTGACGAGTTTCGATCAAATGTGCATCGTGGTGGGTCTGTCGAATCGGTCAAACTGGATCCCGAATACGAAGAGACCGCGGTCAAATCAGCACAAATCATGGGGTTGCGAGTTGCCGGCGTCGACATGCTCGAAGGCAAAGACGGCCCGCTCGTGATGGAAGTGAACTCCTCACCAGGACTGCAAGGCATCGAGGCTGCCACTGGGCTTGATGTTGCCGGCGCCATTATTGACTACATTGGCGACCGCGTCACCTTCCCAGAGATTGATGTACGTCAGCGACTCAGCGTCTCATCCGGGTACGGTGTTGCTGAACTGCTCGTACAATCCGGCGCAGATATTGTTGGGAACACGATCGCTGAATCGTGGCTGCATGAGCAAGACATTGTCGTGCTCACGCTCTACCGTGGCGCGAACGTGATTCCCAACCCGAAAGACAAGGTTCGCCTTGAAGACGGAGATCGACTGTTGTGTTTCGGCAAGCTCGATGAGATGCGTTCCATGGTGCCGGCACGTCGTCGCCGTAGATTACGCAAACTCCCTAAAGATGCGCAACAAGCGGCTGGACTCTAAGTGGATCCGAAACGAACACGACGCTACGTTGAAACGATTGCGTCCCAACACGAAGAAGAGTCGGGTCGTGAAGCAGTCGAATACCGTGTTGATCTTGAGCGACTCCGGTTCTCGGCATACTTTGGTCGCCTCGCCGCAGTAACTCAGGTCGTGCCGCAAAGCGGTGTCGGCCCGATTATGCACAACCGGCTCACGCACTCATTGAAAGTCAGCGCAGTCGCCCGTGTCATTGCGAGCCGAATTGTCGGGTCGCCTGATTCCCGACCGGTGCTTGAAAAGCTCGGTGGTTGCGACACGATAGTGTCCCAGGCTGCCGCCCATGCGCATGACCTCGGGCATCCTCCCTTCGGGCACCTTGGTGAACGCGTACTCGACCGTCTGGCACGCACTAGGTTAGGTCTGCCGGAAGGATTTGAAGGGAATGCGCAAACATTCCGCATCATCACCAACCTTGACACGTTGGGACGACCCTTCGGCGGATTGAACCTTACCGCCGCAGTACGGGCGAGTGTGTTGAAATACCCGTGGACACGAGCCGAATGGGCGGGCTCAAACCTTCCCCCTCACGAGCGTCCCCCAGGTGTGGGGACATCGCCAGGTGGTGCCGAAAAATATTCCATGTATTCGCTTGAAGCCGAAGAAGCACGCGAGGCGCTCGCCGCGTTCAACGGTGTGAGGCAGTGGCAGCAAACCGTGGACTGCGGAATCATGGACATCGCCGATGATATTGCGTATGCGGTGCACGACCTTGACGACTTCACGCGCGCGGGTGTGCTGCAATACGCAGCGGTGTCTGCGGAACTGCGAGGTTGGTTAAACGGCACCGGTGGTGAATCGCTTGAACGACGCTGGCAGGAGATCTTGCGGAAAGATCAATGGATCGCCGACCGTGACGCGTTTCACGACGCGGTCGACCGCGTAAATACTGAGTTTGTGGAAGATTTACTTGCGCGCCCATATGACGGTGGGATAGTCGCGGAACGTGCGGTGTCAACGTTTACACGAAACTGGATCGAACACCTCAGGTCGTCTGTCGAACTGGTCGAGAATCCGAATGTTCGAGGCGGGCATGTTCAATTGGGGGTGCAAGCCTGGCATGAAGTGGCCGTGTTGAAGTTTGTGCATGCCCACTTTGTGCTGCAGGGTCCGCAGCTAGCGCTCGAACAACGAGGCCTCGCACGTGTGTTGCGGGATCTTGTGCTCGCTTTTGATGACTGGTTGGATGACCCGATCGATCGGGATCGTGCCCCGGTGCGGCTGCTTGAAGATATTGAGCAGGTCACTGACGAGACCATCAATCTCGCACGGCGGGAGCCTCGCTTGGTGACAGGCACCGAGGCGGAGTTGCGCCGGATGGGACGGTCACGTGCAATTCTTGACCATGTTGCGTCGCTCACGGACCAGCAGGCCATCGTGACCCATTCACAACTTATTTTGGGGAGATAATGATTCAAGAACTGATCGAGGTTGGCCGTGATGCGGTCGAACGCGGGCTAGTGCTGGCATCAGCCGGTAATATTTCGGCGCGCGTGAGCGAGTCAGAGTTCGTCGTGACTGCATCAGGTACCTGGTTCGACAAGCTCACACCTGAATCGTTCACTCGAATGACTCTCGATGGTGAGATAGTTTCTGGGCCGAAACCATCGAGCGAGTGGAAATTGCATCAGCGTGCGTATCTTGCACGACCTGATGCGCAGTGCGTTATTCATATGCACCCTCAAACGGCGACGCTGCTGGGGACATTGAACATTCCGATTCGAATGATCACCCTCGACCACGCGTTTTATGTGCAGAGCATTGGAGTTTCGGAATACTTTCCGAATGGTTCAGATGAACTTGCGGATGCCGCTGCGGCTGAACTGGCGAACAATAACTGTGTCATTTTGAAACATCACGGTTGTTCGGTCGTCGCTGACAGTGTCGATATGGCATATCGACGTGCACTGAACCTTGAGAATGCGGCAGAGGTGACATTGATGGCTCTGCGTCTTGGCGACACAGAGACGATATTTCCCGATATCGCTCATCACGCTTAGCGCCGTCGCGTTTCAGTCGCCGCCAGCCATCACGGGGTGTGAAGTGCTGTGGGCGGCCTGTTGCTCGAGGAAGCTCAGATTCGAAATTGATCATGTCAGGAAAGGACACGGTAAGAACTGTTTCAGGTGTAAATCTAGACCAAAAACTCTTGTTCGTTAGACCACGGTACTGACCAGCCCAGTTCATCGAACAGGCTCGCGAGAATCATTCCGGTGAAGCCCCATACGATGTGTCCACCGTGATCCTGCCCCAACCTGAATGCAGGAGCCCGATATGTTCGACCCCCGCGGCGCAACACAGAAACCCCACGCGCTGCGGGGTCTAACAACTCAGCTACGGGAATTCGAAACACATCAACCGACTCAGAATGATCAGCTTCAACCGGTGACGGTGCCGCCCACCATCCAATAACCGGTGTCACCAAGAAACGACTGACGGGCACGTAAATCTCGTGGAGCTTTCCCAGAAGCTCAACACCCGCCGGGTCTAGGCCGGTTTCTTCTTCAGCCTCACGCAACGCGGTTTCACCCAGATCGGCGTCGTTTTCTTCCCGTCCACCCCCAGGGAAAGCAATCTGTCCGGCGTGATGACGCAGCGCGTTTGAACGTCGGATGAGTAATACATCAAGTGCAGGATGTACGGTTTGCACTGCCGACGATGCTGGCACCCGGTCCAGGGCCCCAAATAAAATCAGTACGGCAGAAGACCGTGCGCCCTTGTCCTGTTCGCCGGGTGCCTGCGGGTCGAAACGGAGCGTCGTGTCGCGTTGCAACAGCTGCTGCAACTGTTCACGTGAAGTTTCGGGGTTCACACAGTCTCTTCGAGGCGAAGGTGGTCGAGGTGCTCAACGCCTGACGGCAGAACCGCCCCGGTCACGGGGGTGTCATGCAATTCTGACGGAATCTCATCGTAGATTTCCCCGTCATGCAGAACCGCAAACACAGGCGGTCGTCCGTCCATAGATCCCAGGGTGCGGTCAAAAAATCCACCGCCCCACCCTAAACGGACACCGTTTCGGTCTACAGCACTCGCTGGCACCAGCATGAGATCAACCGAACTGACCTCAATAGGGCTAAATACTGGCCCGGCCGGTTCAGGAAGCCCGAACCGGCCGGGCATTGTTTCGTCGCTGCGCACTTCGATCCAGTCGAGCAATAGATCTTCGCGGCATGACGGCACCAAGACTCGAATACCATTTTCTCTCGCCCACTTCACGAAAGGAGTCGTGTCTGGTTCGTTTCTGACCGGAAAATAGCACGATATTGACTGTGAGTCGCGGGCAAGGGCAAGTGATTTGAGCTGCTCAGTGAGCTGATCTCGTGCCGTTTCAACTTCTGCTTGTGTCATTGCCGTCCGCTGAGCTCTGATCTCTTCACGGATTTCAGCTTTGCGTACCCGGGCTAAATCTACGTCCATACTTATCATTGTTCCAGGAATCTTTGGAGACTTCATGATTGCGGAACTACTCAATGTGGATCAAAAGGCGCTAAAGTCCCTTGTATGAGTGACTCATTGACTGACCTGAAGGTCACGAAGGCCGTAATCCCTGCTGCAGGCCTGGGAACGCGATTTCTGCCAGCGACGAAAGCCATGCCGAAAGAGATGCTGCCGATCGTCGATAAACCGGCGATTCAGTATGTGGTTGAAGAAGCTGCTGCGTCAGGGCTCGACAATGTGTTGATTATTACCGGCCGCAATAAGGGCAACATTATGAACCACTTCGATAGTGTTCCCGAATTGGAAGACGCTCTGGTGCGTAAGGGGGACGACAGCAAACTCGGCCTCGTCAACGAAGCAAGCGAGATCGCACAGGTGCACATGCTCCGCCAAGGGCAGCCGCTCGGTCTCGGGCACGCGGTCAGTCGTGCCCAGTCGCACGTCGGAAACGATAGTTTTGCCGTGCTGCTGGGAGATGACCTTATTGACGCGCGAGATCCACTGCTCCCACGTATGATTCACGAGCACGATACACGGCAAGCAACGATTATCGCCCTCATGGAGGTTCCCGACGAGTCCGTGCACATGTACGGCTGTGCCGCAGTGAAAGAAACGGATGACCCGGATGTGGTCGAGGTCACCGGGCTGGTCGAGAAGCCAAAGCTTGAAGACGCCCCGTCCAACCTGGCAATTATCGGTCGCTATGTGCTGCGCCCAGAAATTTTTGACCTGCTCGAGAAACAGGAGCCGGGTCGCGGGAACGAAATCCAGTTGACGGATGCACTCGATACGCTCGCTCGAAGCGATTCAGGTGGCCCGGTTTATGGTGTGGTCTTCCGGGGACGACGCTACGACACCGGTGACAAAGCGGATTGGATTAAAGCGAACGTGCGTCTCGGTATCGACGACGCTGAACTTGGTGATGAACTGCGTCGGTGGATTATAGATTTCGCCGAACAGCTCGCCCGGTAGCTTTTATGCCGTACCTTGACCCGATTCAGGTACCGACACTCAGCTGGGGAGACATTTCTGTTCGGCTGGTTCGTTTACGAGACGCACGACGGTTACAGCAGCTGCTCGCTGACAATCGTGGATGGTTGCGCCAATGGGAAGCGACGCACCCTTTAGGTCGCAGTGCAGAGCCGGGAAGCTTTCCGCTCAGACCGTCATTGCGCGGCCAACTGCGTTCGTTCAAAGACGGATCCGTTATTCCGCTCGTGCTTCAGGTGCGGGGCGAAGTTGCGGGTCAAGTGACGGTCTCAGAACTGAGCCAGGGTGCGTTGCAGTCTGCGCAGATCGGATATTGGATCGCGCAAGAATATGCGGGTCAGGGAGCCATGCCCACCGCTGTTGCGTTAACAGTTGACTACTTGTTTGGGGCGCTGGGGCTGCACCGGGTAGAAATATGCTTGGTTCCTGAGAATGTTCCGTCGCAGAGAGTCGTTGAGAAACTCGGGTTTCGCCACGAGGGTACACGGGAACGGTATATTCACATTGACGGCCGGTGGGCCGACCATTTTGCGTATGCGCTCACCACCGAAGATGTTCCGGGTGGGGTGCTGACGCGGTACCTCAACCGGTGAACAGATTGCAACTCACCGCGAGAGTTACGGGCCGTCAGCGTGAGCCGTGGTTACAGTGAACTCCATGAGTGTGCTTGGTGGTGGAGTCCTATTTGTTGCAGCAGCAGTGCTGTGGTGTGCGGTGCTCATCCCAAGCTATATTCGCCGGCGGGAATATCAAACCGCTGAGGTGAATGCCGCAAAGCTTCAGCGGACGATCCGCAAGTTCGTAGTAGCCGCCAACGAGAGCGAGGAAGCCCAAATGGTCGCCGACGCAAGAGATGCCCTAAGTCGTGAACAGATCTTGAATTCGCAGCAAAAACGTGAAGCAGCTGATCTCAATGCTGAGCTGGCAAAAGCCCGTGCTGAACAGGCGCAGGCTGAGATGCGTGCGAAGCAGGCGGAACGCCAACGTATTGCACGTGAACGGCTTGCGAAGCTGCAGCGCCCGGCCGCGCGCACTGCGCGAGCATTTGCTGCACTCCTCTTGGTCGCGGGAATCTTAGGCGCGCTCGTCGGTGTCGGCCTTGCAATCGCAGGTATGGGTGCGGGCATTCTGCTCGTGTCGCTCGTTGTTGCTGGTGGATCACTTGGCGGTCTGGTCTTGTTGGCTCCGGGCCGCGTGAAAGTGCCCGAAATTGCAGCAGAGATGCACGTTGAGAAGACTGCAGCGCAGGTCATCGAAGCTGAGACAGAAGAAGAACCGGAATACTTCGAACAGTCATTCACGCAGGAACATCGGGTATCGCAGATACAGGCAGCGCAGCGCATCGCCCGGGCTCGTGCGATGGCCCGAGCTCGAAACGTGAATCAGGTTCGTGACAATCAGCCTGACTCGATGCTGCTAGCTGAAGCTCGTGCTCAGGTGCGTGCCGCCCGGATAGCGCAACGGTTGGAACACACATCAGAAAAGCCTGCTGCTCAGCAAGTAAGCGAAAGTGATGCGAACACTGCTCAACGCCAGTCTGCAGTAGCGCGCCTGCGTCAAATGGGTGTTGTGGGTGACACTTCAGATGGTGCGGTAGATCTGGATGCTGCGATTCGTCGTCGCCGCAACGCTGGCTAAGAAAGTACTTCGTCGATCGAACAGTCGGTGAAGCAGGTCTGTTCGCGAAGCGTCCGTGGTTCGAGCTGGAACGTGACGTGTGGTGAATCGAAATGTTCACTCGCGCACTGTTGCGCATCTCGTATCACGTTCGCTGCATGACCATCACGGAAGCATTCGTCATCAACAACGAGGTGTGCGGTTAGTGCGGTAAACCCGGTTGCAATTTCAGAGGCATGCACGTCATGCACTTCAACGACATGATCGACATCACGAAGGTGCGCACGTAGCCGGTCAAGGTCGAGTGACGGAGGCGTTGTTTCCATCAACACACTGACTGCCTGTTTCAAGATCAGAAATGCGCGCGGCACGATCAACAGCACAATAATGAGCCCTGCAATGGAGTCTGCAGCCTGGAAACCCGTTGTCCAAATCAGCACCGCCGCCACAATGACCCCGACACTGCCGAGCGCATCGTTCACGACTTCAAGAAACGCTGCGCGAAGGTTCAAGTTTGAATCCCGTCCGCTTGCGAGCACCATAATTCCGATGATGTTTGCGGCGAGGCCAATAACGCCAAAAATAAAAAGTTCAACTGGCGGTACTTCGGGTGGTTCAAAGAGACGACGAATTCCCTCAATGGCTGCATAGATGCCGACACCGATGAGAAGAGTTGCTTGGGCGAGTGCTGCAAGCACCTCGAGCCGCAAGAACCCCCACGTCCGGCGATTGGTAGCCGGACGTCGCATCAGCGTTGCAGCGATGAGCGCAACCATCAGCCCAGTTGCATCGACGAACGCGTGAGCGGTGTCGGTGAGGAGTGCGAGGCTTCCGGTGAGTAGCGAACCAATGAACTGCGCGACCACAATGAGCGCAGTGATGATGAACACAACACCGAGCCGAAGCCGATTCGAGTCGCTCACCGCATGATGATGATCAGTCGCCATGCTTTCAGGGTAGTCCGCTCGGCTGAATAACTGACGGTTGTTTGAGCGATGTGGGCGAGACAAAATGGTGTAGGGACCTACTTCCCGTTATGAAAGGAGCACGACATGGCAAAACTCAGCAATAAGAAGGTTGCAGTGCTTGCGACGAACGGTTTTGAAGACAGCGAATTAACAACACCCTGGCAGGTGCTGGAAAGCGCCGGTGCTGAAGTGCTGATGATCGCCCCTGAACCCGGTGAAGTGACGGGTAAAAACGGTCACACCCAGACAGTTGATGCTCCGTCGCGTGAGGCGAACGCTGCCGACTTTGATGCACTCGTGCTGCCCGGGGGCACGTCTAACGCAGACCATTTGCGTATGGACGAGGCTGCTGTGAAGTTCACACGTGACTTTTTTCACGCAGGCAAACCCGTTTCAGTGATCTGCCACGGTGCATGGATATTAACGGACGCTGACGTGCTTCAGGGACGTACTCTTACGAGCTTCCCAAGTCTGAAAACAGACTTGAAGAATGCGGGTGCAACCTGGGTTGATCAAGAGGTCGTCACTGACCAGGGGCTCGTTTCGAGCAGAACTCCCGATGATTTGCCGGCCTTCACCAAGAAAATGGTTGAAGAAATCGCTGAAGGAAAACACGAGGGCCAAAAGACCGCATAACAAAAAATCCCTTCGAAACTGGATCCAGTTTCGGAGGGATTTTACTGTTGGTTGATTAGCCACCCTGCATAATATCGCCGCTTTCAGCGTCGACAAGCAGCTGAACGGATTCGGTGGTCCCTTCAGGGTAAATATCGATTTCCCACACTGTTCCAGATTTGTGGTCATCAATGTTTGCTTCGTCGATCGTGCCAGCAGTGTCAGCAATTGCTGACTTGAGCGCGGTCCCAAAATCTACCTGCGCTTCACCGAGACGCTGCCAGTCGTCAGTTTCAGGAGATTCGGGATCATCAGTTTTGACGACGCTCGAACCGTCGTCTTGGATATGAATCTCAATCGACTGGCTTTCGGTGAGCACCGTGACTTCCCACTCGTTTTCTTCATTTTCAAAATCGATTTCGCTGGCCTTGCCACCGTCGACTTCGGCCTCTGCCGTGCGGATTGCGGTCAGTGCCGCATCAAGGTCACCGCCGACCACGCCTTCGCTTTGCTTAAGATCTTGTGACGTATCGCTTTTGCTTGATGTGTCACCCTGATCTGTGTTGGCTGCATCTTGTCCGCCACCGCATGCGCTCAAAGTGAGGGCAAGTGCGGCGGCGCCGAGCATAGGAAAGATTTTTTTCATACTGGTAAGGGTAATCCCGAGTGCTGAACACAGCTGGAGAGCTTCGTGAGTGCTCCCTCAGAAACTAGGGGAGCGGGATACTGCCCGTTGGTGGAGCCTGAATCGGAATACTCCCGGTGGCGGGCGCAACGGGGTACTCTTCTTCCGGTTCACCTGGAACATGTTTGCGACGGTACTTACGTGCCCTGATTACCTGTGCCGTTCCGCCGATCAATACGATCAGCACGGCAGTCCACACTGCGAGATATGCGGGGATCTCTGCGGGCACAATTGATTCACCGATCAACAGTGAAGCGACCGTGAGCAGCGCCGGTTCGAGATACGTGAGCAAACCAAACACGCTGATCGGCAGCTCTTTGGACGCCAAAATATAGAGCACCATCGAGATGCCGCCCCAGCCGGTGATGAGTACGCCAATGATCCACAAACTCGGTTTATCAGTGAATACCGGTGTGGTGGTCGCGGTCCATATGATGACCGCGACGGCCGCAGGCACCACAATCATCTGTTCCCAAAACATGCCGCCAAGTGATTCAGTGCCCATTGCTCGACGAAGCGCAAAATACGGTGGGTACCCGAGTGCGACCAGGAGGGTCTCCCACGAGACACCGCCAACATAGACAATTTCAAAAACTACCCCAACTGCAGCGAATGCGACTGCGATCCAATGCCACCACTTGAGTTGGTCCTTATAGATGATGCGCCCCATCAGCACGAGTACGAGAGGGAGGAGGAAATAGCCGAGCGCGACCTGGAGACCCCTGCCTGTAAGCGGTGCCCACATGAATACCCAGAGCTGGGCAGAAAGCAACAACCCCGCCACGATCATGCCGAAGAATTTGATGGGTTTGGCACGCATCGTGTGCCAAACCTCAACGATGAGGCGTGACTCACGCATTGCTAGCAGCGCAAAATACAGTACCGGCAGCGCCATCAAAATACGAAACGCCCACAGGGTGATGCCTGGCATGGGATTGGCGTACGGCGTGATGAAGTAGAGCACACCGAAGCCAATGGAGGCAAGCACCGATATCAGCATTCCGCGGCCGTTGTGCGTTGTGGTGGTTGCCACCGTACCTCCTTAGAGAATAAACGAGCCTCGCTATCTGGTGACAGCGAGGCTCGTGCAGACTCAAAAACTAGTTCATGAGATGTCGTATGCGCCGATCACTTCGCCGTACTCTGTCTCTCCAATGGGTTTGAACCCCATGTGTAAGAAAAACTCTTCGGGACCGAGTTCACCACGTTCCCACAACACGGTAATCCGGTCGAGTCCACGACTTCGTGCCTCTTCAACCAGGCCTTTGACGGCAAACGAACCAACACCCATACCCTGGGCTTCGGCATCAACGTTGATTCGCCAGAGCGCCGCACGGAATTCTTCTTCAGAGGCACTCGGGTCAAAGTTACCGTGAATAAACCCAACCACACGATCACCATTGAGCACGACGCGTTGCCACGCAGAGTCGGGTGGGGTCACCGCGGCCGCCGCAGCATACGACACCGGGGTGATGAATTGCTCTTGACCAGGTTTGAGGCCGAGAGAATTCACTGCGACGACGGTCGCCGCTGACAGTTCTTCAAGTCTCAGATCGCTCATATCTGAACTCTACCCTGACTGAGCGTTTTCTGAAAACTATGTTCTCGGCTTCGAAACCAGAACGAGATAACTCATCAGCATCGCGATGACGCCACAAATGACGACGATGAGCCACGGCACGCCAACGAAATACAGCGCTGCCACACCAGCCGCGATAAACAGCAGTTCGATGAGAGCCTGACCGAAACGGTCAGTGCGCAACACGGGTTTTGGTGAGAGGAACAACGCCCAAATGAGGACGGCAGCAATGAACGCGCCGATTCCCCAGAGCACTGCCGGGAAAGGTCGTTCGAAGTTCACAAATCCCCACACCGTCACCGTGACGATCACCGCGAGGTGCACGAGACTTTGCACAACTGGCAGCACAGACATGCGTTTCTGATTCACAGTGTTCTTCCTAGCTAGTAGACGATGTTGCCGGCGACCCATGTTCCGATCACATTAATCTCAGGCAGATGGTCGGATTCGAGGGGATTCGTTGAAAGCCAGACGAGGTCGGCGGTTTGACCAACTTCCAGAGTGCCCCGGTCTGGGGCGAGGGCTTGATACGCGATGCCTTGAGTGTATGCCGAAAGTGCTTCGTGCGCTGAAATTCGCTCTTCAGGAATCCACGCTTTCCCCTCAGTATCGCTCGGGTCAATGTGTGTGACCGCAACGCTAAACGCTGGTCGCCAGTCGGCGGTTGATACGGGCCAGTCCGAACCGAAAGAAACGTGACCGCCTGATCGGACAACGGAGCCGATCGGGTACTGCCAGTACTGGCGTTCTTCACCAATGAATGGCACCGTCATTTGTTGCATCACCGGATCGTTCTGCGCCCAATACGGTTCAAAGTTAGCGATCACACCAAGCCCAGCAAAACGCGTGACTTGGTCTGGGTTCACCAGTGCCACGTGCGCTACCACGGGCGGCAGTTCAGGCCCAACTGCTTCAAGCGTGTCAAGAGCAACCCGGTTGGCGCGGTCGCCGATCGCGTGCAAGTGCAGCTGGAAGCCAGCATCATTACATGCGGCAGCAGCCTCGCGGACTTCTTCTACACTCCAGTTGCCGATGCCGTAATTTTCGGTGTCAACTGTGTACGGCTGTTCCAACCAAGCGGTTCGTCCCTCGATAACCCCGTCCAGAAAGAACTTCACCGTGTTGGCGGTCAATAGCGGGTGATTCACCTGCTGAATGCGGTCACGTGCGGTCACAAACTCGTCGATCTGGTCACGCCACCGTACAGGGTCTGCTCGAAGTGCGAGGTTCACACGAATGGTGAGAGTATCTTGCTTCGCGGCCTCAATGTATGCGTCAACATCCCGGGGTTCCACCCACGCATCTTGAATCCACGTGGTTCCCTGCGCCGCATATTGCCGATGTGATTCACCGATTGCCCACACGCGTTCCTGAAGGGTGCGCTCTGGCGCAATGTGATCGATCAGGTTGTTTGCGGCGGCCTCTCTCAGGGTTCCTGTAGGCGTACCGTCAGCGTGTCGCTCAATTTTCCCCAGGGGAGGATCGACAGTGTCCCGCGTGTAGCCGGCAGCCCGAAGCGCTGCCGAGTTGACCCAGATGGTGTGATGGTCGAACGCCCGGAGGGCTGCTGGAATGTCTCCGGTTACTTCGTCGAGCCACGCGGCCTCAAAGTTTGCGTCCTCGGCGAGCGTGATGTCGTAGCTTCCGCCCAAGACCCATGTTGCATCGGGATGCTCCTCGATCCACACACGTACCGCGTCTTGAATTTCAGCAACTGAGGTAGCGTTACCGATATTTGGGCCGAGCTGTTCGTATGCGCCGAATAACGGGTGGCAGTGACCGTCACCAATGCCGGGAACCACCGTGCCACCTTCGAGGTCAATAACCTGGTCAGCGGTGTCGCGCAGCGCGAGTGCTTCGTCACCTGTGTGGGAGACAACGCCGTCATGAATCAGAAGCGCATGTGTGGTCGCTCCGGTGAGCGCGGTGGTAATAACTGTGCCACCGGTGAAGAGCGTGACAGACATGGCTTCCTCTCGTTAATCAAAAATAATGGTTCGTTCGCCGTCGAGCAGAATACGGTCTTCGGTGAACCACGTTACGGCGCGTCGAAGCGTGCGCGCCTCTTCATCTTGGCCAAGCTGTTGCAGCTTCTCGGGGGTGTAGGAGTGATCAACACGGGTCACGTCCTGTTCAATAATGGGACCTTCATCAAGGTCGCTGGTCACGAAGTGTGCAGTCGCTCCAATCACTTTCACACCGCGACCATGAGCTTGACGGTATGGGTTCGCTCCTTTAAATCCGGGCAGGAACGAATGGTGAATATTGATGGCCTTGCCCGCGAGTGCTTCACACAGCTCAGGGGAAAGGATCTGCATGTACCGGGCAAGCACTACCAGTTCCACATCGTGCTCATCCACAATGTCGAGCACACGTTGTTCGAACGCTGCTTTGTCTTCAGGGTTTTGAATTGGACGATGTTCGAAAGGAACGCCATAAAATTCTGCTAAGTCTTGAGTCGCGTCATGATTGGACAAAATAAGCGGCACGTCAATGTTGAGTTGGCCGCTGCGTTGGCGGAACAGGAGGTCGTTGACACAGTGGCTTGCTTTCGACGCGAGAATCAGCGTGCGGTACTGCTTCCCCTTAGGGTGGAGCTTCCACTCCATGTTGTAGCGACGGGTGACCTCCGCCAGTGAGTCGCGGAAACGGTCACCGAACTGTTCTGGTTGAGCGACCGCTGAAACTTCCAGTCGCATAAAAAAAGTTCCGGTGTCGCGTGAAGCGAACTGTTGGCTTTCTTCAATGTTGCCGCCTGCAGCCACGATGGCGCCGCTGACTGCGTGCACAATGCCTGGTCCGTCAACACATTTGAGGGTCAATACCCAATGACTATCCATGGTCGATATCGTACCGAGGTTTCACCGTGAGTTCACCTCAAGACGTGCGGAGAGGTTCCCGCATGCAGCCAGTGTGGGTTAAGATATTTGCGTCGTGACTGGCGTACAGATGGGCACCCATCGGGGAGCGACATTTTTATCTGAGGCCGCTCGCCTGGGCCTAAGCAGAGACATAACCACTCGACGTCGGAGGAATTATCGTGTCTGACCTGTTTAATGAGCCCCTAGAAGTTGTTGACCCTGAGATTGCTGCAGTTTTGCGCAATGAACTCGGCCGTCAGCGAGACACCCTGGAGATGATCGCGAGCGAAAACTTCGTTCCGCGTTCAGTTCTCGAAACGGTGGGCAGTGTGCTCACCAATAAATACGCTGAAGGCTACCCGGGCCGACGCTACTACGGCGGTTGCGAATTTGTTGACGTTGCCGAAGATTTGGCGCGTGAACGAGCAAAATCGGTTTTTGGTGCAAAGTATGCCAACGTGCAGCCCCACTCGGGAGCGTCAGCAAACGAAGCAGTGCTTTCATCGATCGCCCAGCCCGGTGACACGATCCTCGGTCTCGAACTGTCACACGGTGGTCACCTGACCCACGGGATGCGTCTGAACTTTTCAGGCAAGCTGTACAACGTGGTCAGCTATGGGGTCGATCGTGAAACCATGCGTATCGACATGGATCAAGTTCGTGACCTTGCGCGTGAAAATAAGCCCAAAGTGATTATTGCCGGCTGGTCGGCCTACCCTCGTGTGATCGACCTGGCACAGTTCCGTGAGATTGCTGACGAGGTTGGCGCAACACTCTGGATCGATATGGCCCACTTTGCGGGCCTCGTGGCTGCTGGTCTGCACCCGAACCCGGTCGAGTACGCGGACGTGGTCTCGTCAACGGTGCACAAGACCATTGGTGGACCCCGCTCGGGCTTCATCTTGACGAATGATCTTGACCTGCACAAAAAGATCAACAGTAATGTTTTTCCGGGGCACCAGGGCGGCCCCCTCATGCACGTCATTGCGGGTAAGGCAGTTGCGTTTAAACTTGCGGCGACAGAAGAGTTCGCAGAACGTCAGAAGCGCACCATTAGCGGAGCGAAGCTTGTTGCCGAAGCGCTCACCAGTGATGCATCGAAAGCCGCTGGTATCGATGTTTTGACCGGCGGCACCGACGTGCATTTGGTTCTCGCTGATCTACGCAACTCTGAGCTTGACGGCCAACAGGCTGAAGACGCGTTGCACGAAGCTGGTATCACTGTGAACCGCAACGCAGTGCCGTTCGACCCCCGCCCACCCATGGTGACCTCGGGTCTGCGTATTGGTACTCCGGCGCTTGCAACCCGTGGTTTCGGGGATGCAGAGTTCAGCGAAGTCGCGGATATTATTGCCCACGTCTTGCAGCCGGGTGCAGATCTTGCTGCACAGCGCGAACGCGTCACAAAACTCGCTGACGCCTTCCCGCTGTACCAGGGCCTCGAATACGCGTAAAGGGGACCGCATGACCGCTGGCATTCTCGACGGCAAAGCCGCAGCAGCAGTAATCAAAGAGGAACTCACTGAGCGGGTGACCACACTGCGTGAACGCGGTGTGGTCCCCGGGCTCGCCACCGTGCTCGTCGGTGAAGACCCCGGATCTCAGTGGTACGTCGCAGGAAAACACCGCGACTGCGCTCAGGTCGGTATCGAATCGATGCGACGAGACCTACCCGAAACCGTCACCCAAGACGAGCTCGAGGCGGTGCTCGACGAACTCAACAACAATCCGGACTGCACGGGGTATATCGTGCAGCTGCCGTTGCCGAAACACATCGACACCGACCGTATTCTCGAACGCATCGATCCTGAAAAAGATGCTGACGGGTTGCATCCGACGAACCTCGGACGTCTTGTGCTCAACGTGAATCAAGAAATCAATTCACCGTTGCCATGCACCCCGCGCGGCGTGATTGAGCTGGTTGAACGCAACGGTATTCACTGGCAGGGCAAACACGTTGTTGTGATTGGTCGCGGAGTTACCGTTGGCCGTCCGATCGGGCCGCTCCTGACCCGTCGCGACGTGAATGCAACCGTCACCCTCACACACACGGGCACCCAAGATCTTGAATCGCTCACGAAACAAGCCGATGTCATCGTGGCTGCGTCGGGTGTCGCACGCTTAGTGACTGCTGACAGCGTAAAGCCTGGCGCGATAGTGCTCGACGTGGGCGTGTCACGAGAAACCGACCCCGAAACTGGCAAAAGCCGTGTCGTCGGTGACGTCGATAACAGTGTGCGTGACGTTGCTGCTTGGGTGTCACCTAACCCTGGTGGTGTTGGTCCCATGACTCGTGCGCTGCTACTGCAAAACGTAGTCGAAATCGCTGAACGTCAACACGCATGACACCTGACCGCGCAGATCTTCAATACGCCGAAAGCCTGATCACACTCACGCCGAATTTTCCTACACCAGGAATCCTCTTTCGAGACCTGACCCCGTTGCTGGCAGATCCACTCGCGCTGCGCACAGTCACTGACGCGTTGATTGCACCCTTCGCGGGACAGTTTGACATTGTCGCAGGCATCGAAGCGCGGGGGTTTCCGCTCGCAGGAGCAATAGGAATTCGCGCCGGAGTCGGCACAATGCTGATCAGAAAAGCCGGCAAACTGCCCCGTCCCGAAGCATCAGCGCAATACGAGCTCGAATACGGCACCGCAACGATCGAAGCCCAAGCCGATATCGTCGAAGGTTCACGTGTGTTCGTGGTCGACGACGTACTCGCAACCGGTGGAACCGCGCTCGCCGCATGTTCGTTGATCGAAAAGCTCGGTTCGAAAGTCATCGGTGTCGCAGTTCTCGATGAGGTACCCGATTTAAACGGTCGAGCTCTCTTCAATGAAATTCGCACTCACGTCCTGTTCTAACGCTGTACTCAGCTAGGCTGGGATCTTGGTACAAGGGAGGTGCATATGAACGAGCCCGCGCCACTCACCGGTCCAATTGACTGGTCAAAGCTTGATAAAGCGGCGGAACGACTCCACAACATGGATCTGCATGAAATTGCGGACCATCTTGAACGATCCACCCTCGCGGATGCGGCAGTTCAGTTTCGCCTCCTCAGTAAAGATCAGGCCGCACAGGTTTTTGACGACCTCGATTCTGCTATTCAAGCTGACCTGATTTCAGCGCTTCGTGCCGATGAAGTCCAGGAACTGTTTTCCTCGCTAGACCCTGACGACCGGGCTCGGCTCGTTGATGAGATTCCGGCACAGGTCGCGGCACGACTGATCGAGGGGCTTGACGCGACTGAACGTGCACACACGACCGCGATACTCGGATACCCGACAGGAACCGTTGGTCGGCGAATGAGCCCACACTATGTGAATGTGCACCCAGATATGAACGCCGCGGACGCGTTCACCTGGGTGAAACAGCGCGCAGCGAACGCCGAAACGATTTACAGCATTATCGTCACCGGTCCCGGCCGTGTCGTCGAAGGTATCGTGAGCTTACGAGAACTGCTTGTCGCAGACGAACACACCCCGGTTCGTGACCTCATGAGCGATGCCGAGACCGTTGAAGCTACGCGGGATGAAGAAGACGCGGCACGACGGCTCCTCGACCGTGACTACCTCTTGATACCAGTGGTGGATCTCGAAAACCGGCTGCTTGGTATTCTGACGGTCGATGACGCAGTCGAGATTCAACAACTAGAAGAAGACGAAGACGCCGCGCGTGCAGGTGGTGCCGAACCGCTGCGACGCCCGTACCTGTCAAGCTCAGTGTTTGGTATCGCGAGATCACGCGTGGTGTGGTTGTTGGTTCTGGGAGTTTCGGCGCTGCTCACCGTGCAGGTGCTCGAGCTCTTTGAAGCGACACTAGAACAAGCGGTTGTGCTGGCAATGTTCATCCCGCTTCTGACGGGCATGGGTGGCAATACTGGGACGCAGGCAGCAAGTACCCTGACGCGTGCGCTGGCAGTTGGGGATGTGAGGACACGAGATATTCTCCCGGTGATGTTCAGAGAGCTGCGTGTAGGTTTTTCACTTGGTTTGCTCATGGGGTCGCTTGGTCTTGGGGTTGCGTCGCTCGTATACAACGTGCCCACTGGGATCGTCATCGGATTGACGATCGTCGCGGTATGTTCGATGTCAGCCACCGTCGGCGGAGCGATGCCACTGATTGCAAAAGCACTGAAAGTGGATCCCGCGGTTTTCTCAACACCGTTCATTAGCACGTTCTGTGATGCTGCTGGTTTGCTCATCTACTTTTCCATTGCGAAAGCCGTCCTGGGTATCTAGCGATTGCCGTCGACGTCAGACGTGGATATGGTGAGGGCATAGATCGTCTAGGGGTGGATTTTCATGGATCTTCAAAGTTGTGTGGACGAAGTTACTGTGGCTGATGGGGTCAGTCCGTTTAACGAAGCAACGATGATTGCCCCAGAAAAACGTGAAGCTTTCACTGTCGAGATCGACGATGAGCTGGCTGGTCTCGCGCTCGGACACAAACTCACCGATGGTCGTTTCGAGGTCGAATTCGCGGTCCGTCCAAAATATCGTCGACAGGGTGTCGGCTCCCGACTGGTACGACAGCTACAAGAGCACCAACCGCTCGTATTTTGGGCGCACGGAAATACTGACGGTGCGCAAGCCTTTGCCCGACGTTATGAAATGCACACCGTTCGTACGCTGTATGTTTTCGAACTGCCATTGTTGCGTGAAATTCCCGACACTCGCGTGCCTGAAGGCATGACTCTTCGTACCTTTGATGCTGAGCGTGACGCCGACCGGTGGGTGGAACTGAATGCTCGCGTTTTTGCTGATCACGCGGAGCAAGGGCAGGTGTCGCGTGAAGATCTAGACGGCCGGATGGCCCAGCCGTGGTTTAACCCCGTGGATTTCTTTGTGCTCGAAGACTCATCGGGTGCAATGGTTGGTTACAACTGGTTGAAGCGTGCCGACGGGGAAGCAGAAATCTATGTGGTGGGTGTCTCTCCGGATGCTGCCGGCCAGGGGCTGGGCACACTGCTCATGAATGTTGCGCTCGGATATTTTAAATCGTTGAACTACGACAGCGCGATCTTATACGTTGATGACTCCAATGAAGCGGCAGTGAACCTCTACCGCAAGCTTGGCTTCCGTGAAAAGTTTGTGGATGTGCAGTACCGCTAGGTTGAGCATTCGAAGTCGAATTTGTGTGAACGCCGCGATACGGTAAGCTCTTTTTGGGCCTTTAGCTCAGTGGGTAGAGCAGTGGACTTTTAATCCATGGGTCGCGGGTTCGAGCCCCGCAGGGCCCACCAGAAGGTCGTTGTTCAAACCGGCGACATTACCGGTTTGAG
>JBQDFP010000017.1:0-39601 GCA_052085365.1 Canibacter sp. | reverse complement strand
CCTCCTGGTGCGGGCAAAACGATGCTTGCTTCACGCTTGACGACCATCCTGCCGCAGCTCACCGCTGAACAGGCTCTTGAAACAAGTTGTATTGCGTCCCTGGGCGGCGAACCAGTTGATGGACTCATGACCCAACCGCCATTTGAATCACCGCACCACACGTCATCGGTCAGTGCGATTGTGGGCGGCGGAAGTAGAAACCAATTAAACATCGGTGCAGCAACACGTGCACATAACGGAGTACTTTTCCTTGACGAAGCTCCCGAATTCACGCGAACGGTTCTCGACGCGCTGCGGCAACCACTTGAATCAGGGACGATCGAGATCCAACGCGCAAACATGCGCGTACGGCTTCCCGCCAGAATTCAACTTGTTCTCGCGGCAAACCCATGCCCGTGCGGCAAAAGCGGAGCCGTGGAAACAGAACTGCAATGCACCTGCACTCCGTTGAAACGACGTACATATCTCTCACGAATTTCAGGACCCCTCAACGATCGAATCGATATCCACCTGCGAATACGACGCGCATCTATTGCGGTGCCCGCGAGGGGCGCAACAGAACGGACCAGCGTAAAAATACGTCGCGATATCGAAAACGCTCGACGCTCAGCAAAACATCGGCTTGCCGGCACACCGTGGCAAGTAAATGCGCAAGTTCCCGGAAAGCATTTACGCACGTCAAAAATAAGCCTTCCCCCGCAGCGAACCACAGTGCTTGATCGCGCGTACGAGCAAGGAAATATTTCTCTCCGCGGCTATGACCGAATTCTACGAATTGCTTGGAGCATTTCTGACCTTGGCGGTCGTGAGAGTCCCACACGGGATGATATCGCCACAGCTATTCAACTCCGAGAGGGAGACCCACAATGACCCCGATATCTTCGACAACCATCTTGAACGACATCAAACACGCACCTGCGTTCGCAGAAGAGATTGTAAAAGTTCTTGATGTTGATACTTTGCTCGATACCACAGCGGCACGTTTGGTGTGGAGCATAGCCATTGAACCGGGGGATCAAATTGCAGGTGCACTTACTGCAGCTCTTGGCCCAATAGCAGCGCTCGAGATCCTACTAAAGAGCGCAAGTGAAAAAGGATTTCTACAAAACCTGTTACAAGAACTTCGACGAACTGAAACAGAAAACAAGACACCAGCTTCGCCGCAGCGACCACGCGCAGACCCTGAACTGTTATGGGAAGAAAACAGCGAAACACTCAGCGGGTTGAATCCCAAACAACTCTGTGGAGCATGGCGAAGATGGAAGCCACGACTTGATATGATCCCCTATGTAGCAATGCTGAAAGTCGCGCAACAACAGCATTTCACGCTGCTCACCCCAGAGCATCCGATGTGGCCTGCTCAGCTCAGTCTGCTTGGCACCGGCTCGCCGCAAACCCTCTGGGTGAAAGGAGACTGTGCCGCACTCAGCCGACCTGGTCTTGCAGTGGTCGGAGCACGAGCCATTACACGCTACGGAGAAGAAGTCACGGCAGAACTCACTCAGGCAGGAGTACGTGCTGGCGCCATGATCGTGTCAGGAGCGGCATACGGCGTAGACGCAGTAGCACACCGGGTAGCACTCCAATCAGGTGCACCAACTGTCGCCGTCCTCGCAGGAGGAAGTGATCGGCCCTACCCCATGGCGCACGCAAACCTGCTTGCAGAAATAGTTGACGCGGGGGCAGTATGTTCTGAAGTTCCCCCTGGGACAGCACCTACCCGGTGGCGCTTCCTGCAACGCAACAGGGTAATCGCTGCACTCTCACAGGCAACACTCGTCACCGAAGCCGGTATGCGTTCCGGCGCGATCAACACTGCAGGGCACACCGCTGAAATCGGGAACCCGCTCGGGGCGGTGCCAGGA
The DNA here is from genome assembly GCA_052085365.1 of Canibacter sp. Lineage (GTDB taxonomy): Bacteria > Actinomycetota > Actinomycetes > Actinomycetales > Microbacteriaceae > Canibacter. The sequence goes on along the minus strand of JBQDFP010000017.1, from coordinate 37,736 downwards.
CCCATTACTTCGCCGGCCTCCACTGGGTGCCACCGGCTCATCCGCGAGTACAACGCAGAAGTCATCACCAACGGCGCACAAGTTCGAGCGCTTGCAGGCCTGGACGATGGTATGCCAGACACCCAATACACAGCTCAATCACACACATCAGCAAACTTTGATACCGAATCAGCGCTAAAGTCCAGAACCCCGTCCAAACACGTCCGTGTCCTTGACAGCTTGCCGCTCCGGGGCCGCTTGACTATTCAACAGATTTCGCAACGTTCTGGTCTAGATGAAAACGAAGTTACACTCGCGCTCGCCGAAATGGAGCTCATCGGTAGTGTGAAGACGGTTTTTCAAGCCGACCAAAAACTTTGGTCGCTCGTCAGGTGAACATTCACCAATCGGTGGGAACGCCGAGATGAACACTCGGAACTTTGTCAAAATCAACGAGAATACGACTATGCACGTTGATGAGGCTATTTCACAATTCCTGCGGGCTGTGAAAAATGAGTATGGCTATTCAGAGCACACTGTGAAGGCCTACCGAAGTGACCTCAGTCACTTGCAAGCACACGCTGAGCAAGCCGGCATCACCCAGGCAAATGAGTTAAGCCTAGAAGATTTTCGATCTGCGCTTTGGGCACGACAGCAACAAGTCGCTCCTGCCACGCTTGCGCGAAACGTGGCTACTCTGAAGTCGTTCGGCTCATGGCTTGAAGATTCAGAAGTTGTGATTGCAAATCCAGCATCACGACTACGGACACCCAAAGTGCCGAAATCATTGCCTCGGGTTCTCGGTGAACAACAAATTGATCGGATACTTGCGAGAGCTGGAGCCCGGGCTGCGACGGGAGATCCGGAACAACAACGAGATGCAGCGATTCTTGAATTGCTGTATGCGACGGCCATCCGTGTGTCAGAACTTTGCGGCATTGAGCTTCGTGGAGTCGACTGTGGAGATCGAACAGTTCGTGTTCTTGGGAAAGGGAACAAAGAACGAATTGTGCCGTTTGGAGCGCCAGCTGCCAAAGCGATTGACCTGTATCTACATGAGGCCCGTCCAAAACTTGCGACCCGAGCTGCCCAGCAAGCTGCGGGAAAGAGTGCTGCAGCGTCGAGACTATTTCTAGGAAGCAACGGGGGAGTGCTCACTGGTGATTCGGTATACCGTCTCGTAGCACGAGAGTTGGAAGCCGAGCCGGGATCAGGCCCGAAAGGTCCCCACACATTCAGACACACCGCAGCTACTCATCTTTTAAACGGTGGGGCGGAACTGCGTGTTGTGCAAGAAATTCTCGGACATGCCAGCCTTGCGAGCACTCAGGTGTACACTCACGTATCAACTGAACGGCTTGCTGAAACGTATAAAACGGCACATCCGAGAGCCTGATTCAGATATTTTGACACAGTGCATCGGGTGGTTATCGAGCGAGTGTGCGTCCCACTTGAAGCCCACTGAAAATACATCCACCCAAGAACGTTCCTTCAAGAGCGTTGTACCCGTGCACTCCGCCTCCACCAAAGCCTGACGCTTCACCGGCAGCAAATAGCCCTGGTATTGGTTGACCTTCGGAATTAAGAGCACGTCCGTTCAAATCAGTTTGGATGCCGCCGAGCGACTTTCTTGTCAAAATATGAAGCTTGATTGCAGTGAGTGGTCCCGCCTTCGGGTCCAAAATCCGGTGCGGTGCGGTCGTTCTCGTGAGACGGTCACCAAGATATGAGCGTGAGTTATTGATGCTCATCATTTGCGCGTCCTTTGTGAACTTATTTGTCACTTCACTGTCACGAGCAGTTACTGACTTATGTATCTGTTCGAAGGTGAGGGGAGCTTCGGGAGAGAGCGCGTTCATTTTTGGCACAAGTTTCTCTAACGAAATTGCGCTCACCCAATCTGGACCGTAGTCAAGGAATGCTTGCACAGGGCCGGGCGGGCCACTGCCGAGTCTCGTTTTCAGTAAGAGCGTTTTGTCACGGTTCGTCAGGTCGGGATTTTGTTCCGAACCTGACAGAGCGAACTCTTTCTCAGCCATGCGAGAAGTCACAATAAACCAAGAATGATCGTACTGAGCAATTTGCGGATCCGTACGTAAATATTTGAGAGTCCCTAGAGTGTCGTGTCCGGGCAGGCCGGGGAGTGGGAGGCGTCGCCCCAGCGCATCAAGCCACAGGGGAGACGGTCCAGGAAGAATGCGAATCGCATGGTTAGGCCAAACGGGCGCCCAATTTCTCACACCCTCGGTGTAATGCCACATACGGTCTTGATTGACAAGACGTGCGCCCGCCTCATTTGAGATGCGTATACCACGCCCGTCAACGTATGCCGGAACTCCAGTAACCATGGAAGTTGGTGGCTGGCCTAAACGAGCCGGCCAGTGCTGACGTACGAGATCATGGTTTCCACCGATGCCACCGGTAGTTATCACAACCTGCTCAGCATACAACTCAAACTCATCATTAGTCTTGCGGCTACTAGCGACGCCACGTGAGCTGTTTGAAGTAACGAGTACCGAACCTTGCACGCCTGCGACTCTTCCGTTTTGCATGATGATGCGGTCAAGGCGATGCCGATACCGAACGTAGGTGCTGCCGCTTTCAACGGCGCGCGCAAGGTCCTCTATGAAAGGGCGTACCACGCCAGTTCCAGTGCCCCACGGAATATGGAATCTTGGCACCGAGTTCCCGTGTCCTCCGGGCTGCAGGTCGCCCAGCTCAGCCCAGCCAACGATGGGGGTCAAATCGATTTGCAACTGTCTCAGTAGATTACGTTTCTCACCAGAGGCAAATTCGACATACGCTTTACCCCACTGTTGTGCCCAGAAGTCCTCGGCGCCCGCCTCGTCAAGACGGTCCCATGCAGCGCTTCCCTGCCAGTCTTGCCAAGCCAGATCGAAAGAATCTCGAATTCCGAAACGTCGCTGCTCAGGGGTATCTACGAGAAACAAACCACCAAATGACCACCAAGCTTGTCCGCCGAGGTTTTGTTCTGACTCTTGCTCCAGAATAATCGTTCGCAAACCAGCGCGGTGTGCTTCTCGAGCAGCGACAAGTCCTGCGAGACCGGCTCCAACAATGATGACGTCAGCGTCCAAAATAATCACTCCGTTGTGTATTCCTATCACTGTAGTGCTTGCGTGGATGCTGTGAAAGGTGCCTGGTGATGGAGTGCCTACCAGGGCAAGAGGACCGGTCTCGTGAAGAAATACCACAGTGGGTTGACATACTCGCCGGCAACGCGAACACCAAAGTGCACGCAACCCGTAACACAGTGTGAACTTTTGACAGCTTTCCCTAATGTCTCACCGGCCCTCACGGCATCTCCCGCCTTCAGTTCCGTCTCGATTGCCTCGATTGAATAAATCGTGTTGACATCCGTTCTCACTGAAATGAGCGGTCGGTCCACCACCATGCCTGAAAATGTCACTGTGCCCGAGGCCGGAGCTAAAACTAAAGGACAGGAAGTAAGCGGAAGGTCCACACCACGGTGGCCAGCTGAGTACTTCGTCGCGGGTCGTTCAAATGCACGCGCTACGCGCATGCCTGATTCGCACAAGTGTCCCCATCTCGGGGGAGGCTCTGCCGCTGCAGTGAGTACCATTGAAGCGAGATAAACGGCGCAGCAGGCTCCAACACAGAAGGCCATCCGTTTGATAGGGATTTGAATGGATGTTCGGTGTCGCCGGATACGATCGAAAAGTTTCAAGACTTCGTTTCGCATAAATTGATTCTTCGCAGAAGTCACAGTGGATCATTCGCATGTTCGAAATCTGTGAATGAACTCTCATAAATTCAATCGATGCGTCAGCTCGGGATAGCTGAATGGATGTTGATCAGCATGGTACGATTGATCTAGCACCTCTGTGAGGTGACTTCGCGTGCTCACGCGCGGCCTCAAGCCAACGGTCTTTGCGCTCAGTGAAAGTATTCGCTAAGTGGGAAGTGGTACGAGGCCAGAGCACCAGGAATCGCAGATCACACCCGTGACTACTGTGAAAGCAACCGCAATTTGCGCATATGCGCAGGACAAGGAGAACGGCCATGGCCGTCGTAACCATTCGCCAGCTGCTCGACGCTGGTGTGCACTTTGGACACCAGACCCGCCGCTGGAACCCCAAGATGAAGCGTTTCATCTTCACTGAACGTTCCGGCATCTACATTATTGATTTGCAGCAGTCGCTCAAATACATCGATGAGGCTTACGAGTTCGTGAAGAACACTGTTGCTCGTGGTGGCCAGATTCTTTTCGTTGGTACCAAGAAACAGGCCCAGGAATCAATCGTTGAGCAGGCCAGTCGAGTCAACCAGCCGTACGTGAACCAGCGCTGGCTCGGTGGTTTGCTCACGAACTTCCAGACCGTTACGGGTCGCCTCGAACGTATGAAAGAGCTCGAAGAGCTCGACTACGAGGGTGGGACCAGCGGTCTAACAAAGAAGGAACTGTTGCTTAAGAGCCGTGAGCTTGAAAAACTGCAGAAGTCACTCGGCGGTATCCGCAATATGAGCAAGACTCCTTCAGCTCTTTGGGTGGTTGACACCAACAAAGAACACCTCGCAATTGATGAGGCGAAGAAGCTGGGTATTCCTGTCATTGCCATCCTCGATACCAACTGCGACCCCGATGACGTCACGTACCCGATTCCTGGTAACGATGACTCAATCCGTTCAGCTGCTCTGCTCACCCGCTTGGTAGCAGATGCTGCGGCAGAGGGAATGATTGAGCGTCACCAGAAGCCTGCAGAAGGCGAAGCAGAGGCTGAGCCCCTGGCTGAGTGGGAAGTTGAACTGCTGAACGCTGAAAAGAGCGAAGACGCAGCTGAAGAGAAAAAAGAAGAAGCTCCTGCTGAAGCTGAAAAGGCTGAAAAAGCTGAAGAAGCTTCCGCCGATGCAAAAGAAGCTGAAAAGACTGAAGAAGCTTCCGCTGACGCGAAGTAGAGCACTGAGTTTTATCCGACCCTAAGGAGTCAAAATGGCTGCCGTAAGCATGGCTGCTGTGAAAGAGCTTCGCGAGCGTCTTGGCGCTGGCATGCTCGATAGTAAGAACGCGCTTGTAGAAGCTGAAGGCGATGTCGAGAAAGCAATCGAAATCCTTCGTTTGAAGGGCGCAAAAGGCGTGGCGAAGCGTGAAGGCCGCGACACGACCGAAGGCTTGATTGCAGTTGCAGAAGGCAACGGCCGCGCAACGATGATTGATCTTGCATGCGAAACCGACTTTGTTGCGAAAAACGAAAAGTTTGTCGCCCTGGGTGAGCGCGTGAAAGACGCAATCAACAACGCCGGCGCAAATAACGTAGAAGAAGCACTTGCTGCGAGCCTTGAAGGCAAGACTGTTGCGGACATCATCACCGATGAGTCAGCAATCATTGGCGAGAAGATTCAACTCGGTCGTGTCGCAGTTCTTGAAGGCGAAAAGTTCGCTGTCTACCTGCACCGCACCTCAAAGGATCTACCTCCGCAGGTTGGCGTTGTCGTTTCCTACTCAGGCGAAGACGACGACACTGCACGCGCAATTGCGCAGCACGTCTCATTCGCAGACCCCAGCTACCTCAGCCGGGAAGATGTTCCTGCAGAAGAAGTAGACAAGGAACGCGAGATCGTTACTGAGATCGCAAAGAACGAAGGCAAGCCAGAAGCCGCGCTTCCGAAGATTATTGAAGGTCGTTTGACCGGATACTTCAAAAACGTGGCACTGCTGGAACAGCCCTACGCACGTGACAACAAGCAAACTGTAAAGCAAGTTGTTGACGCAGCAGGACTGACCATCAACGGCTTCGCACGCTTCAAAGTAGGAGCGTAACGATTTCTAACTGGACCCGGGGTGCCTAAGTGCTCCTCGGGTCCAGTTCTATGTCTAGCGCGGTTTTGTGGGAATGACTTGCTACGCTTGATGAAGACGCAAAAAAGGAGTTTATATGACTGAATCTGCTGCGAAGCGCCGAGTCCTTCTCAAACTTTCGGGCGAGGCATTTGGGGGAGGTTCGTTAGGTGTAAACCCTGACGTAGTCAGTGGTATAGCGCGAGATATTGCGGCTGGACTGGACGACGCGGAAGTTGCAGTTGTCGTCGGCGGTGGGAACTTCTTCCGTGGTGCAGAGCTCTCCCAACGCGGGATGGATCGGGCCCGCGCAGACTACATGGGGATGCTCGGAACCGTCATGAATGCCCTCGCCCTACAAGACTTTCTGGAACAGGCTGGAGTATCCAGCCGTGTACAGTCAGCAATCACAATGACGCAAGTTGCGGAAACCTACATTCCGCTCAGAGCAATTCGACACCTAGAAAAAGGTCGCGTGGTTGTGTTTGGTGCGGGCGCAGGTTTGCCATATTTCTCAACTGACACGGTCGCGGCCCAGCGTGCTCTCGAAATACGTGCCGACGAAGTTCTTGTCGCAAAGAATGGCGTCGACGGCGTCTATACAGCGGATCCACGTACACATGAAGATGCTGAACGTATTGATTCAATCACGTACAACGATGCACTGCAGCGGGGCCTTAAAGTAGTCGATTCCACTTCCTTTAGTCTCTGCATGGACAACAATATGCCGATGCGCGTGTTTGGAATGGAGCCCGAAGGCAACGTCACTCGCGCAATTCAAGGCGAATCACTGGGGACGCTCGTCCACGCATGATTCGTAGGTGGATAACGCGACCGTTACGGTGAAGTGCGTAGCGATATCGCGGATCCATCCCTCAAAAACTAGCTATATGCTGAACGAAGCAACCCAACGAACGGAGCAACCGTGATTGACGCTGTACTTGCCGAGACAAAAGACCGAATGATGAAAGCCGTAGAAGCGGTCCGTGAGAACTTCGCGACTGTCCGTACCGGGCGGGCGAATCCTGCGCTACTGCAGGGGGTCATGGTGGATTACTACGGTACCGCGACACCGCTGCCACAGCTTGCCTCCGTACAGAACCAAGACGCACGGAGCCTTGTCATCACCCCATACGACAAAGGAGCGATGCGTGAGATTGAGCAAGCAATTCGGGATATGCCCAACCTTGGTGTGAACCCGAGCAATGATGGAAACGTTATTCGAGTAACCCTGCCGGAGCTCACCGAAGAGCGCCGCCGTGACTACGTCAAGATTGTGAAAGCACGTGCAGAAGAGGGTCGGGTCGCAGTGCGCGGCTCACGTCGTAAAGCAAAGGACGATCTTGACTCCTTGAAGGCGGATCTTGGCGAAGACGATGTTGCACGCGGTGAAAAAGAGCTTGAAGCGATCACCAAAGGCTTCATCGACCAAATTGATGAAGCGCTTGCCGGTAAAGAATCTGAGCTTCTCGAGGTCTAACGTCGATGCCGAGATTGGGCCGGAGAGAAGAGTTGCGTGCGCAGCTTGATGCTCGGCGTGCCCGCATAGAGGCGAAAAATGCGGCAGTGACCGCTCGGGCCGGCCGAAATCTTGTTTTTGCGTTTGCGTCAGGGCTTATCTTCGCCGCCGTATTTCTGGTGTCTCTGTTTGTTTGGGCGCCGTTGCTCACGATCCTGGCGGTGGCTCTCAGCATTGCCTGCAGCATTGAGCTTGCAAGCGCTATGCGAGGCTCCGGCTTACGTGTACCACGCGTCGGTGTTTCGGTATCGTCCGTCATCATCATCCTGGGTGCGTGGCTCTACGGTGCAGATGGATTGATCGTGAGCCTGTTCTTCGGCTCTGCCCTTTTGGTAATTTGGCGGCTAATTGAGGGGTTGATTCCAAGCTTCGTGGTGCCCTGGCGCACCCTGGTTACCGATGTCCTCGCAGGACTATTTTGCCTTGTGTACATTCCGTTCTTGATCGGGATGGCACTCTTGGTGCGGCAAGGGGAGCGTGGTGAGTGGTGGATCTTTACGCTCGTGTTAGTAGTCGTCTGCGTTGATACCGGCGCCTATGTTGCCGGTATCACTATGGGCAAACATAAAATGGCGCCTCGTGTGAGTCCAGGGAAGACCTGGGAAGGGCTTGTGGGCGGAACCATTGCGAGTGCGATTGCAGCGATCTTGGCCGCCGTATTTCTGCTGCAGATGCCGTGGTGGATTGGGCTCATCCTCGGACTGGTAATTCTTGTGCTTGCAACGTTTGGCGACCTGGGAGAATCACTCATCAAGCGAAGCTTAGGAATTAAGGATATGAGCTCTTGGGTGCCCGGACATGGGGGACTGCTAGATCGGCTTGATTCGATTCTGCCCTCGATTATTGGGGTGTACGGGATTGGCCTAGCGTTCGGAGTATTTACATGAGCGATCCGCAGAAACCACAGTCTGAAGAGAGTCAGCCAGCATTCCCCCTGGCTCAAAAGAGGCAACGTGGATATGACCAGGACGAGGTTGATCATTTTCTCGAGCGAGCCCGTGAAACCTATGATGGTGAACTGACAGGTTCTCAGCGGGTGACCTCAGAAACAGTGAGAAACACGGCCTTCTCACTACGACGCACTGGCTACGCTCCACGTTACGTCGATGCTGCTCTCGATCGTCTTGAGGATGTATTTTTCGAACGCGAACGTCGTGGTTATTTGCGTGAACACGATGGTGAGCAGTGGCGTGCTGCGCTAAAAGAGCTTGGGCACGATGTGCAAGCACGGGCTTCTCGTAATAAGGGAAGTCGTTTCAGGCGCCGTGGAATTCTTGCCAGTGGGTACCGGAGATCCCAGGTTGACGCGTTTATTGACAGAATCTCGGATGCGCTGTCAGGTGTGACTTCGATGAACCCGAGTGTTGTGCGAGAAGCAGTCTTCCATTCTGAATGGCGCGGCTACGATGAAGCGCAGGTGGATGCGTTTCTCGATGCAGTCGTTGAACTGTTGCTTTCCGAACGCTGAATCGCCGAGGGGATTGTGTTTTGAGGCCGGACTGGCAATTCTCAGCTAATGTAACCAAAAAGTGTCGAGTCTGAGATACAATCGTTACATTGTGAGTATTTCAACTAACGCGAACCCCCGCACGTCACTGTCCAGTTGGACGAAAACACTCCTCGCAGCAGCCTCGGCTATTGGTGTCGCAGGAGTCTGTATTGTCGCCCCGCTTTCAGTGCCACAAGCTTCGGCAGAAGTAACTCCGTTGGCCCGTGGCGAGGTTATGAATCAGGAGCTCATGGCAGAGGCCTCCGCTGACAGCGATTTCACGCTGCCTTCGGTCACAGTTGACGAAATTCCTGTCCGGAAGAAGGAACCGGTGCCCGAAGAGGAGCCTGCTGACGACAGCGCAGAGGAAGAAGCTCCGAGCGGAGCACCTGCGAGTGGCACCCCTGATCCGGGGAGTGCGCAAGCAATTGCTCAGAAGTACGTCGGCTCTGGCGCTGAATTTGATTGCCTTGTGGCCCTCTGGGACCGTGAATCAGGTTGGAATGTGTACGCCGAGAACCCGGGCAGCGGTGCGTATGGAATTCCACAGGCTCTCCCCGGAAACAAAATGGCTGATGCCGGCTCGGATTGGCAAACGAACGCTGATACTCAGATCCGTTGGGGGCTCGGGTATATCCAAGGTCGTTACGGTTCGCCATGCGCAGCTTGGGGACACTCTGAGTCCAACGGCTGGTACTAACGGTGCCGCGAAGGCCTCGACACCGCCGAACTGAGAGTCCGCGTGACGTTTCCCACCTAGCTTTTGGCGGGGCGCGACAAGAAAATCGACGCGGGAAATTATGGTTCGTACGAGATATTCCAGCCTCGCGTGCGGTGAAAGAGTACCGGTGCCCCGGATGTGCAAACGCAATTGAACCTGGGTTTGCCCATATCGTCGTGTGGGAGGCAGAAGGCCTCTTCGGCTCAGAAGCCTCCGCACGTGACAGGCGTCACTGGCATCAGTATTGCTGGAAGTTGAACTAACGTTAGAAAAGTCTTGCGGCTGGGTCAGCCTGTGAGACCTCGGTGCGAAGCGGGTCACGAGCAGTGACTGAATCTTGATGAAACCCCGGGCCAGTAGTTGGTGGTATGCCTCGCTGGAACGCAGTTGCAACATCTCGAGCTCGCGTGTCGGCGGCCTCGTTAAGTGGATGCCCCGCATGTCCTTTGACCCACTCGAAGGTCACGATTCTACTCGTAAGAGCAGCGTCAAGTTGTTCAAGCATCTCTCGATTTAAGACGGGCTTCCCGTCTGCTTTTCGCCAGCCTTTACGTTTCCAGCCTGGCATCCATTTCGTCACCGAGTTAATCACGTACTGACTGTCACACAACACGTGGAGAGGCTCGTCAGGAATATGCTTCGTGGCATGCAAGAGATCAATGACTGCCATGATTTCGGCTTGATTATTTGTCGCTTGCGGCCACCCTCCCGCACGCCACTGATCGTCACTGATCACCCATGCCCAACCAGCAGGTCCAGGGTTTCCCAATGCTGAGCCGTCTGAAGCAGCAATAATGGTCATATTTTATACGTTTCCGTGCTTCGAGTTTGAGTTGGACTTCTGTGCCTTGATTTGCACGGTGTCATCTGAGCTGCTGTCAGCCTTCGGCGAATCTGGGAGGGCCACCGGTGTGTCAGTGACACGGCTGGTAGCCGAAGACATCTTCTGTGCGTTTGAAATCACTTCGCCGAGGGATTCAAAGTAACGAGCGACAGCTCCGCGTTCAACTTTGAGTTGATTCATTCGGTCTTCAGCAGCCGCAAGGACCTGCTCGGCCCGGTTCTCGGCGCTCGTAAACGTGACGTGGGCGCGACGTTCTGCTTCGGCAACTATTTCTGCGGCGTTCTTCTCGGCTGCAACTCTGAGCTCGCGAGCTTCTTGCTGTGCTGCGGTGTTGAGTACCTGGAGCTCGTCGCGAGCGATCTCAGTACGATCTAAGAGTGCCTGAAGTTCTGCCCGGGCCTGCTCTATCGCCTGGTCATGGGCTGCACTCGCTGACTCAAAACGTTCTCGTAACTCTTGCTCAAGACGATCGCGACGCTCGGCCTGTTCCGCATCAAATTCGCGTTTGTCCTGTTCAATAGCCTCGCGAGTTGACGACGCGAAGTCTTCAGTATCTGCGCGCAGCTTAGCGAGTTCGGTCTCTTCGCTGTGACGGAACTCTGAGAGCTCGTTCACTGTGCTCGTGCGCAACAGGTCAGTCTCTTCAGTAACTGCGGCGCGCTTGCTTTCAACCTCGTGCTGAATCGACTCTTCAGCCGCTTCCTGCTCAGTCCTCAGGCGTTCTTTGTGTAGCTCAAGTTCTGTGGCAAGTGCACGGTCGTGTTCAGCACGTTCTTGCGCAATCTCATATTCGTGCTGCGCGCGTGCACGTTCGATCTCAAGTTCGAGTGCTTCGCGACGTCCAGCCAGTAGCGCAGCTGCATCGTCACGGTCTATGCGCAGGCGTTCATCATGCGCCTGCTTCTCGGCCATCTGTGCCGCCTCGAACGCATCACGTTCAGCCTGGATTTGAGCGTCGTGGTTCGATCGTGTTTGATCGAGCTCTTGTTCGGTTTGAGCTCGGAGACGCTCAAGTTCATGTTCTTGATTGCGTCGCTGTTCGTTCAGCTGTGCCGCGAGGGCAGATTCTTCCCGGGAAATTCTTGCCCGGTGAGCCTCGGATTCGCTAATGAGTCGATGCTGATGTTGGGTGATTTCATCGGCTAAACGCTCAGTATGTGCGTTGAGATCTGCGGCTACTGATTCGTCGTGGGCCGCACGTAGTTGGGCGAGCTCATAGTGTTGACTCTCGCGTGCTTGCTCAAGCTCATGCTCAACTGCGGTGCGTTCGGCCTCAAGAGAGGTGCTTGCTTCGTTACGTTCACGTTCGAGATGCGCCAAATGTTCAGTGGTTTCATGGCTCAAACGTGCTTCATGTTCAGCTGATTCACGTGCAATGCGATCTTCGTGTTCCGCAGTTTCACGCGCGATCCGTTCAACGTGATCTTGTGCTTCGCGCGCAATTCGGTCTTCATGTTCAGCTGCTTCACGAGAAATACGTTCAGAATGCTCCGCACGCTCACGTTCCAGTTCGCTTTCATGCGTTTGCTTCTCTTGTGAAAGTGCTGCAGTGTGCTGAGCAAGGTCTTGAGCGAGCTGTTCCGCATGGCTGCTTCGTTCATGCTGCAGGGATTCGGACTGGCTATCACGTTCCCGGCGGAGCTGTTCAGAGTGGGATTCTCGCGCAAACTCCAGAGACTCTTTCTGCGCTTCCCGTTCCGCATATAGTTCTGAACGTTGACGTTCTGCATCTATTTTCAGCTGCGCGTTCGTGTGCTCGCGTCGCTCATTAAGCTCAGCTTCAAACTGTGCACGAGCGGTGGAGAGCTCTTCATCAAGCTTCTTAGTGCGACGCTGAATTTCTGCGTCGAGCGCTTCACGCTCACGCGAAAGACGTGCTTCGTGTTCTTGAGTCTCAGCTGTAAGGCGTTCTGTGTGAGCATTGAGCTCTTGCGAAATACGTTCGCGAGTTTCGCGAGTTTGCTGTGCGATGAGAGCTTCATGCTGCGCGAGTTCGGATTCGATACGTTCGCGTTGGGTGAGTTCACGGGAGTCAAGCTCCGCTGTACGTTCACGATGCTCGGTTTCAAGAGTGCGTTCCAGCTCAGAAAAACGCTGACTGAGCGCGGCCTCTTCTCGCTGAGTACGCGCAGCAAATTCTGCCCGTTGACGTTCAGCCTCGTGAACGATTCGGGCTTGTTCTCGTTCCAGTTCGCGCTCGTTCTCAGCTTGACTGCGTGCAAAGTTTGCGGCTTCGCGTGCAGATTGAGCTTGTAATTCAGCTGCTGCTTCGCGAGCCTCATCCAGTATTCTCGCGGCCTCAGCCTGTGCGGAGGCAAGTGCAGCCCGACCTTCGCGGTCCGCGCGTTCACGTCTGTCTGAGGACTCCCTCTCACTCGAACTCTTGGTCAGTTCAGCAGCACGTCGTGACTCGGAAAGAAGACGTTCACGCTCGGAGTTTGCACTTGAGGTGAGTTCCGCCACATCGTTGCGGGCACCAGAAAGCATTGTTTCGGCTTGCTCGGTTGCGGAAGTGAGCAGTTCATCGGCGCGTTGTTGAGCTTGGGTGAGCAGGCGCTTCGACTCCGCTTCAGTTGCTTTTCTGAGGCGTTCGGCATCAATGTCAGCTTGTGCAATGAGTCGTTGCGCATGGTCTTCAGCGACCTGCAAACTCTTTTCCACGCGCAAGCCCAGGCCGGAGTACCCACTCTCGCCGAGTTCTGCGACCTGCTCTTGCAACTCACTAATGAGTTGCCGTTGCGCTTCAGTCTCTTGCGTAGACGTTTGATACGCGTGCTGCATTGAGTTCAAATGCTCCTGCAGCGTTTGCAATTGTCGGCTTTGCTCAGCCAGGTGTGCATCGACCTGCTCGCGGTTGTAGCCGCGAAGTGATGTTGAAAAATTCGATGCAATGTCGCTCAAAACGCCTCCGTCAATATGCCCTGATGAGTACGAACCAGGATACCTGCTTATCCTAAGTGACGAGCCTGGATAGTTGCTTTCGCTGTACGAATAATTCAGGGGTTGGGGAGTCTTTTCCGGTAGAGTGGAGCTTTGCTTAATTCTTGCTCATCAATGAATAGTAGAGGCAGGCACGCGTGCGATATTTTTGGGCGATTGCGTCGCTGGCGCTCGGAGCGATCCTCATGTTTGTGGGTCTGGGGCAGCGGACATTCTTTGCTGAACCTACCGAAAGCACAGTACAGACGTCTGCACTGAGCAATGTGCAATACGGCTTCATTACTGAAGAGGAACTCGCTAAAGGCAATGGGACACCATCCATTAGCATCCAAGGCAAGAACGTCATGGTTGCATATGGCCAAGCCGGAGATATCGAAGCCTGGCTCGCGCCAGTGGGATACACACAGTTGACGTATTCCTCCGAAGAAAGTGACCTCGAGTCGACGGATATCCCTGCCGACACGCCAGATAATGGTGAGACCGATGAGCCGACTGAGGCAGAAGTCGCAGAACCTGAATGGCAAGATCCACGGGGGAGCGATTTATGGATCGACGAAGCTCCGGCTATGGACACCTCTGGAGTTACGCAAAAGCTGAAGCTTAAGCCTGGACAGGCCGCACTTATTGCGAGCACCGAATCTGGTGAGACGGTGAACTCACCGGTCACGATTTCTTGGGAGCGGAATATTTACACTCCCTGGGCAGGCCCGTTATTGAGCGTCGGCGGAGTGTTGGCTGCTCTGGGTATCGTGCTGTACATCATTGCGGTCGATCGTGACCGTCGTGGTCTTGGTCCGCGACGGGGCAGACGTGGACCGCTCCTGGGTATTCGAGACTCGGTGAAACGACGCAAGAAAGTGGACTCAATCCACCCGAGTGCACAAGGGAGCAGTGTGAAAACTGAACGTCGAGCGCGCACCGTAGGTTTAGTAGGGCTTACTCTTGCGGGCGCAGTGGTACTCACCGGTTGTTCTCCAAGTTACTGGCCGCAGTTCGACCGTGCGGCCGAAGAATCTGCGCAAACGGATGACGAAAACGTTGCGGCAAGTCCGGTTACTGACAAACAGCTTGAACGTATCGTGAACGAAATCTCAACCACTGCAGTTAAAGCTGACTCGGATTTAGACGCAGACGAATTGAAGAAGCGCTTTTCTGGTGATGCGTTAAAACAGCGCGCTGCGAACTATAAGATTCGTAAAGCTGAAGACGAATATGCGGTGCTTCCGCCATTTCTGCTGAACGAACGTCTCGGTTACGAACTGATCCAGAGCACTGATCAGTGGCCGCGCACCATCTTCATCGCGCTTGCCTCCTCTGCGACTGAACCCACGCTTGAAGATGTGGAAGAGAACGCTGACGAGGGCACAAACGATGAGGCCGTCGACAGTGACGAAGCGACAGAGACTGAAGATAATTCCCCGTCTTTGGGATTGATGCTTCAACAGGAGACGCCGCAGTCGAGCTACACCGTGAACCGGATCTTTAATCTGCGCGGAGGCATCAATATGCCTTCAGCTGCGCCAGCTGAAGAAGGCACCGCCGTGCTTGATAATGCTATTTCCACGTTGAAGCTACCGCCGGAAGAGCTCGGTGAATCGTATGCAACGGTTCTCACCAAGGGCGAAGAGGATGAAGCAGCGAAGAACTTTGATGTCGGAGAGGACCCGGTCTTCACGAGCGGCGGCGCAAACTGGGTGAAAGGCGAACAGGGTCGTTTAGAAGACCAAGAAGGTGAAGCGTCGTACTCGGTATCGGCTCAGCAAAGCGATACCGCGCCAGTTGCGCTGTCAACCGGCGCAGGTGGCGCGCTCGTTGCAACAACCGTTGTGGAAAGCCGCGTCACAACCGCTAAAGAAGGCTCAGAGCTTCCGGTTGGAAATGTTGTGAAAGCAATCTCCGGTATGAGCGGCAAGAAAGCAAAGATCGTACAGAACGTCGAGCATCAACTGCTATTTTTCGTACCCAATAAAAGCTCAGATGATCCGATCCAGCTACTCGGATCAACGAGCGAACTTGTAGGAGCGTCAGACTAACAATGAACCCAGGCATGCCCGAACAGATTCCCGGAGGCGGAATCGATCTCAGCCATCTCGCACAAGACTCCCGGAACTCCCAGAACTCACCGGCTGCGGGAGCGAATCAAGCCGGCCCAGCAAATCACAACGGTGTCGTAGACATCCCATCGGTTGTATTTGAACTCACTGATCAGAACTGGGAAGCTGCCGTGCAGCTATCTTCGGTGGTTCCCGTTGTGATCGAGCTGTGGTCTGAACAACTCGGACCCAGTGGCACGCTTGGTCCAGTTCTCGAAAAAATTACACGCGAAGGCCGAGGCAAAGTTGCCCTCGGTAAAGTGAACGCAGACGCTAACCCGCAGCTTGTTCAAGCTTTTCAGGCACAGTCGGTTCCACTCGTAGTTGCACTGGTTGCTGGACGACCAGTGCAACTCTTTCAGGGTGAAGCCGCCGAACCACAGATTCGTGAAGTGTTTGGTCAGCTCTTAGAACTCGCCAAGTCACAAGGAATCACTGGAGAAGTGAGTGCACCAGATCTCGACGCCCCTGCGGGCGACGAGGAATCGGCTGCCGAGGCGGAAGAACCAATAAACCCAGAGCATGAGGCGGCACTTGCAGCTCTGAATGACGGAAAGTTCGCTCAGGCTGCAGAAGAATACGCAGCAGTGCTGAAACGGAATCCCCGAGACGATGAAGCTCGGGCTGCGCTCGCGCAAGTGAAGCTTCTTGAACGGCTCCAAGGGCATACAACAGAAGAAGTCCGACAAACTGCGGCGTCTCATCCTGATGACATTGATGCGCAGCTGCTTGTCGCTGACCTTGATGTGTCAGGAGGCCACGTGGAAGACGGGTTCTTGCGAGTACTTGATCTCTTTGCCGCAGCAACGGAAGAGAACCGCGAAAAGATTCAGACCCGACTACTTGAACTGTTCGAAGTTGTAGGAGCCCATGATCCGCGTGTCTCGGTGGCCCGTCGACAGTTTGCGAACCTTCTGTACTAACTGTGGCTCGAGCATACTTAGACCACGCAGCAACCTCGCCGATGCCAGAAACAGTGTTGGCGGCCTACACTGACGCGCTCCGAACCGTGGGTAATCCCGCGTCCCAACACGGCCACGGTCAGCAAGCCCGTGACGTGCTTGAATCTGCGCGCGAAACGATTGCGAATATGTTGAAAGTCACGTCAAGCGAAGTGATTTTCACCTCGGGTGGAACCGAATCAATCAACCTTGCGTTGAAAGGTTTCTTCTGGGCACGCAACAATCCAACAGGCACTCGTCCAGTTGTGCTCATTGCTGAAGGTGAACACCATGCGACGATTGATACCGCAGCATGGCTTGAACGAACGCAGAACGCTCAGATACACCTCATGCCGCTCGACAAATTCGGTGTATTGCATCCGAACGAATTGCAGAACGCAATTGATCAGTACGGTGCCGAACAGATCGCAGTAGCTTCGGTGATTTGGGCGAATAACGAGATAGGTACGGTGCAGCCGGTTGAAAGGCTCGCTGAGATTGCTGACACCGCAGGTATTCCGCTTCATATAGATGCAGTGTCTGCGCTCGGACAGGTTGACCTGTCAACTCTTGGAACCCGGCCCGCGGCGTTGAGCCTCTCGGCTCACAAAATCGGGGGACCGGTAGCCTCAGGGGCACTTATACTCCGACGTGACTGGACGCCAGAGGCGCTCATTCATGGTGGGTCGCAGCAACGAGTCCGATCTGGCACTCAGGACACCGCGGGCGCAGTTGGTTTTGCCGCTGCCATGCAAGAAGCCCAACCAAATTCCAAGCGATTGCAACGTATGCGCGAGCTGCGCGATCGCCTCATTACAGGAATTCGAGAAATTGACCCAAGTGCCATATTGCGAGGCCCTGACCCTAAAACTGCGGGGGAAGATGCTCGACTTGCGGCAAATGCACACTTCACGTTTCCTGGCTGTCAGGGGGATTCACTCCTGTTTATGCTCGATATTGCTGGCGTATCGGTTTCAACCGGTTCCGCGTGTACCGCGGGTGTCACCGAGGTCTCACACGTCATGCTCGCAATTGGCTTACCCGAAGATGAAGCAGCCGGTGCTCTACGTTTCACACTCAGTTCACACACCCGGGATGATGAAGTGGATGCACTGCTGACAGCGTTGCCCAGCGCAATAGAACGTGCACGTCAAGCTGGGCTTAACTCGCACACTGCATGAAGCGCGTACAATAGCTCAAATGAAGGTTTTAGCAGCGATGAGTGGCGGCGTTGATAGCGCTGTGGCAGCAGCCCGTGCCGTGGAGGCCGGGCACGAAGTCGTTGGTGTGCATTTGGCGTTGAGTCGCATGCCAGGGACCCTCCGGACTGGAAGCCGGGGCTGTTGTACGGTAGAAGATGCGATGGATGCCCGACGTGTCGCAAATATGCTCGACATCCCCTTTTATGTTTGGGACTTTAGCGATCGGTTTAAAGCAGACGTCGTAGACGATTTCGTCGCTGAATATGAAGCGGGTAGGACACCAAACCCGTGTCTGAGGTGCAACGAAAAGATCAAATTTGAAGCGCTGCTTGATAAGGCGATCGCCCTCGGATTTGACGCAGTAGCAACCGGCCATTACGCGACGCTCATTGACGGCGAGAACGGGCGTGAACTGCACCGTGCGAGTGCTGAAGCCAAAGACCAGTCGTATGTGCTTGGTGTGTTGCGCGCGGACCAGCTCGCCTACTGCTATTTTCCGCTCGGGGATACGCCGTCAAAGGATCTGGTACGCGCTGAAGCTGCTGAGCGTGGAATACAGATCGCGCAAAAGCCTGACAGTTACGACATATGCTTTATTCCAGATGGTGACACTCGTGGATGGTTGAATGAGCACATGCATCGCGAACCCGGTGAAATTGTAGACCAATCTGGTGACGTTGTTGGCAGCCATGATGGTGCGAACGGATATACCGTGGGCCAGCGTCGTGGCTTGCAGCTTGGGCGTCCCGCGTCAGATGGGAAGCCTCGCTACGTGCTCTCAATCCGTCCAGTCTCAAATCAGGTTGTGGTAGGACCAAAAGACGCGCTAGAAATTGGCCGTATTGCTGGCGGTAGATATTCTCTGACAGGAGAGCCGGGGTTCAACATGCAAGAGGCGTTCCGTTGTGAAGTGCAGATCCGTGCCCACGGCGATACTGTTCCTGCAACGGCACGTTTGGTGGAGATCTCTGAGGATGACCGAACGGAACAGCATCGAGTCGAAGCAACTCACGAGATAATTGTAGATGTGGACGAGCCGCTTGTTGGTGTCGCACCAGGGCAGTCTTCGGTGATCTACATTGGAACCCGGGTGCTTGGGCAGTTCACGATTGATCGCGCTATCGCTCATGACGAGGTTGCTGCGCAGCCTGAAGTCGTTGCGAGTAGAGAAACCGTGGTCGTCTAAGCCTCCGCGACAAGTGCCGTGTTAGAACGCGTCACCTTCGGGAACATTGAGCCCGAGGAGCGCGTTTTCAACGACTTCGCTTAACGCAGGGTGAGGCCAGTACTGTCCACGTGCGACAGTATAGGCATCCACATCGAATGACATTGCCATGACAATCGGTTGAATGATGTTCGACGCTTGGTATCCCATCACAGAGGCACCCAAAATCTGGCCAGTTCTTGTATCGGCAACCACTTTGCATCGACCTGTGCGGTCTTCTAGCGCCCAGCCATAGGCAACATCAGAATACATCTGAGTATTCACCGTGACGTTCTCAGATCCAATTTCTTCAATTGCTGCATGCTCGGTCAACCCGACACTCGCCACTTCAGGGTGAGTAAATGTGGCCGCCACAACCGGTAGAAGGCCGTCAACGCGTAAATCATCAGGATGTTCGAGATTGTGGCTAACAATGCGTGCCTGGTGGTTCGCAACATGTTTGAGCTGTTCGCTCGAGCACACGTCACCCAACGCGTAAACTCCAGAAACGGCGGTGCCCTGTGCGAGAACTCGCATATATTCGTCGACCTTGAGACGACCATCATCGTGCAGATCGAATCCCGCCGCTCGCGCTCCGAGCGAGTCCGTGTTCGGTACACGCCCAGTAGCGATCAAAACGGTGTCCGCGCAAACTCTGGACACCTCTGAATTAGAGTCAGTTGAGTGTGCAAACAACACGGAAGCGCAACCGTCACGTTCTTGAATTTCTAGCGGCGACTGTTCCGTGATGAGCGTCCAGTTCGTGCGCGCTTCTTCAGTAAACGCTTCACTGATCTCGTCGTCGAGGTGTTTGAGTAATCGACGTCCGCGAATCACCTGGGTGACGTTTGTGCCGAGGCCGGAGAAGATACTCGCAAATTCGCATGCGACGTCTCCACCTCCAACAATGATGAGTGATTCCGGCTGTTCTGGAAGTCGCATTATTGTGTCGGACGTGTGCACGTTCGGTAGTTCTATACCAGCTATATCAGGAAGGAACGGTCTCGATCCCGCTGCAATAACGAGTTGCTGAGGCTGAAATTTCTGATCGTCTGGAGTCGTGAAACTGGTTCCTCCTGTGAGCGTGGCGTGTTGTTCCACAAGTTCAACATTGGCATTGTCCTGGCCCCGATATTTACGTCCACTTTGAGCAAGAGGATCAATACGACCGAAAATGCGATCACGCACTCCTTCCCAGTCGACGGCGTCAGTGTGCATCGATACATTCAAGCGTTCTGAATCGCTCGAGGTTCGTGCCGTCTCAGCGGTACGAACAAACATTTTGGTCGGGATACAGCCAACGTTGAGACAGGTGCCTCCAAAAGGTCGGTGCGCTTCGACTAGAGTCACTCGTTTGTCGTCCCAGTACGGAGTAATAAGGCTATTACCAGAGCCAGAACCAATGATCGCAAGATCGGGATTATTCCACATGTCTAGATTTCCGCCCTTCATGTAAGGCAAATTCGGTTGTCCTGTTTCAGCACGTTTGCATACCCCTCCAGGAACACTGAGCGTTCAGACGAACAGGCCGCCAGTACCCAGTTTTGCACCTTCCTTTCAGTTGGACGGCATTATTTACAAAGCTGACTAGCGTATGTTCATTCCGATGCTGCAGAACATTCATACGCTGTGAGGATGGTATATGCGATTTCGGAACAAATTAGTGTATTGGGCTGGACTGATCAGACGCGGTGTTAAAAAGTTACGACCACCGGAGCCTTACGACGGGCCAGAAATACTCACTGATCGGTACCGGATCGCAGTGCACTTCGCAGACGACCCCGTGAATTTGTACCAGATCCGTCAATGGTATGCGCCGCTTCGAGAAATCAACACGAAATGGCCAGTGCTTGTGGTCGCGCGTAAATCTGCAACTGCCAAAATACTGCTCGAAGAGAGCGGACTGGATGTCGCTTACGCACAACGGATCGTGGACCTTGAAGCGATCGCAGAAACGCAGCCTCTCGATGTTGTGCTGTACGTCAACCAGAATCATCGAAACTTTCAGATGATGCGCTACCCAAATCCGAGCGACGTGTTCATCAACCATGGTGAAAGCGATAAAGCTTATATGGAGAGTAGTCAGCACAAAGCATACGATTATGCATTTGTGGCCGGTGAGGCCGCAGCCCAACGCCTCTCGAATGCGCTGTGGGGGTACGATGTTGAGCAGAGGACAGTTCGGATCGGTCGTCCGCAGATGGAATTCATGACAGGGGTCCAGCCATATCCCGACGATAGTCGTGTGACAGTGCTGTATGCCCCAACCTGGGAAGGCGACCTGCAGGCGATGTCTTACGGTTCAGTGGTCACTCATGGTGAGCGACTTGTCCAGTGGCTGCTGCAACACCCGAAGTATCGAGTCATTTATCGGCCGCATCCGCGTAGCGGAACCTATTCTTCCGAATACCGTCAAGCTCATGAGCGTATTCTCAAAAGTATCGAACGTGCGAACAGTGAGGACCCGTCAGCTCATCATATGTATGACACCTCTGCGGAGTTAACCTGGCAACTCAGGAGTCCAGAACTTGTGGTCTGTGACATTTCGGCAATGCTGTATGACCGGCTTGCTATTGGCAAGCCGCTATTGGTTGCCCGGCCTGAGTCTGAACGGGCAGAAGTTGCAAATCGAGGTTACCTGACGGATTGCGAATGGTTGAAGACAGGTGACCTTGAAAATCTTGAGACTGTGTTGCGTGAAACTCTCTATGACGAAACGAAGCTCGGGAAGCTGAAGGAATGGTCAGTTTATTATTTTGGCGACACTTCAGAAGTGTCTGCTATGCAGAAATTTGGCGATGCAATTGAACGGTTGCTTCTCGAAGGTGCGCGAAGACGTGGGGTACGCTGAGCAACAGCTGAAGGAAGAAAGGGGCAAACGGTGCGGATTGATCTCAATAGCGATCTTGGTGAAAGTTTCGGCCGGTGGTCGGTTGCCGAAGACCGCGCCATGCTCCAACTTGTGACCAGTGCAAATATTGCCTGCGGATTCCATGCGGGCGACCCTGCCACGATGAACCGCACCGTACGTGCCGCCGCAGCAAACGACGTCAATATTGGGGCACATGTTGCGTACCCAGACCTCGTCGGCTTTGGCCGTCGAAATATGGACGTTGACCCAGCGGATCTTGAAGCTGATATCACGTACCAGATCGGTGCGTTACAGGCCTTCGCTGGACGCGCGGGAGCACAAGTCACATATGTTAAACCACATGGTGCGTTGTACAACACTATTGCTCGAGGCGGGCGACAGGCCGAAGCCGTTATAACTGCACTCCAAGGCGTGGATAGTTCACTCGCACTCATGTGCCTTGCAGGTACGCCACTAGAAGCACTCGCACACAACGCGGGGGTGCACGTTGTCTCAGAAGCATTTGCCGATCGTGCATATCGTCCCGACGGGACTCTTGTTCCCCGCAACGAAGACGGATCGGTCTTCACCGATGCATCACTCGTCGGCAGCCGCATGGTGCAACTAGCCACCACCGGCACGATATCTGCGCAAGATGGATCACTCATCACGCTCGATCCACAATCAATCTGCGTGCACGGGGACACTCCGGGAGCCGTGCACGTTGCACAAGCTGTGCGCAAAGCACTGGAAGAAGCAGACGTTTCACTGGTCCCATTCATACAGAATTGAGTGTGTGGCGATGACATTGAGCATGCGTCCTGCCGGGTCACTCGGGCTCCTCATTGAGTGTGAAGATCTCAAGGAAGTGCTACATACGTATGCTGCACTGTGTGCAGCTCAGGAGTCGCACACACTACATGCTGAACAGATCGTTCCGGCTGCGACAACGGTGTTTGTAGGCTTTCACGATACGGCAGAGCGAACCGGTTTTGAGGCAGAGTTCTCAGAAGTTCTGGCGACTTATTTAGCTGATGAGAATGCTGGGACCGCCCCTGAAGAAAGCCCGCTTGTAGAAATTCCCATCACCTACAACGGTGAAGATCTTGAATACGTTGCACAGACTACACACCTCAGTATTGAGGAGGTGACCCGGCGTCATCAGGCACAAGAATACACAGTAGCGTTTACCGGCTTCTCACCAGGCTTCGCATACCTTGTCGGCGGTGACCCTGCTCTTCATGTGCCGCGGCGTGACACACCACGCACACGTATTCCAGAAGGGTCGGTGGCATTGGCAGGCGAATTCACTGGAATCTATCCGCGTAGCAGTCCTGGCGGATGGCAGATTATCGGTCGCACTGATCAACTGCTCTGGGATTTGTCGCGCACTCCGCCCGCACTTCTTCAACCAGGAAGCCGCGTTCGCTTTGTTGAGCAGACGACACGGAACCAAGGCGAAACTATGAGTCGCAGACAAACAGCGACGACCAATCTAGCGCGCGTGACGGACTCTGATGAAGCTGTCCTTGCTCTCACGGTAATTGATTCGGGACTGCAGACGTTAATTCAAGATGCTGGAAGGCCAGGTTACGCTCATCTTGGGGTAGGTGCCTCCGGAGCAGCAGATCGTATTGCGCTCGCAGAAGCAAATACGCTCGTGGGCAACGACCCAGGCCGCGCAGTCCTTGAGATCGGTCAAGGGAAATTTAGCGTGCGGGCTGAACGCACCTTAGTTATTGCGATAACGGGAGCTGAGCGAGAGATTACTGTAGAGCTGCGTACCGGCACCGTAGCGCGCGATATTGCAACTGCGTTCCGCATTGATGCGGGACAAACGCTGCGACTTTCGGCTGCGACGTCTGGAGTGCGGAGTCTGCTGGCCCTGCGTGGCGGCATTGACGCGCCCACAGTGCTTGGAAGCTCTTCTGGTGACACACTGGCTGATCTCGGTAATAGGCCACTTCAGCCGGGTGACAGCATTTACATTGGGGATTCGCCAGCGGCCCTGATTGCCGAAGCAGAAAACAAACTCCCCTTTGGGCAGAGGCGTGAGCTTCCTAAAAAAGGCGAAACTCTGGTGCTTCGGGCGGTGCCTGGACCCAGAGACGACTGGTTCGATCATGGGCAACTTGAGCGTTTCTTCCGGACCACGTGGCTTGTCACTGAAACGGGCGATCGCGTCGGCCTTCGGCTTGATGGACCAGCGCTTCTGCAGGCCAAACATAAACGTGATATGCAGCTCCCAAGTGAAGGGGTCGCCCTCGGCGCAATTCAAATAGCAGGCGACGGTCAGCCGGCAGTGTTCCTCGCCGATCACCCAGTGACCGGAGGTTATCCTGTGATTGCCACTGTTCTTGACGAAGATGTTGACTTGGCTTCACAGGTTCCGCCTGGCGCATTCATCACATTTCGACGAACAGGTGACACCGGATCGAACAGGAGCAAAATGGCGAAGGAGCATCGAGAATGAAACTGCAGTCAGTTCTGATCGCGAATCGCGGCGAAATCGCGTCGCGAGTGATCCGTGCCGCTCGTGACTTTGGAATCAGAGCCGTAGCGGTCTATGCCGACTCCGATGTCGAACTGCCGTTTGTCTCCGAAGCGGATCATGCGCTGCCGCTCTATGGCGACTCACCGAGCGAAACCTACCTGAATATAACCAAAATTATTTCCTGTGCTCAGAAGGCGAAGGTTGACGCCATCCATCCGGGCTATGGTTTCTTATCAGAAAGTGCCGAATTCGCCGCGAAGGTAATTGAAGCTGGTTTCATATGGATTGGCCCGCGTCCCGAAACAATTGAGCTGCTGGGTAATAAGGCTCGTGCACGCAGACTTGCGCAACAGATCGGTGCACCCCTTATTGCAGGGACCGGCGAGCCAATATCGGGAACTGATGAAATCACTGACTTTGTTGTGACACATGGGTATCCCATTGTGATTAAGGCAGTACACGGCGGGGGAGGCCGTGGCCTTCGTGTCGTGCATTCACAAAAGGAAATTGACGCCGCGTTCCGTTCTGCAGTCAGTGAAGCTGAAGCAGCATTTGGTGACGGAAGCTGCCTTATTGAACGATTTATCGAAAATCCACGTCACATTGAGGCACAAGTGATCGCCGACTCGTTTGGAACTGTCGCGGTTCTTGGTACACGAGACTGCAGTCTTCAACGACGCAATCAGAAGCTGATTGAAGAGGCTCCCGCGCCAGGTCTCACTGACAAACAGCAGCTCAAAATAACCGACGCCGCAACACGGTTATGCGAAGCGGTGGATTATGTTGGCGTTGGCACAGTCGAGTTTCTTCTCGGTGCGGACGGGACTCTCTCATTTCTTGAGGTGAATACGCGCTTACAGGTTGAACATCCGGTCACGGAGATGACGACGGGCATCGACCTGGTTGTGGAACAGTTCAGAATTGCTGCGGGCGAGCCAGTATCGGTGCCTGATCGCGTCACACCATTTGGTCATGCAATTGAGTTTCGTATTAATGCCGAGGACTCCACTTTAGGGTTCTTACCTGCGCCAGGTGTCGTCACGACATTTACAGCACCTTCGGGTCCTGGTGTTCGTATCGATTCCGGTATTCGCCGCGGCAACAGTGTCTCCGGGAGTTTCGATTCACTGCTGGCGAAGCTGATTGTCTGGGGCAGAGATCGTGATGAAGCACTGCGACGCTCACGCCGAGCATTACGCGAGTTTGTGATTCACGGAGTGTCAACGCTCCTACCGTTTCATCGACAGATGGTGCACAGTGAAGCTTTTACCGATGAAGCAGAATTTTCAGTGCATACCAAGTGGATCGAAACCCAGTTTGAGCCCGAGTTTGCAACTGGTGACGCGAACGATGAGGCACCGAAACAAAACTTGTTACGTTTCTCCATTGAAGTGGATGGCGAGCTCCGCAAAGTCGGGGTTCTTCCGCAGGTTATGGAACTATTGAGCGCTAATGGAACGACCACCCCTGAGGTTACTCCGGAAGAGAGTGGATCTGCGGGCGACGTCATTGCGCCTTTTAATGGAACCTTCGTACGCTGGGTCGTCGACGACGGGACTTCAGTTGAATCTGGTCAATACATCGCGAGTATTGAATCTATGAAGATGGAAGTAGCTATTAGCGCGCCTATCTCAGGCGTACTGCATCAGCGAGCCGAGGACGGAGATCGTGTCGACGGTGATGCTGTTCTTGGAAACATTCATCCCGAATAGCTATACGAGGCGGCTGGGCCTACATGTGCCCGGTAATCTCGATGTGTTTCAGATATAAATTTTGCCCCCTGTCGCGAACGTCAGAAGGGCAAAATTTCTTTGGGGTCCCTGCGTAGACAGTTTTCAAACCCCGGACCCGCACTAGAAACGTTGATATCACGCTGGAAACGAGGGGTATACCGGGTGTCTCAGCGGGTCGATAACACCCCGATTCGGGACGCTCGAGGGCCCTGTGTCAGGAGGATTGGGAAACCTCAAACCTTTCTCACCCCCTCTGAAGCAGACCGGCTCGTCGATGATTACCTCGCTGGTCTCAGCGTCGGCTATCTCGCTCAGAAGTATGGTGTGCACCGCGCGACAGTCTCGAAGCACCTCACCCGGCAGGAAGTCGTGCGCCGTCAGCATGGGCTTACGATCGACGAGGCCGCTGAAGTAGTGAAGCTGCACGGCGGCGGCATCTCGATGCGCGCGATCGCCCGCACTCTCGGTGTAGACCGCAAGCAGGTGCGCATCTCACTCATCGCAGCTGGTGCAATTGTCACCAACTCCTCGACCATGAATTGAGATAAAGCCCTCCTCGACAAGCGCACAGTCGCTCTCGGGCCTCCCGCTCGTTGAGGTGAGAGTGGAAACCAAACTGTCGGTCAGATCAATAGTGAGCCCACATCCCTTCGCACCCAAGCTTCGCATCACTTTACTGCTCATGGGGCTACTCGTTCCTCATCTGCTTTCATCTTCAACCTCATCCCGATCGCTGGATAGCCGCCCCCAAGGCCATCGCGCCGACTGGCTGGCAGATCCACTCTCGAAAGGTCACACACATGGACATCAAGATTCTCGGCCCCGACTGCCGCGTAGCGGCGTCACCCGCGCAGCAAGCCTGATCTACGGCGGTCGTACGCTCGCCTCGTGAACGGCAAGTGAACGACGGAAGAGCAATGCATGAACCCCTTCGCCAGAAGTTGCTTCAGCCATCGATACTCACCAATATAGAAGAATGTCGAATCAAGGAAGCGGCTCATTAACTGCACCACCCCGGGCAACTGCGAAACGCATGTCGACGCTCGATAAGTGGTTGCCGCTGTGGATCGGCCTCGCCATGGTCGTGGGCCTCCTACTGGGGCGCTTCGTTCCCGCTCTCTCCGACTTCCTCGCCCGACTCGAGGTGGGCGGTATCTCGGTGCCGATCGGCATCGGGCTGCTCGTCATGATGTACCCCGTGCTCGCGAAGGTTCGGTACGACAAAGTCGCGGCAGCCACCGGCGACAAACGGCTCCTCATCTCTTCGCTTTTGCTGAATTGGATCGCTGGCCCCGCGGTCATGTTTACGCTCGCGTGGCTCTTCCTCCCCGACCTGCCGGAGTACCGCACCGGCCTCATCATCGTCGGGCTCGCGCGCTGCATCGCGATGGTCGTGATCTGGAACGATCTGGCCTGCGGCGACCGGGAAGCGACCGCGGTGCTGGTCGCCATCAACTCCGTCTTCCAGGTGGTCGCATTCGCGCTGCTCGGCTGGTTCTACCTGACCGTGCTGCCCGGCTGGCTCGGCCTCGACACGCAAGGCCTTGAGGTCTCGGTCTGGCAGATCGCGCTGAACGTGCTCGTCTTCCTTGGGGTCCCCCTGATCGCCGGGTTCGCCTCCAGGCGGATCGTGGAGCGGCGGCGAGGACGGGACTGGTACGAGGTATCCTTTCTCCCTGTTATCGGCCCGTGGGCGCTGTACGGGCTCCTCTTCACGATCGTGCTGCTCTTCGCACTCCAGGGTGATGCGATCATCGCGAACCCCCTCGACGTGGCACGCATTGCACTGCCGCTCTTCATCTACTTCGGCGTGATGTGGTTCGCGGGTCTCCTGCTCGGCAAAGCGCTCGGCATGGGGTATGCCCGATCCACCTCGCTCGCTTTCACCGCGGCGGGCAACAACTTTGAACTCGCGATCGCGGTTGCGATCGGCACCTTCGGCGCCACGAGTGGGCAGGCCCTTGCCGGTGTCGTCGGCCCACTCATCGAGGTGCCGGTACTGGTGGGTCTCGTGTATGTGTCGCTGTGGGCTGCCCGCGCTTGGTTTCACACCGACCCCTACGCCCCGGTAGCGATCGAGACACCCGTGAGGACATCATGAGCAACACCATCCCCGCTCCCACCGATCGCACCTGTGAACCCGATGGGTCACACCCGATCGGGATCGATGCCGCAACCGTCGTGGCGAGTCGGCTCAAGGCACTCTCCGACCCGCTGCGCTTGCGTATGCTGTCAGCGATCGTCTCCGATCCGCGCGGTGAGGCCTGCGTCTGCGACCTCGCCGAACTCGGCGACGTGTCGCAACCGACCATCTCACACCACCTGAAAGTACTCAAAGACACCGGCCTCCTCACCTCCGAGCGCCGCAGCACCTGGGTGTACTACCGGCTACAGCCCACCCAAGAGGCGGCGGTCAGAGCATTGTTAGAGTCGTTCGCGCCCGCGGCAGTGCTCGCCGCCGAGGCGCCTGAGGAGCACGAGTGTTCCCACACGCCAGCCGAACCGGTAGAGAACGTCGACGAACGTGTCACCCACCTCGCGGACGAGCTCGCCGCGGAACACGCCGTGATTAGTCGCGACCTGGTTGTGACCGTCGTCCGCGAGTCGTACGCGAGCCTCGCACGCTCGGCGAAGGTGACGCGACACCTCATTCCACTGACCGAGCGCTTCGCGAGACAGCGGCTCACAGATCTCACCCGCAACCACGAAAACGGGATCCCGCAGGTGCTCTTCGTATGCGTGCAGAACGCGGGCAGATCACATCTCGCGGCAGCACTCGTCAACCAGCTCTCGGGTGGAAAGGTCCTCGCACGGTCTGCAGGATCCACCCCAGCAACCGACGTGCACCCACGTATCAAGTCGCTCCTCACAGAAATCGAGGGCGACCAGGCGCAGGAGCGATTCCCAAAACCGCTCACCGATGACGCTGTACGCGCGGCTGATGTGGTGGTCACCATGGGGTGCGGCGACGTGTGCCCGGTCATTCCCGGGGTCCGCTACGAAGACTGGGCCGTCGGCGATCCCGCCCTCGCCTCCGCTGAAGAGCTTGAGGCGATTCGCGACGACATCGCAGCCCGCGTGCGCACACTGCTCGACACCCTCACCTCACACTGACGGAACTGGAAGAGAAGACGCAACATGACCACCGAACAGAAGCCCACCGTACTCTTCGTCTGCGTGCACAACGCCGGGCGCTCGCAAATGGCGGCCGGTTGGCTGCGCGAACTCGCCGGCGACCGCGTCGAGGTACGCTCTGCGGGTTCGATGCCCGCGGAAATGATTAACTCGGTCGCAGTTGAAGCGATGCGCGAAGTCGGCATCGACATCACCGCTGAGCAGCCGACGATCCTCACGACCGAAGCGGTGCAGGCGTCTGATGCCGTAATCACTATGGGCTGCGGTGACGCATGCCCGTTCTTCCCCGGCAAACGGTACGAGGATTGGAAACTCGAGGATCCGGCAGGGCAGGGTATCGATGCGGTGAGACCCATCCGCGACGAGATCAAGGCACGCGTTGAAGCGCTGCTCGCGGAGCTTCTCGACTGAGCATCTCGGTGGGGTTTCTCTCAGGGCTTCACACCACATGAAACTGCTCGTCGAGGCGGGACTCGTCACTCGAGAGCAGCGGTAAATGGGACTTCTATCAGCCGTCGGCGACGGCGTCAACGATGCCCCCGCCCTCGCGCAAGCCGATGTTGGTATCGCTATCGGGGCGGGCACCGATGTGGCGATCGCGTCGGCAGGGGTGATCCTCGCCAGCTCTGATCCGCGTTCGGTGCTCTCAGTGATCGAACTCTCACGTGCTGCCTACCGCAAGATGAAACAGAACCTGTGGTGGGCGGCGGGGTACAACTTGATTTCGGTGCCGCTTGCCGCCGGGGTGCTCGCCCGCGTCGGGTTCGTGCTGCCGATGTCGGTCGGAGCGATTCTGATGTCGCTGTCGACGATCGTCGTGGCGCTGAATGCCCAGCTCTTGCGCCGCATCGATCTCAGTCCAGAAGCCAGCACTCGCGCCGTGCTCGAACGCACGAACTGACCTCACGCAGCCCAGGATCAGCACATGTCGTCAACCACTGAATCGCACGCGTCGCACCACGGGTATATCGGCGATAAGAAGCGCTACCTGCAGCGCATGAAACGAATCGAAGGTTTGGCCCGGGGCATCGCGAACATGATCGACGAAGAGCAGTACTGTATCCACATTCTGACCCAGGTCAGTGCGCTCACCCGCTCGCTGCAGGGGGTGGCGACGGGGCTGCTCGATGATCACCTGAAGCACTGTGTGCTCGATGCCGCCAAGCTTAGCGACGAGGCCGCCCACGAGAAGATTCAGGAGTCCACTGCCGCGGTCAACCGGCTGATCCGATCGTGACTGTGTGAGTCGGCCTCGCGGGTTAGCCTACCGGCACTTCCCGCCGAGCAGGGCCCTCGCGCCGCGCACCCCGGTGCGCTCGGAGCGCGCGGAGCGCCGACAGAATGGCCACAAGGTCAACAATCTCTTGCAGCAGCGCTCCCACCACCGCCGGCAAATAGCCGAATGCGGCGACGAGCATCAAACCGACTGAGATGATGATGCCCATCCAGATCGACTGCAGGGCGATCTGCACCGTGCGCCGCGAGACATAGGCCACATCTGCCACTCGCGCGATGTCGTTCGAGGTGATCACCGCCGCTGCTGACTCGCTCGCGACCGTTGCACCCCTGCCCGCCATCGCAACACCGACATCGGCGGCCGCCAGCACCGGGGCATCATTGATCCCATCGCCGACCATGAGTACGGGTCTCGGCCGCATCGCCTGCACAATCCGCACCTTGGTCTGGGGAGTGGTCTCAGCGTGCACCGTCTGAATGTCGACCGCGTGTGCGACAGACTCCGCGGTCGACGTGATATCACCGGTCACCATCGCGATCTCGGCTACGCCTGCTCGGCGAAGACGGGACACCGTGTCTGCAGACTGCTCACGAATCGGGTCGGACAAGATGATCACTCCGGCGAGCTCGTCACCGACCGATACGTAGACGGCCGTCTCCCCAGCTGAGAGTACGGGTCGATCGATGGGCCCGGTCACCTCTTCGATAAATGAGGGCTTGCCCACTCGCACGGAAGTGCCGTCTGCCAGGGAGGCGAGGACACCGTTTGTTGCCACCTCGTCGGCCGTCACCACTTCGGGAAGCTCAAGTTGCTGTGTGCGTGCCGATGCCACGATCGGATCGGCGAACACGTGCACGGAGTACTGCTCGGCGGCGGCCGCGAGCTGCAGCGTCTCGTCTACGGTGCGAGCAGCAGGGTGAATCTCGACGACGTCGGCTTTACCTTCGGTCAAGGTGCCGGTCTTGTCGAATGCGACTGCACGGACCCGGGCGAGCACCTCTAACACGCCACCGTCTTTGATGATGACGTTGAGCTTTGCCGCGGAACTCATCCCGCCCATAAACGCGACCGGGGTGGCGATGAGCAGCGGGCACGGCGTCGCCACGACGAGCACCTCGGCAAACCGCACCGGGTCCCCGCTGAGAAACCACGCGAAGCCCGCAATCAGCAATGACACAATGGTGAACGGCACCGCATAACGGTCGGCGAGTCGCACCATCGGTGCCCGGGAGTCCACGGCCTCCTCGACCAACCGTACGATCGAGGCGTAGTTCGAATCGGCTGCCACCTTCTGCGCGCGCATCGTGAAGCTCGTCGTGCTGTTGACCGTTCCAGAAAGCAGTGGGTCGCCCGCGTGGTAGTTCACCGGGATCGGTTCACCGGTCACGGATGATTCATCAATCGTCGCGTGATCCGATAGGAGCACCCCGTCGACGGGGAGGATCTCTGAGGAGCGCACCAGCAGTTCGTCGCCGACTTTCACCTCTTCGATCGCGATGCGTTCGACCTCACCTGTTACCGGGTGAATTCGACCCGCGAATGCTGGGGCTCGGTTCAACAGTTGGTCGAGTTCTCGGCTCGCGCGGCGAGCGGCGAGGTCTTCGAGTGCTTCCCCTCCGGTGAGCATCAACGCGATGATGAGCCCCGCGACATATTCCTGTACGGCAAGTGTCGCGATCATGGCGATGACCGCAAGAATGTCGAGCCCCCAATGCCCGCGCATCAGATCTTTGAACATGTCGATCGCGGTGATCACGATCACGATACCGAGCACCAAGTATGCGGTGACCCCGAGAGCCATCTCTGCGCCGGTCAGCCAGAGCATAACCCCGGTCGCCAAACCGACGAGCACGAACATCATGAGCTTGCGGTTGCGAAGAAATTCCACCGTCGATGACATTGCGTGTGACGCTTCCGAGGTACGTGGGGCGATGGTCTGGGCTGGCACGGTGCTGTTCTCAGTCTCGCTTCGAGAGGGTTGAGAGTGCGGTGAGCGCGGTCACATCAGTGATCGTGATCCGCCCCTGTTCCTGTTGTGAGATCACCCCGGTGTCGGTGAGTTTGCGAAGTTGCCGACTGAGGGACTCTGGTGTCGTGGACAGGAGCGAAGCGATGTCCTTCTTTGCGAGCGGCAACGTCACGTCGATGGCTCCTCGCGGCCCTGGCGTCGCAGGGAGCGAGAGCAGGTAATCGGCGAGACGAGAGCTCACGTTTCCCAAGATGACAGAAGCCAGTCGCGCCTCAGTATCATCCAAGCGCTGACTCACTCCTTGCAGCATGCGCAGCCCGATGCTCGGATGCTTCTCGACGAGACGCCCGAGATCGGCATGACGGAACACGCACAGTTCGGTATACACGAGCGCTTCTGCTGCGTGATCGGGTCTCGTGCCGGTGAGAAACGCGGATTCTCCGATGAAGTCGCCCGGCCCGAGGACCCGGATCACCTGCTCGTGCCCAGCCGCACTTGTGCGAACGATCTTCACCTGACCGGTGTGCACCACCATCAACTGCGACATATCCGAGCCTGCTGTATACGCCTGCTCGACAGCGTCTAATCGGACGGTACGTGCAAATCCCGCAACCTCCACTTGCTGCGCATGTGTGAGCCCTTGAAACAGTGGTACACGGGCCACGCAGAGATCATTTGCTGGATCAGCATCCACATCGATTGAAACAGCCAACGGCATCCTTCCCTTCCCTTCTAGTATGGCGACTCGTGGAACAACACACGCGCTTCAGCTGAAGCCAGGGGTGGCGCGTGCAGTGATGTACGCGTGTGGCGTCCGCGGGTTCGAGCGCTGCCCGATCACCTCGAACCCGGCGTGGGTGAGGGCTTCGACCATTTTGTTCATCGGCCACCGGTATGCGGCGGCGATCGGATGGTCGAATGCCTCTAGCCGCGGCCCCGCGAAAAAGGACATCAGCAGCGATCCGCCGTCACCCAGCCGAGTGCGCAGTGTTACGAGCGCGTGTAGGAGCTCTTCTGAGCTCATGTGAATGGTCGAATACCAGGCGAGGATCCCGCCCCAGCGGGTCTCGCAACGGGCGAGATCTTCGATGGAATCGTGATGGAACACAACCGCGGGATGTCTGGCTCGGGCAATCGTGATGAGGCGATCCGATGGCTCGAGCCCTTCCACCGTGTGTCCGAGGCGTGCGAGGTGACCGGTCCAACGCCCGGTACCCGCGCCGACATCGAGAATGGGGCCATCGACTGCCGCGGCCCACGGCTCGATGACCGCACGGTCAGGGTCATCCGGTGAGATCTCGGCACCGAGAATGCCCTCGATATCAACCTCAGGCGACCCGTATGCATCGGCCACCCGGTGTATTGAGGCCACAGGATCAGACGTCCGTGCTGCTGTGAATACGGCGTCCGTCGGTGCCTCAGGCCGCTGGGTCATGGTTCGATGATCACTTTGCCGGCAGTGTGCCCGGCCTCCACCATGGCGACGGCTTCCGCAGCCCGATCGAGACTGTACCGGTCCGTCACCTGCGGATCGACGAGACCGTACTGGGCGACGCCGGTGACCTTCTCGAGCCCTTCACGCGTGCGCACCACCGCTACGCCACCGAGTTGCTGCACGGTGGTCGGGTCTGCGGTACTGATGATGACGCTCGGGTCTTTGGCGACGACCGCGAGATCACGAAGCGCCTGCCCACCGACCAGGTCGATGAGCACATCAACACCCTCCGGCGCGATGGCACGCACCCGGTCAGCCGCACCCTCCCCGGAGGCAACGAACGTCGCACCGGTCGACTCCACCAGTTCCTGCTTCGCTGCACTGGCCACACCGATGACCGTGAACTTGTGCACATTGCCGATCTGCGCCGCCATCAGCCCGACCCCACCTCCGGCGCCAAGAATCAGCATCGTCTGACCAGGTTCCAGCTCGATCTGATGCGTCACGTCATACGCAGTCGCCCCTGCGACAGGCAGTGCTGCAGCGTCAGCAAAGGAAAGCTCTTCGGGCTTCTGGACGGTTTGTGCCGCATCCAACACCGTGTGCTTCGCGAACGTTCCCTGTCCTTTGGCCGCGAGGCCGAGCACCATGTCACCGACAGCGAAGTTCTCGACCTCTGCGCCTACGGCGGTGACGACACCGGAGGCCTCTCGGCCCATCGGTGCGGGAAGCGGCCAGTGGGAGCCCATCTGCCCCGCACGGATCTTCCAGTCAGCAGGGTTCACCCCGGCCGCTTTCACTTCGATCGCGAGCTCTCCAGGCCCAGGCGTCGGAGCGGTGCGTTCAACGAGTTCCTGCGTTTCTGGGCCGCCATAGGCGGCGAAGACCAGCGCTTTCGACATTATTGACTTCCCCTCATTCTCCAGGTGAGTGACACTTACGTGGTTGCCTGTGGCGGAGCGTCTTCACCCGAAGCCTCTGCCGCATCAGCGACTTCCTTCGTGGCATACTCCGCGTCAATTGCGTGCTCCGGAGGTGAATAGACGGTGTAGAGCACCAAAGGCTCATCGCCAGTGTTGCGGAAGTTGTGGCGAGTACCGGCCGGGACAGCGCACAGGTCGCCAGCATCAACGGTGTGCGTCTCGCCGTCAAGGTCGGCCTCTCCGCTGCCCGACACAAAACTCAGCAACTGGTCGGTGGTGTCATGCACCTCGTCGCCGATCTCCCCGCCCACCGGAATCGTCATCGCAACGAGTTGGGAATGCTTTCCCGTCCAGAGCACCTGACGAAAATTCGTGTTTGCTTTCGCGACCTCGTCGATGATGAAGTGCGTCGCCTTCTCGCCGACGCTGAACTGGTTCTGACTCATGTGTGTGGTCCTTTCTCAAGATGGAAGTTCGGATGAACTCTGGGCCGTGGCTGGTTCGACCGGGCGGCCTGTTTCATGTGCGGCTCGGGCGCGTTCACTCCTCGACAACGCAGTGGCTCCTTGGGTGTTGCGCAGCAGGCGCATCGCGTTGAGGATTACGATGAGCACCGATCCCTCGTGCACGAGCATGCCGATAGCCATCGTGACACCCCCTGCGAAGACCCCGACGAGCAGCACGACAACGGTGATGAGCGCGATCCAGATGTTCTGGCGCATGACGTTCACGGTGCGTTTGGCGAGGCTGATTGCTTCGGGCAGTTTCAAGAGGTTGTCGCCCATCAGGGCAATGTCTGCCGTCTCCACGGCCACCGCTGAGCCCGCTGCACCCATGGCAACACCAATGTCGGCGGTCGCGAGGGCCGGGGCGTCGTTCACGCCGTCGCCCACCATCGCGACCGTGTGCCCCTCGCGCTGCAACCGCGCGACAGCGTCGAGCTTTTCCTCGGGTAGCAACGAAGCATGGATCTCATCGATACCGACCGCCTCACCGATGGCTTCGGCGACAAGGCGCGTATCTCCGGTGAGCATCACCACCTTCTGCACCCCGCCAGCGTGCAAGCGCCTGATCATCTCGGGGGCATCCTCGCGGATCGTATCTGCGACACCGATTACGCCAAGCACGCTCTCATCGACCGCGACAATCATGGGGGTCTTGCCTGCCGCTGCCAGTTTGTTCGCAGCCACAGCCGCCCCCGCGTCGTTCACGATCCCGTACTGTTCGAGCAGCGGCACGTTACCGATGAGTACCCGCTTGCCGTGAGCGTCGGCCACGATCCCCTTGCCCACGACCGGTGTGACCGATCCCGGAAGGCCCTCGGGTGCCACTCCTTCTTCTCGTGCGGTGTCGAGGATCGGGCGGGCAAGTGGGTGCTCGGACCCTGCTTCTGCGGCGGCTGCCCAGCGAAGCACCTCGCGCCGATCCGCTTCAGGATTGAGCACAACGATGTCGGTGAGTACCGGGCGGCCCTCGGTGAGAGTCCCCGTCTTATCGACTGCGACGGCCGAGATCTTGGCCGAGGTTTCGAGGTACTCGCCGCCCTTGATGAGAATCCCGTTGCGGGCCGAGCGGCCGATTCCCGCTACGATCGCCACGGGAATCGAGATGACGAGCGCGCCCGGGCAACCGATCACGAGCAACGTGAGGCCGAGCACTACGTCACCAGAGAGGAGGCCCGCCGCGAGCGCGAGTACCATCACCGCGGGCGTGTACCACTTCGAGAATCGGTCGATGAATGCCTGCGTTTTCGCTTTCGCATCCTGCGCTTCTTCGACACGGTGAATGATGCGCGCGAGCGTCGTGTCGGCTCCGATGCCGGTCGCCATGACCTGTAGGAATCCGCCCCGCGAGATCGTGCCCGCAAACACGTGATCTGACTTCGTCTTTTCGACAGGGATCGACTCACCTGTGATCGATGCCTCGTCGATCGCTCCGGTGCCTGACACGACCTGTCCGTCGACGGGAACTTTCGCTCCGTTCTTTACGAGCACGATCTCGCCCATGCGCACCTGATGTGCGGCGATCTCGACCTGCTCACCGTCGCGCATCACGACTGCAACGTCGGGGGCCACCGCGACCAACTCAGCGAGCGCTGCACGGGTCTTGTTCATCGTGCCGGCTTCGAGTGCGTGACCGATCGCGAAGAGGAACGTCACGGCGGCAGCTTCCCAGAAGTTGCCGATGAGTGTCGCGCCGATCGCTGCAATCGATACGAGCAGGTCGATACTGATGAACTTTACGAGCAGTGCCCGGACGGCCTTCACGACGATTCCGTACCCCGCGACAATTGCTGCGGCGAGCATGAACGCGTTCGCAAGGGTAAACACATGACCAGAACCGTGGGCGTGTTCGCCAGCGTCGATCCACCATTGCGGACCGACCGTGACGTTCCAGCTGCCGCCGAAGAGCTTTTCGACGCCGAACGACACGAGAATGAGGAGGCCCGAGACAACGGGAATGAACCAGTTGCCATACCGCCACTTACGGAATGCGTTCACGAATGTGCCGCCTTTCGAATTGGTGAACTTAGTGCGTTAGGAGCCGTTTGGCTAGAACGCGGAGGCCTTCGACTTATAGCCGGCCTTATCGACAGCAGCAATGAGATCGTCGACGGAACTTCTTGTCTCATCGTGGTCGATCTCAACGCGACCCGAGGCGAAGTGCACCGTCACGTTCTCGACGCCATCGAGCTTGCCGACCTGCTTCTCGATCTTGGTCACGCACGACGGGCACGAGAAACCCTCGGCGCGCAGCAGAGTGTGGGTGGTGTCAGTAGCGTTCGCCATGATGAGTCCTTTCGCTTCACCCCGAAACGGGGATCGACCAGGAGGTTCCTGGCCTTCACGACCCAGACTATTGTGTTGACAGAGCCTCAGCCTTGACCTAGATCAAGTCGTGCTCGGAGCTCCTCTCTGTGGCTCACCAGCTACTTGGGTGCCGTGAGTCGCTTCTTGGTTGATCTGCTGGGCGCCATGAAGGTCTACAAGACCGAACTGATCCGTCAGCAAGGCCCTGGCGGACGGTCGAGCAGGTCGAGCTTGCGACCCTCGAATACGTGTGGTGGTGGAACCATGAGCGGCTCCACGGGGAACTCGATATGCGTACTCCGATCGAGGTCGAACAGGCGTACTACGCTGAAACCGAGACGCTTCTGTCACCGACCGACTGACAGGGAAACCGGTCGGAACAAGAACCAGGCCAATTCA
>JBQDFP010000016.1:0-47473 GCA_052085365.1 Canibacter sp. | reverse complement strand
CCCTCTCACGGCGGTAACGCGGGTTCGAATCCCGCTGGGGTCACCAATAGAAAATCCCTGCCTCGGCAGGGATTTTCGTCTTTCTATACTCAAGCGAGTTACTGCTGTGCAGACGCAGCTCTTCCGTATTCTGGTTCGCGACGTTTCACCACATTCATCACCCACATAGTGATGGGGGAAAGAACGACTTCGACTGCGGACTTGAAAATGAAGCCAACCATTACATAATTCACAAACGTAGGCACGTCTGAGATGCCGATCACTCCCGCGGCGATTGAACAGAACACCAAAGTGTCGAGAAATTCACCGACGAGCGTTGAAACCGCGATGCGTCCAAACAGCAGTCGCTCGCCAGTCTTACGTTTCATACGGACCATAGCCCAAGCATTCGCGAGCTGACCACATAGAAAGCCGAGCAGTGACGCCAACACAATGAGTGGCACCGGCCCGAGCGTACGTTCAAGGGCGTCCTGACCGTCGTACCAAACGGCTCCAGGGAGCCAAATGACAATCCAATAGCAGAGCGCGGCGAAGATGCTGAGTGCAAAGGTAATGATGATTGCGCGTCGGGAAGCTTTCCAGCCGTACACTTCTGACACAACGTCGCCCACAATGTATGCGACCGGGAATAAAAAGAAGCCACCGTCGGTGACGACCGGGCCGAAGGTCACACCCTTCGACGCCCCAATGTTAGAAAGAATCAGAACAACCGCCATAATTGCGGTTGCTGCGGCATAAATACCAGTACCGGTTGGAGCAAACTTCGTGGATCGGTTCGTAGGTGACACCGAGCATCCTTTCCATAGGTGAACAATGGCGAACCACACGACGGTGTCACGACCTCAACGGTCCCGTACACGTCTGCTGCCCCAAACGGTGCGAAAGTTTCATCAAGATTCTATGATGCTTTTGATTCTGAGAGAAAACTGCAAGGGTCTCTCGCGCGGTGAAACGCTGTTAGACTAGCGCCGCGAAGGGGAGTATTCCGTCTCGTTATATCCGTCAATACGTTTTGCGCAGTCGCGAAACCGGGTAAACGCGGCAAACACCTACTTGTCGGGAAGAGACCTTCAGGCTGTCAGCGACCCCGTGTGCTGCCTGAAAGGAAACAATGTCTTCGGCTCTTCCCCTGTGGTTTGAGATCTCCTCAATGACCATTCTTGTTGTGATCCTCGTGGTGGATCTGCTGTTAATTATTCGGCGCCCGCACGTGCCGACGATGCGAGAGGCCAGCCTCTGGGTTGGATTTTACGTGCTGCTTGCTTTGCTATTTGCGGGCTGCATGTTCTTATTAGGTGATCAGCAACACGGCGTTGAATTCTTGGCCGGTTGGCTTACCGAATACAGCTTGTCTATTGACAACCTCTTTGTTTTTGTGCTGATTCTTGGCAGGTTTGCTGTCCCGTACGATTTCCAGCAGCGTGCGCTCATGATTGGTATCGTGCTCGCACTGATCTTCCGAGCAGTATTTATTATCGCCGGCGCCGCACTGATTGAAAATTTCTCGTATGTGTTCTACATCTTTGGTTTGTGGCTCGTATGGACAGCTATCGGCCAAGTGCGTGGGGGCGACGATGAAGACTCCGGTGATGGGTGGTTCATTCGGTTGATTAAACGAGTCTTCCCTGTTTCAGATAAGTATGACGGTGGAAAACTCACCACACGAATTGACGGGAAGCGTTTTATTACCCCGTTCTTGCTGGTGCTGCTAGCACTGGGAACGACAGACGTCTTGTTCGCGCTTGACTCAATCCCAGCAATATTCGGCATTACTCAGAGTCCATTCATTGTGTTCGCGGCAAATATTTTTGCGCTCATGGGATTGCGCCAACTGTATTTTCTGCTGGGTGGACTTCTCGAGAAGCTTGAATATCTTCACTTTGGAATTGCCGCGATTCTGGCGTTCATCGGTGTGAAGCTCTTCCTGCACGCGCTGCATGAAAACGAGCTTCCGTTTATCAACGGGGGCCAGTCTGTTGAGTGGGCGCCTGAAATTAGCACCTGGGCGTCTCTCGGGTTCATCGTTTTCGCGATGTTGGTTTCGACAGTCGCCAGTTTAATGAAAATGCGCCGCACGGCGCGCGAGACCGGAACTCGCACCAGGTTTGGAGCACGGTCTCACCCGAATCCAGAAGACGATGACTGATCGCTAACTCTTGATTGCCTCTGCGCTTGCAGTGGTAAGATGCAGCTATGTTTGCGGCACAACAACTTCTTCGCTGCCGTGACGAGCTTAGCTGACCGGCCTGCTCTGTCGCGGAGTTTTCTCGTGGCCGGTGCACAAGCCAATGTGGAGGAGAACAGCAAACATGTCAGCGCAACCGCTTCAAGCGCAAAATCAGAATTCCCGCCCGCGGACTCTTGCAGAGAAAGTGTGGGACGCTCATACTGTCGTTCGCGGCGAACAAGGCGAACCTGATCTGCTTTATATCGACCTGCATTTGATTCATGAAGTCACGAGTCCACAGGCATTCGACGGTTTACGAAATGCGAACCGGCCGCTGCGCCGGGTAGATCTGACAGTTGCAACTGAAGATCACAACACTCCAACTGTGAAC
Source organism: Canibacter sp. (assembly GCA_052085365.1). GTDB lineage: Bacteria > Actinomycetota > Actinomycetes > Actinomycetales > Microbacteriaceae > Canibacter. Next base: position 44,915 of record JBQDFP010000016.1, on the reverse strand, counting down.
ATTACGCGCAAAATCGAAGATCTGACGAGTCGTTTGCAGATAGATACGCTGCGTAAAAATGTTGAAGAATTTGGTGTGCGTGCGCATCCGCTCGGTGACGCCGAACAAGGAATTGTTCACATTGTTGGACCTCAACTCGGCCTGACAATGCCCGGTATTACTGTCGTGTGTGGTGATAGCCACACGTCGACGCACGGCGCCTTTGGAGCGATGGCCTTCGGTATCGGCACCAGCGAAGTAGAACACGTCTTTGCAACACAAACCCTGCCAATGAAGCCGTTCAAAACGATGGCGATCAATGTCGAAGGCGAACTACGTCCAGGGGTTAGCGCGAAAGATATTATTCTGGCTGTCATCGCAAAGATTGGCACCGGTGGCGGCCAAGGGTATGTGCTTGAATACCGCGGATCCACTATTCGATCTTTGTCCATGGAAGGCCGAATGACGATCTGCAATATGTCGATCGAAGCGGGCGCTCGTGCCGGAATGATCGCACCAGATCAAACGACCTTCGATTATGTCTATGGACGTGAGCGTGCACCGAAAGGCGAGCAGTGGGACGAAGCCGTTGAATACTGGAAAACGCTCCCTACGGATGAGGGCGCTGTCTTCGATGCCGAAGTCGATATCGACGCGAGCCAGTTAGAACCGTTCGTGACGTGGGGAACGAACCCAGGTCAAGGTGTGAACCTCAGCGAGTCAGTGCCGGCGCCAGACACGTTCGAAGACGAGAACGATCAGGCGGCCGCCCAGCGCGCTCTTGAATATATGGGCCTTAAACCGGGCACCCGTATGAAAGACATTGCCGTAGACACTGTGTTTATGGGCTCCTGCACCAACAGTCGACTCGAAGACCTGCGGAAATTCACTCGGCTCATTGCAGGCAAGAAAAAGGCCGACGGACTGCGACTCATGGTGGTGCCGGGCTCCGCTCGAGTGCGGCTTGACGCTGAAGCGGAAGGGCTGCATGAAATCATCCAAGACTTCGGCGGAGAATGGCGCTTCGCTGGCTGCTCGATGTGCCTGGGAATGAATCCAGACCAGCTCGCACCGGAAGAACGGTGTGCTTCCACATCAAACCGCAACTTTGAAGGACGTCAAGGTAACGGGGGCAGAACACATCTGGTGTCCCCGCTAGTTGCTGCCGCAACGGCTATCCGCGGTACGCTTTCAAGCCCGTGGGATTTAGAACAAGACGAGAAAAACGGCATTGATCATACTGCCACCCAGGCTGATATCACGCAGCAGCGAGCAGAGGCTGAAGCAGTGCATGAGACATTTAAGTTGGGAGCGTAACCATGGAGAAATTCACCACGGTCACAGGGATTGCTGCTCCGCTCAAGATGTCCAACGTTGACACCGATCAGATTCTGCCCGCACAGTTTTTGAAGCGGATCACTAAAAGTGGTTTTGAAGATGCACTGTTTTACCACTGGAGACAGGACCCAGACTTCTTCTTGAATAATCTGCCATACTCCGATGCGCAGATCTTGGTCGCCGGCCCTGACTTTGGTACGGGATCCTCTCGAGAGCACGCAGTGTGGGCGCTTCGAGACTTCGGATTTCGTGTCGTCATCTCAGCACGATTCGGTGACATCTTTCGAGGAAACGCTGGGAAGCAAGGTCTACTTGCGGCGCAGATCACGGAAGATGAGACTGAGCAAATCTGGAAGGTTCTCGAAGAACATCCTGGAATTGAGATCACCGTCAGCCTAGAACACAAAATGATTACAGTCGGTGATCTCGACGTTTCTTTCACCATCGACGACTACACTCGATGGAGATTAATGGAGGGTCTCGATGACATTTCGTTAACACTGCGTAACGAACAAGCCATTGCAGACTTTGAATCCCAGCGTCCTACATGGATGCCAACAACTACCCGCTAGAGGTGTGTGCGTGAGCAACAAAGAAGAACAGGGTCTCAAAAAAGACGCTGCAAAAGCCGGAGAACGAGTCGGACTGACCTCCGACGAGATCATCATTAACGGAGGCCGTCCCCTCAAAGGACGTGTCGAAGTTCGCGGCGCGAAGAACCTTGCCACCAAAGCTATGGTCGCTTCACTGCTCGGAAATAAGCCCTCCGTGCTGCGTAACGTTCCAAATATTTCTGATGTGCGCGTTGTCGCTGGACTCCTTGCATTGCATGGCGTCATTATCACGCGTGGAAACGAAGGCGAATGGAACCTTGACCCCTCAAACGTCGAGGTCGCCCATAAGGCAGACATCGACGCGCACGCAGGGTCATCAAGAATCCCCATACTCTTCTGTGGTCCACTGCTGCACAGACTCGGCGAAGCATTCATTCCTGACCTGGGAGGCTGCCGCATTGGTGACCGTCCCATCGATTTTCACCTCGACGCGCTCCGGCGCTTTGGTGCTGTCGTAGAGAAACTGCCTAGTGGCATCAGTCTGACCGCACCGAACGGACTGAAGGGTGCAAACATTGAACTGCCGTACCCCTCAGTCGGGGCGACGGAACAGGTATTGCTCACTGCGGTGCTGGCTGAAGGGCAGACTGAGCTACGCAACGCGGCAATTGAGCCCGAAATCATCGATCTTATGGCGATCCTGCAAAAAATGGGCGCAATTATCAGTATGGAGCCCAACCGAGTCATCTTCATCGAAGGTGTGAAAGAGCTTGGTGGGTATAACCACCGCGCAATTTTCGACCGTAATGAAGCAGCAAGCTGGGCTGCAGCGGCACTCGCTACTGAAGGCGACGTGTTCGTTGGTGGTGTCGAACAGGAAGAGATGATGACCTTCCTGAATGTGTACCGCAAAGTCGGCGGCGAATTTGAAGTCTTCGATGATGGTATTCGGTTCTGGCACGCAGGTAAGCCGCTGAAACCAGTCACCATCGAAACTGATGTCCATCCCGGGTTCATGACGGACTGGCAGCAGCCACTTGTGGTCGCTCTCACCAAAGCACAAGGTGTCTCAACAATTCACGAAACGGTCTACGAAAATCGTTTCGGGTTCACCGATGCTCTCAACGAAATGGGTGCAAACATTGTCGTGCATAAAGAAGGGCTCGCGGATGAACGTCGTCGTGTCAAACGCCGGGACTTCGAACAAGCGGCAGTGATTACCGGCCCAACGCCGCTGCATGGGGCAGACATCGAAGTACCCGACCTGCGTGGCGGCTTCAGTCACCTTATCGCTGCTTTGACTGCGGAGGGACAGTCAAAGGTCACGAATATTGGAATTATCTCTCGTGGCTACGAAAACTTTATTGAGAAGCTGCGTCTACTCGGCGCTGATTTCGTTTTCGAAGGTTAGCTGGCTACTCGAGAATACGCGCGTGAATTCACCCATTCGCCGCGCGTATTCTGGTGTGCGGCTTGAAGCTGGACAATAATGAATGACATGAGAACCACCGTCAAGATTCGCGGCCGCAGCTCTGATGAAAAGCGTCGGCCGTCGATCTTTTGGGTGCTTGCCGGAGCAGTGCTGCCGCTGTGGAGCGTGATGACACGCTACCGATACACGCCAGAATCTCGTCTCCCAGCGTCAGGCCCATTCATTGTTGCGCCAAATCACTTCAGCGAAATTGACCCAATATCTGTGGGCGTCGCGATTTGGCACCTTGGTCGAGCACCACGATTCATGGCTAAAGCCAGCCTGTTTCGGATACCCGTGATTGGCTGGATCATGCGAAAGTCGGGTCAAATACCCGTCGAGCGTGGATCAAGCAGAAGCAAACCACGCTCACGCAACCCAATCGGGGCCGCGAGTGAAATTGTGAAACGTGAAGCTGGGGTGATCGTGTACCCAGAAGGTACGCTCACCCGAGACCCAGATCTCTGGCCGATGCGTGGCAAGACCGGCGCCGTCCGACTCGCGCTCGAAGCAGATATTCCGCTCTACCCGATGGCGCACTGGGGCTCCCAAGAACTGATGCCGCGGTACGGCAAAGGTATTCGACCGTTTCCTCGAAAAACAATCGAGGTGGCGGTCGGCAAGCCGTTCGATCTGAGCAGGTTCAGAAACAAGCCGCTCACGCAACAGATGTTGAACGAAGCGACCGAAGAGCTCATGAACGAAATTTCCAAGCTGGCAGCCCAACTTCGCGGAATAACGCCACCCGTTGAACGCTGGGATCCGCTGAAGCATGACCAAAGCGAAACAGGACGATTTTGACCAGTAATGCCGATAAGTCACAGTACGCTGCAGGATCCACCAACTATAAAGTCGCGGTTATCGGGGCAGGTAGTTGGGGGAGCACATTTGCGAAAATTCTGACTGACGCTGGGAACGATGTTGTAATTTGGGCGCGCCGTCACGAACTTGCGTCTGAGATTCAAACTTCGCGTCGAAACGGTAAATACTTGCCGGGAATCAACCTACCCAAGGGGCTACGCGCAACCCATGATCTGAAAGACGCGGTCACCGGTGCTCGTCTCGTATTTATGGCGGTCCCTAGCCAGACCATGCGCGAGAATCTAAAAAATATTGAACCCTACCTCGATAAAAACACAATAATCGTCAGCCTCGTGAAGGGCCTCGAGCGTAAAACCGGTATGCGGATGTCCCAGGTGATCACCGATGCAATCGACTGGGACATTGAGCAGGTTGCGGTCGTGTCAGGCCCCAATATTGCGCTCGAGATCGCAAAAGAGCAGCCGACAGGCGCTGTTGCGTCTTGTGTGGACCTGTCAATTGCTGAAGAAATTGCGCTTGCCACCACAACCCCATATTTTCGTACCTACATTAATACCGACGTGACAGGAACTGAACTCGGTGGCGTGCTCAAAAACCTGATCGCGCTCGCGATCGGCATTGTGGACGGTGTCGGATACGGTGAAAACACAAAAGCGGCCATCATCACTCGAGGTCTCGCAGAGATGACCGAATTTTCGGTTGCGTCAGGGGCGAACCCGACCACTCTGACGGGACTAGCAGGCCTAGGTGACCTCATTACGACCTGCCAGTCGCCAATGTCACGAAACAGCACTGCCGGCCGGCTGATTGGACAGGGCTACACCCAGGAAGAAACTAAAGAGCAGCTGAACCAAGTTGCCGAAGGAATTACCTCAGTGAAGCCAGTTCTGAAGCTTGCCAAGCAACGCGGAATCGAAATGCCCATTGTGCATCAGGTTCAGATGGTGCTTGACGGCAAGCTGCGTCCGAAAGACCTGGGCCCGCACCTAGCAACCGAAGACGGTATACCGAAGCGTGAACTCAGCATTGGTCGAGAAAAGAAACCGGGCTTCTGGACCCGATTGACAAACTGGGTGAGAGGATCAGAACGTTGAGTGCACGAGCAGGTTCACAGCAACGAGTCGTCCTGCTGTTTGGGGGTCGTTCGAGTGAGCACGGTGTCAGCTGTGTGACCGCAAAAGGGGTGCTCGATGCGATCAATCGTGAACGATTCGATGTTGTTCTCGTCGGTATTACAACAGCTGGTTCAATGGTGCAAGTTCCTGAGGAAGCGCTCGCAGATTTTTCACTTGAAGGCGTTGCGCTGCCTGAAGTACTGCACACAGGCACTGAAATCATTTGGCCGAATTCCGTAGAATCACGTGAGCTGCGAGCCATCAAGAACGGACAGGTGATTTCGCTCGGTGATATTGACGCGGTCATCCCCATGCTGCACGGCCCCTACGGTGAAGACGGGACCGTTCAAGGACTGCTCGAACTCACTGATATTCCATATGTAGGCAGCGGAGTACTCGGCTCAGCACTATGCATGGACAAACACATGGTAAAAACAGTGCTGCAGCAGGCAGGAATAGCGGTGGCTCCATGGCGGACCATTACGCAGGCACAACTTGCGGACTCACCGGGCCTACTCGAAGGACTCGATGAGGGACTCACCTATCCGCTGTTCGTGAAACCCGCTCGTGCCGGGTCGAGTGTTGGTGTCAGCCGTATTACTGAGAAGGCCGAGCTGGCAGACGCCCTTGAAGTTGCGTTCCGAGAAGATCATTCAGTGTTGCTCGAATCAGGCGTGGTCGGCCGCGAGGTCGAAATTGGTGTTCTGCAGGGCCGGAAAGGACAGCGCCCGCGAACCAGTAGTGTGATCGGCGAGATCGTTTTTACCGGTCGTGATTTTTATGATTTTGAAGCAAAATATCTCGGGGCGGCTGGCGCAGACGTGGTCTTGCCCGCGGAGGTGACGGATATCGAGTTTCAGAGCCTGCGTGACACGGCCGTTCGTGCTTTTGAAGAGAGCGGTTGCGCGGGGTACGCTCGGGTCGATTTCTTCCTCACCGAATCAGGCCCGGTGGTCAACGAGATTAATACGCTTCCCGGGTTCACACCGATTTCTATGTTCCCGCAACTCTGGCGTGCATCGGGACTGGAATATACCGACCTGATCACCGAACTTATTGAGCTTGCGTTCGAAACGGTGAGATGACTCTATTCGCTCTCAGGTTGAAGTTCGTTACCGTCGATCGTCTCACTGAGTGACGTGCATTTTCGTTCTTGAGGAAGCAAATTCGCAACCGGAGCGAGTTCCAGTAAAACGTCTGTTCCGCTGACTTGCTGAGAATTAACAATCACTTCGAGCCCTGGTGAGCGCCCATATGCTTCAAAGCGATAACTCGGTTTTTGCGAATCGTCGACGATCCAGTCAACGCCGTCAACCGACACGCAGGTCTCAGTGGTCGGACCACTCGGTTCAATTCCGCAGCGCAACATGATCACATCGGGGTTTCCCCAGGCGCCAGTGGCTTGCGCATTAGTACCGCGTTTGTCGAACCCGGAAATATCGGACGGGAGTCTGACGGTGACGTCTGCGCACGCGGGATTATTTGAATTCTTGGCCGGTTCCATCGGCACATCTCCCGCACATGCAGAAAGTGTGATGACCATAAGAACGGATGACACTACTGCCCCGATGTTGAGGAGAGCTCGCTTTTGCACTCCTTCAGCATATCGACCAATACTGAATGATCTGACGCTACGGTAGAGAATGTGGAACATGAACAGACTGTAGGTGAAGCCGGAGAAAAAAGCGTTCTCCAAGCGGTGCTCGGAGAACTCCGTGGTGGGCGCGCGATTGCGGTCGGTCCAGGTGATGACGCTGCAGTGCTACACAATAATGGCAACATTGTGGTGACGAGCGACACCATGATTGAAGGCCCAGATTTCTGCCTGGACTGGCACACCGGCACCGAGCTCGGCTGGAAACTCGCTGCCGTGAATCTCTCAGATGTTGCGGCAATGGGCGCAACGCCCACGGCGCTCACTGTCTCTCTCGCATGCCCAAAAGATACCCCCGTGCGCCTGCTGCAAAATATTGCGACAGGTCTCCAGCAGGCCTGTGACTCTCTTGCTCCTGGCTGTGCGATTGCAGGGGGCGACCTCGCTACCGCACCTGTGCTCATTGGCGCCGTCACAGCAATTGGTGATCTTGATACCCAGAAACCCATACTTCGCAGCGGGGCGCGCCCGGGAGACGTCATATCGTACGCGGGTGATCTCGGTCTAAGCGGGCTTGGTCTCGCACTGCTGTCACAGAGTACGCAAGAAACTGCTTGTGACCTGAGACAACAACACCGTGCGTCTATCGCTGCGCACCTTACGCCGGATCCACCCTTGCATTTAGGTCCTCAGGCAGCATATGCGGGCGCAACCGCGATGATGGATGTCTCTGACGGGCTCTCGCTTGATGCAGCCCGGCTCGCTATTGCGAGTTCTGTCGTCATCAATTTCGATAGCGGCAAACTCCGGCATCATTTTGAACAACAATCTGGCGAACACGTGTCGCTGGAGTTCATGCTGACCGGGGGAGAAGACCATGGCCTGCTTGCCACCTTCCCACCTGATGTCTCACTGCCTGACGGCTTTCACATTATCGGCGTCGTAGACGACGCTGAGAGTTCCACAGAACGCTCGACCCAAAACGACCGTAATCATGTTTTCGTAGACGGTGAACCATTCAACCCTCGCGGCTGGGACCCATTCACAACCGTGTAACCTTAAACAGGTGCCCTGCGCAGGCGGGGGAAGGTTTTCAAACAACGCTGGAAGGATGTCTTATGGCACTCTCATCGCAGGCAAGCGAACTACTCAACAAAGTTCAAGATAAACTCGCCATCGGCGGCGACTGGGTCGAATCCTCAGAAGGACGCACGTTCGACGTATATGACCCGGCGAGTGGGGAACTGCTCAAAACTATTGCTGACGCCACAGTCGATGACGCAGTGCGCGCACTCGACAGTGCGGTAAACGTATCAGCGGAGTGGGCGGCAACGAGCCCACGAGAGCGCTCAAACATTTTGCGTAAGGCATGGGAGCTCCTCCAGGATCGTGCCGAAGAATTCGCGCTGCTGATGACGCTGGAAATGGGTAAGCCTCTTCCAGAAGCTCGCGGTGAAGTTACCTATGGCGGCGAATTCCTTCGTTGGTTCTCGGAAGAAGCTGTTCGCATCAACGGTCGCTACGGGTCAAACCCTGAAGGCACCGGTGACATGGTGGTATCGAAGCGTCCGGTCGGGCCCTGCTACTTCATCACGCCGTGGAACTTCCCGCTCGCAATGGCTACGCGCAAGATTGCGCCCGCGCTCGCCGCTGGCTGCACGGTTGTGATTAAACCGGCTGCGCTCACTCCGCTGACCACCATCTACTTCCAACAGTTGCTTGAAGACGCGGGGCTGCCCGCGGGGGTCGTCAATGTTGTGCAGACGTCGAAGTCAAGCGCGCAGTCGAGCCGACTGCTCTCAGACGATCGCCTGCGCAAGCTCAGCTTCACCGGCTCAACCCCGGTTGGTGTCAAGCTCATGGAAGCCGCAGCACAGAACGTCCTGCGCACGTCTATGGAACTCGGCGGCAATGCGCCACTGGTCGTGTTCGATGACGCAGACCTCGATAAAGCTGTTGAAGGAATTCTCGCGGCGAAGTTCCGCAATATCGGCCAGGCTTGCACCGCAGCAAACCGTATTATTGTGCATGAAGATGTTGCTGATGAACTCGGCAAGCGTCTCGTAGAGCGCGTTCAGGCAATGAAGGTTGGTCCGGGCGTTGAAGACGGTGTACAGATTTCTGCTCTGGTTGAACAGAAAGCCGTTGACAATGTTGAACGTCTTGTCAACGAAGCCCGTGACGGGGGCGCTGACGTGCTCATCGGAGGCAACCGAGTTGAGGGCCCAGGCCACTTCTTTGAACCCACAATTGTTGACAACCTGTCACTCGACTCCGCGATGGTAGTTGAAGAGATCTTCGGGCCCGTCCTTGGTATGGTTCGCTTCTCAAGTGAAGATGAAGGCGTGAAGATTGCCAATGACACCGAATACGGGCTTGCTAGTTACGTATTCACCGAAAACGTTGACCGTGTTCACCGACTGATCGAGAGTATCGATGCTGGCATGATGGGAGTCAACACCGGACTCATCTCTAACGCAGCAGCTCCATTTGGTGGTGTGAAACAGTCAGGTCTCGGCCGTGAAGGTTCACACGAAGGACTTGAAGAGTTCCTCGAAACGAAGTACACGTTGCTTCCGCGCGTGAAGTAACACACATATTCAGATGAATCCCCGGGCACTCCATTTCAGGAATGCTCGGGGGTTTCTGTTTCTTCCTGGTGCGGCTCAAGCCAGTACAACACGGTTTCGCCGTAATGCTTTGAGCGGATTTCGCGGTATTCTGCGGGCCATATTGGGGCCATGGATCGTGCATCTCGTTCAATAACGATCGCAGCGTCTGGTGCGAGATGCGGTGCAAGAGCTTCAAGGTTTTCAGTGATTTCAGTGTGGGAAAGATCGTAGGGAGGATCAATAAATACGACATCAAAGGGGTCAGATCCGGCCAGCGTCTCAAGAAACGTGCGCACCGAAGCCTTCACGCAATTCACGGATGGTGCATTGTTTCGAAATGCATGCTGCACTGACGCGGCGTTCTTGCGCATGATTGCTACAGCGGGCGCGTGACGCTCAACCAGCGTGACCGAGTTTGCTCCACGGCTCGCTGCTTCGAGCCCTAACGCCCCTGAACCCGCATACAGGTCAAGCACACGAGTGTTTTCAATGAAGCCCCAAGAGTCGAGCGTTGAAAACACGGCTTCGCGGACTTTATCGCTGGTGGGTCGGGTACCCTTCGGCGGTACACTCATCCGGACTGAGCCGGCGGTGCCTGCAATGATGCGAGTCATGACCACCAGTGTAACTGTGTAAAACTGCCAGGAGTCGCCGTGTGCACGGTACGCTTGCATACGTGAACGGGCTGACGATGGACACCTCGCTGAAGCTCGCCGTTGGTGGCAAGACTGGCAGCGCGATTGAGCGCGCCTTCGGGTATCGAACCGTTCGAGAACTGCTCGAACACTACCCTCGACGTTACTCTCGCCGCGGCGAGCTCACCCCGTTGACTGGCCTACCAGTGGGTGAACACGTCACCATTGTCGCGCAGGTTCTTGATGTGGTGGAACGAAAGATGCAGAGCCGTCGGGGGAGTCTTCTAGAGGTGCGAGTCACCGATGGTGCTGGTCATCTTAACCTCACGTTCTTCAATCAGTCATGGCGCCAGCGTGAGCTCCGCCCAGGAGTCCGGGGCCAGTTTGCTGGCAAAGTGAAGGAATACAGAAATGCTCTGCAGCTGCAGCACCCGGATTATGAATTGTTTCCAGACGTTGACGCTGAAACAGCACAGGGAGTTGATGCTCGTGCGCTGCAAGAGGCTGCTGCGCTTGCATATTCTAAGAAGCTCGTACCGGTGTACCCTGCAACGGCGAACCTTCCGTCATGGGCAATTGCGAAAACGATAGCACTGGTCATTGAACAGCTTCCGCCGCTCGAGGAATGGGTGCCATTTGATCTTGCGGGAGCCAATCAACTGATGCCGTTGGATGATGCCATTCGCGCAATTCACCAGCCGGAATCTGACGCTGATTCTCAGGAGGCAGTCCGTTCTCTCAAAATGAGAGAGGCTTTTGCGCTGCAATTAGCGCTCCTGCACCGGAAGCGCAGTCTGCTCGATGAGACGGCTCTTGCGCGTCCAAGCGTCCAAGAGGGCTACGTTGACCGGCTCGACCAGACGCTGCCTTTCCAACTCACCAGTGATCAAGTCAGTGCTGGACATGTGATCGCTGAAGAGCTATCACGATCCTCGCCGATGAACCGTATGCTGCAGGGAGAAGTGGGGTCTGGTAAAACGATTGTGGCACTACGCGCAATGCTTCAAGTAGCCGATAACGATGGGCAAAGTGCTCTGCTTGCACCAACTGAGGTGCTTGCTTCACAGCACCTCAGATCAATAACTCAGGCACTTGGGCCAGAACTTACTGAGCAGCTCAAACCTACTCTGTTAACGGGGAAGCTGCCCCTTGCTGAACGAAAACGAGCCATGCTTGAAGTGGCTTCTGGCACCGCCAAAATCGTGGTGGGCACTCACGCTCTTATGAGCGAGAAAACCACATTTGCTGACCTCGGGCTCACCATCATCGACGAACAGCATCGGTTTGGCGTAGAACAGCGTGAAGCGCTGCGTCAAAAAAGTCGAGTGTCGCCGCACGTGCTGGCAATGACCGCTACACCTATTCCGCGTACGATTGCGCTCACCGTGTTTGGAGACTTGGACATCTCAACGATTCGACAGCTGCCGCCCGGACGGCAGCCAATCGAAACCTTTGCCATCCAAGTGCACGATGAACCAAATCTTGAGACTCTTGCCTGGATGCGTGCGGCAGAAGAGATTGCAGAAGGTCGCGGTGTGTATGTGGTCTGCCCGGCAATCTCATCGACCCAGGTCGAAGAGACCGGGAGGGAAGATTCCGACGGCCGAGGAAAAGGTCGTGCGAATGTTGAAGACGTTGCTTCTCAACTACGTAAACGCAAAATCTTCCAGGGCGTCCGTATCACAGAGCTCACCGGAGCAATGGCACCAGAAGACAAAGAACGAGTGATGCGTGCATTTGAACGCGGAGAAATAGACTTACTCGTTGCCACGACAGTGATTGAAGTGGGCGTGAATGTGCCGAACGCGTCCCTGATGATTGTGCTTGAGGCCGATCGATTTGGAGTCTCTCAGTTGCACCAACTTCGCGGTCGTGTCGGGCGCGGTGCACATCCAGGGTTATGTCTTCTCCTGTCTGAAGCGGCCGTCGGCTCAGAAACCTGGGCGCGTATCGCAGCAGTTGCCTCAACAGTGGACGGCTTTGCGCTAGCTGACATTGACCTTGATTTACGGCGTGAGGGGGACATTCTCGGTACGAAACAGTCGGGTGGCAAGTCAACACTGAAGCTGCTCCGTGTCGCTCGTGACGGCGAAACAATCGAACTTGCTCATGACTGGGCTGAACGTATCCTTGACGAAGACCCAGAGTTGCTCAATGCACCGAGACTGCGTGCAATTGTGGAACGCGAGGACCAGCACCTCGACCAACTCGCGAAATCCTGACACGTTCGGTTGTCACAAAGCAAACACAATCGAAATGTTCAGTCTCAAACACATGCACGCAGACTAAGCTGAGAGGTATGAGCAAGATCGCCGTCGTACCAGGATCATTTGACCCCATCACGCTGGGACATCTTGATGTGATTCGTCGTGCAGCCCGGGTGTTTGAAGAAGTGCACGTACTTGTTGTGCACAATCCTGACAAACAGGCCATGCTGCCCATTGCGGAACGCGTGCGGTTGATCGAAGAATCGATTCAAGAAACCGCAGGCATAGGGAACAACGTTATTGTCCGTTCCTGGTCAGTCGGGCTCCTCGTAGACTACTGTGCAGAAGTCGGTTCGAATGTGCTTGTGAAGGGCATCCGGTCACAAATGGATGTCTCGTATGAAACGCCGATGGTGTTGATGAACCGTAGTCTTGCAGAAGTGGAAACTATTTTCTTCCTGCCAGACCCCCAAAACGCCCATGTGTCGAGTTCGCTCGTACGCCAAGTGTCAGCGCTCGGCGGCGACGTTTCAGACTATGTTCCACGCGTGGTTGCTCATTTTCTCACCCAGAACCCACCCAACTAACGCGAGCCAGTTGATTCACCCCTGAACGGACATTGAGTAACCTTCAGCTCGCGCCGTTACGATTGATACGTGACTAAGCAAAACGTCTTTAACGAAAATATTCGCGACATCGCCCACAAGCCGGGTGAAATGCGTGAACTGCAACGACAGGTTGCATTACCAGAAGCTTGGGGCGAAGCTCTCGCGCAGGTTCCAAGCGGCGAACTTATTGATCTCGAACTTCGACTTGAGTCCGTTCATGAAGGTATTTTGGTGACGGCAGAGGCCGGTACCACGATGCATGCAGAGTGCGGCAGATGCCTGACACACTTCGCCGAGCCTCTCGATGTCGAATTTACTGAACTTTTCGCGTATACTCCTACGGAGGCCGACGAATACGGGGTTCACGGTGATCACGTGAACCTTGAACCCCCGCTCCGCGACGCGGTAGTGCTTGCACTGCCGTTTCAACCTGTGTGTCGTTCAAACTGTCCTGGGCTTGACCCTGAGACAGGCAAACTGAATGACACAGGTGAGGACACTGGCACTGCCCAAGCGATTGATCCCCGCTGGGCTGCGCTTGCTGAGTTCTCGGTTGACACTGACCATGGCTCAGATGATTCATCTGAGCCCGCAAGCAAGTAAGGAAGAAGCATCATGGCTGTTCCCAAGAGGAAACTCTCGCGTTCAAACACGCGTCACCGTCGCTCAGCATGGAAGACACAGGCACCCACTCTCGTGAAGACCGTTGAAAACGGTCGCACGGTCTACAGCCTGCCCCACCGTGCACGCCTGGTAGAAGACTCGCAGGGCACCCCGCTGTTCTACGAGTACAAGGGCCGTAAAGTCACTGACGCCTAGTCATAGGCGGTCGCGTGACTGACAATACTTCACCAAAGCCGTCGATCGATTCTGCGGAGTCGCTCGACGGCTTTGTTGCGTCTCTCGGCGTAAAGATCGAGCCAGACGTGCTCGATCTTGCGCTCACTCATCGCTCCTGGGCGTTTGAAAACGGTGCAGCACCGCACAATGAACGTCTCGAGTTCTTGGGTGATTCTGTACTCGGTTTTGCGATTACCGCGCTGTTGTATCAACGGTTTCCACATCTTTCAGAAGGAGACCTTGCAAAACGGCGGGCAGCAGTGGTCTCCACCAAAGCACTTGCAGAAATCGCCCGCAATATTGGCATCGGCAGATTCATTAAGCTTGGTAAAGGTGAAATCTTGACCGGAGGTGCTGAAAAAGAGTCAATTCTCGCGGACACGGTCGAGGCTTTCATCGGCGCGGTCTACCTGTCCAACGGTATTGACGAGGCGTCACAATTTGTAATCAGCCTCCTTCAGCCACTACTAAAAAATATTGGCACGCTGAGCCTGACGCTTGACCCGAAGACTACTCTTCAAGAAGTTGCTGCTCATTACGGTTTGTCCCACCCACAATATGCAGTGACAGGGACTGGCCCGGACCATAATCGGCGATACCAGGCGAGCGTTGAAGTGCTTGGCGTGCGTGGCGATGGTTCCGGCAGCAGCAAGAAAGCCGCCGAACTTGAAGCGGCTCGAGACGCAGTCCTACGTCTGCATGAATTTGGAAAAGTGCCGAGTGCCTGAACTCCCCGAAGTTGAGGTCGTTCGCGCAGGCCTCGCTCCGTTATTCACAGAGGCAACAGTTTTGGGGGTAGATGTCCGTGACGGCCGGGCACTCAAACGACATCGCGCGCTTTCCGAAGCAGGCCCGAACTTACCAGGGCACGGGAAAACACTCGATGCTGTGACCCAAACGTTGCGATCAGCTGATTTTGAAACGAGGCTGACCGGACGGTCACTGTCATCAATTCAACGTCGTGGAAAGTTTCTCTGGGCGCCGTTGAGTGATTCGAACGGCCGGCATCGTCAAGAAGCGCTCGTGATGCACTTGGGCATGAGCGGACAGTTGCTCATTCGTTCACACGATGCTCCCGACGACCGCAATGTCAGAGCCCGAATTCGGGTTGATGCTGCAGCGCAGCCAGATGTGCGGGTTGACTTTGTTGACCAGCGACTATTCGGCTCGCTATCTCTAGATCCGCTGATCACTGATCCACATGCTCTGTCTACCGACACAGCAATGCTCATACCCGAATCGGCGAAACATATTGCTCCCGATCCGCTTGAGAAATCTTTTGACGACAGTGCGTGGATCCTCTCTGTCAAACAGAAGTCCGCTGCGATCAAAACGATCCTTATGAACCAAGGAAGCATGAGCGGTGTTGGCAACATTTATGCCGACGAAGCGCTCTGGGCAGCAAAGATCCACCCACAAACCCCCGGGTATCGAATCAGTGCCGTGAGGCTTGGAGAATTACTTACCCACATCAGGCAGGTTTTTTATCGAGCGTTGGCTGAGGGCGGGACGAGTTTTGACGTGCAATACGTTAATGTAAATGGGCAGGCAGGCTATTTCGCTCATTCACTAAACGCGTATGGTCGTGAAAATGAACTGTGCTGGCGATGCGACACACCCATTAAACGGGTGCCATTCGGCGGGCGCTCATCGCACTTCTGCCCGCACTGCCAAAAACGACGTTAATGCCCTATGTCTCACGTCTCGATCGTTTACGGGGCAGAATTATCCAAAAATACACCACGAACGGGACATGCCTTTAAAGTGCTGTCCGACAGAGTAGAATTGAACAATGACGAATACAGATGCCGCATCAAATAATGAACAGGCGGCAAACCCCGTCAGCGCTGATACAGATAGCGCTCGGGAAGAAAATACCCACTCGGATGCTCCTCAAAAAGCTGATGCTTCCGTGAATGAAAAAGCCACCGGCTTCGACTCACTCGGTCTTGACGGGCGTGTCCTACAGTCTTTGAAGGATGTGGGCTACGAGACTCCCTCGGCTATTCAGAGCGCCACGATTCCCGTACTGCTTGACGGACGCGACGTTGTCGGCCTGGCACAGACCGGTACGGGCAAGACCGCAGCCTTCGCCCTGCCGATTCTCTCGCGCATACAGCCGGGTCAACGAGTGCCACAGGCGCTTGTTCTAGCACCTACTCGCGAACTTGCATTGCAGGTTGCAGAGTCTTTTGAAAGCTACGCTTCGCATCTCCCAGAAGTTCACTTACTTCCCATTTATGGTGGGCAAGCATACGGCCAGCAGCTCAGCGCGCTGAAACGAGGCGTTGATATTGTGGTTGGCACGCCCGGCCGTATTATGGACCACCTCAAACGCGGTTCACTCGATCTGACCCAAATCAAATACCTGGTGCTTGATGAGGCAGATGAGATGCTCAAGATGGGCTTCGCTGAGGACGTTGAAACGATCCTTGCTGACACCCCGAGTGACAAACAGGTCGCATTATTCTCAGCGACGATGCCGAAACAGATTCGCCGCATCTCACAGCAGTACCTCAATGATCCACACGAAATTGCTGTTAAAGGTAAAACCCAGACCGGGCAAAACATTACGCAGCGCTACATTGTGGTTAGCTACACGCAGAAACTTGATGCGCTCACACGGGTACTCGAAGTTGAAAAGTTTGACGCGATGATTGTCTTTACGCGTACTCGTGGCGACAGTGAGACGGTAGCGGAAAAACTCCGTGCGCGCGGCTATTCAGCGTTAGCTATTAATGGCGATATTCCGCAGAACATCCGTGAGCGTACCGTCCAGTCACTGAAATCAGGCAAGCTTGACATTCTTGTTGCAACCGATGTTGCGGCTCGCGGTCTCGACGTTGAGCGCATCAGCCACGTCGTGAACTACGACCTTCCCGTCGACACTGAAAGCTACGTTCACCGTGTCGGTCGTACCGGCCGCGCGGGGCGCACCGGTGATGCGATTAGCTTTGTGACTCCACGTGAACGTCGAATGCTGAAGTCGATCGAGAAAGCAACGAAGCAGCCGCTTACGCAGATGCCACTGCCACGTATTGACGAAGTAAATGCGACCCGCCTGTCACGCTTTGATGATGCGATTACTGCTGCGCTAGACGAGACGCATCGCATTGATGCTTTCCGTGACATCATCGCCCACTATGTGCGGCACAATGATGTCCCTGAAGTCGATGTTGCTGCCGCGCTCGCCGTTGTGGGACAGGGCGCGACACCTCTTTTGCTGAATGAAGAAGACGAAGCGAAATTCAGTCGGGACCGCGCAAAAGCTGAGCAATTTTTGCATGATGATGGTGGCTCGGACCGTGGCGGGCGTCGCGACCGCGGCGACCGTTCCGACAGGGCACCTCGATCGAGTCGTTCCGACTTAGCAATGTACCGCATTGAAGTAGGTCATCGCGATCGCGTGAAGCCTGGACAAATCGTTGGAGCGATTGCCAACGAGGGCGGGCTGAACCGTGATGACTTTGGCCAGATTCAAATTCGGGGCGACTTTACCCTGGTTGAGCTTCCTAAAGATCTCTCGGGTTCAACGCTTGATGCACTATCTGGCACTCGTATTGCAGGTAAACGTATCGATATTAAGCCGGACCGTGGCCCTTCACGTTCGGGTTCAGACCGTCGCGAACGGTATGACCGTGGGGGACGCGACAATCGTGGTGATCGTTTCGGCCGAAACGATCGTTTTGATCGTGGCGGTAAAGGTTCAGGTAAGCGCAAACCACGCTGGTAACTTGCGCTCTTACATTGAACTTAAGAGTGGTAACAGGGACCGTAACGTAAACCTTTGCCTTGATACCGGTAGCGAGCGGAGAATCCACCCCTGGAACCGCCCATTCAGTGCGTGAAGATAAAAGAAATTCACCGAGAACGTCTGCTCGAGCTTGACTGAGATTTCGTTCATGGACAATGAGCTGTTGCTTGTCGTCAAGGTCACGCTCAGAAGATTGGCACTCATAACGAGAAGCATCGGCGCATGCACTCGATTAGTCGGGGAAACTTTTCGGAAATGCTATGTGTGTGGTCGATGTGCATCTGGATAGTTTTGTCGCTGGTGCGTGTTTTTACTGAAGTCTGATTGGCGCTGGAAAGAACACCGAGGTTGCGTACCGTTGGATCTGCGTCGAGGTACGACTTTGGAATTTCAGCGAGCAATTCTGACTTGAGTGAAGCTATTGCGTGTTCTGCCCGCGAAAGCAGGGCAATTCAATGGGTGATGTCGTGGGCACGGTCTACTGCAGTGTCATTGACAGTCTCAGCTCTATACAGATTCAGCTATTTTGTCGGACGCTGGTTTACGGAGTAGATATTCATCACTGAGCCTGACAAACAGGTTTGAGATCTGTGAAAACGCAGTTGCCCAGAGCGTCTCGCTGCTGAGCAGATCCGGCTCAGTTTCGTCGATGAAAGAATCTACCCGAACGCTTGCAAGGTCGTTGCTTAAAATCTCCAGTTCTTCGTCTCTGATATGTTCCAGAACCGTGTCTCTTGTTTGCATCGAACGTGCCGCACTTTCACGAAGTGCGCAATGTTCTTCGTGATTTGGTCTTGCGGGGAACTGTTCGGGGGACGTAGTTACCGAATAGAATCAAGCACCAACATTTCTTGATTACATCTGAGATCACACCGCCCAGTTCAGAGAACCGCCACCTGAGTGAATGCAAGTTTTCGTGCCCAACCGTTAAGATCGGAGGATATTCTCACCGCAACCCGAAGAAGGAATCACGCGTGTACTTGAAAAGCCTGACACTTAAGGGCTTTAAGTCGTTCGCACAAGCTACTACTTTCGAGTTCGAACCAGGAGTAACCGCAATTGTCGGACCGAACGGTTCAGGAAAATCGAACGTTCTCGATGGGCTTGCTTGGGTGATGGGTGAACAAGGAGCAAAGACGCTTCGTGGTGGCAAGATGGAAGACGTCATTTTTGCTGGAACCCAGCAGAGGGGACCGCTTGGGCGTGCTGAAGTAAAACTCACGATCGATAACAGCGATGGTCAATTACCTATCGAATACAGCGAAGTCTCAATTAGCCGTACGCTGTTTCGGAACGGCTCAAGCGAATATGCGATAAATGGCGAGAACTGCCGCCTCCTAGATGTGCAGGAGCTTTTGTCTGACTCTGGTCTTGGTAGAGAAATGCATGTCATCGTCGGTCAAGGACAGTTAGATGCTGTGCTTCGCGCGACGCCCGAAGACCGTCGAGGATTTATCGAAGAAGCGGCAGGCATTCTCAAACACCGCCGACGCAGAGAACGTACTGCGCGCAAGCTTGAAGCGATGGAGACAAACCTCACACGGTTGAATGACCTTGCGAGTGAACTCCGTCGACAGTTGAAGCCTCTCGGGCGGCAAGCTGAAGTAGCAAAACAAGCTCAAACCATCGCAGCTGAAGTGAGAGATGCTCGAGCTAGACTGCTCGCCGACGATGTGAGTACGTTACGAGACGAACTACACGAGCTCGGTAAGCACGAATCTGAGCGACATTCAGAACGCATTGTACTTACTGAACAACTTGAACAGAAACAGTTGCGTATAGAACGTCTCGAGCAGGATCAACACAGTGATGACCTCGACCGTGCACGTCGAGTGACCCTCAACCTTGAATCCGTCCAAGCCAACTTGCGAGGCCTGTTCTCTCAAGCACAACAGCGTCTCACTTTTCTTGCTTCGCAAAGCGACTCCGGTGAAGTATCGGCTCACACCAGCAACGAAAGTCTAGAAGAGGCACAGTCCGAGGCCAAACGTCTACAGGAACTTCTTCCTGCGGCTCGCTCCGCCTGGGAAGAAGCTCAGTCGCTCACCCAGACGGCACAGCATTCGCTTGACGCAATCGAGCAGCATATTGCGGAACAAAGCGCGCTCGTTTCGAAGCATGACCTCAAACTTTCGGGACTCCGAGGCGCAGTCGATGCTGCTGAACAGAAACTCGCGGCCGTTCACGCAGAACAAGAACGACGTGCCCACGCCGTTGAACAGATCGAAACTCGGCTTCGCGATGCTCAAAGTGAACAGAGTGCTTTTCTCGAAGCTCACCCGGAATCGTCCGAGGAAGCAGCATTAGGACTCGACGACGAATATCAGCAAGCGCAAGATACGCAGCAAGTTGCAGAAGCGTCTCGTGATGAGCATCGTGCGAGAGTTCATGAACTCGAGCGAGAAGCGTCGGCTCTCGATGCCAGAATTAGTGCACTGAATGCTTCGCTTGATCAGCGCGATGCAAGTGCAGCCCTAATCGAACGGGCACACTCGGGCCTGAGTGAACGAGTCGCTGAGGCGGTCACGGTTGAGCCAGGGTACGAGCAGGCTATTGGTGCAGCACTGGGGACGTTCGCTGACGCCTTACTCGCATCGAGCACGAATACCGCCGAAACAGCCGTGACAACCGCGCAAAGTGATGACCTCGGGCGCGTGCGCGTAGTCGTCAAAGATGCTCCCGCTGGTGTCGCCGGCCCACAAGTTGATGGACTTGTGCGTGCAGTTGACGTTGCCCAGGCTCCTACGGGTGTGCTGGGGCTTCTCGCGCGCTGCTATATTGCTGAATCGCTCGACTCTGCACGTACGGCACTCACTGCGCTTACTGAGTCTGCAGCGGGCTTCGTTGTAGTCACCAGCGAAGGAGTTGTGCTTACTGAACATACACTTACAGGCGGTTCAAGCCTCGCACCGTCACGAATTGAGCTCACCGCAGATCGTGACCAAGCAGTTGCGCGACGTGCACAGCTGCTTGGTGAGCTTGAATCAGCAAAGTCAGGTTTTGATGCGCAGCGTCAAGCAGCAGATGAAGCTAAACGGGTCGCACAGGATGCCTACGCGCAGCTGCGGCAAGCCGATGCTCAACTTGCTGAAATTTCAGAAAAACGTAATCGACTGAGCGTGCGGGTAGAAGCCACAAGTGCCGAGTTAGAACGTGCGAAGCAAGTTGCAAATACCGTAGGGGAGTCGCTCGGAGATGCAGAATCGGCGCTCCAACGTGCTCAACAGGAACTTGAAGAAGTGGCTGCAACACCACGGCCCATCCTCGACGTTTCTGAACGTGATGCGCTCGCCGATGAATTAGAACAGGCTCGAACTGCTGAGGTTGAAGCGAGACTCGCGCATGAAACTGCGAAAGAACGTGCGACCGTTGCTGAGCGACGCGTGACGGAAATAGCTGAACAGCTTAAGCGTGAAGAAGCTGCAGCGCAGGAAGCTGCCCGGCGCGAAGTGCTTCGTAAGCGCCAGATTTCGCGAGCCGAACGGGTTGCGGAAGCACTGCCAGACATCATTGATGCCTGTGATCGCTCACTGACTGAGGCGCGGGTGGTCCAGCAGCAGGCCGAAGCGCAACGGGCAAAGCATTCGCAGGAGCTGACGCTTTTACGGTCAGAGGAAGCCGAGCTGCGTTCACGTTTGCAGTCTCTCACAGAGCGCGTTCATAATGCGGAGTTGAAAAGCTATGAGCGCAAGCTTTCACTGAGCTCACTACTGGAACGAGCGGGAGCGGAACTGGGCTTGACTGAGTCCATCCTTATCGATGAGTACGGGCCAGACCAGCCGATTCCCGTCGACCCGCGTATCGCAGAGCAGGCTGCGCAAGAGCAGGCAGAGGCTGAACTTATTGATGGTGGATCCGTGCCGGTTGAACACGAGGACACGAGTGACGACGGAACTGAGGGTGCTTCGCCTCAAGAAGAAGCGGCGGAGGTCGACACAGTTCCGTATGTTCGAAGCGAGCAAGAATCACGACTGAAGAAAGCGGAACGAAAACTTTCAGAACTTGGTCGAATTAACCCGCTTGCGCTCGAAGAGTTTTCTGCGCTGGAGCAGCGACATTCGTTCTTAAACGAGCAACTTGAAGATCTCAGTAAGACCCGCAAAGATCTCATGCAGATAATTGAAGACCTTGACGAGAAGATGCAGGTTATTTTTGCTGACGCATTTGCTGACACAAAGGAAGCGTTTGCTGAAGTATTCCCGATTCTGTTCCCTGGCGGAACCGGCGATATCTCTCTCACCAATCCTGACGATATGCTCACCACGGGTATTGAAGTCACTGCAAAGCCCGCGGGAAAGAAAGTCGAACGACTTTCGTTGCTTTCTGGCGGCGAGCGTTCACTCGCCGCAGTTGCGTGGCTTATCGCAATCTTCCAAGCTCGCCCCAGCCCGTTCTATATTTTGGATGAAGTTGAGGCAGCTCTTGATGACGCGAATCTGGGGCGTTTGCTGCAGGTGTTTAGTAACCTTCGACAGAACTCCCAGCTCATCATCATTACTCACCAGAAACGTACAATGGAGATCGCTGATGCACTCTACGGTGTCTCAATGCGAGACGATGGTGTATCTGCAGTAGTTGGGCAGCGCATCGCAGAGGCTGAGAGCGCGTAGGATCGATTGCATGGCTGAACAACGATCACGGTCTTTTTCGAACGCGTTTCGAAACTTTTTTAACCGTAGTGAACCGATTACTGACGAGACTTGGGACGACCTGGAATCTGCGTTAATCACCGCGGACTTCGGGCCTGACATTACTGATTCGGTGTTGGAGGATCTTCGGAGTGAGGTGGAGCGTTTCCGCATCACTGAGGTGAAAGATATGCGCAGTATGCTGCGCGACGCGATTGCTGAACGACTTTCCAAGTTTGATTCCACACTTCGTCTGGCAGATACGCCGGCTGTGGTGCTTGTTGTCGGTGTCAACGGCGTCGGTAAAACCACCACCATTGGTAAATTCGCGAAGTATTTGAAAAATTTCGACAAGCGGGTCATCGTGGGGGCTGCAGACACCTTTCGGGCGGCAGCAGTGGAGCAGCTCGCGACCTGGGCTGAACGTGGCGGTGCCGATATTGTGAAGCCGCAGCAGCAGGGGCAAGATCCTGCTTCGGTTGCGTACCAAACGGTTCAGCGCGCAATTGATGAAAATTTTGATATCGCCATTATTGATACAGCTGGCCGGCTGCAAACTAAGGGCGGGCTTATGGACGAGCTCGGCAAAATCAAACGCGTAGTGGAAAAACTTGCACCAATTTCAGAGGTGCTATTAGTGCTCGATGCAACTACTGGACAAAACGGTCTTGCACAGGCCCAAGCATTTATTGAACACGCTGAAGTATCCGGGCTGGTGCTCACAAAAATTGATGGATCAGCAAAGGGTGGCTTCGTGCTATCTGTTCAGCAGAATACGGGGCTTCCCGTGAAACTCGTGGGTGAGGGAGAAGGTATCGGTGACCTCACGGGCTTCACACCGCACGTATTTGCTCAACAACTTGTGGGTTGATCCACTTATTTTTTCACTTCAGGTGATGGCCTGGACAACCTTGTAGAATGGGGCCACTATGGCAACTTTTGGTACGCTTTCAGATCGCCTCACCCAGACATTTGCGAACCTTCGCAATAAGGGTAAGCTCACGGCGAGTGACATTGACGGTACGGTTCGCGAGATTCGTCGGGCTCTTCTCGAAGCTGACGTCGCTCTCGATGTCGTAAAAGAGTTCACCGGTAAAGTCCGTGAACGCGCGCTCGGTGATGAAGTCAACAAGGCTCTCAACCCGGCCCAGCAGGTTGTTCAGATCGTGAACGACGAACTCATCACGATTTTGGGGGGTGCACAGCGTCGTCTTCAGTTCGCAAAAAATCCTCCCACTGTCATCATGCTTGCGGGACTCCAAGGTGCGGGTAAGACGACCCTTGCTGGAAAGCTCGCGAAATGGTTGAAAGAACAGGGACACCAGCCGCTCTTAGTGGCGTGTGACTTGCAGCGTCCAAACGCGGTCACCCAGCTGAGCGTTGTGGCCGAGCAGGCTGGTGTTTCGATCTTTGCGCCGGAGCCTGGAAACGGTGTGGGAGACCCCGTCAAGGTTGCGAAATCGGGCGTTGCCGAAGCACAACGTAAACAGCACGATTTCGTCATTATTGACACCGCTGGCCGCTTGGGTGTTGACCAAGAGCTTATGAAGCAGGCGTCCGATATTCGCAAGGCAACGAGTCCGGACGAAGTGCTGTTCGTTATCGACGCAATGATCGGTCAGGACGCGGTAGCAACGGCGCAGGCATTCCAAGAGGGAGTCGACTTCACCGGTGTCGTACTCACGAAACTGGACGGTGATGCGCGCGGTGGTGCAGCGCTGTCGATTCGTTCAGTAACTGGTCGTCCGATTCTGTTCGCGTCAACAGGGGAGGGGCTCGGTGATTTCGAACCGTTCCACCCTGACCGTATGGCAAGCAGAATTCTCGATCTCGGCGACGTTCTTACGCTTATTGAGCAAGCTCAAAAAGCGTTTGACGAAGAAGAAGCCCGGGCTACTGCAGAGAAGATCGCGTCTGACCAGTTCACGCTTGATGACTTCTTAAAACAAATGCAGCAGCTCCGCGGTGCCGGTTCATTGAAGAAAATGATGGGCATGCTTCCCGGTATGGGCGGCAAGATGAAGTCGCAGCTTGAAAACTTTGATGAAAAGCAGATTGTTCACACTGAGGCAATCATTCAATCTATGACGCGTGACGAACGTCATAACCCCAAAATCTTGAATGGATCGCGCCGCCTTCGTATTGCGAAGGGCTCTGGTATGACTGTCACTGACGTGAATCAGTTGGTGCAGCGATTTGAGCAGGCAGCCAAAATGATGAAAACTGTCTCCAAAGGCGGGGTGCCGCAGATCCCAGGCATGGGCAATGTTCCAGGGATGCATGGCGGTCGCAAGAAGACGAAGCCTCAGGGTAAGAAAAAGGGGGCCCGCAAATCAGGCAACCCTGCAAAACGCGCGCAAGAGTTGAATGCGCCTGCACAGGGGCAGCAGCCGGCAGGGTCCGGGTTTGGTTTGGGTGCTGCAACAGGAGCAACCGATGGCAAACAGACACCGAGTCAGGCAGAGCTTGAGCAGATGCAGCAACTACTGAAGGGCACCAAACTGAGGTAAGTCTCAGCAAGCTGCCGGTGCAATACTTTTGTTGCACTGGTAGAATGGTGCTATGAGCGCTACGCAGACACATCGAAACCCGGCGGGTCAGTTCACCAGCCAACTTGCCATGAGTGAGAGGTTCGCCTTTGCGCAACGCGTAAGCCATGCGGCAGACGTGTTTGGTTCAAATGCGAAACTCGCTGAGTGGCTCGGGGTATCGCCGAGCAGCCCAAGCAGGTGGATCGCAGGGAAATCTACGCCCGGCCGTGACCTCGCACGACTAGTGATTGATATTGATTATGTCGCAGTGCG
The DNA here is from genome assembly GCA_052085365.1 of Canibacter sp. Taxonomy (GTDB): domain Bacteria; phylum Actinomycetota; class Actinomycetes; order Actinomycetales; family Microbacteriaceae; genus Canibacter. The sequence goes on along the minus strand of JBQDFP010000016.1, from coordinate 19,954 downwards.
TGCGGCTACTGTGTGGGGAGAAAACGCTGTCCAATCGTGGTTGCTTGGCCAGAATGCGTTTCTCGGAGGCGCCTCACCGCTCGATATGGTGCAGGTGGGCCGCACCGCTGAAGTGGTTGCCGCGCTCTCAGGCGAAGCAAGTGAGGTGTATGCCTAGTGCTTGTGCATCGGGTACACCTTTGGCATGCAGACGCAAAGCCGGGTGAACCGTACAGCGCTGAGTTTATTCCACCGCAGCAGGGCTACGGCAGATGGGATAACCCTGACCTGTATACGCTGAGATATCTTGCCACCAGCCCTGAGGGTGCGATTATTGAAGCATTCGGGTCGCATGCTATTTGGCGTGAGGATATGTTTCGAACAGGGGATTCAAGCCATACGATCCGTGCGCTGAGCACATTCGACCTTCCGGAAGATACGGTATTTGCAGATCTTTCTGATCCACGACTTCTGGTTGAATATAACGTCACAGTTACCGAGGTCGTGAAGCGGAACCCGAGAGCAACACAACGGCTTGCTGCACGACTGTTTCAATCACATGAATTTGACGGGATTGCATGGTGGTCGTACTATCAACCCAGTCTGACGCTGATTGCGCTCTTTCAGCCAGATGAGGCGCAGCTTGTTGACACCGTGCCACTTTCTCTGGACCTTTCTGAAGTGCAAGAGGCAGCACGACTAGTCGTGCGAACCATAGAGTAGCGGCCAGCCGTTTAGGCGCTCGTGCCCACTATGCTCTCGCGAAATTCTTGCGCCAAAGCATGCACAACGGCAGTCAGCGAATCGGCGGAATCGGCACCGCCGTTGGCGTCATACACTGCAAGCTGGCGCTCCGCGCTCGTAGACGCTCCGGTAACAATTGCCTGTGCATGCTCAAGTTCAGCAGCACAACCAAGTTCGTCAGCAATTGGGGCAAGACGTTCGCACAAACCGCGTAGCAATTCCCGCAAGGATGACTGCGTTCCGTCATTACGACTGATGATCTGCGCATCGAGACCGTAGCGTGCAGCCCGCCACTTATTCTCTCGAACGAACCAAGGCCGCAGTCGCGGCAGCTCGCTTCCACGGTCAAGACGGCGTGAAAAGTCTTCAATCAGACACTGAGAAACAGCTGCCATAGCCCCTAAGTCATGCAGAGTTGATGCGCCGTCGCAGGTGCGAACCTCGAGTGTGCCCCACTTTGGTGCCGGACGGACATCCCAGCGGGACTCAGTTGGTTCAGTAATAATTCCCGCATGGCTCAAATCGTCGAGAACACCCTCAAACTCCTCCCAAGTTTCGATCTCGAAAGGAAGACCAGCGGAGGAAAGCTGCTGAAAAATCATGGTTCGGTTTGAAGAGTAGCCTGTCACGTCGCCTTCCCACAGTGGGCTAGAGGCGGAAAGAGCGATGAGGTGAGGCTGGTAGGCAATGAGTGCGTGCATCATCGGAATGACGCGCTCTTTTCGGTCGACTCCGAGGTGAGTGTGGACACCCCAAATGAGCATATTTCGTCCCCACCAGGCCGTTGAATCAATAAAGTTTTGATACCGATCCATATCAGTAATCTTTTGATTCTTCCATGTCGCGAATGGGTGGCATCCGGAAGCGATGACCCCCAGTCCACGTGCATCAGCCAACTCGATCAGATCAGTTGCAATGTTCTGAAGATCGCCGACCGCACCGCTTACGCTGGTGTGCGGGGACGAGACGAGCTCAACAGTGTTTTGAAGGAGCTCCGGTGTCGCGTGCGTGCTTGCTCCTTTTCCATCCCATCGTTTACTGAGCGCCTCAAGAATGGGGGGCGCTTCATTTGCTAGATCGCCAGTCTTGCTGTCGACAAGTGCGAGCTCCCACTCTAAACCGAGCGTGCCTTTGGGGGAGCGAGCGAATTCAAGTGGCATAGGGTGCCTGCCGATCTGTTCGGATGACCAATGGGCGAGAAAGAAGTGGCCCTGCAGAATATTTTGCCCTATGTCGGGCAAAGTAAGGCTCCAAAATAAACTAAAAACATCTCAGACCGCAATTTACTCAATAAAACCCCTGGTCGTCTCATAAATTGCACAATTAGCCTATTCTGTGCGAAAATAGATCTCGTGCGTGGGGCGTGCAACTGCTCGTTCCTATGAACGAGGCAGATTACAGTTCAGAGCTTGACATCTCCGCCTTCGAATATAGCGCGCCAAAGACCTCGGTTTCTTATTTGCTCTGCGATACATAATCACAGGGCAAACTTCTGAGAACCGAACCTAAACCCACAAGGAGTAATAAACATGGCAGTGAAAATCCGCCTCAAGCGCATGGGCAAGATCCGTGCACCTTTTTACCGTGTAGTCGTAGCCGACTCGCGCACCAAGCGTGACGGCCGCGTCATCGAAGAGATCGGCAAATATCACCCGATCGAGCAGCCATCACTCATCGAAATTGACTCAGAGCGCGCACAGTACTGGCTCAGTGTTGGCGCACAGCCAACTGAGCAGGTTGCAGCGCTTCTGAAGCTCACCGGCGATCTGCAGAAGGCCCAGGGTGAGAGCGCAGAATCACAGGTTAAGCCTGTCGAAGCTAAGGAAGAGTTCGTAGCTGACGAAGCGAAGAAGCCTGTCTTGAAGCCGAAGGAAGACAAGCCAGCGGCCGCTCCGGCTGAGGAAGCATCACCGGCCCCGGCAGAGGACGCTAGCGAAGCTCCCGCTGAAGAAGCAGCGAGCGAAGAGGCGTAACCCATGTCTCACGACGCGCTAAAAGAAGCGCTCGAACATCTCGTAACCGGGATTACACATCACCCGGACGACATTCAGATTAACGCGTTCGAGCGCGGCAGGACGCTCACTCTTGAAGTGAGCGTGAACCCGCAAGACCTCGGCCGTGTTATTGGTCGTGGCGGGCGTACAGTGCAGGCACTGCGTACAGTCATGAATGCGCTGGCGCAGGCGCAACGGGTGCGTGTCGATATTATTGACACCGACCGCGAAGAGTCGGCCTAAATGAATCAACGTCAAAAGGCTCCCCGTCCGAAACTTGGGACGGGGAGCTTACGCGTCGGACGCCTGACGAAGCCGCACGGGTTAAAAGGTGGTCTGAAGTTAGAACTTTTCACCGATAACCCAGAGCTACGCTTTGTTCGCGATGCGCGGTTCTATCTTCAGGTACCTGAGGAATCGGACTGGTTTGGTAAAACCATCACGATGAAAGAGCTGCGCTGGTTTAACGGCCAGCCCGTGGGGTTCTTTCACGAGTTGCCAGACCGAACCGCCGCGGAATCAATCGCTCGTGCAATTTTATGGATCGATGAAGATACCGTTGCCGCTGGTGAGGAAGACAACGCTTGGTATGACCAAGACCTTGTCGACCTCGCTGTGCATATCGATGGAAAGCTCGTCGGCACAGTTGCTGAAGTGCAGCATATGCCCGCACAGGATCTTCTCGCCGTAAAAACACCAAACGGTATTGTCCTGGTGCCGTTTGTTGAAGCGATCGTTCCTGAAGTAGATCTTGAAAGCCGCGTCGTAACCTTGACTCCCCCTGAGGGGCTGTTCGGTGGCGCTGACGACAGTGAATGATCTCAAAATGCAGATAGATATTGTCAGCATCTTTCCCGCATATTTTGATGCGCTTGAGCTTTCGCTGATGGGGAAAGCTCGGTCCCGTGGACTCATTGATGTGAACGTGCACGACCTGAGGGATGTCACAACTGATAAGCATCGCACCGTTGACGGCACGCCAGCTGGCGGAGGCGCAGGTATGGTGATGAAAGCTGAGCCCTGGGGTGTCATGCTAGATCACCTGCTGGACGGCAAAAATGTTGAATCTCAGAGTGATCCACTGATCATCTTTCCTTCACCGGCTGGAGAGGTGTTTACCCAATCTATGGCGCACGAGCTCGCGCGGGAATCCCATCTGATCTTCGGATGTGGTCGGTATGAAGGCATTGATCAGCGAGTAATTGACGAATATACGCGCCGCGAGCGAGTCAAGCTCGTCAGCATTGGCGACTATGTTCTCAACGGTGGCGAAGTTGCGACTATCGCAATGATTGAAACGATCGCCAGGCTCTTGCCGGGAGTGGTAGGAAATCCTGAAAGTCTTGTTGAAGAATCTCACGAGGGGGGACTTCTCGAATACCCGAGCTATACGCAGCCGGCATCTTGGCGAGACCGTGAAATACCACCGGTGCTCCTGAGCGGCAACCATCGAGCTGTCGAACAGTGGCGACTTGAGCAACGGTTAGAACGCACACGGAGCGTTCGGCCGGAGCTGTACGAGCAATATCTACGCGCTAATGAAGAAGCGTCGAAGAAAAAATGAAATGGCGAAGCATCGCTTCGTCGTGTAATATAGCTAGCTGTGCCACGGTGCGGCGCTGCCGTGAGGGTGACCGTACATAACCGCTGGCCCCAAATTCGTTCAACCACTTGAATTCCGCGTTCCGACTTGCGGCGGACGCAGAGAAGAGATCATCATGCAGAAACTCGATCACGTCGACGCTGCTTCGCTCAAAAGCGATGTTCCAGATTTTCGTCCCGGCGACACCGTTAAGGTGCACGTAAACATTATCGAGGGCAGTCGCTCACGTATCCAGGTGTTCCAGGGCGTCGTCCTTGCGCGTCACGGTGCTGGCGTTGGCGAAACCTTCACAGTTCGTAAGATGAGCTTCCAAGTGGGCGTGGAGCGTAAGTTCCCAGTTCATTCACCTGCGGTCGATAAAATCGAAATTGTTTCACGCGGTGATGTGCGACGCGCCAAGCTGTACTACCTCCGTGACCGTCACGGTAAGGCAGCGAAGATCCGTGAAAAGCGTGAATCGTAAGCCCAATCTGGTGTGCGACTTTATGACGCACAGATAATATTTCACCCTCGCTCATTTTGGGCGAGGGTGTTTTATTTCCACGTGTCCAACCAGATCCACAAGAAAGCTCTGCAAGAATGTGTACTGGTCACACAAACGAATGAGGGGATAGCCGGAGCATGGCAGAAGAGGGACGTTCGTCGTTCGGATTCATCCGGTTTATTCGTGACCTTCTGGTTATTGTTCTTGTTGCAGTCCTCATCTCGTTTCTGCTTAAAACGTTCCTGATCCGCTCATTTTTTATTCCGTCATCGTCCATGGAGCGCACACTCGAAGTCAACGACCGTGTGATCGTGAACCAGTTGGCACCAAATGTTGTCGACTTGCATCGCGGTGATGTGGTGGTGTTCCGCGATCCGGGTGGCTGGCTCAATGCCGGCCCCTCGCCTGAGCTGACCCCGTTGCAGCACGCACTGCAATTCATTGGTCTCGCACCCGACACGAGTGACAACTATTTGATTAAACGTCTCATTGGCTTGCCCGGCGACCATGTTGTCTGTTGCGACGCGAACGGCCGTATGACAGTGAACGGCGAACCGCTCGATGAACCGTATGCGGTAGTGCCTGAAGGTAACTCATCCGTCTCAGCCATCGACTTTGATGTGACAGTCCCCAAGGGGTCCCTGTGGGTGATGGGAGACAACCGGTACGCAAGCAAAGATTCACGCTACAACCAAGACCAGCCGGGTAAAGGGTTTGTCACTGTCGATGAAATCGTTGGCCGTGCGTTCCTCTTGAATTGGCCGCTCGACAGGCTGGGTATCCTCGGTAACTATCCCGAAGTATTCTCTGGTGTCCCAGAGCCTTCAGAAGCTGCTGAAACGGAAGACTAGTGACTGCAGCACACCAGGAGGAGACGGACGAGCTCAGTTGTAAAGCTCCGCCAGAAAAAGATCCAACGCTTGATATTGAGGCAGAGCTTCTTCTGAGTGCGACATCTGTCATTGGGATGGACGAAGTGGGTCGTGGCGCGATAGCTGGACCTGTTGGCGTCGGCACCCACGTGTTTACCGCCCAGTCCGGCGACTTTCCAGACGGACTTCGTGACTCAAAACTACTGAGTCAAAAGCGCCGAGAAGTCTTGGCACCTCTTGTTGATGCGTGGGGTACCGGCAGCGTCGGTTTCGCAACAGCCAAAGAGATCGATCAGCACGGAATCAGCGAAATGCTTGGTGAGGCCGGGTATCGTGCGCTGCAGCAGTTGCGAGAGCAGGGGGTGGATCTACAGGGCGCGGTTGTGTTACTTGACGGCAAATATGATTGGATCACACCATTAGTCGGGAACGCACTCAAAGTGGTGACGCGAGTCGGTGCGGACCGAGCGTGCGCAAGCGTTGCTGCAGCGAGTGTGCGGGCGAAAGTGGCGCGCGACACGCTCATGTGCGAAGCAGATGAAGAAATGCCAGGGTACGCATGGGCATCAAATAAAGGCTATGGAGCGAAGGCACACTACAGCGGAATTGCAGAGCTTGGACTTACCTCGTTGCATCGCAAGACATGGATCCGCTGATTCAACTAAAGTGAACCTTGATGGCTGAACCAACTTCTGAAGATACCCCCGAGCGCGATCTGCCGATAGGCGTGTTTGACTCTGGTGTCGGTGGGCTCACCGTTGCGCGCGCAATTCGTGATCTGCTGCCGCAGGAGTCGATCACGTACGTAGGCGACACTGCAAATACCCCGTACGGTCCGCGCCCGATTGAAGAGGTGCGCCGCTTTTCGCTTGAGATTCTTGATGCGCTCGTAGCCGACGGCGTGAAAATGCTGGTGATTGCGTGTAACACCGCGTCAACTGCAGTGTTACGCGACGCTTATGAACGCTACGATGTGCCGGTGGTTGAAGTCATTGGCCCGACGGTGCGCAGTGCAATTTCTTTGACACGCAATGGAAAAGTCGGACTGATCGGTACACAGACGACCGTGAATTCTCGTGTCTACGATGATTTTTTCTCGGTTCACCCTGCGGTGTCACTCGTTACTGGGGCGGCACCTCGGTTTGTGGAACTCGTTGAAGCAGGAATCACGGCGGGACCAGAAGTTGAGAAAATCGCGAGCGAATATTTGAAGCCTTTGCTTGACCACAATATTGACACGCTGGTGTTGGGCTGCACACATTATCCGTTTTTACGTGGAGTTCTTCGACAAGTTGCCGGCCCTGACGTGGCGCTGGTCACAAGCGATCTCGAGACGGCAAACGAGGTTTACCGTCAGTTAACTGACCGGGATCTGATGAGTTCACCTGGTAGCGAGGCAAAACTCACCTACGAAGCAACGGGAAGCAACACGCGAGAATTTCAAGAACTTGCACGAACTATGCTTGGCATCGGCATTGATGAAGTGAATCAGTTGCGTACCGGTGCAATCGATCTGAAAGGAATATTTTGACCCAACGTACCGATGGACGTGCCCCTGCGGACCTTCGCAATGTCAGCATTGAACGCGGATGGAGCACTCAGGCTGAAGGTTCAGCCCTCATCAGCTTTGGAAATACCAAAGTGCTGTGCACCGCGTCATTCACGAATGGCGTTCCTCGCTGGCTCGTAGGTAAGGGCAAAGGCTGGGTGACCGCCGAATATTCGATGCTGCCTCGTTCGACAAATGAGCGTATGCAGCGCGAGTCTGTGAAAGGTAAAATTGGAGGACGTACGCATGAAATTTCGCGCCTCATCGGCCGAAGCTTGCGCGCTGTCGTCAATACAAAAAACCTGGGTGAGAACACGATCGTGATTGATTGTGATGTTCTCCAGGCTGATGGTGGCACACGTACTGCCGCTATTACAGGCGCTTACGTTGCTCTGGTCGATGCCATTGAGTGGGGAAGAGACCGTGGGTTCATCGCGAAGAAAGCGAAACCGATCACGGACTCAATTGCTGCGGTTTCTGTCGGGATTGTCGATGGCATTCCCATGACCGACCTCGCTTATGTTGAGGATTCCGCGGCTGAGACTGACATGAATGTGGTGATGACCGGTAGCGGCGACTTTGTAGAGGTTCAGGGCACCGCGGAAGGAGCCCCGTTTAGTCGGGTTGAACTCGGAAGTTTGCTCGACCTTGCCGAAAACGCTGCGACCGAGCTCACTGAGATTCAGAAACGTGCCTTGGGTGTGGATCAGTGAGGGACGCGTGCAGAACCGTCGTTTTAGCGAGTCGAAACCAGCACAAATTGGTCGAACTCAGGGATATTGTCGCCCCTGAACTTCCCTATATTGAGCTTGTAAATGATGACGGGCCAGAACCAGTAGAAAACGGCACAAGCTTCGAAGAGAATGCCCTCATTAAAGCTCGGGCTGCGGCTGGTCGTACTGGTCTTCCAGCGATCGCGGATGACAGCGGGATCGGCGTGGACGTTATGAATGGTAGCCCGGGAATATTTTCTGCGCGCTGGGCTGGGCCGTCGCGATCTGACCGTGACAATCTTGATCTCTTACTCTGGCAAATGAGTGACATTGCGCCAGAGCACCGGGCGGCGGCGTTTTACTGCGCTGCGGCGTTAGTGCTTCCAGATGGTGACGAGACGGTAACACTTGGAGTGTGGCGTGGTTCGTTGGCGACTGAACCCCATGGTGACGGAGGATTCGGCTACGATCCGATCTTTTTGCCCGAAGGGGAAACCGGGTCGGCTGCGGACCTAGCACCAGAACGAAAAAACGCGATTTCTCACAGGCATCGTGCGTTCCTGATGCTGGTGCCTGAATTACGGCGGCTTGTTCCCGCGAACTAATACACTCTGCGCACCCTAGTTAGTTGGCAGGAGTCAACAAAATAGTGCTACGTTAGAAGCCTATGAGTCACTCTGCTACTGCGTTCAATTCTGACCAGCGGCGCATACTCGGGCTTTCGCTTGTCCCGCTGTTTATGTCGCTGTTGAGCGTTTCAATAGTGAACGTGGTGCTTCCGTCACTGCAGAATGACCTGGATGCTTCTGAGTCTGCTCTGCAGTGGGTACTCACCGGCTACGCACTCGCGTTCGGCGTTTTTCTTGTGGCCGCTGGCCGTGCCGGGGACGTTTTTGGCCGCGGTCAGCTCTTCATTATCGGGGTCGCACTTTTTGGTGTTGGCTCCCTTGTCGCGGGTCTCGCACCTGATCCCCTCACGCTCAACATTGCGCGTGTGGTGATGGGCCTGGGTTCTGGGTTCTTGAACCCACAGAGTATTGGACTCATCCAGCAGTATTTCGCAGGCGCACAACGTGGCAAAGCCTTTGGTATTTTCGGCGGGGTTGTCGGTGTATCCGTTGCGATCGGGCCGGTTCTTGGTGGCGTATTGATCGCGCTGTTCGGCGAGGGAATTGGCTGGCGGACTTCGTTCTTGGTGAACGTGCCCTTTTGCGTCATTTCGATTTTGCTTGCGAAACCGTGGTTGCCGAAGTCAGCATGGAAACCAGTGCCTCCGGGATCACCCTCCTCCACGGCTCCCATCCGCATCGTTCAACCGGGAGATGACGCCCCAAAACGTAAACCTCAAGTAGATCTCGACCCAGTCGGCACACTGCTTTTCGCATGTGCTGTGCTGCTGATCATGCTGCCGTTTGTTGAGCAGTCCGTGGGGAGCTGGGTATGGTTCTCGCTCGTACTCGCTGTTGCGCTATTCGTTGTCTGGGTGTCTTGGGAAAAACGCTATGCAAAACGCGGTCGCGCGCCCATGGTGGATCTCGCGCTGTTTCAGACTCGATCATTTGCCAACGGTACGTTGATCATTTCGATCTTTTTCCTTGGTGCAACAAGTATCTGGGTATTGCTCGCGCTGTATATGCAGCAGGGACTGGGGTATTCAGCGCTTGCTGCAGGAATGATTGGCCTGCCATCCGCGATTACTAGCGCGATTGCGGCGCCGGTGTCTGGACCGCACGTGTTGCGCTTTGGGCGACCCCTGGTGCTGTGGGGCATCGCAATAGTGCTTATCGGACTTCTCGGAAGTGTTCTGGTCGCCTGGATGCATCTGCAATTTGGGTCAAGCATCTGGTGGATGTTGCTGTCCCTTGGCGTTCTCGGTGTAGGTCAGGGACTCGTGGTGAGCCCCAACCAGACACTTGCATTAATCGATGTGCCACTGCAATATGCAGGATCAGCAGGGGGAGTGCTACAGACCGGGCAGCGAGTGGGCACCTCGGTCGGAATTGCCGCGATTACAGGACTGGCGTTCTCAACTCTCGGCGCAACTGGCGACTGGAGTCAGGCGTTTATTCTCGGATTCTCGGTTATTACCGCGGTGATCGCGATTGCCGGTGTTGTCGGAATCGTTGACGTTGTGCAGCACAACCGAGGAATTGAGACGCTCGGACACGGGCACACTGACGAATGAACGTCTGACTTGGTACGGGAGAAGGGACTTGAACCCTCACGCCTTACGGCACAGGAACCTAAATCCTGCGTGTCTACCAATTCCACCACTCCCGCGCGGAACCTATACAAGTGTAGCGGGTCAGCGTCGTCATTGTGATGTCGACGCAAGGCGATAGCATTAAATAGTCTCCTCCTGTCAAGGAGGAAGCGTTTGAGCTGCAAAGGAGTCTAGGATGACCCGTACGTTGAAAATTGCTGTAATACCCGGTGACGGGATTGGACCTGAAGTCAGCACCGAGGCAAATAAAGTTCTCGACGCGGCGCTTACAAGCTCGGACATCATTCTTGAACGTACTGAATTCAAACTCGGAGCTGAACGGTTTCTGAATACTGGTGAGGTACTTCCCGAAGACGAACAAGCCCATATTGCCGAGCATGATGCGATCCTCTTTGGCGCTGTAGGTGGTGTGCCCGGTGACGAACGTTTGAAAGACGCTGGTATCGAACGCAATCTTCTGCTGAAACTTCGATTTGATTTTGACCAGTACGTGAATCTGCGTCCGTGCAAACTGTATGCAGGTGTCTCTTCATCGCTTGCTGAACCGGGGAATGTGGATTTTGTTGTCGTACGTGAGGGCACAGAAGGCCCCTACGCGGGCAACGGTGGTCGACTGCGGGCAGGCACTAACAACGAAATTGCGAATGAAGTTTCGGTCAACACGGCGTACGGCGTTGAGCGAGTCGTTCGATATGCTTTCAACCTCGCCGCATCAAGACCTCGAAAAAAGCTTACGTGGGTCGCGAAAACCAATGTGCTCGTGCACGCGGGGGCCTTGTGGCAGCGTGTAGTCGAATCAGTCGCATCTGAGTTTCCTGAGGTTTCTGTTGACTATCTTCACGTTGATGCTGCGACGATATATATGGTTCAGAAACCTGAGCACTTCGACGTCATCGTAACTGATAATCTATTCGGTGACATCCTTACCGACCTTGCCGGTGCAATCGGCGGCGGTATCGGTCTTGCGGCCTCAGGGAACATCAACCCTGACGACGCATTCCCCAGCATGTTCGAGCCGGTTCACGGTTCCGCGCCCGATATTGCAGGCAAACAACTCGCTGACCCAACGGCCGCGATTTTGTCTGCGAGCCTGATGCTTGATCATCTCGGCCTTGACGAGGCGGCTGAGCGGGTCCGCAGAGCGGTCGAAGCGGACCTCGCTGAGCGTGGTTCGCAGCCGCGCAGCACAGCGCAAGTTGGCGACGCAATTGCTGCTCAGATTCGCTCCTAGGGTGCAGAACTCACTCATTAATTCATGCGGTGCCCACCGCAACGACTGAAGAAAAGAATATGTCGAATGACCACTGAATTTAAGATCACAGAAGCAGAGCGTAAGCCAGTGAGCGACCGCGAAGCGATTCTCGCTAACCCTGGCTTCGGCAAAGGGTTCACCGATCACATGGTCTCAGTCGTGTGGGAGCAGGAAACAGGCTGGCAACAACCAGAAATATTGCCGTACGGGCCACTGTTAATGGATCCCGCATCGTCGGTGTTGCACTATGGACAGGAAATATTCGAAGGTCTCAAGGCATATCGACGTGCGGACGGGAGCATCGCATTATTTCGTCCCGAGCAGAACGCTGAACGACTCCGCCAGTCTGCCAGACGCATGGCGTTACCCGAGGTTCCTGTAGATCTCTTCGTTGATTCAGTAACGGCCCTTGTTGAGATTGACAAGGATTGGGTTCCGGGCGGCGATGATCAGACACTCTACATTCGTCCATTTTTGATTGCTGACGAAAGCTTTCTGGGAGTGCGTTCCGCTCAGCGCGTTCGTTTTTTGATCATCGCAAGCCCGTCGGGTGCCTACTTTGCTGGTGGTCTTCACCCGGTGTCGATCTGGCTGTCAAATACGTTGTCACGTGCAGGCTCTGGCGGGACTGGTTCCGCGAAGTGCGGTGGTAATTATGCATCATCACTTCTGCCACAAAATATCGCAGCCGAGAATGGCTGCGACCAAGTGCTATTCACCGATGGCGCCGATAATGACCGTATCGATGAACTCGGTGGCATGAACTTTTTCTTGGTGCGTAATGACAACACGCTCATTACCCCCGAACTCAACGGAAATATCCTTCCCGGAATCACTCGCGCGAGCCTGATTCAACTCGCGAAAGATCGTGGCCTGACGGTCGAAGAGCGCCGCGTCGGAGTGAACGAGTGGATCAGCGGCGTTCAAGACGGCTCGATTATCGAGGCGTTTGCCTGCGGCACTGCTGCGGTAATCACACCGATTGGATCTCTGCACAGCGAAGACGGTCTTCTGGTTGATTATGGCGAGCGGGCACCCGGAGAGCTCACGATGTCACTGCGGAATGAACTCACAGGCATCCAGTACGGCGACCGTACCGACCCGCACGAATGGGTTACAGTGGCTGTTCCAGCGGAAACATAGTCAACTGCCTGACGCACGATAACGATCGCCCGTGGCGACGAGGTTGTCTCAAGAGATTAAGGAAGCTCAGATGAAAATTGCACGATTCCGAACCGACGACGCGATCACATTTGGCATCCTTGATACAGCTGAAGACGGCAGCGGTGTTGAACTGGTAGAGCTTGTTTCTGACCCAATTCTTGGCGATTACGACACGACCGGCCGCCGGTTCAAATTTGAAGACGTGCAGATTCTTGCGCCGGTTATTCCCCGCTCAAAAATAGTGTGCGTCGGCAAAAACTATGTCGAACACGTTGAAGAAATGAGCGGAGCCACCGGCGACGGCACTGTTCCTGAGCAGCCGTTGCTCTTTTTGAAACCGAACACTTCGGTAGTTGGACCGGGTGATGCGATCGTGCGCCCCAATGTGTCAGATCGTGTGGAGTTTGAAGGTGAGCTGGCTGTCATTATCGGGGCGGTGGCGAAAGATGTTCCTGCATCGCGCGCAAACGAAGTTATTTTTGGTTACACCTGCGCGAATGATGTGTCGGCGAGAGATATCCAGATCGCTGACGGTCAGTGGGCGCGAGCAAAAGGTTTTGACACGTTTTGTCCGCTCGGTCCCGTCATCGAAACCGAGCTTCCTGAAACGGTTCAGCTTACTACGCGGGTAAACGGTGAAATCCGACAGGATTCCACAACTGATTTGATGGTACACAGCATTGAAAAAATTGTTGAATATGCGTCCGCTGCGTTTACCCTCCTGCCCGGAGATGTGATCCTGACGGGAACCCCAGCCGGGGTAGGGAAACTCAATGAAGGTGACACCGTTGAAGTGGAAATTGATGGCATCGGGAAACTCCCCAACCTCGTGAAATAGCACGCGGTTTCAGCGCTACCCCGGAAACCTCGAAGCGTGAGACAATAGGCGACGATGGATCCCACAAATCTAAACCACAAGCGTTCCGGTGTACGAAGCGTATCTGGTGAACTGCGCACCACCGGCAAGAAATCTGCTACGGCTCGAGCGCGTGACGCCCAGCGTGCCCAAGTGCGACCAAAAACAGAAGGTTGGAAACAGCTTACTGCGCCAGACGGTCGCCCCTCCCTACAGTTTGCCCAGCCTCGCGTGAAACAGCCACCGGTGCACCTGGCAGATATGACGCTGCAGGAGCGTCAAGAAAAAGTGAAAGAGCTCGGTTACCCTGCGTTTCGGGCAAAACAGCTCTCCACTCATTTCTTCGAGCACTACACTGCTGATCCAAACGAGATGACAGACCTGCCACTGGAAACTCGCGAAGAGCTTGTAAATGACATGATGCCGCCACTGTTGACTGAGGTAAAAAGGCTCACGACAGATGACGGGGCAACGGTCAAATTTCTTTGGCGTCTGTTCGACGGTGCACTCGTCGAATCCGTACTAATGCGTTATCCGGGGCGCATCACCCTGTGTGTTTCAAGCCAGTGCGGATGCGGCATGAACTGTCCGTTTTGCGCGACCGGCCAAGCGGGCCTGACTCGAAATATGTCAACCGCTGAGATTCTTGCGCAAATTGTTGCGGCAAACCGTGTAATCCGTGAAGGCGGCCTGGGCATTGGTCGCCAGGCAGGTAACGGGGCAGAGCCCGAACGGGTTGGCAATATCGTTTTCATGGGCATGGGTGAACCGCTAGCAAACTATAAGCGTGTGATGAACGCGGTGCACAGAATGGTTGCGCCAGCTCCAGAAGGTCTTGCGATGAGTGCACGGGGCATTACTGTGTCAACCGTCGGGCTAGCGCCTGCAATTCGTAAACTCGCTGAAGAAGACATTCCGCTCACGTTCGCGTTATCCCTCCATGCTCCAGATGATGAGCTCAGAGATGATCTCATCCCGGTCAATAGTCGCTGGAAAGTGGATGAGGTGCTTGACGCCGCACGTAACTATTTTGAGAAAACTGGCCGTCGAGTCTCGATTGAGTATGCACTCATCAAAGATATGAATGATCACGCATGGCGTGCTGATTTGCTTGCGGACAAACTGAACGAGCGTGGGAGAGGCTGGGTGCATGTGAATCCAATTCCTCTGAACCCAACTCCGGGATCTATCTGGACATCATCTGAGCCGGATGTGACTGCGGAGTTTGTCCGCAGATTGAATGACCGCGGTATCCCGACGACGCTACGCGACACTCGGGGTAAAGAAATTGATGGCGCATGTGGCCAACTTGTTGCGACCGAATCCGACCGTGAGGATGCTCAACGTGCCACAGCCAACGCTCCATCCGCTTAGCTGTGACCACCCAAAGGAATAATCCCCAATGAACAACACCGTCAGCGTGCAAGACCCGGTAGCTACTACTCTCGATTCGAGTGAGCTGAGAGTCATACACGCGCTTGCGCAGATGGGGTCGTTGACTGCCGCGGCACAGCACTTGGGATTAAGTCAGCCCGCAGTGAGTCAGCGCATCAAACGTGTAGAAACCAGGCTGAACGTTCCAGTTATTGAACGCAGCGGCAGAGGAATCCGACTGACCCAGGCGGGCCAGATTCTCGCGCAGCACGGCGCTAAAGTCGTTAAAGAGATCGACATTGCACTCGAGAAAATTGAAGATCTCCGCGGAGGTCGTGGGGGGATCCTGCGAGTCGTAGGTTTTCCATCAGCATCCGCGACGATTGTTCCCGAAATGATGCAGGCCCTCTCAAACGAACCGGGAGACATGCGGCTCGAATATCGAGAAGCAGAACCTCCCGAGGCGCTCGGAATGCTGTCGCGAGGCGAAGTGGACGCTGCGATCATCTTCGACTATGCCAACACCACCGATGTGCCGGCGGGGAGCGTGCTGCATCCGTTGTGGCATGAGGAGCTGCGCATGGTTGTTCCCCAGGATGCGCAAGAGCCAGAACAGACACACGCTGCGAATCTCGGCGACTTTGCCACTCAACACTGGATTGCCGGTTGTGAAAAATGTCGCGGAAACCTGCTCACAGCCGCAGCAGAACACGGCTTTGACCCCGACATTGTGCAAGAAACCGACAACGTTCCGGCGATGGTTGCGATGGTTGCTGCAGGGGGTGCTGTGGCTATGGTTCCGGCGCTAGCACTTGCGAGTATGCGCGGAGTGCCCGAAGGCGCTGTTGCGTTGCCGCTTGATCCGCCACGTCTGCGCACGATTGGGCTCGTATCGATGGACACCTCAACTGAAAGCCCACAAGTAAAAGCGATTCGTCACCTGCTTGAGCACGTTGATGCTGGAAAATGGCATCTCACTCCGCTGAATTAAGGAAGTTCAGAGCCGGGTCGCACCCTTCCAGCCGCGACGGGCTAAGATGGGACCTGATGTCTGAGCACGTAACACCCCAGTTTTCACAAGCCACCGGCAGCGACGTTCGCGTTCGATTTTGCCCTTCGCCTACGGGCACGCCCCACGTTGGAATGGTGCGCACTGCGCTGTTCAACTGGGCATATGCGCGCCACACTGGCGGCACGTTTGTCTTTCGCATAGAAGACACCGATGCTGCACGTGATAACGAGGAGAGCTACGCGCAAATCCTCGATTCGCTTCGTTGGCTTGGCCTCGACTGGGATGAAGGAATCGACGCGGGTGGCGAGGACGGCCCGTACCGACAGTCGCAGCGTGGTGAAATCTATCAAACAGTAATTACACAGCTGATCGAAGCGGGTTATCTCTACGAGAGCTACTCAACCGCGGAAGAAATCGATGCCCGAAATGCAGCAAATGGGCGTCCGAAGCAGTTGGGATATGACAACTTCGACCGTGACTTAACCGAGGAACAGCGAAAAGCTTTTCGCGAAGAAGGAAGAAAGCCTGCGCTCCGCTTCCGAGTGCCCGACGATCTCGACCTGTCGTTTTCCGACCTGGTACGAGGCGATATTTCATTCGCTGCGGGATCCACAATTGACTTTGTTGTCGTACGCCCCAACGGGGCACCGCTCTACACGCTGGTGAACCCAGTGGATGATGCGCTTATGGGCATCACTCATGTGCTTCGTGGCGAGGACCTCTTGTCGTCTACTCCCCGCCAAATCGCGCTGTACCACGCGCTGGTGAAAGTTGGTGTTGCGAAAGCGATTCCACAATTCGGCCATCTGCCGTACGTTATGGGTGAGGGCAACAAGAAACTCTCGAAACGTGACCCTGAGGCGAATCTGCTGCACCACCGTGACCGCGGATTTATTCCGGAAGGTCTCCTGAACTATCTGTCTCTTCTCGGCTGGTCGTTCTCCGCCGATGAAGATATCTTCACACAAGAACAAATGATCGAGCGTTTTGACATTGTTAACGTCAACCCGAACCCCGCCCGGTTCGACCAAAAGAAAGCTGATGCGATTAACGCCGAGCATATTCGTATGCTCGATACCGAAGATTTTGCTCAACGTATTCTGCCGTACTTGATTGGTGCGGGTGCGTTGACCCTGGAACCAACTGAAGAGCAGCATCGCATTATTCGTGCAGCTGCGCCACTGGTGCAAAGCCGTATCGTTGTTTTGAGTGATGTCGTCGGGATGATGGGATTCCTCTTTAGCTCTGCAGAACGTTTGGCCTGGGAACCAGATGCGTTGAAGTCGCTCAAAGATGACGCCCCTCAAGTACTTGAAGCGGCGGTTTCTGCGCTCGAATCTCTTGACGAAGACTCGTGGAAGACCGACGAAATTCATGCGGCGTTGCAGACCGCACTTGTCGATAATCTCGGGTTGAAACCTCGTCTCGCGTTTGGCCCTGTACGCGTAGCGGTCTCCGGACGCCGAGTTTCTCCTCCGCTATTTGAATCTTGTGAGCTCATTGGTAAGAGCGACACAATCGCGAGATTGCAAAAACTTCACGGTCACCTCAGTGAGTCATCAGCTTGACACTCTCGCAGAAACAGGTGACAACCCCACCCTTCGATGTTGTCATTATTGGTGCCGGCCCGGGAGGACTCTCGGCGGGACTGCAGCTCGTGCGTTCACGCTTGAGGGTGCTTATCGTGGACAGCAACCGACCGAGACATTCCGTCACGCTGCAAGCACATGGATTCCTCACGAGGGATGGAATCTCGCCGCTTGAGTTACGGCGTTTAGGGCGCGAGGAATTTGAAAGTTACAGCACAGCATCCTTCAAACAGCTGAATGTACTGGGGCTTGAACAGTTAGACACGCAGGACGCGAACGATCTCGGCTTCCGAGACGGACTTGGATTCCGTGTGTCAGGGGAGACCCTCCGCGGAAAACGTGCAGAACAGTACGTGGCTCGACGCGTGGTTCTTGCTGTTGGGTTGAAAGAGTTGCTTCCTGAACTGCCTACGATTCGGGCGTATTACGGCACGGCACTGCATAGTTGTATTGCGTGTGACGCATTTGAGAAGCGAGATACACCAATTGCGCTCATTGGTGAAACAAGTGACCTGTTTGAGCGTGCGGTCACTCTTCGACGATTCTCGGAAGACCTGATTGTGTTTACGCATGGCTCTGATGCGATCACTCCTGAGCAGGAGTCTTTTTTGAATGCGCGCGACGTGCGTGTCGAACGGCGACGGATTTCAGACATCCTTGGGGTCCGTGCAGAAATGACGGGTGTTCTCCTTGAAGATGGAGAAGTGATACCTCGAGTTGGCGGCTTCGTGAGGCCGAAATGGTATGCACCATTAAGCTTCCTTCGAGATCTTGCGATCGAGGTAGATGATTGGGGGTTGGTACATGTCGGCCATGACGCGCAGACTGCAACTCGGGGACTCTACGCTGCCGGAGACATTGTTCCCCCAGGACCAGAACAACTTATTATCGCCGCGGGCGATGGTGCACGCACTGCCGCAAGCATTGTCAGAGATCTAGACTTTCAGCCTTTCGACGCGTAGTACCGGCCGAGGGTTTCGTCGCGCAGCTCTGCGAACGTGTTGTTGTATATCGATGCTCGAATATCGTCAACGAGTCGAACAATGAATCGTTCATTATGAATGGTGGCAAGAGTCGACGCCAAGATTTCGTTTGCTTTAAACAAGTGATGCAAATATGCCGCGTCATAATTTTGGCAGGTGAAGCAGTCACAGCCAGGTTCAAGGGGTTCAAACCGTCGTCGTTGCTTGGCAGATTTTGCGTTGACTCGTCCGTCACGGCTATACATCGAACCCCCTCGTGCTTGACGGGATGGAGCAACGCAGTCGAATGTGTCCGCGCCTGCGGCGACACCAGCAAATAAGTCGTCGGGTTCTGACAAGCCCAGCAGGTGGCGAGGTTTGTGCGCAGGGAGTTCATCACTGACCCAGGACACGATTTCGCCGAGTTGAGTTTTCTCAAGGGCACCACCGATACCGAAGCCATCAAACTGAGACTCTTCAAACTCTTTGCCCCGTAGATGAGCGAGCCCGTTCGCGGCCTGTCGCCGTAAGTCTTCGTATTGAGCCCCTTGAACGACACCAAACAGTGCCTGATAGGGGCGATGAGCTCGCTCTTTCGTCTGTCGCCAGTGTTCGTCAAGGCACCGTTGCGCCCATCGTTCAGTGCGTAGAACTGAGTCTTCTTGATAGGCGCGTGTGTTCATAAGCGTGGTGAGCTCATCAAAGGCGAACATGATGTCAGCACCGAGCTGGTGCTGCACCTGCATGGAGACTTCAGGCGTGAATCGGTGGGTGTCTCCGTTAATGTACGACTTGAAGGTGACGCCATCTTCATCGACCTGGGCGAGACGTTCCTTATTTTTTGCAATGACTGCGGCGGATTCGTGTTCAGACGTGGCCATGGAGATAACCTTCTTGAAGCCCACTCCCAGCGACATCACCTGGAATCCGCCGGAGTCGGTGAAGGTCGGGCCGTCCCAATTCATGAACTTACCCAACCCGCCTGCCGCATCGACGATGTCGCTACCTGGTTGTAGGAACAAGTGATAGGCGTTGGCGAGCACGGCCTGCCCGCCTAATTCTCTTACTTCACGGGGGAGTAGGGCTTTCACGGTCGCCTTTGTTCCAACTGGAATAAAGGCGGGGGTGTGTATGTCACCGTGTGGAGTGCTGATGACTCCGGCGCGACCAAGCGGTGCATCATTCGACCCCGAAGCGCCACCAGAGGTGAGCTTCGCTGTCTCGGTGAAGGAAAAGTCGCGTTGGGTAGGTGTGGAACTCATGGGACCATTCAAGCAAACTCCTGCGGTATTCGACGAAGTAGACACCCCCGTCGACACGCCCGGGAAGTAAGTGAGTTGCGGGGTGGATCTCGAGCCTATTAATGTTGACATCTGTTGGCAGCAACGCCGAAAGAGCGGGGCAGCAAACAGATAGGATCAGAACTTGATTCGAAGTTCATCTTCTAGTAAGATTATGATCCGGCCCAGAACGAATTTTCTCGGGTTTTGATATGAATCAAAATCCAATCATTCAGTCATGGGTGCCAGCTTCTCGGAGGTTCCTTGGTTGGGGCGTTACGGGGGGTGTCTGGTCTTTGAGAA
>JBQDFP010000015.1:0-48934 GCA_052085365.1 Canibacter sp. | reverse complement strand
TTCTCAAAGACCAGACACCCCCCGTAACGCCCCAACCAAGGAACCTCCGAGAAGCAACTTCTCTAACTTACCAGTTCAGATCCTGTTTAGCAAGTGTTCATTTTCACCGGAGTGAATCTGGCACACGCTGAGGAAGCTCGAAGTGGATTACTTCGAGATCCGAACTCGGAAGCCGTCTGTACGCATAAGAGTAGACGGGCCGCTTTCGCGTCCCGCTTCGTCGCGCTGACAAGAGATAACAATACGCAGATTCGCCCCGTGGAGCAAATTGCGCCCCACCGTCGGCGTGTCGCGCAAGACTTTACGAGTATTCGCATTCTTATCCCCTCCTACGCGTCTGCTGCTGTCAACCGCCTACAGACACACGACGCCCAACCAGCGGAACATATCTCACTGGTTGGGCGTCGCATTTCGAGCCGCAATTTATAGTTCTAAAACATAATGATGCTTCGTGTGCGCTCTCCGCGTCGCATCGCATCGAAGGCTTCATTCGCTTCATCAAGTTGGATGCGAGACGAGATGAGATCGTCAAGCTCAAGCTCCCCCGACAGATACGCGTCTGCGATTCTCGGAAAGTCTCGCGCAGGCACTAGACCACCATAATTCGAACCGATAATGGTTTTCCCGTCGTAGGAAAGCAACAGCCCGTCAATTTCAACTTTCTGCCCCTCAGGCGGCAACCCAACAAACACCGCTCGCCCACCCGGCCGAATCAAATCAGGCAATTGCTGCATGGTGTGCACGCGTCCAATCGCTTCGAAGGCGACGTTCGCGCCTCCATCTGTGAGTTCAGCGACTTCTTCTGCAAGTGCGTCACCACTCTTTAGTGCATGGGTGGCACCGGCTTGAAGCGCCGCCTCAAGCTTCGACTCAGACACGTCCACAGCGATGATGGGATATGCGCCGGCCAGGCGCAGCGCCTTCACCGTGGAAATTCCAACTCCGCCAACACCGACCACAACGGCAGACTCCCCGGCTTGCACCTGTGCGTTGTTCACAACTGCGCCAAAGCCTGTCCCCACAGAACAACCAATGAGACTTGCGATATCGAAAGGGACTCGCGGGTCGATGCGAATCGCGGCAAACTCTGGAACAACGACGCTTTCGCTCATCGCTCCAACCGCAAGATAGGCGAATGCGTCATTCCCCGACGCATCACTCCATCTGGTCGTGCCATCTGGCAAGAGGGAGTCATTTGATTTCGCCTTTGTGCACGCCCACGGTTTGCCTGACGTGCATTCGCCACAGCGTTGGCAGGCTTGATGCCAAGCGATGACCACATGGTCACCCACTTGGAGACCACGCACTCCGTCACCGACTGACTCCACAACGCCCGCTGCTTCATGGCCCATCACTGCGGGAAGCGGCACCTGCCATTCTCCATCAATGACGTGTCGGTCTGATCCGCACACACCTGCTGCGCGCACCGAAACTCTCACTTCGCCTGTCCGCGGAGCAGCAAGTTGCATCGTTTCGAAACCTAATCGGTCTCCGTCATTTCCGCGAAAAACAGCAGCCTTCACCTCAATAGTTTCTGTCACTCGTCTAGTCCTTTCCTGCCGCAGCGAACGTGTCGGGTACCCCGTACGCCCCTTTTCCACGCCGAACATAAATGAGGTAGTTCAACAGGAGGTAGCTCAGCATTGCAATCACGACTGCTGGAACCGACGCGGTCGCGTATTGGAAGAACGGCTGTGTGTCGAGCGTGATCGGGTTATATACCCACAGATAAAACACTGAACCAGCCGCCGCCGCAACGAGCGCCGCTATGTTAATTCCACCGCTGAACCGCATCGGGTCTTCTGGTCCGCTCGCGTAGAGTGCACGCAGCGAAATGCGTTGCCGACGCACGATGAAGTAGTCCGCAATAATTACCCCACATATTGACGCGATGAACGCGCCAGATACGACGACGAAGGTCATGAACTGCTCGTACATGAAGGCAGGGAAGAACGAAAGGATTGCCGGAAGCACCAGGAAACCTGCGCTGAGGATCGGCCATTTTACTTTCGATAGCAGGCCACCGCTGGATTGTTTGAGCGCGAGCACGGTGGAGTACGAGATCGACGCCATGCTTGTCACGTTCGCAAATCCAACGAAGAGTAGCGTGAGCACCCCCAGGAAAGGTCCGCCAATGGGCACCATCCAGGCGGTCGGGTCAGCGTCACCAATCGTGAGTGCCGCAGCCATACCCAAAATTTGCGCAATGATCGTGCCCACGAAGATGCCACCGAAAGCTGGCCAGAGCGCAGACTTGGGACGCCGAGTCAGTCGAGCAAGCGTGCCCATCACGGGCCACCATGACAAACCTGCGCCTATGTTGAACTCAACCGCCATCATAAAGTTGAGTTGCTCATTCTCGAACGGGGCGATCGGTGCAGCATCAAGAAGCTCCTGCCACGAGTACTGCGACATGAGCATCACCAGCATGAGCGCAACAATGACGATCAGTCCGGGTGCCACGAATCGGTTGAGTTTACTGATCGTGACAGGACCGCGAGACAGCACGATCCAGCCGCCAAAGATCGCAATGATTGCAAACACCGTTACGACCGGTCCATAGTCAGCGAACCCAGCGGCGAAAGCTTGGTTTGAAATTTCAGTAAATGCGCGCCCGAAGAGCACCCCCAGCAACGACGTCCAGCCCATCTCAACCAGGAGCACCACGGTGAACACAATGATTCCAACACCAACGATTCCGAACACTGACTTCAATGTGCGGTACTGTTCCACCCCGAGTCGTTGACTTAGGACCACGCTGCCCAGAACCATAATGGCCAGTCCAATGCTGTTGCCGATGAGCATTGTGGCGATGCCGTCAATGAATCCCACAAGCAGCACTGTCGCGCCACCGGTGAGAAAAGCCCAGGTAGCGATTGCGAGACTGATCGTCACCCAGCTGAAATCTGCAGAACCCCAGCTACGTTCATTCTTCAACAGTGGCAGTACGCCATAAGTAGATTCTTCGGCGACGGATGCTTCTATGCTGTTGAGCTTCTTGTCTGCGAGAGGTTCGGGTGTGCCGCTCATAGCGCCGACCCCATCCATGCAACTGCGACAATGCCGACCACAACGACGCCGAAAATAGTCATCGTCGCTGCGCTGAGTCGAGCATGGCTTGTGTCGGCCACCTCAACAGACTCGAGTTCGACGAGACGCCGCTCAAGCTCTTCTTCAAGTTTTTCGTGCTGAGCCATCTTGGACAGACCTCCTTGTTTACCCGTTTTTGGCCGCATCATTCAGATCCACTGAGATGACGAGCTTCAAAAAGACTAGGTTGCACATGCACGCAACACAAGTTATCGCGCTATGAGTACACTAGAATTTTGCTGATTCGGCACGCTAGAGTCCCAATAAAGAACACAATCCATAAATTCACGTGAATATTTTGCGTTTCTGGAAAACTGAAGACTTCGAATTGAGGCCCCAATTTTGACCGAAACCCTCCCAGAAAATGAAATGCGTCTCGCAGTGCTGCGAGAACTCCGAGAAGACGGTCGCATGAGCTTCTCTCGTATTGCAGACAGCCTGGGCACAACCCGTCGCCAAGTTGCGGGCATCGTGCAGCGCGCAATCGAACAACACGACCTGCGGCTCACCGTCTCAATTAGTCCCGACCTGCTGGGGCTAGAACGCTTTGCATACACACAGCTGAGTGTGTCAGGGCCTGTAGCGCCAGTGCGTGAAGCGCTCGTCGCAATGCCAGAAACAACGTTTGTCGCAGATATTAGCGGCCGCTATGCGATAGATGCCGAAATACGCGTTGGAAAAGACCCTCATTTACGGGACACGCTCGACGCACTGCAGCGTCTCCCCGGGGTCACTCAAACCAGAACACACATATACGAAAGCATTGAAATCAACCTGTACTCGCCGCTGCGCACAGGACGATCTGCAATCGCAGTGGATGAAGTTGATCTTACGATCGTCCGGCATTTGCAAGATGACGGGCGGGCATCGTTTCGGGATCTCAGCGCGATGGCAGGGGTCTCCCCGAGTGGGGCAAGATTCCGCCTGAAACGTCTCATGGATCACGACACCGTCAAGGTTGTGGGCATTCCTGTGCGGGGCTCCCGATCAGAAACACCAAGTCTGGGCGTCGGAATTCAAGCAAACGGCAACCTAGATCAGACACTGACGGACGTGAAACAGCTAGACCCTGAGTTCCTGTCGATCACCCTGGGTGAATATGACCTCATCGCAACACTGTCTGCAGACACTTACGATGAATTAATTGATCTTGCAGAACGGTTGCGTTCACTTCACTCCGTGAACCGTGTGGAGACGTGGGCAAATCTTCGCATCCTCAAAGAACAGTACGGTGAAGGTGACCAGATCACCGCCACAGTAGGCCGTTCATGATGCGCCACTTAGTTGAAATAGACGGCGGCTTTTTGTTTCTTGCCACGGCCGAGCACTGCGAGTGTTCGAGCACCCACAATGCTGCGAACCGTCACTTCTGCGTCATCAATCTTGATGCCGTTCACTGATGCGCCACCCTGTGCGATCGTACGCCGCGCATCAGACAGTGATTTCGCAAGTTCGGTGTCAACCAGTGCTTGAGCGACGGAGGTGTGGTCGTGAACTTGTGCGCTGCCAAGCTCTGCAACCGCCTGTTTGAGCACTTCGTCCGGCACCGAGTCGTATGAACCGGAGCCAAACAGCGCAGCTGAGGCATCAATTGCAGCCTGGGTGGCTGCTGGTCCGTGAACGAGCGTGGTGACGTCTTGAGCGAGCCGCTTTTGCGCCGCCCGACGATGGGGTTCTTCAAGGGTGAGACGCTCGAATTGTTCAATTTCTGCCTTGCTTAAGAACGTGAAGACCTTGAGTCGATCGATCACATCTGCGTCGGCCTGGTTCAACCAGAATTGGTAGAACGCGTAGGGTGAGCACAGTTCGGGCTCAAGCCAGATGGCGTTGCCTTCGCTCTTGCCAAATTTGGTGCCATCAGAGTTCGCGATGATCGGAGTGCCGACCGCATGCACAGATTTTCCTTCGACCTTCCGAATCAGGTCGATGCCGCTAATCAGGTTGCCCCACTGATCTTGACCGCCTGATTGTAGCGTGCAGCCATACTGGCGGTAGAGTTCAAGGAAGTCGAGGCCCTGCAGGATTTGGTAGCTGAATTCCGTGTAGCTGATGCCCTCTTCTGATGAGAGTCTGCTCGCAACCGCATCTTTTTTTAGCATTGAGCCGACGCGGAAGTGCTTGCCCACTTCACGGAGGAAATCGATCGCTGACAGCGGCCCTGTCCAGTCGAGGTTGTTCACCATCGTGACCGGGTTATCGCCTTCAAAACTTAAGAACCGAGAAATCTGGGCGGCCAGGGCGTCCACCCATTCGGCAACGGTTTCACGTGAATTCAGTGTGCGTTCCGCGGTGGGTCGCGGGTCTCCAACCAGACCGGTGGATCCACCCACAAGTGCGAGCGGTTTATGGCCCGCTAATTGCAGACGGCGCATGAACAGCAATTGCACCAGATGCCCCAGGTGCAAGCTCGCGGCCGTCGGATCGAAACCGCAATAGTAAGTGACCGGACCCGACTCGAATGCTTGTGCAAGCGCACCCTGATCGGTCGACACTGAGATGAGGCCGCGCCACCGCAGTTCATCCATCAGAGTGTCGAAACTGTCGTCGTTTGATTGCTGAGTCAGTACTTCAGCGAGTTCACTTGAATCCGTCACGAGCTTAATCGTACAAGCAAAACTGTGTACCGGCACATTTAGCAATAAGAAACGAGTGCGCCTCACCCCCCGACGAGGCGCACTCGCTAATTGAGGAGTTTACATGAAGATCAGATCATGCTTCCACCGGTTGCCAGACGCATCAGGTCGGATTCAAAGTCAATGTCGGTGTTCGTACCGCCCACACCCCCGAAGTCGCGCTGATATGCGGAAAACGTGTCGCCCTGAATTTTTTCAAAGAAATTTAATTCGATCAGCACTTTGAGTTCTTTTGCAGCGCGATCCACCCGCTGGTCGAGTGCTTTTTCGTTCCAATCTTCGGGAGCAGCAAACACCGAAGTGGGGGCTGTGAGGCTGCGCATGTAGGCAAACAGGGCGCGGATCTGGTGGTCAACCACGAGAGAATGTCGACTGCTACCAGCAGTTGCGGCCAGCAACACAGGTTTCGCGATCATCAGGTCGCGGTCCAGTACGTGGAAGAACGAACTGAACAGTCCACTCGCTTCGGCCTTATAGATTGGAGTCGCAGCAATAACGCCGTCTGCTTGAAGAAGTGCCTGGGTGGCTGATTGTAGCCGCTCCCCGTGAATACCAGAGACCATAGCGGTCGCAATTTCTTCGCTCAGCTCTTTCACCGACACAACAGTGATCTTGAGGTCAATACCGTCTTCGGCGAACTGCTTCGCCGAGCTATCTGCAAGTCGGTCGGCTAACAGTTTTGTTGACGCTGATTCGCTGGTGCCGGCGTGAACGACAACAAGTTGTTTCTCAGGGTTGTCAGTCATCTGATTCCTCCTCAAGCTTCTTCTGGCGACGCAGTTCATCGGTGTCTAGGTATGGGGATCCGCCGGTCACGTTGTCACCACGGTTTGCTTGCGGTCGCGGCTGACGCGGTGCCTGGTCACCGTATTTTGCCTGCACGAGACCTTGGTGGGTTGGTGCGTCGGCTGTTTCAGGGTCACGGCGTGATTCGAGTTCTTTACGAACCACGGGGATGACTTCGGTGCCCAAGAGTTCGATTTGTTCGAGCACGATTTCGAGTGGCAGTCCTGCGTGATCTTGTAGGAATAGTTGACGCTGGTAGTCACCGAATGAGTCGTGGTATCCCAGCACTTTGTCGATAACTTGTTGGACTGACCCAACTGCGAGCGGCGTGGCTTCGCTGAACTGTTCCAGACTGGGACCGTTACCGTAGACCGGGGCTTTGTTGAAGTACGGGCGGAACTGTTCAAACGCGTCTTGTGATTTTTGGGCGATGAATGCTTGTCCACCGAGTCCGACAATTGCTTGTTTCTTCGTGCCGTGACCGTAGTGTTCGAAGCGTTCACGGTAAAACTCGATCAGGCGCTGGAAGTGATTGGTGGGCCAGAAAATGTGGTTTGCGAAGAAGCCGTTGCCGTAGAACGCGGCCTGCTCGGCGATCTCTGGGGTGCGGATCGACCCGTGCCAGACGAACGGTGGCACATCATCCAGGGGTCTCGGGGTCGAGGTGAAGCCGCGTAGTGATGACCGGAACTTGCCTTCCCAATCCACAATGTCTTCGCGCCAGAGTTTGTGCAGCAGGTTGTAGTTTTCGAGTGCGAGCGGCAGACCCTGTCGAATATCTTGACCGAACCAGGGGTAGACCGGCGCCGTGTTACCGCGTCCCAGCATAAGATCCATACGGCCACCGGATACATGCTGCAGCATCGCATACTCTTCGGCGATGCGTACCGGGTCGTTTGTCGTGATAAGGGTGGTCGAGGTGCTCAGGATGAGTTTCTCAGTCTGCCCCGCAATTGCTGCCAAGAGCGTCGTGGGTGAGGACGAGAAAAAGGGCGGGTTGTGGTGCTCACCAATGGCAAACACGTCCAGACCGACCTCTTCGGTCTTTTTTGCGATCGCGATAGCAGCTTGAATCCGCTCCGCTTCGCTCGGGGTGTCACCTGTGACAGGGTTCCGGGTTACGTCGCTGACCGACATGATGCCGAACTGCATCTCAACTCCTTTAAAATGTTCGAATTATATTCACTTGCATATACTTCAACGCAGGAGCCGCAAACTTATTCCCGGGAACCTCATCCCTAACTCTTCTGGTTGCGATTTCGATGTTCAGAAACTAACGCAGCGAGCGAATCCAGTTGCTCCTGCACCCGGACCTTCGCGGTCCCGCCAACACCCACTCGGCTATTTACTGATCCACTAATGGTGAGCACTTCGCGGACTCCAGGTTTCAGATGTTCTGAAACACTCAACAGTTCCTCGTCGCTCGGTTCATCAAGTTCTAGTCCACGCGCTTCACAGTACGCGACGAGTTCACCCGAAATTTCGTGCGCATCCCGGAAAATAACCCCCTGCTTCACGAGCCACTCGGCAACATCCGTCGCAAGCGAGAACCCCTGCGGCGCGAGCTCGGCCATCCGATCGGTGTGGAACGTGAGCGTGGCTACCATCCCGGTGAAAGCCGGCAACAGCATCTCAAGCTGTGCGATTGAGTCAAACACCGGTTCTTTATCTTCTTGCAGGTCGCGGTTGTACGCCAGCGGCATTGCTTTCAACGTCGCTAAAAGCCCGGTGAGGTTACCGATGAGGCGACCAGATTTACCGCGAGCGAGCTCTGCAATATCAGGGTTCTTTTTCTGCGGCATAATCGACGAACCGGTCGAGTAGCCATCATGCAGTGTGACGAAGCCGAACTCTTTGGTGTTCCACAAAATAATCTCTTCAGACAGGCGAGACAGGTCGATGCCCACTTGCGCCAGAATAAAGGAGAACTCGGCCACCACATCCCGTGCAGCGGTGCCGTCGATCGAGTTTTCGAGCGGTTCACCCATGCCGAGCTCGGTGGCCACGAGTTTCGGGTCAAGGCCGAGTGAGGACCCTGCAAGCGCGCCGCCCCCATAGGGTGAGCGGCGAGCACGTTCAGCCCACTGGCTCATGCGTTCAAGTGAGCGAACAATCGGCCATGCGTGCGCCGCCAACTGGTGTGCAAGTAACACGGGCTGCGCATGCTGCAGGTGGGTGCGACCCGGCAGAATTGCGTCAGCGTGCTCACTGGACTGGGAGTGGATCGCGTCAACCAGATCCACTAACTGATCAGTGATGATCTGTGCATGATCGAGAAGGAACATCCGCACAAGGGTGGCAATCTGGTCATTACGGCTACGCCCGGCACGCAGCTTCCCGCCGAGCTCCTTCCCCGCGATCTCGGTGAGCCCACGTTCGAGGGCGGAGTGGACATCTTCATCGTCCTCGGCTGGCACAAAGGCACCGCTTGCGACACGATCTGCCAGCTCATCGAGGGACGCATGCATACGCTGCAGCTCTTCATCGGAGAGATAGTTTGCTGCGTTCAGCGCGACCGCGTGCGCTTGTGACCCACGAATGTCATACGGCGCAAGCACCCAGTCAAAATCAGTTGATTTACTAATTTTTTGCAGTTCTGGTGATGGGCCGCTCGCGAACCGGCCACCCCAAAGTGCGCCGGCTTCGCCAGCTCGACTCGTTGATTCTGGATGCTGCGTCGTGTCTGACATGTGGTCCTCTCGACATGTGGTCAGTGGCCGTTCTGGCCGTGAAAAGTATTACGCGTGTTCAAGCAGATACGCCATCAAGGCTTTCTGCGCGTGAAGCCGGTTTTCGGCTTCGTCCCACACGATTGACTGCGGGCCGTCAATGACTTCTGGTGCAACCTCATACTCACGGTATGCGGGCAGGCAGTGCATGAACTTAGCGTCAGGGTGCGCATGTTGCATAAGTTCAGCAGTGACACGGTACGCACCGAAGGTTTCGATCCGAGCAGCTTTTTCGTTTTCTTGCCCCATTGACACCCAGGTATCGGTAATCACGATGTCTGCGTCCGTGACCGCCGCAATTGGGTCAGTAAATATTTCTACACTGCCACCGGTTTCAGCCGCGATGCGTTTACCGTCAGCGATCACGTCTTCGCGCGGGTGGAACCCTTCGGGGGCTCCAATTCGCAGGTTGATTCCGGCGGTGGCAAAACCAAGCACATACGAATGCCCCATATTGTTTGCTGCATCACCAACATATGCGGCGGTAAGTCCTGCGAGGTCACCCTTGTGCTCACGAATTGTTTGCAGGTCGGCAAGAATCTGGCAGGGGTGAAAGTCGTCAGTGAGCGAGTTAATCACGGGGACGTTCGCATACTTTGCCATTTCTTCAATGTCGGCGTGCGCGTACGTCCGCCAGACAATGAGTTCGGTCATTCGACTAAACAAACGTGACGAGTCAGCAACAGATTCTTTGGCGCCAAGCTGCGACTCTCCCGGGTTGATGATGAGGGGTGCACCACCGAGATCGGTGATTCCCGTCGCGAAACTCACTCGTGTGCGTGTCGAGGTTTTATCGAAGATGACCACCGCAGTTTTTGGGCCTGCAAGCGGTCGCTTCGCGAATCGATCGGCTTTCAATTGTGCAGCAAGGTCAAGCACCTCGGCCTGTTCGCTCGGGGTGAGATCGTCATCGCGAAGAAAATGTTTCATAGTGGTAAGCCTACCGACGAAATGAGCGCGGCGTGACTGTGATGTCACACCGCGCTCATAAACAGAGATCGAACTTTGGCGACGGTCCTTACTGGTTCTTCAGCCGGCTCGCACGCTTCGCACGTGAGTTTGAGTCGAGCTCTAGTTTACGAATACGAACCGCTTCAGGAGTCACCTCAACGCACTCGTCTTCTCGGGCAAATTCGAGGCATTCCTCAAGTGTGAGTTGGCGTGGCGGTGTCATCGTTTCATACACGTCAGCGTTTGCCGATCGCATATTCGTGAGCTTCTTTTCTTTGGTGATGTTCACGTCCATGTCTTCAGAGCGCGAGTTCTCACCCACAACCATGCCTTCATAGACCTCTTCGGTGGGCTGCACGAAGAAGGTCATGCGCTCTTGCAAGTTCATCATGGCAAACGGTGTCGCTACACCTGAGCGGTCAGCCACAATCGAGCCGTTGCTTCGCGTCGTAATGGGGCCAGCCCACGGACCGTAACCGTGCGAGATCGCGTTTGCGATACCGGTACCGCGAGTGATGGTCATGAACTCTGAACGGAATCCGATGAGGCCGCGTGACGGCACAATAAACTCCATGCGCACCCACCCGGTGCCGTGGTTCGTCATACCGTCTAGGCGCCCCTTGCGTGCGGCAAGCAGCTGTGTGATTGCACCCAGGTGATCCTCGGGCGCATCAACGGTCAAGTGTTCGAACGGTTCGTGAACTTTACCGTCAACTTCACGAGTCACGACCTGTGGCTTACCAACCGTGAGTTCGAAGCCTTCACGACGCATGTTTTCGACAAGGATCGCGAGCGCTAACTCGCCGCGCCCCTGAATTTCCCACGTGTCGGGACGTTCGGTGTTGAGAATGCGCAGCGAAACGTTACCGACCAGTTCACGATCGAGACGGTCTTTAATCATGCGCGCGGTCAGCTTGTGACCTTTTACTTTTCCAACGAGGGGCGACGTATTGGCGCCAACCGTCATAGAGATTGCTGGCTCATCAATGTGGATGACGGGCATCGGGCGCACATCATCTTTATCGGCAATGGTTTCGCCAATCGTGATGTCTTCGATTCCCGCGATCGCAACAATGTCTCCCGGGCCAGCCTGATCGGCTGGGAAACGGGTTAGGGCTTTCGTAAGCATGAGTTCGGTAATGCGAACGTTTTGCACGCTGCCGTCTTTTCGAACCCAGGCGACGGTTTCACCCTTGTGGATTTCTCCGTGGTGCACACGCAGCAGGGCAATACGCCCCAGGAATGGTGACGAGTCCAGGTTCGTGACGTGCGCCTGCAGCGGGGCTGCGTCGTCGTAAGACGGGGCAGGAACATGCTCGAGGATCGCTTCAAACAGCGGCTCGAGTGTGTCGTTATCGGGCAGTGAACCGTCGGCGGGACGGGTGTTACTTGCCGCACCGGCGCGACCCGACAGGTACACGGTTGGCACATCAAGCACTGCGTCAACATCAAGGTCAGGGTGGTCTTCTGACAGGTCTGAAGCGAGGCCGAGCAGCAGGTCGCCGGCTTCGCTTTCAACGGCTTCGATCCGCGCATCGGGACGGTCTGTCTTATTGACAGCAAGAATTACGGGAAGTTTTGACTCGAGTGCTTTACGCAGCACGAAGCGTGTCTGTGGCAGTGGACCTTCGGACGCGTCAACGAGTAGCACCACGCCGTCAACCATCGACAGTGCACGTTCTACTTCACCGCCGAAGTCTGCGTGACCGGGGGTGTCAACAACGTTGATTGTGACTGGACCGTTCGAAGCGTGTTCACCGTCGTAAGCGATTGCGGTGTTTTTCGCGAGAATCGTGATGCCCTTTTCACGTTCGAGATCGTTCGAGTCCATCACGCGATCGTCCACGTCTGCGTGGGCATCAAAGCTGTTGGTCTGACGCAGCATGGCGTCAACGAGTGTGGTTTTTCCGTGGTCAACGTGCGCAACAATCGCAACGTTACGGAGGTCTTCGCGTGTGGCAAGAGCCATAAGTGTGTGGTCCCCTCGGGGTATGCAGGAGTAAAAAAGCAGCACGAAATGAACTGACAAACTATCTTAACGTGTCAGGGCAGCACTTTCCCGTACATGTGCCCAGTATTCAGCGCTCAGACGCTTATCACTAACGTGATGCGAAACCAGCGAGTGCTTCCAGCACACTGAGCGCAACGAGTCTCACAGTGCGGCCATCAGGGGCATCAACCGTCGCGTCGACTTCAGCAAAGTCGAAGGAACGCACCCGGAATCCTTTCGCAAGTAGTTTCACGAGTTTACGTAGTTGATACGCAGAAATCCCACCCGGAACGGACGCTGGGCAGCCCGGCGCAACTGCCCGGTCACACACATCGACATCAACATCGACGTGAATCGGTCCGCCTGCACGGCCAGCAATTTCGAGCGCTCGTGCGGTGATTTCAGTGAGCGGTCGTGATTCAACTTCGTCGCGTGAGATGACGGTAATGCCGTATTCATTCGCACGTTCACGGTATGCGTGTGAGTTGGTGAAGTCTTGAATACCGATCTGCACAATCCGTTCGCCAGGGAACCCGGCGTCGATGAGTCTGCGGATGGGTGACCCGTTGCTGATCCCGTCTCTCAGGTCGTGATGAGCGTCAAGGGTAATGATGCCAGCGGTATCTCTCGACCGCCCGAGCACCGCGGACGCAACGGGGTACGTGAGCGCATTGTCACCACCCAGAGCAAGCACTAGCTTCGATCGTTCGGCGATCTGTGCAAGCTCGTGAATGGCGTCATCCTCATGTACGTCAGGGTCATTTAGATCACCGGCATCCGCGAGGTTCAAAAAATCACTGAGCACCTGCCCGGTTTGCGTTGCGTACTCATCAGCCCGCTGCCGCGGCAGGTAGTGGTCAGAATATCGGCGGATCGCCTCTCGAACTGCGGCCGGTGTCTCCTGCGCGTTGGTGCGAGAGATTGACGTTTTGTGCGTGGGAACTCCCACCAGTACTGCGTCATATTTCTCGGCTGCGGTGCCCTCGAATGCGGGCCAGGCTCCTGCGCGAGGCCACATCGGATCATGTGGAAGCGTGTTCATATCTTCATTGTGACCTTGATTGTTACTTTTGAACAGGCATACACTCAACACCAAGTCTGGGATTACAGACATATCCCGTGCGGGGGATCCACGTTGCTCGACGATCTAAGGTTTCATTGAGAGTATGACCACTGAAGTTCTTGTTCTCGGCAGTGCTCCGATAACGATTGAAGATGTTGTTTCTGTCGCGCGATACGATCGCCCGGTCACGCTAAGTGACACCGCGCGCCAGCGTGTTCAGCAAGCACGCGACATTATTGACG
Source organism: Canibacter sp. (assembly GCA_052085365.1). Lineage (GTDB taxonomy): Bacteria > Actinomycetota > Actinomycetes > Actinomycetales > Microbacteriaceae > Canibacter. The sequence continues at coordinate 35,450 of JBQDFP010000015.1, read as the reverse complement.
AACGGGCGCGCGACACCCGCCCACACTATGGCGTCTCGACTGGATTTGGTGCACTGGCCACAGTACAAATCCCTTCGGAAAAACGAGTACAGCTACAGCGTAGTCTCGTTCGTTCACACGCCGCAGGCACGGGCCCCGAAGTGGAACGAGAAGTCGTGCGCGCGCTCATGCTTCTGCGCATTCAGACACTGGCAACCGGCCACACCGGAGTCAGACTCTCAACCGTTGAAACCTACCTCGGCATGCTCAACGCAGGTATTTCTCCCATCGTGCGCGAATATGGGTCACTTGGTTGTTCTGGCGATCTCGCACCGCTGGCACACTGCGCACTCGCGCTCATGGGCGAAGGGGATGTGCACGTGGGTGATGCCGCAGCAACCCCCGCGAGCAAAGCGCTTCACGAGGCCGGTCTGACACCGGTTGAGCTCACCGAAAAAGAAGGCCTCGCGCTTATCAACGGCACAGACGGGATGCTCGGCATGCTGTGTCTCGCGTTACACGATCTTGCGAAACTATTCACCGTGGCCGATATTGTGGCTTCCGCAAGCGTGGAGGCTCTCCGCGGCACCGATTCGGTGTTTGCCGCAGATCTGCAAGCGCTTCGTCCGCATCCCGGTCAGACGGCTTCGGCCGCGAATATTGCTGCCGTACTCAAAGAATCAACAATGATTCAACGCGCAACTGAGGGCGAGTTCACACGCGTCCAAGATGCCTATTCATTACGGTGCGCGCCCCAAGTGCACGGCGCCGCGAGGGACACCGCGGCACACGCAGCAAGCGTTGCGACCGTTGAACTTGGGTCCGCAGTCGACAACCCTGTGGTGCTTGACGACGGTCGACTGGAATCAAACGGCAATTTTCACGGCGCACCTGTCGGCTATGTGCTCGACTTTCTCGCGATCGCTGTCGCTGACGTTGCCAGCATCTCTGAACGCAGGACCGATCGGTTCCTCGATGTCGCCCGCAATCAAGGACTCCCACCGTTTCTTGCCGCAGACCCAGGCCTTGATTCTGGTCTCATGATCGCACAGTACACGGCCGCTGGAATCGTCTCCGAGCTCAAACGTCTCGCGGCTCCTGCGTCCGTCGACTCAATACCGTCATCAGCGATGCAAGAAGACCACGTTTCGATGGGCTGGAGCGCCGCTCGTAAACTCCGGAAATCAATTGATGGGCTCACCCGTGTGCTAGGAATCGAACTGCTCGCAAGCACGCGCGCGCTCGACTTTCGGGCGCAGCAGCAGGTCGGAAGCCCCTCACCGGTGACCCACGCGCTGCACGCCTTAGTTCGCGAACACGTGCCGGGACCAGACACTGATGCGTTCTTGAGTCCGACACTTGAAACCGCTGAGCACCTGATACGTACAGGTCGTGTTCTCGAGACAGTTGAGGCGCAGCTCGGAACGCTGCGCTAGAACGCGACAATGTCACAGGTTCCCGCCGCGTCGCACACGCTCGATATTTTGACGCTGCTCGCCTCATCTCGTGGACCATTGCCTGCGAGCGTAATTGCGACACGCCTCGAGATTCCTCGCTCAACCGTCTACCACCTTCTGAAAGTGTTACAAGAGCACGGCTACGTGCTGCACCTTCCCGATGAGAAACGGTATGGTTTGGGGCTGGCAGCAGTCGAACTTAACACCGGCTACGAACGTCACAGCCCTCTCATGCGTGTCGCAAAACCACTCATTGCGGACCTCGTCGTTCAGACACGAGCTAACGCACACCTGGCCGTGTGGCGTGGACGCGACGTACTGTATGCCATTGAAGAACGCGTGCCCGGGTCGTACTCGCTCATCACCGAAGTTGGTGTTCGGTTACCGATGGCGCACACCGCAAGCGGCCGCGCTATTTTAGCTGCGCTCCCCAAAGCACAGGTACGAGCACTGTTCCCTGACGCGAGCGCATTCGTGCCCGGGCAGGGAGACAGCGCCGACCTTGACCGATACTCCAAACTGCGTTCAATCCTTGATGAAACTCTCACCCGGGGCTACGCACTCGAGACCGAGTCGGTAAGCACAGGAATGGTGTCCGTGGCGGTTGCGGCACTTGATCATCGCACATGGCCGGTTGCGGCCGTCGCTGTGACGGTACCGGTTTCTGAAGCAACGATCGATCGACAACAAGAACTCGCATCGCAAGCAGCATCGTGCGCTCGTGAGCTTTCTCGCCGCATACATGGATCCACTCGCGACCATATTCAGTGACGCGAGCACTCCCCGGAACTATTTATCTGATCTGTGCTTGGTCTTTAATATCTTCATGAAATTCTGCGCTCAGCAGCACCGGCATATGGTCACTGGAGCCCTGCGGCAGCGTTTTGAGCCCGCGAATCACAAGGTCACGGGTCGTCGCAAAATCGTAGTAACCGCGAAAGAGTTTGTATCGGGTGTATGTTCTCGAATCCCCTTTAGACAGGAGGTACCCGGCGTTGTGCATACGTTCACCGAGCCGACGGTTAAACCACGGATAGTTGAAGTCGCCGATCATCACAGTGGGCACTCTCGCAAACCCGCGTAGTTTGCCAAGCGCGGCACTGATCTGGTGGCGGCGCAAAAGATTTGCTGCAGTCAATGGCGCTGCGTGAAACGATGCGACCAGCAGAGGCAGGTCGTGTTTACGGTCGGTAACGAGCGCACCTAAGAGTCGTTCATGTGCGGGCGAGAGCGCCCGGTCGTGTAACGATTTCTTTAATTGGTAGGTTCGCGTCTTATTCAATTCGAACCGGTCATCACGAAAATAAATCGCAAGGCCGAGCCGATTGCTTTGTGTCACATCTGCAAGCGTGAGGTTCGCTATTTTGGGGGGAAGCTTCTTGGTATCAGCTTCCTGCAGACACAGAATATCCGTGTCGTGCTGAGATGCGAGCTCGTGCAGTTCATGAACCGCACGATGCTTGCGCAGGTTATAGCTAATGATCTCCACAACCCACACACTACTCTGAGCGACTGAGCATGATTCTACGGTTGCTTCGCTAAACAGTTGAAGATTTCGTGAACGCGAGCTGGCCGGCTTGCCACACTGCCCAGGTGAGAGGCACGCCTGGCCGGTAGGCCAAGTGTGTTGCGCTGGGTGCATCAAGCACGTGCAGATCAGCTCGAGCTCCGGGCGCGATCACCCCCCGAGCGAGCCGACTCACGCTACGTTGGCTAACGGAGAGTGGATCAATACCGAGGGACTGCGCACCACCGAGAGTTGCTGCACGCACGGCTTCAGCGACGCTTAACCGCATTTGCAGCACCGCTGTTGCCACACAAAAGGCCATCGATGTCGTATATGAGGTTCCCGGGTTAGCGTTCGACGCAATCGCAACCGGGACGCCCGAATCGAGAAGTTTACGCGCCGGCGCAAGCGCCACCCTGGTGGACAAATCACAGCCGGGGAGGACAGTGGCGATGGTACCTGGACGATCGTTCTGCTGCCATGATGTGGCGAGCGCTGAGAAGTCTTCATCAGTGAGGTAGCCAACATGGTCGACACTGCGCGCCCCATATTCAACAGCGAGCTGTACACCCGGGCCTGGCTCGAGCTGGTTACCGTGCACATGCAGCGATAGTCCTGCTGCGCGTCCCGCGTCAAGCACAGTGCGTGTTTGGGCTTCATCAAAAGCACCACGCTCACAAAACACATCGAGCGCATCAACGTGCGGGGCGACTGCCGCGAGCATCTCCCCGGTCACCAGCGTCACATAGTCATCGGGGTTACTGCCGTCAGGGACAATATGCGCGCCGAGGAACGTCACTGAATCGACCACTGTGCGTGCGAGCTTCGCGCCACGCACTTCATCATGAACGGTTAGCCCGTACCCGGTTTTCGTTTCGAGTGTGGTGGTTCCACCAGCACGAGCTTCATGCACAAGTCGGGTCAGGTTGTCGACCAGCTGGGCGTCGCTTGCCTCGCGGGTCGCACGCACCGTGGTGTTAATGCCCCCTGCTTGGTAAGACTCACCCGCCATGCGGGCCTCAAATTCTGCCGTACGGTCACCACCAAAGATGAGGTGCGTATGTGAATCTACCCACCCAGGCAGCACTGCTCGCCCACCGTAGTCCACCCGGACGTCAGCGTCGGGGGCTTGGTCTGCGTGCCCAACCCAAACGATTTCGTCTCCGTCAAGAACGACCGCCGCATTGGTGATGCGGGACGCCGCAGCATTCGTTTGTGTAGCGCGTTCTGCAGCAGACAGGTTTTCACTCCCATCGACCCGGCTGTCGTCATTTGTGGTGAGTTCAGAAATACCGGTTATGAGCGTTGTCGCCATTGTTCCCTTTCCGAGCAGGTAAGACCCGATGAGTGATGCAAGCGTAACGAATCTGTCGCTTACTCTGCGTCGCGAATGTGCGGTTTCATAGGGACGCGCACATCGCGTTCTTTCGCAACTTCTGCCGCTCGTCCATACCCGGCATCTACGTGACGAATCACGCCCATACCGGGGTCATTCGTGAGGAGACGTTCGAGCTTTTGTGCAGCAAGTGCAGTGCCATCTGCAACACCAACTTGGCCTGCATGGATAGAGCGCCCCATACCGACACCTCCGCCATGATGCAGTGACACCCAAGTCGCTCCTGATGAGGTAGCGGTGAGCGCGTTCAGCAGCGGCCAGTCGGCGATCGCATCTGATCCGTCAATCATCGATTCGGTTTCACGGTAGGGGCTTGCCACGCTGCCGGAATCAAGATGGTCGCGGCCAATAACGATCGGTGCCGAAATTTTACCTTCGGCGACGAGTTCGTTAAAGCGTACCCCCGCCTTGGCACGGTCGCCGTACCCGAGCCAGCAAATTCTGGCCGGCAAACCTTCGAATTCGACTCGGTTTTGTGCAGCCCTGATCCACCGATGCAAATGCTTGTTTTCGGGAAAGAGTTCAAGGATGGCTTCGTCGGTGACACGAATGTCTTCGGGGTCGCCTGAGAGGGCCGCCCAGCGGAAGGGTCCCATGCCCTCGCAAAAGAGAGGCCGAATATAGGCCGGGACAAATCCCGGAAATTCGAACGCACGGTCATAGCCTGCGGTTCGGGCTTCGTCTCGAATGGAGTTCCCGTAATCAAACACTTCAGCGCCTGCGTCTTGGAATTCGACCATGGCTCGCACGTGCTGTGCCATTGATTGCTGCGCTCGAGTGGTGAAGCTTTTCGGGTCACGTTCCGCTTCGGAATGCCAGTCCTCAACGGTAACGCCAACAGGAAGGTAGGAGAGCGGATCATGCGCTGACGTTTGGTCAGTCACAATATCGACGGTGAGTTCGCCTCGCTGGTGACGTTGCAGGAGTTCAGGAAGCACTTCTGCAGCATTACCGACGAGACCAACGGACCAGCCACGCCGTTCCGCTTTCGCCAGGTTTACTTTCTCGATCGCGTCGTCGATATCGGTGGTGACTTCGTCAAGGTAACGTTTTCCGACGCGACGGCGCAGACGGGTTTCGTCGACATCAATAATGAGGCATGCGCCGTCGTTGAGCGCGACGGCAAGTGGCTGCGCACCACCCATGCCACCGCAACCCGCGGTGACAGTGAGTGTGCCGGCGAGGGTTCCGTGAAAGCTTTTTTCAGCAACAGCGGCAAAGGTTTCGAAGGTCCCCTGCAAAATGCCTTGGGTACCGATGTAAATCCACGATCCGGCAGTCATTTGCCCGTACATGGTGAGGCCTTCAGCTTCAAGACGACGGAATTCTGGCCAGTTTGCCCAGTCACCCACGAGGTTGCTGTTCGCAATGAGTACGCGTGGCGCCCACTCGTGGGTGCGGAACACTCCAACGGGTTTGCCCGATTGAACCAGAAGTGTCTCGTCGCTGCCGAGAGTCTTGAGCGTTTCGGTGATTGCGTCGAAAGCTTCCCAGCTGCGTGCTGCGCGGCCGGTCCCGCCATACACAACGAGATCGTCTGGCCGTTCCGCCACTTCAGGGTCGAGGTTGTTCATGAGCATGCGAAGCGGTGCTTCGGTTTGCCAACTCTTGGCGCTGATTTCAGTGCCGCGTGGGGCTCGTACTGGGCGTGCTCCTGGAAGTGCCATCGGGAGTCCTTTCTCCTGTTTCATTCCATGCTCGCCCACTCGTGCCCGAGATGACAGCGTAAAACCTCGGGAGATGTCTCGAATACCAGACCGCGGCGTTGCCTTCTCAGATCCACTCTGCTTCTCAAAATACGAGTACGCTCAGAACTGTGCACTCTCAGAACTCATTACACGCGCGGGTCGTGTCCCCCGCTGCACGCACGCGGCTGTGGTGGGAAGTCGCGATCGTTCTCGCGCTCTCATTCGGCGCGTCAGGAGTGTACGCGATCATTTCCATCATCGAACGAACGACGCGATCTTCTAACCTTGCTTCGCAAACTTCGACGATCACGAGGTCACTCGCCGACCGTCAACTTTTTGATGTCATCTATCAGCTCTTAAGCATTACGACTGCGCTCGTACCGGTTGCTCTGGTGGTGTGGCTCGTATGGGACCAGACGAAACCCCACCTGTCAGCGCTGGGTCTGGGGTCATTTCGACAGGGGTGGATCAAAAACACAAGCCTCGGCTTCGCGCTTGCGCTGTCAATAGGAGTACCCGGTCTCGTCTTTTACATCGTCACGAAGGAACTCGGGTTCAACACGACAGTGGTGCCCACGTCGCTCGATTCCCACTGGTGGACCGTGCCGATCTTAATCCTTACCGCTCTACGTGCTGCAGTCAGCGAAGAGATCATCGTGGTCGCTTATTTGTTTCTGCGCCTGCGGCAGCTCGGTTGGTCTGCCTGGTCCATAATTCTGGCGAGCGCGCTCTTACGCGGCAGCTATCACCTGTACCAGGGGTTTGGCGGCGCGCTCGGCAACGTTATCATGGGCGTGGTATTCGGGTGGGTCTATCACCGTTGGGGACGCATCATGCCGCTCGTCGTTGCCCACTTACTGCTCGACATTGTCAGCTTCGTTGGGTACCCACTTGCTGTGATGTGGTGGCCGCAGTTTTTTGCGGCCACTTAACAAGAAAAGTTAGAGCGCTTCTGCCGTTGCTGCGGCTGCGTCAAGAAGACCCCAGATTTCGTTGTATAGCTGCGGGTCTGCATCACATTTCGCGTCTGGTTTCATCACCCCGAGCGCTCCATCACTATTTTGTGTGAAGCCGAATTGTGTCCGCATTTCGGCACACTCTTCGGGAAGTTGATCGATGATTGGCGCTGAAAGGTGTGCGGCTACCGGGTCACCGCTCAGTTCGTACCAGACCCCGCCGAACTTTTGAGAGATTTGTACTTGGGTGCCCCACTGGGTGATTCGCAGTGGGAAGGTTTGTCCCACTTCAACGTCGGGTACCTCAGGTTCGGCTGGTTCTTCTTCATCATCTTCACTGTCATCAGGTGATGGTTGCGAGTTTGACGAAGAGTTGTCTGGCTTCGTTGCTTCATCATCCGTGTTGGAACGCAGGTTTCGCACCAGCAACGTCGACACGATGAGCGCAATTATGACGACAATACCCACAACAATCCACGGCAGCGCATGCGGGCTACGCTTGTGCTGTTTGGGAAGAGGTTTAGTGTCAGAAGTCACAGGCAAAGCATACGTTACAGATCTCAGAACACCCAGCTGGCACGTCATTTACCAGTGATTTCACGACCGAGACCGTCTGAAATACGAGGATTCAAGACGGTCTCGGTGGCAGTAGCCACTGCCGGGATATTTTTCAGTTCGGGCTAGAGACCGTTTGCTTCAAGCCACTCGTCAGCGATCGCATTAATGTCATCACCGGCGGCGATTTTGCCGTTCATTTCCATCAGGCTGTCGGTTGTGAGCGCTGCTGAAATGTTGTTCAAGATCTCTTTCACCTCGTCGCTGGCAACCTCGTCTCGAATCACTGGGAGTACTTCGCCCAGTGGGAAGAGACCTTTATCGTCTTCAAGTGCGACAAGATCGTTTTCTGAAATTGCGGGGTCTGAGCTGAACATATCGCCAACTTGAGCTTGACCATTCTGCAGTGCCGCAAGTGTCAATGGCCCGCCAGCGTCAAGCACTTTAAAGTCCGCAAATTTCAGACCGTATACCTCTTCAAGCCCCGGGACACCTTCGTACCGTGTTTTCCATTCGGCTGGTCCCGCCAAAGTGAGGTCGTCAGCGATTTCGGCAAGATCTGAGATCTTCTGCAGATTGTGTTCCTTGGCAACATCCGGAACTACGACGAGGGTGTCGGCATCTTCAGCATCCGACTCATCAAGCACGGTAATGCCTTCGGGCTCCAGTAGCTCGATCAGTTTCGAATGCACCCCTTCACGATCAGTTTCTTCGCTACTGCCATCAAGCTCGGCAAGGAGTGAACCGTTATATTCGGGCAATAGATTGATTGATCCGTCCCGGAGCGCTTCGAGATATACTTCGCGACTGCCGATGTTCAGCTTCTCTTCCACGTCTAAGCCAGCATCTTGTAATGCGTGCGAATAAATGGTGGCGAGGAGCTGACTTTCGGCGAAGTCAGCTGATCCGACAATGATCTTGTCTGAGCCTTCGGAAGCGCCATCGCCGCCGGAGCTCAGTGGGTCACCGCCGGCGCAAGCAGTCAATGCCAGCGCCGCGGTTGCGGCGATTCCGATGAGGGCTAATCTTTTACGCATCGTCTTGGTCCTTTCAGAACGGGTAAGACTTGTTTGATTCTGGTGGGTTGTGGGTCATGATGGCGCAACACTGAGCATTGCTGTTTCAGTGTCCTGTGATGGCGAGATTCTCTGCTGTCGAATGCGCCGAGTCAGGCCGGGTGAGATCAACAACAAACTGACACCTGCGAAACTCAGCTCCAAAGCAATAGCAAGCACCGCTAGGACCAGAGAACCACCGGCCATTTCTGCATAGTTATTTCCCGCACGACCGTCGATGATGAAACGACCGAGGCCGTCAAGTGAAACATATGCCGCGACAGTTGCTGTTGACACAATTTGCAGGGTCGCACCGCGAACTCCTGACAGTGTCAACGGCAGGGCGCACGGCATTTCAATTTTCCAAATCACCTGCCACGTTGAATACCCCATGCCACGTGCCGCGTCGATGATCGACCGGTCGATAGCGCGAATACCACTGGCAACTCCGCTCAAGATCGGCGGTACGGCCAGCAAGATGAGCACGATCAACGATGGAACAACAAATGCCATGTTGCTTGAAAACACCGGTGAAATAATCAGTACGAGAAGAATCAGCAGGCCAAGTGTGGGTAGCGCACGTGCTGCATTTACCATGCCCATGATGAGGGTTTCACCTTTGCCCGTGTGACCGATAAAGATTCCCAGGGGCACGGCGAGAACGCCAGCGATGCCTAGTGCAATAAATGAATAGAGCAGGTGCAGAAGTGATTGATAGGGAATGGAGCCTGATCCACTCCAGTTTTCAGGGTCTACGAGCCAAGCAAGAATATCCATTACATTGCTCCTCTCTGGGCCCAAGGTGTGGTAACTCTGCCGAGAAGGACCAAGAGCCGGTCAAGAATTAACGCGAGAATCAAACTCACAATCAACCCAGCAATGATCGGCACGAAGAGTCTCCTGGTGAATCCCATCGTGAACAGTGAACCTAGTTGGGCAATACCGATCACCGCGGCCATTGTGACGATCGAAATATTTGACACGACCACAACACGTAGCCCCGAGAGAATTGCCGGGATTGAAATCGGAAGCTGAATCTTAAAGAAGGTTTGCGCCTGCGTGTACCCGATCCCCTCAGCAGCTCGCACAACATCGATGTCAACAGATCCGAGACCATCTGCGACGACTCGAACCAGTAACGCAATCGTATAAATAACGAGTGCAACGACGACGTTCATCGGGTCCAGGATTTTGGTACCGATTATCTTCGGTAGCAGAATAAACAGGGCGAGGGACGGGATCGTATAGAAAATGCTCGTTCCGCCCACGATCAGGGTATAGAACCGGCGATAGGTAAATGCCAGGTACCCCAGCGGAATCGAAATCAACAAACCGATCAGAGTGGGCAACAACGTCAGCCACAAGTGGGCGAGCGTCAGGTCCCAAATCTGGTCGGCGTTGTTGATGACCCAGTCGAACCTCATCGCGCACGCTCCAGTTCGAGCCGCTCGACTGCCTGATTAATAATGAGATTCGAACTCATCGTGCCAATGTATTGACCGTCTCCGTCAACGAGAATCGCGCGACCGGCCGGCCCGGTGAGCGATGCGTCAAGAAGCTGACGGTAGTTTCCGTGCGCGACCGAGATGACCGAGGCGGGTTTGATGTTGTCATAGTCGGGACCGTCAGGGGTCGTTTGAACCCACCCCAGCGGGCGACCGGCTAGATCGTGCACGACGATCCATGTCCCGTCAGGCACGTCGACGGTGTCACCCACCTGCACATTTGGGGTGCGTTCAAGACTCTTGTCGTCAATGGTTTCGAAACTTAAGGCGTGGTACCCGCGTGATGACCCCAGGAAGTCCGCAACGAACTGGTCTGCTGGGTTCGAAAGAAGCTCTGCTGGAGAACCCACCTGGGCAAGCACTCCCCCTTCTTTGAGAACCACAATTTGATCTCCGAGCTTCAACGCCTCATCAATATCATGGGTGACCATGAGGATGGTTTTTGCGAGGTCACCCTGAATTCGCAGAAACTCTTCTTGAAGTTGGTGACGCACAATCGGATCTACTGCGCTGAACGGTTCGTCCATCAGCATGTACGGCGGATCTGCTGCTAATGCGCGCGCTACTCCGACACGCTGTTGCTGACCGCCAGAAAGCTGCCACGGGTAACGGTTCGCGTAGGCGGGGTCCAGACCAACGAGTTCGAGAAGGTCACGTGCGCGCGTTCGACTCTCTTGCTTGTCTGCTTTGTTCAAGAACGGCACAGCGCACACATTGTCGAGGATTGACTGGTGTGGGAATAGCCCACCGCTTTGAATCACATAGCCAATTTTGCGACGCATCCGAATCGTATCTGTTTTCGAGATGTCTTCCTCACCCAGGAGGATGGACCCAGAAGTCTGTGCGATGAGACGGTTCACCATACGGAGGGACGTTGTCTTTCCGCAGCCTGACGGGCCGACGAGGACAGTAATTTTCCCTTCGGGTGCAGTGAACGAAAGGTCCGCAACTGCCGTGGTGCCATTGTCATAGACCTTGACAATGTTTTTGAATTCGATCATGCGTTCCTCACCTCGATGAAACTCGCAAAACAGCTCACAATAAACGTTGCGAATTGATCATTCACAAGTGCTCTCGGGGTATTCGGTGACATCTTCGTCTCCTAGTGCGCATACTCACCTCAGTGAGAAACGGTCTGGGAAAAATTTCCTACAAATAGTATCTATTTTCACTGGATAAAAGCTATCCTTTTCATAGAGTAATAAAAATACTCAAAGCATGCAATGCTTTTATGAGGATTCCCGTCAGAAAGGGTACGCATGGATCACACGCTTCCTGCCAGGCTCACTGTGCACGAAATTGCCGCAATAGCTGAAGGTGATTCCGTAAGCGCCGACCCCGGGGCAGTGACTGAAATCGAAGAGTTCCACACCGTGGCGAACGCTATCTCTGCAGAACAGGATGTGTATGGACGTTCGACGGGAGTTGGCGCGAACAGGCTCACCAGCACAAAAACTGACCCGGTCACGCACGGCATGAATCTCTTGAGAAGCCATGCGGTTGACGCCGGAGACCCGATAGACGACAAGACCGTCCGTGGAATGCTCGCCGTTCGACTCAACCAACTGCTCCACCCGGGCTCTGGGATTGACCGATCACTCATTGATGGTCTGACACAAATGCTCAATCTCAATGCACTGCCCGAAATTCGACACTATGGTTCAATCGGCACAGCAGACCTCCCCGCCCTTGCGGGAACCGCTCTGGCACTGACCGGAGAGCGACCGGTGAGCAATACCAGCTTCACGCCGATCGCTCCGATCAGTTCTGATAGCGCACTTCCGTTCATGAGTTCGAACGCACTCACCATCGCGGCTTCCGCACGGGCTGCCTCACGACTTGAAAACTTGACAATTGCGGCGCTCGGGGTCTTTGCACTGTCTGCTCTCGCCTCTCGCGCAAACCCCGAATCGTTCTCCACACTGGCAGCGAAAGCCGTCGGCAGCCCCACCTCGCAGCAGAACGCGCACATCCTTTCAGCAATCATTGACCATGCCAGCTGGACTCCGGTACGTATTCAAGATCCATTCTCGTTTCGCGGTTTCCTGCCGTCGTTTAGTGTCCTCACAAATGCCGTCACACGGCTTCGAGAAGCTATTGAAACGCTTGCAAATCTTGCTCAAGAAAACCCACGCTTTTTCTCAGAACCTCGTGTGGCGATCCATCACGGCGCTTTTCTTGAAAACTGGCTTGCACATGAACTCGATTCGACTGCGATTGCACTCGGCCAGACCGCACCTCAAACGCTGGGACGCATCAGATTCATGAACGATGATGCCACCTCAGAGCTGCCGCGCTTCTTAGCACCGCATCAGGGCGGCGCATCCGGGACAATGATTATCGAGTACGTCGCCGCCAGTGCGCTGGGCGACATCTTCTCAAGCACGACACCGGTGTCGACTCACTCCGCAGTCTTATCGTGCGGTGTGGAAGAAGACGCCACGTTCGCGTCGAGCGCGCTGAACGATTTAAATCAGGCAGTCGAAGCATTCGAAATCATGCTGGCTTCTGAACTGGTGGTTGCCGTGCGCGCATGGCGGCTCAGCACCGATAGTTTCCCCAGCTCAGTGGTAGCGCTGTCAGAGCTTTGTGACCTGACTGAAGCGTTACCGAAAGGTCTCGATGACCGTGACCTGCGCGAGGATATCGACATCGCGCGAGGTCTTCTTCCCGACTTCATCCGGGTCGTCTCCAAATATGCAGAACATCGCTAATGCGTGAGAGTATTCAACAAGGTATGAACATATGAATATCTTCGCAGTATCGTCGAAGCAGAAAGTATAGGAAGTGGTATGTCGACTCATCAGGTCGCTGACACCGCAACGACTGAAGTCGATGCTTCACTCGGCCCACAAACGGTGCACCGAGCTCTCGAAGTACTCACCATTGTCGTCGATAACGGCCCGCTCCCATTAAGCAACATCGCCAGGAAATGTGGGCTACCGGCAAGCACAACCATGCGGATGCTCCGTGCGCTTGAACACTGGGGGTACGTGGTGCGACTCTCAAACGGCCAATATTCAATCGGGCTCCGGTTCGTGCAATCTCGAGTCGAGGCAGCGCTCCCCCGCGCAGAAGAGTTGATCGCATTATCCGGCGAAATCATGCAACAGCTCACCCGAGAAACGTTAGAGTCCAGTTACCTCGCGGTTTCGGGGCCCGCATTTGGTACATGTACTTTTCTCAGAGAAGAACAAAGTTCACTTCCAATCCGTTTTGTCGGGTTCAACGGCTGGGAAGGCCGCACAGTCTCGTCGTCCGGGTCGGTCGCAGGGGAAATATTTGAATCCGGCGTCCCCGAGACCGGGTACCTGGTGAAAGCTGCAGTCACTGACCCAGATTCAACGACGATCGGTGCCCCAGTGGTCACTCAAAATGGAGCCACTATCGCAGTGCTCAGTATTGCCGGCCCTAGTTTTCGTATGCCCAAAGAAACGGTTGCCTTGCACGGCGAACGGGTCAAAGCCGCAGCGCTCAAGCTCGCTCAGGCACTCGACCAGCGTTAGGGCCACACCACCGCAACATACCTGCACTACGACTGGAGAAATTGCTGCGCCATGGCAACGGCTTGGTCGGTGTACGAACCTTCGAATAAATGTGCGTGCATGATGATCATGCCCAGCTGGTGTAAAGGAATGCGCTGCTGCCAACCCTCGGCTAATGGCGACGCGTCATCATAACCACGGTAAATTTCTTCGAGGTACGGAAACCCGAACACGGCGAGCGCAGCAAGATCGGTTTCCGCATGCCCACCGTGAGCCATCGGGTCGATGAGTGCAGCACCCGTTGAGCCACCGTCATAAATAGCGTTCCCTGCCCACAAATCTCCGTGAACTCGTGCGACATTCTTTCCAGCTTCACGTACGAGTTCCGGCTGGTGATGCTCGAAATCACCGTTGCGCAGGCGATGACACAGTTCATCGAACACTGCCGCTTCACTCGTACCAATGACTCCGCGTGCACGCAATTGCCGAGCGTAATGCTCAATACGGCAGGTCGCATAGAACTCGCCCCAACTGTCTGGAGCTGCCGCTTCAACCAGCACAAGAGGTGTACGGGAGTTTCCCACATGCGCCGGTCCTTGCCAGTGCGCTGGCGGGCTCCCCCACCAGGGAGCTCCAAGCGCATGCGTGTGTGCGAGCGCTTCACCAAACTTGCGAGCGCCGCTCACACTCGGTTTCACAGAGTGAATATATTCAATTTCGAGCCGCGACGTATCCGCGTGCATCACCTGAGGCACACGGGCACCCCCGGTTGCTTCAGCTTCTGCTAGCCAGGTCAGTCCGGCGGCTTCACCCTGGTTGTTATCGCTCGATTTCGTAAACGTTTGCATCGCTCACCTCGGTTGTAGCATGTGTGTCTTCTCACGCGCGCGTTCGGTTCACACTGATTGTGGGGCGCGCTTTGGGCTCGTCACAGTTGGATCATTCGGCACCCAAAAGCGAAGCGGTGCATCAATATTTTTCGAGATTCCGATTCGTCGTCCAGCCACGACCGGAGGGCGTTGCCCGGTTGGCATGACCAGCTGAAAGTCTGCGCACTCAGGGTCGACCTCATCCCAGTTAGCGCGTGGAATAATCACGTCGCCATTCAAGTGCAGGTCGAACCCGAGCGCCTGTCCCAGGTTTCCGGGCCCTCGAGCAAAACCAGCTTCCGTCGTTTTGTCTCCTCGACGACGACGCACTTCTTCATGGCCCGCAACGACTCGTCCAGATCGTAACAGCACACCGCTTGCGATACCTGCGGGTCCGCACACGATGTTTCCCGCGCGATGAATGCCGTAACTGGCGTAAACGTACAGGTGCAGTGGTTCACCAAACATGGGAAGGCAGCGCGGCGTCGGCCCTCGAAAGGCATGCGAGGCGGAGTCGCGTTGCCCCAAATATGCTTCAACTTCGGTTAATTCGACCGCCACGTTTCCGTGCACAAAAGTTGCGCCAATCAGTTGCGGGCCGACAATATCTGCCTCACGCGTAAAATCGATCATCGCTGGCTAGTCTACGTGGCCGCGTGGTTAGGCGGGGTAGCCGTTCCCACTCTGGCGTTGTAGATCATGCCGACGTTTACGACGCACGATACCGCCGATGATCCACAAGGTCACGCCGATAAGCAGGATGAGGAAGCCTAACCCGCCAGTAAGCAGTGCGATCAGCACTCCTCCGATTCCCATGAAGATACCTGCGACCGGCACGGACGGTGCGACAGTCACTGGACCCGAGGTGCACTGCACGTCGTAGATTCCTTCACTTCCGGTGCGGAATGATGCGAATGACGACCAGCTCTCACCTCCTGTTGTGAAGGTGCTCCGTTGCTTCGGCCCCTCAACAATGTTTTGACCAGATGGGTCGATCACTTCGCATTCAACTGAAGGCGAGGTTGTGGGCGTGCTGTAGAGCTGCAAGAACTTGCCCTGCTCGAGTTCAACCTGTCCTGATCCTTCGTCAAACTTTGCGTACCCTTCGGCTTGACCGCCGATCGTGCCAAAGCCATGATTGGCGAGACTTCCGCCGTACCAAACCCCGGCAATCAAGATCGCGACGCCCACGATCGTCACGATGATTCCAGCCTTGAACATTCCAGATTTCGGCTTGGACGGGTTTGGCATAGGTGATGTGCTCCGTTACGAAAGTTGATCGGTGTTGATGGCGTATGAAAATGATGGTGGATCAGCTGGCTGCGTCTGAATCGTCAATACGCGCACGAATCAGCTTGCGGCACAGTGCTTCAGGAATATCAGCGTTATATGGGATTTTGATAAAACCGCTGCCCGAGTCGTAGCCCGCATCTTTGACCTCTGCACGGTACAGTTCGAAAAATTCTGGTGAAAATCGTAGCGAACAGTGATTTTTGAAGGCTTGCAGCATCCACAGACTCTTGCCGTTGTGGATGTAGGCGGGAGTATTCCAGCGAAGTTCTTCGTTGACTTCGTCGGAGAATGCAAGACTGATGCGGCGCAGCTCGTTCAAATGTGCCTGTTGATGCGGTTCAAGGCGCGCAAAATAGTCGTCGGGGTTTTCTCGTTTGTCCATAGGCATGTGCAGAGAATAACGGATTGTAGTGGGATTCGCCTGCGGGTCTGGACTGAAAACACCCCGGTGTCCGCTTTAATAAAGCCATCAGAATGTCTACAGAAAGTTCCAGCAGATGCGATTCGAACCTGAGGCGAATAAGCGTGTGCTCATTCTCATGAACCCTGCGGCCCGAAACGGCCGCTCAATTGTCGCCACTGCACTCGAAATCGCAAAGCATACAAGCACACGGCTCGATCTGATCATCCCGAATGCGTCGTCGCGCGCCGAACAGGTGGAGATGGCACGTGAAGCGTTACGTCAAGGAGTTGATGCGGTTCTGGTGGCTGGCGGTGACGGCGCCCTGAACGGTGCGATCAACTTGATCGCTCCATACGATGTTCCGCTCGGGCTCATACCGACGGGAAGCGGCAATGATTTTGCGCGGGCGTTAGGCATTCGGAGAAAACATCCGAAGCATGTCGTCAAAGTGCTCTTGGATGCGATCGAACAATCGCGCCCAACGCTACGCGTTGATGCAATCTCAGTGACACTCACGCACGATCGGGGTGAAACTCGCAACCTCTTGGTCGCAAATTCGATCAATATCGGTTTCGATGCCGCGGTGAACAGGCGCGCCAACGCCCTGCGTCTCGTGCCAGCATCACTGCGATATTTGTTGGCACTCCTTCAGGAAGTGCGGAGGTTCTTACCCTTCAATTTTACGATCAGCGAGGGCGATGAACAGCCGAGTGAGCAGGATCTCGCACTGGTGTGCATCCAAAACGGGCCATTTATTGGCGGCGGGATTCCCCTTGCTCCTGCCGCACAAATTTCGAACGGGTTGATCGAAGTGAGCTCAGTTCGCGCCGTCGCTCGTCCCCTGTTATTTCTACTCTTTCCGCTGCTGTTCATGCGCCGGCACGCGTGGCTGACCCCGTTAACGACACGTCGCACAGATCGTGTTTCTGTGACCGTGCCTCAGGGTGTGTCAGTATTTGCGGACGGTGAAGAAGTGCTTGCGTCAACGCGGAGCGAAGTTCAGGTTGACGTTGTAGCCCTGCCCGGGGTGTTCCGAATCATCCAAGGCCACTAGTCGGCGCAGTTAATACAGGTGGTGGCTTCGGGCAACGCTTCGAGTCGTGCCGGCGCTATTGGCGTGCCGCACACGTCACAATTGGTGGCTTCGCCGCGTTGAAATCGTTCGGCAGCCTCGTCAATCGATGCGAGGTTTTCTAGCCGGGACTGTTTGAGTCCTTCCAGGCGGGACCATTCGGACGAGAGGGAGACCCCTTCCGGATCATGTTCATCGTCTGCGCTCTCACTTTTGCGAAGCTCGCGGAGTTCAACAAGTTGCGCTTCAACTTGTTCAAGCTGCGCACGCAGTTTCGCACGGCGTTCTTCAATACTTGCTGCGCGCAGGTCTGATCCACCACTCATACACGTACTGTAACTGTCGAAGCTTAGCTCGCTTACAGATGTAACCGTTTGGCAAGCTCATGCCTCACTTCTGCGCCTCGAGCAATGCGCAGAAGCGCAAGACCGATGATTGCAACACCGCCGCAGATGTAGGACGGCAGCACGTCGTCCACCCATCCAAAAATTAGAAAAACGATCGGCGCGAGCCCGAGTAAAACAGTGAGACCGCTGTAAACAATATGTTCACTTACTTTGGTGCGCAGCAGCCGAACGGTGAGCAGGAGCCCTACAATCGCAGACGCACACACGATTGGGACCGCGTAACTCACTGACCAGCCGTGCCACCCGGTCAGGTAGTCCCAGTACACGCAAATCAAGCCCACCAGCACGACCAAATACACCGTATTTTTCGCAACATTGCGTCGTTTACGCACCGTCATGGTCACGAGCAGCCACATGGTCATAATTCCCAACCAGACTGACCGGACGGCGCCCACTGCTGCGGCGCCCCGAGTGAAGAACAGCTGCACGGCGAACGACACCAAAATGACCGCGATCGAACTCAGAAACAGTATTTTCAAGACGCGACGTCGGGAGTATTTCAGCGGCACCGCGGGCAGAGGGCTCTGCGTGGCTTCGCCTTCAACCCAGGCACCACACAGTGGGCACTGTGCCCACGTCCCCTCGATTTCGACGACGCATTCCACACAGCGGCTCATTGTTTGCCTTCTTCGGTAAGTTCAGTCTCGGTGACACGCGCTGCTGACACGGTCACGGAAATGTCCTGACTCGTTAACATGCGTGCAAACTCTCGAATGTGGTGGGTTTCAACGAACGGTGATGTGAATGTCACCGTCAGGAAACCGGCGTGCGAAATGGCACACATTTGTGGTCGTACCGCAGAGACATGGAATGTCGTGCGACTCACGCGTGCATCAATAGTTTCGGGAAGCACAACACGGCCCAGGTTTGAGACTGCGATCGTAAGTCCACGGTTATTAACCCAGTTGATGAAACGAAGCAGAACATCTTTGAGTGGCCGCGGGACGACGCGCAACGCGGGCATTCGCTCGAATCGAATAAAGCGCCGCAGTTTTTTATCCAGCGCAGCTCTACTGGCTCTGGGACGAAACTGTCGTTCGAGGCCGCGCGCAATGGTGCCAAGGTCGTCGACATTGTCACCGTAGGTGTGCTGCACCCTGACCGTTGCAAAGAAGTTTCTGGGTGATTGTGACGGAAAAAACTGTCTCAGGTTGACGGGCACCGATGCGGAAAGGGTCGTGGCTTTGCCCAAACCGCCAGACGTCTTTCGCACTGATTCAAAAAACAGCGCGGTGAGATACATCGTCAGGGACACCCCTTCGGCGCGCGCAAGAGCAAGCACGTCTGCAACGGGCATTGTAAGTTCAACTGCGCGGGTCCGGTTATCTGGCGTACGCGTCCCCTTCACCCGGTGCACCTTACGACCGGGCACTCGTTGTAGGCGAAGGCGTTGCCGAAGGGTCAAGCGCTGCGTTTCTGGATGCTCCTGCGACGCGTCATCCGCATCAATGTCGATTTCTGCCGCTCGCTGAAACTCAGATTCTCCGGCCTCAGCACGGCGCGGAGTTTTGCGGCGAAAGTAGTACGAGAAACTATCTGATGCGAGGGCGCGAGTTTCCTCAGCGTCACGCTCGTCCACGTCTTCACGCCCAACGATCCGCGGCACGGTGCCAAGTTCCGCGGTGTGCAAAGCTTGTGCCTCATCGGGCAGGTTCTGTTCGGCGAGATTGTACAAGCGGAAATATTCAGTGACGACGTCGGTCAGGAACCAGAGCGCACCAGTTCCGTCAGACAGTGCATGAAAAGTCTCGAGAATGATTCTTTCGTGAAAGTATCGCACCCGAAACAGCAGGTTGTGTCGGTCTGGCTCGTAAATGGGCGCACAGGTGGGTTTGTCATCCAACGTGACTTTGGGCCTGAGATCACTCTCTTGCAGGTAGTGCCAGAAAATGGCACGTCTGAGCACCGCATGGTAGAGACGGTACCGATCGTACGTGTGATCCACAGCGGTTTGCAGAATTGCTCGGTCAACCTCATGGTCAACTTCAGCGCTCAGTCGAAACACTTTTGGGTCAGATTCGGTTCGTGCCGCGAGAAAAATATTCGAAGCATTATCGAGCCTCACCCAAGACCGTTGACTCATTTCAGTGCCTGTCCCTGCGGCTCCGACAAGAACTGGTTAATCACGTCATACGCTTCTCGTAGTGATCTCGCGAAACGTGGCAGGTTGATGAATCCGTGCAGCGCACGATCCACCCGGTACACATGCACCTCGTTCCCTGCGGCTTCGAGCGCTTCAGCATATCTTTCGCCTTCGTCGCACAATAGGTCCAGCTCTGCCGTAATAACGAGGGTTTTCGGTTGTTCGCTTAAATCGTCCGCCACAAGAGGTGAAATGAGCGCTGTCTTACGCAGTTCAGGGTCTGGCGCATACATGTCAAAGTACGCGTTCACCTCAGAGTTGGTGAGCCGGTAGTCCTCCCCGTGCTGCCTCACCGACTCAAACGGTGAGGTGCGTGGGTCATGGTTCCAGTGCGTGACCGGGTATAACAGAATCTGTCGGGCAGGCACCGGTTCATTGCGTAGTTTGAGCTGGAGCGAGAGTGATGCGACGAGGTTTCCTCCCGATGAATCCCCCATAAGCACGACTTTGCTTGCGTCTTCAATTCCTGCGAGGCTCGGGTCCGTCAGTACTCGACGAGCCACGGTATAGCAGTCGTCGAGTCCTGCCGGGAACGGATGTTCGGGAGCGAGCCGGTATTCGACTGATGCGACGACACATCCGGTGAGGTCAGCCATGGTGTGGCATGCAGGCGTATAGCTTTCTATGCCACCGGTCACCCAGCCACCACCATGAAAGAAGAGAATCACGAGGTCGCGGGTCTGTTCACGCGGTTGAAACACGCGAATCGGAATCTCATGGCTACCGTCGTCAGCACTGAGCAAATAGTCACGCAGCCTCGACTGCGGCACCGCTTGAATCGCGAGACGCCGTTGACGGCGGCGAACTTTTTGATAGTTCTCTCGAATATTCAGTTGTGGTTCGGCGAAGGGACGCACAATTATACGAATCAGCCATCGCGAAAATTCGCGTACTCGCCTGGTCGTCCGAGTTCGCAGCTTGTACCAGCGCTTCCAAGATTCTTGCATTGTCTTCATCTTCACCCGGAACTGGCCGCAGCACCACTCGGCTCGCGGTCTGAGGAGTTCACGCGTGCTGCTCTAAATCAAGAAGTGCACGTTTTATATCGGTTCCTCCAAGATATCCGCCGAGCGCTCCGTCGGTGCGGACTACTCGATGGCAGGGCACAACAACGGGCAGCGGATTTGTGGCGCACGCGCTCCCGACCGCACGCACGGCTTTCGGGCTCCCCACCATGTCAGCGAGTTCTTTATAGCTACGTGTGTGCCCGTACTGGATACGGGGCAGGCTCTGTTGTACGGTCTGACGGAATCCGGACGAAAGCGCAAAATCAAGCGGTAGCTCAAAGATTTGACGCTCACCTCGAAGATATTCGTTGATCTGGCTGTGGGCTCGGTCTATGACTTCGTGTGTACCCGCAGAATCGTCGATCGTACTCCCACGAAATTTTGCAACGATGCAGTCTGTCACCTGGTCCAAGTTTTCGCATTCAAATGCAACGCGAAGAAGCCCCTCGCCGCTCGCTGCCAGCATCAGCGTGCCGATCGACGAATCTATAGTGCGAATTGTGACCGAGTGGCGTGCGTTCTGAGTGTCATGCATTGGCAAAGACACCCAAGTGATTTCCGCTCGGGTCAGTGAATTCGAACCTGCGTCCGCCTGGGAATTCATATGGCTCAGCAACGATCGTCCCGCCCGCGTCTCGAACATCATCAACTGTCGCGTCAAGATTATTTGAGAAAAGTAACACAAGCGGACCGCCGCGTGCTGGCGTGGCGGAAGCGTTCAAGCCCCCAAATTCGTGGTCGCTGTCTGGAGCCTTGATACCGCTGTATTCTGGGCCGTAGTCATTAAATTCCCAACCAAATACGGCTTCATAAAATGCACGAGTTGCGGCAAGGTCCTGAGCCCCGAACTCAATGTAGCTTATTTCATGATGCTTGGGTGCAGACATCTTGAGCTCCTTCGCTGGCATGTGCCTCGTATTTGGAGTTTATCAGCAGAGTTATTGAGCAAAACGTTGAGTATTTACTCGAAAAACATGAGTCACTCCACATCGCGTAACCTACCGGGGAACACTCGTTACGAAACCATTTACGAATACCATCTGTGCTCCTATGAACCTTCCTACCTATCTTGACGCATCCGCAATCGCGGCTGCTCTCTCCCCCTCAGACGCTGTTGCTGCCATTACCGAGACATTACGGAGTGGGTATGACCCGGTAAATGATATTCCGCGCAGTACCGTTCCAACGAGTCGCGGTCATTTCCTACTCATGCCGACCGAGGCCGGTCATATGGCGGGCGTCAAAGTTGCTACTGTCGCACCAGCGAACCCGGCGACGAACCTGCCTCGCATTCAAGGCACCTATCTCTTGTTTGATTCAGCAACATTGTCGCTTCAGGCGATTCTTGACGGAACCGTGTTGACCACAGTGCGTACACCAGCAGTTTCGGTCGCTGCGGTGCAACACCGAATCCGTAGGTCCACCGCATCCCTCAAAGTCGCTGTTGTGGGGGCTGGCCCCCAAGCAGTGGCACATGTCGACACACTCGCAGCCATTGTGCTCGCGCCCTTCACCACTGTGAACTTCCTTGTTCGAAACCCGAGCCGTGTGAGCAGCGACGTGCATGAGCGCGGAAGTGTTCATCAGCTGGGATCGATCAGCGCCAGTGATGCTATCGCCGACGCAGATATCATCGTGTGCGCAACGAGCGCACACGAACCACTATTTGCGGGCGACCTCGTAAAATCTAACGCTACTGTGATCGCCGTTGGTTCGCATGAGCCAGAAAAGCGAGAACTGGGCTCCTCCCTGATCGCACGATCGTCAATTATTGTCGAAGATCGACAGACGGCACTACGAGAGGCGGGCGACATCGTAATACCTCATATGGAAGACGCGATCACTGAAACTGATCTCATTCCAATGAAGAACGTCGTTACAGGTGAGATCAAACTTTCTGACGATCGCCCTGCGGTGTTTAAGAGCGTGGGAATGTCTTGGGAGGATCTTGCGGTCGCTCAGGCTGCGTTCCACCGATCAAGACCTGAAAAGTAAAAGATCACTCGTCTAAGTTGCAGCTTTACAGAGTCGCACTCATTGGAGACCTATGAATAGCTTCTCGACAACAAGGAACAACCCCAGTCCAATCATGACGACACTTGCGATTAGATTCACGATCTTCGCGGCTTTGGGTTGGCGAGCGAAAAGGGTATTCGCGCCGTATCCAACAGCAAAATAGACAAGAGCACAATTTGCGACATGAAGCATTCCGAGGACAACCATCTGCAGTCCCAAGGACCAATCCGTACGTGAACTGACGAATTGTGGCAGCAGCGCGAGAAACAACAGGAACACCTTTGGGTTCAGCAGGCTAATCCCAATCCCTTTGAGGAAGAGCCGTTTTTGCGCGGTCGGCGCGCTTTCCCTTTCAACGTCAGTGGTCGAGAGGTGACGCAGGCCTTGCACACCGAGCCAGACATCGCTGCGTAATCGTTGATTTCGAAGAGCTACTACTTCTCACCCTGCATGTGTAAAAAGTAGGTAGACTGGTCTACCTAGATACGAGGGGCAATATTACATGGTGTCAGCAAAAGCGAAGCTGCTTGAAGCCGCAGCCAAATGCTTTTACGAAAACGGGCTCAACGCGACAGGGATTGACACAATCACCACTGAGGCGGGTGTCGCGAAGAAGAGTCTTTACAACAATTTTTCGTCGAAGGCCGAGCTCATCAGCGAATATATCGATACTCGCCACCACGAATGGCTCACGCTGCACCAATCACGAGCAGAAAAGGCTTCAACGCCCTCCGATCAGGTCTTAGCAGTATTCGATGCATATATCGATCACGCAAATGGCACCTACCGCCACGGCTTTCGGGGCTGTGGCTTGTTAAATGCGGCCGCGGAATTCCCGTCGGGTAGTCCCGAACGCAAGTCGGTTCGCGCACACAAGGAACAAGTTGAACAAATTCTCTTCGAAAGTTTGAAAGCGATAACCGACGAGGGGCACGCACAAAAAACAGCAGAGCATTTCAGCTTCTTACTCGAAGGGGCCGTTGCTCGTTCTGGTTTAGAAGGCAGCCCCATTCGATTGGAACACGCCCGTGGTATTGCGTCCGATATGCTGAGCGTCCTGTGAAGCGGCGCGCGCTCCCCGGTATCTTCGCAGTCCTCATCGCCGGGTTTCTCTGGGGCACAACGGGAACTGCCGCAACTTTTGCTCCGACAGTAGGTCCTCTCGCAATGGGTGCAGCGGCGCTTGGAGTCGGCGGTATTTTACAAGCGGTCATCGCGGTGCCGGCGCTGCACAATAAGCGTCTCGAGCTGAAAGCAAATCTTGGAACGGTGATCGCAGGCGCGATAGGCGTCGTGATTTATCCCCTTGCCTTCTACAGTTCCATGCATCTGGCAGGTGTAGCGGTCGGCACCGTTATCTCCCTAGGTTCCGCTCCAATCATTTCGGGTGTTCTTGAACGAGTAATTGAAAAACGCACGCTCAGTATTTGGTGGATGCTCTCTGCAGCACTTGGGATCGTCGGTAGTGCGACCCTCTGTGCGGCAAAAATGCATGGTGCACCAAACGACGTGTTCCCCACAGTCGCTGGTATCGGCCTAGGCCTCGTCGCTGGCGCCACCTACGCTCTATACTCATGGAGCGCACAGCGCCTGATGAGTCGAAACATTGGGCGTGCCGCAGCGATGGGAGCAGTGTTTGGACTGGGTGGTGTTGCCCTCATGCCTGTGCTGTTGCTCACGGGAGGACCGTTCATCACGTCTTCGCAAGCTTTTGCTGTGGGCAGCTATATGGCGCTGGTGCCGATGTTCCTCGGCTACCTATTGTTCGGTTTCGGCCTCACGAGAGTAGCGTCCAGTTCTGCAACAACACTCACCTTGGTGGAGCCCGCTGTCGCTGCGGTCCTCGCTGTGATCATCGTGGGAGAGCAATTGTCTCTGGTTGCATGGGCTGGCATGGTCGGCATTGGAGTCTCTCTCACTATTCTTGCGCTGGCTCCGGCAACCCATGCAGGTGACTCCACGAGGCCTGTGAGTACGCGACCAACCCGAGAAACGACCGCAGCGTAACGCGATCCGCACGACTTTCAGACGTTTGTATGGCAACAGTGTAAATCCCAGGTGATACTGGTCAACTTTGCAACACAGCAGTGATTGCAGCGTGAGGGCGGCTTCCGGGGTCCTGCCTCGTGCTTACCTCAACGATCGTAAAACCGGCGTCTTCCAGCACCCGAGATATTTCTGCTATGGGCCAGTAGTACCCAGTTACTACCGCATGATCAAACGGCTCTATTCGCGCCCCTTCGAAGAACCCGAGAAGCAAAGAACCACCGGGCGAGAGACATCGTGCAAATTCGGCCAGAACCTGCTGAAGGCGACTCGGAACTGTATGAATAGTGGTGTACCACGCCAAGATGCCAGAAAGGCTATTCCCTAAGACCGGAAGTGACTCGAACGTTCCCAACCGAAAATTGACCTGCGGGAATCGCGCCTGCGCACTTGCCACGAATTCCGGCACCATATCGATGCCCTCCACAGTTGCGCCGAGGTGATGAAGGAACGCCGTCCACTGTCCAGGCCCACTGCCCGCATCGACAATGGGCCCGTCGATGCCACGTGCCCAATCTCCGATTGTTTCCTGATCAAGCGGAGACAGTTTATTCACACTTCCAAAATGCTTAATGTACTCCGCAGCACGCGTCGCATATGCCACACGAACTGGGTTATCCACTGGTTTGGCAGGCTGACCGTTCATACATTCTAGAGTGGCGTATTTCCGCTGTTATTGCGACGCACTGGTGCTCAAACCACACCACACAACGACGCGTGCTTGATAGCGGCGCAACTATTCCAGCATCAGAGAATCGCCAAAAGTTCGGGCCGGGAAAATTAAACTACTCGTCCGGTTACGAGTTGTCTTTCGGCGGAATCACCGGAAGGCTCGTAGTAATGGGTTTGACTGTCCGAGTATCGCCGTACTGCGCTGCGCCGCCAGCGACAATGACGATGGCAATACCGAGCAGTTGAAATAAAGTGGGCGTTTGCGCTAGCACGAGCAACCCCATGATGATGCCAAAAGCTGGCTCGATCGAAAGCAGTGTGCCGAATGCGGTATGAGTCATGCGTCGAAGGGCCAGCATTTCAAGACCAAACGCGATCACCGGGGTGACCAGCGCAATACCTGCGATCGCGGGTAACACCCACCAGGAAAGATTACCGCCGATAACCTGCGGTAACCCGACCGGCAGCGTGGCAAGCGCGGCAACTGGAATCGTGAGCGAGAGTCCGCTAATACCCGAGAATCGATCACCCACGTGCTGAGTGAACAAGTTGTATAGGCCCCAACATGCTCCTGCGGCCAAGGCAAACCCGACTCCAGGCAGATCGATCTTGCCGTGCCATGGCTCAGTCAAAAGAACGACGCCACCGAAAGCAAGAAGTGGCCAAACGAGCGATTTAAAGTGCTTACTCATGAGACCCGCAACGAGTAGCGGGCCAAGGAACTCGATGGCAACCGCCGTACCCAGTGGAATACGTTCGACCGCGGCAAGGAAAAACGTCGTCATGAGTCCGGTCACCACGCCAAGCACGATCAGTGCTGGAATATCTTTTCGCCGCAATGATCGTAGTGCGGGACGTGCAATCATCCACAAGAAGACCACACCGAAACTCATGCGCAACCATGCAGTGCCTGCAGCACCAACCTGATCGATGACCGGAACTGATAGCGCATTAGCGAATTGAATCGCGAGCATCGCCGTGACAGCCAGCGACCACGGCGGGACCCTTGCGATGCTGCGGCTTTCGGTCATTTAGCGCCGCCCAGCCACGATGGTCCTCGTACTTGTATATACGCAGTTTCCATATACGCAGCGCTCGGCGTTTCGTACGGATAAGCGTGCGATCAAGAAACTCCTAAACAAATTTAGTAAACGAACGACGGACTCGAATCGGATAGCACGTCGTAGAGACAGTTGACTCGCGTCGCGGCGCTCGGTGAATTCACTCTGTA
The DNA here is from genome assembly GCA_052085365.1 of Canibacter sp. Lineage (GTDB taxonomy): Bacteria > Actinomycetota > Actinomycetes > Actinomycetales > Microbacteriaceae > Canibacter. The sequence continues at coordinate 8,708 of JBQDFP010000015.1, read as the reverse complement.
TCAACGTCAACGCTACTGTATATCGAAATATCGCGGGTCGATTTTGTACCCCTCTGGAGTCGCATTGCAACACTCCCGTTTCCCGTATGATGAGGCAGGTCACATTTCTTAATTGTGCTATCTCTTGCCCGATAAACGATCGTCGATGGCGAGCGCCTGACCTGCTTCCCCCAAAGAACAGCGTTTAGGCATGCTGGATCACGCCACTGTCCCCAATAGTGAAGGAGTACCGAAGTGAAGAAGTGGTTCTTACTCGGCGCAGCAATCGTGCTTGAAGTCACCGCTACTCTTTGCCTCAAAGGAGCACTCAATACTTCCGGACTCTACTTGGTCGTCATTGCTGGATATGTTGGGGCGTTCTGGGCGCTCTTTATCGCTCTCCGTAACGGTATGGCGCTCGGCGTTGGATACGGAATTTGGGCCGCCAGCGGAGTTGCGCTTACGGCAATCATGTCACTGGTGATTTACGGTGAACCCATTACCCTCCTCATGGGAATGGGTATCCTCTTCATTATTGCGGGGGTGCTCCTGGTTGAGCTGGGGTCTCAAACCGCGCAAAAGAAAGAGCGGCTTGCATGACCGTCCTCGCACTGGTCTCCCTCGCCGGATCAATCGCGAGCGAAGTCACCGGCACTATTTCGCTTCGTATGGCGTCCAGCGGCAGTAAACTTTGGTGGCTTGGCGTGGCAGCCGGGTATATTATTGCTTTCAACCTGCTCATCGTCGTCCTGAGTGAGGGAACCCCGCTTGGAGTCGCCTATGGCATTTGGGCCGCTGCCGGTGTCGCCCTTACGGCAGTCCTCAGCAGGATTCTCTTCAAGGAGCCCCTCACTTGGGTTATGAGCCTTGGTATCGTCTTCATCGTCGGCGGTGTATTGCTCATCGAACTCGGCGCCATGCACTAACTGATAAACCTGCCAGTCACGGCCGCACGAGAGCGTCGCCGTCTTCGCCTACTTAATAATCTGTCAGTATGAGCAGCGCCCTTGACTGCTCATGTCCGCCGGATCAGGCGTGCAACGACGTGACAAACTAGCGCAGCAGGGACAAGTAATCCGGCACCCAGGATGGTGTCTCGATTTTGCAAGGAGTGACCGCTGCGTTCAAGTTCTTTCCGTGCAATAAGTGCTCCCGGCAACATAACCGGCAAGGCGGTCGCTACTCCGGCGGTATAGCTACGAAGGAATACCGTAGCTGCAATATGCGATATGACGTGAGCTTCCAGGCCAGCAGTCACTGCTCGATACGTCCTCGATCTACCACCGGTGTGCGCTCCACGAACACACGCCACGGCCACCAAAGCCCCCATCAGCGTCACTGCTAACCATGATTGCCGCGGAGTCATACGAAGTTGTTCAACACCTGTGCGGTCAGCTAGCTGGCTGCAGGTTGCAGGAAACGCAACTGCTTCTTCAACATCGTGGATCACCCACGATATGAAAAGTGAGATTGGTCCTTTCCAACCCAACGAGCCAGCTCCTTCCCGCACTCCTCACTTGGCAAGCTCAACGTACGTGTTCATGCCCGAAATCTGATCATTTCATATCCGAGCCAAGAGGTCGAGACAAGTGAGCGACGAGCTTCGTCCTGTCTATAACCGTTCTCGAAGGCTTCACAGTGTCTGATTCGCCTCCAGTGTCAGCGCGTCGAATCAGTTCGTGTTTAAGTTCATGAGCTTTCTTGCGAGATCAACTGCTGCTCTAGCGTCAACATCAGACCGATGGAACGGGCCAATAGGTGAAATTTCGTACTTTGCACAGAGATGTTCCAGCGAACGACTTCCGGGCCCACTCACCATTCGCAGCGTGTCGATAGCGTGCAATTGCAGTGGTGCCACCCGCTCGTGCAGGAGCGGCAGCTCATACCGTTTCAACTCTTGACTTAAGAGTCCGATGTCGAAGTAGACGTTGTGACCGACTATGACGCCACCCTGCTTCACGAAACATGTAATGTATTGCGCAGCCTCATCGAGAGCTGAACGTATTCGATGATGACTTGCTTTCACTGAGTCCGGACTAATGACGATTCCATACGCCTTCAGTTGTTTGGCATTCAAATCGATTGGTAAATCAATCTTCCAGAGATGTTCGAATTTGACATGTCCCGATGGATCTTCGACGCACAGCGCCACGTCCAAAGCACGGTCCAAGTCAATATCAGTTCCGGTGGTCGACAAGTCGATTCCGATCAAAAGACTCATTCTTCCCCCCGCCATCGACAACGGCCGCCGCCTCGCGATCGACACTTCATACCTGCTCACGATACACCGCGAAGTGTGCAGAGACAGTGTCGCTGACGCTCACCCCAAAAGAGTCTCTCAACACGGCTTTCGATTACTCCCAAGAGTCCAGCAATCCCTGAGTGTGGACAACGTTCGAGCTACAGCTTCCAGCTCATCTGCTGTGCAGATCATTGGGCCGCATTATTCAGGCGCAGTTGCATTAATAGTGGCGGTTAGTTCACACATCAAATCGAAACTCGACCGCATTCAGTAGCAGAATGACTGACGATAAACTCATGGCTGCAACAGGGGTCATCTAGGTGAGCAGTTTAGTGTTGATAGCCTGCAGGATGACGAGCGCCTACCTCTGCCTTCAGGCGCGATCCCAACGAAAAAACACTGATCCCAAAATACCGAACAAGATAATCATTGCAACGAGAATCCCGGTGGGCAGCAGCAGTGACGACCACGCGTGGCCTTCCCAGAGTCCCTGCATGAGGTCAGCAAAGTGCCGTACAGGTGAGAAGTTCATGACAGTCTGGACACCCTTGGGCATCGTATCTAATGGAACAAATGCTCCGGAGGAGAGCATCAGCAGCAGCATGAGGACGTTGCCGATGCCGGTGGCTGCTCCGGAAGATGGGTAGATAGCGGCGAGGGTGTATCCAAGAGCAAGAAACGCCAGGAGTCCCAGTGCTGCGGCAAGAATCAAAAGGATGATGTTCCCTGTCGGAACAGCACCAAAAACCGCCCGGCCCACGACGAGCGCGGACATAATGCCGAGCATGCCGATCATGAAATTAACTGTGAGGTCTGCGGCTACGAATGTGGACGGCCGCAATGGGGTCAGGCGCAGTCGGCGCAGGGCGCCGCTCTCCCGCAGTGACAGTTGGCCGACCGGTACTATTACGACGCCGATGATGGCCAGAACCAGGGACGGGAAGGCGGGCAACGTTGCTTCGATGAAGCTGCGCCCTCCGAAAGCAGGGTCGGCACCAGTGTCAAAAATTAAGCCGAGGATAAGTACCAGCAACGGAGCAAAGATGAGAGTAAAAAACAACCCAACTGGTTCACGTAGCTGGCTTTGGAAGAGACTGATGGTGAGTGATCGATAACTAGTCACGGTTACGACACCTCGTCCACTCGCATAGCCCGTCCGGTCAGAGCCATGAACACGTCTTCCAGGCGCGGCGAGGTAGTGCGCAGGTCGATCGCATGCAGGTCGCGTGCGGTGAGCTCGCTGAGGACATGCTGGAGGAAGCCTCCGGTGCCTTGAATAGTGAAGTTACGTCCTTCGTCTTGGACAGTCGACACCGAATCGATCGCCTCAAGGTTGAGATCTGCTGGTGGAGTCTCGTCGAGCGTGAGTCGCGCGGTGGCGGCACCAGCATGGGCAGCGATGAGTGCAGGAACGGTGTCCAGCGCGATGAGTCGTCCGTGGTCGATGATCCCGACTCGATCGCACAGGTGCTCGGCTTCTTCCAAATAATGCGTCGTTAGCATAACGGTGGTACCACGGTCCCTGATGTCCTCGATGACCTCCCACATCGCCAGGCGGGCCTGCGGGTCCAGCGCCGTGGTCAGTTCATCGAGAAAGACCACCTCTGGGCGGTGCACCAAGGCAAGAGCAATAAAGACACGTTGACGCTCTCCTCCCGAAAGGCGTTCGATTCTGGTCTTGCTTTTCCCGGCAATCCCCAGTGTAGCCAACAGCTCTTCCCATGGAGCAGGATCGTCGTAGAACGAGGAGAACAGCTGCATCGCTTCGGCGACAGTGATCCTCGGCAACAGTTCCGCGCTCTGGAGCTGCACGCCAGTCCGCAGGGTCAACTCATGTTTGTCGTTAATCGGATGGCGACCCAGGACTCTAATGTCACCAGAGGTCGGAACGTCCAAGCCCTCGATACAATTCAGTAGAGTCGTCTTCCCGGCTCCGTTGGGGCCGATGATCCCGAAAATTTCCCCCTGTGGCACTTGGAAAGAGACCTCGTCGACGGCGACTTGATCCCCGAAGCGTCGCGTTACACCCTCACACGTCACGACGATCATAGCTGGCCCCTTCTGTTTCTGGTGTTCTGCGTCGATACGTCCTCCTGTGCTGGTGGCGCTCCCTCTGACCGAGGAAACATGGCCTCAGTGATAAATTTGTCGAAAACTTCTTGTCGCATGATCGTCATTCCTTGCTGAGCATCAGCAAGGAACAGCAACGTGTCCCCTGGTTCGATGTTGAACAAGTCGCGTGCACCCTTAGGGATCACAATCTGCCCTTTTGCACCCACCTTGACCGTGCTTGCAAACTTCCCCTCCGCAGGGGGAAGACGATGTACGTCCATGCTCAATCTCCCAAAAGTTGTACTTGTCATACAAGTATAACTAGTTCAGCCGATTCCAACAACGGTCATTTCTAAGGTGGGCGGTGTCGCCCCTCCTGGTATAGCGGTGGCGAAATTAAAGGCGATACCCAACCCGCGAAGAGGCCTGCCTGACTTTCATGCGGATGGTGCCGCAGAATGACCGCCAATAAATTAACAACAAGAACAGGGGTCACCTTGGCGAGCAGCTCTATGTCGGTAATCTGCGGGACAGCAAGGAGCGGTTACCCCGCGTCACCAGCTGCCTTCAGTTGCCGAAAGATAGACGCTGAGTAACTGCTACAGATGCTGCAAAAAATTCCGCAAAAGCAAGCCGCTATTATTCGATCCTGCACTAACGCTTCTCTGCAATTTAATCTTTCGCTGTGGTGATCTCAACGGTCCGGAGCAGCCTCGCCTGCCTCCAACAAATGTGATTCCAATGCGTTAGTCAGCTCCAATAGAACCTCACGGACGATTGCGTAGTAGGCCCACTTTCCACGTTGATCACGAGTAACCAGTCCCGCGTCGACCAGTTGCTTCATATGATGCGAAACTGTCGGCTGCGATAGCCCAACCGGTTCGGTCAGGTCGCACACACAGGCCTCCCCGTCGGACTGAGAAGCGATAAGTGACAGCAGACGCACTCGCGTTGGATCACCCAGAGCTTTGAACACTCGCGCCAGCCGCTGTGCGTCCTTAATCGCGAGCGCACGTCCAGTCTCTGACGCACAGCACCCGTCCGTGAAGTCGAGGTCAGGAGACAGCGGCGGTGAGGTCGTCATGCCCCTAACACTACGCCACGCATTGACAATTATCGATTGATCGACAAGCATCAATATGAAGTGAGAAGTTCACCGATCTGAAATGGGGCTCGATATGCGTGAGGACATCGAGCTACTCAAGGATGAGCGAGTACTCGACCCTAGCCCCGGCGGCATCGGCGTGCCCCGCGAAATATCCCTCACATCACCTCTAATGTGCGGATCGCGATGCATACCGTGATCTTCCGTTCCACCAAGCCCACCAACTAACCCACCCCACAGTCGAGAGATTGAGAAAACCGAACGCTCAGATGCACCTCACACCGCAGAACACCAGAAGCGCCGAGACTCCAGCCCGAACCCCAGCTGCGAAGCGCCTGTCAACGTTGGATAAGTGGCTGCCGGCCTGGATCGGTCTGGCGATAGTCGCTGGGCTACTACTGGGTCGCTTTGTGCCGGTTCTCTCAGAGGTCCTTACCCGTATGGAAGTCGCGGGTATTTCTGTGCCAATCGGATTTGGCCTGCTTGTGATGATGTATCCGGTATTGGCGAAGGTCCGCTATGACAGGGTCGCCGCGGTAACTGGCGACAAGAAACTCCTCGTCTCATCCCTGGTGTTGAATTGGTTGGTCGGTCCAGCGGTCATGTTCGCCTTAGCTTGGCTGTTGTTGCCGGACCTACCGGAGTACCGGACGGGGCTGATCATTGTTGGGCTAGCTCGTTGCATCGCAATGGTCGTAATTTGGAATGATTTGGCTTGCGGCGACCGGGAAGCGACGGCAGTGCTGGTAGCGATAAATTCAATCTTCCAGGTCATAGCTTTCTCGTTTCTCGGCTGGTTTTACCTCACGGTCCTTCCTGAGTGGCTCGGTCTAAACTCCCAAGGTTTGGACGTCTCGGTAGGGCAAATCGCACTCAACGTCCTGGTGTTCCTCGGCGTACCACTAGTTGCGGGGTTCGCGACCCGGTGGATTGGTGAGAAGCGTATGGACCGGACTTGGTACGAGGAGACCTTTATCCCACGCATAGGGCCGTGGGCGCTATACGGGCTGCTCTTCACGATCGTGCTGCTCTTTGCTCTACAGGGTGAGGCGGTCATACAGAACCCGCTTGACGTAACTCGGATCGCACTTCCGCTGCTGATCTACTTCGCTTTCATGTGGTTCGTTGGCCTCTTGCTCGGCAAGGGGCTCGGCCTCGGCTACGCGAGGTCAACGACACTGGCGTTCACGGCGGCAGGCAACAACTTTGAGCTCGCGATCGCTGTTACTATCGGCACGTTCGGCGCTACCAGCGGGCAGGCACTCGCGGGAGTGGTCGGTCCCTTGATAGAGGTACCTGTCCTCGTCGGCCTCGTCTATGTCTCCCTGTGGACCGCGCGCCGCTGGTTCGGCGCCGACCCCTACCAAGTTGCAATCGAGGCACGATGAGCACTCACTCTGCCCCTATGGTGTTGTTCGTCTGCGTCCACAACGCCGGACGTTCTCAGATGGCCGCCGCATTGCTTAGCCAGATTGCGGCTGGTCGTATCGAGGTCCGTTCTGCCGGTTCCGAACCCACAGATCAGCTCAACCCAGTTGTAATCGAGGCGATGCGCGAAGTTGGCATCGATATCACTTCAGAACGACCGAAGCTGCTGACCACAGACACCGTTCAAGCTGCGGATGCGGTCATCACTATGGGGTGCGGTGACACCTGCCCAATCTTCCCCGGCAAACTTTACGAAGACTGGAAACTCACCGACCCCGCTGGTCTCGGTATTGAAGCCGTACGTCGTATTCGAGATCAAATTGAGACGCGTGTCCGCGACCTCATCGTCCGACTCACACCCTAAGCGACCAGCTTTACGCACCAACGCTACGAGAGGTTCAGTGTCGACCTTTGCAACATAATTTGAACGTTCGAAATCCAAGCCAATACACTGCTCGAAGCACTCGATCAAATGATCGACGAAATAGGAGAACGGCCCAAGCACGTAACGCTCACCAGATACCGAACAGACGACGCACTCAAGCGCCACAACCCAAAAGGCGGTACCCGCGCAGCGTGCACGACGCGATAGTTCGTTGGCAGTACGAATCGCTTCTTGCTGCGGGCCATGAACCGCTCACAGTTTGGGACGATGACGCACACGCAACGGTTGGTAGCGACTATAAATAACACTTACCGACAAAAATGACCATTATCAGTCCACCGCTCAGGAGTCAGCTCCGAACACGTTAGGTCAATTAATGATCCGGAAAATACCGGTAAGCACTGCGGCAATAGCCACAAGAGCAAGTCCCCTATACGCGAGAAGAATGACAGCGGTTTTCGGCAACCGCAGCCGTCTCCGGCCGGGCCGTCTGAATGGGGGCGCTTCAAGCTACATTCGAAGCCGCACCCTGAGCTCAGTGGCGAGAATTGCTGCAGAGTGCTTGTCGTACACCGCATGAAGCGAGACATATTGTGGTGCAAGCTCAATGTCGACCGAGGACACGCGAGCCCCGTATGAGCGCCCGTTCGGCTCGCCTTCAAGTAGTCAGCGATTCATCGGCCTCCCGGCACGATGACACCAGGCAATTGCGCCGGGTTGTCCGCCGCGTTCCCCGACAGCACGCGCGGCGGTGCTGTAGCCGTCTGGCGAGCCAACTCGGTGAAGCCGGCGGCCTGAGCAGCGCGGGCGATGTCAGCCGTAACCTGCTCTGCCGGCGCACGAGTTCCGATCAGCCACGGCACACCCACATCCTGCGAGCTCGAGGCAGTCGCGCCAAATGACCCGCGCGCCTCGGCAGGAGACGGACCGGCAAAGGAGACCCCGCGCTTTGACCACCACGAGATCCGCACCGTTGTCATGGTCAGGAGGCCGGTCTGCTTGGTGTAGCGGGTGATCTTCGCGCTGATGGGCACGACGCTGCCGACAACGATTTGGTCGTAGCGGATCGCATACGGACGCATAAACGGAGCGACACTACCGAGCAGCACACCTCGTTCGCACACCACCAGTCGCTCGCCAGCGAGCATCACGTAGATGACCACCCCGATGATGAAAAGGCCAACCGACGGGGCGATCGCCAACACCAGCGTCTCACCGGGGAAGATGAACGTCAGCCCGCTCATCAACATCCAAGCCAGCACGAACCCGAGTACCGTGCCCAGGCCAGGACGATCGTGATGCACGGCCACCACATCCCCCAACACATCCTGATGCCGCCGCGCCTTCGACCGCACTCCCATCAGACGCCTCAATTCCGGTGAGGTCCGGTGGCAACGGGCACCCAGGTCCACCGATAAGGTCCAACGTCAATCATCAATTCAGCCTACCCGAGAACGCGTCTGCGGCTGGTAGCCGGCGAGCTCGCGAGCCGACTAGACGTTGAATCTAAATTCCAC
>JBQDFP010000014.1:0-49726 GCA_052085365.1 Canibacter sp. | reverse complement strand
TGCGGCACAAGTCACGGTTCCATCCTAAGTATGCTCTAGCATAGTATCAACTGGCGGCAGTAGCTTTTGCCGGACTGCTCGTCGTAATTATGCGGTCAAGCGAAGTGCGTGGCCTCCTCACCCAACTCGTCGAAGATGCGCTCTCCTCAGCCGGCTAATTCTTCCTCACGGCACGGAATGACGCACGACGCCTTCACCGCAGGAAACTCTACGGACCAAGAATCAGGTTCGGTCACCGCAGAGTTTGCGCTCACTCTTCCAATTGTGATTGCAGTTCTTGCGCTGATCCTCGGAGCGCTCACCCTTGCCACCCAGCGCGTACTTGTAACGTCAGTCGCCGCAGAAATAGCCCGGCACGAAGCTCGGGGCGATCTCGCTGCAGCATATGAACAAACCCGGCGATTACCACAGGGCGCAAACATTCATCGACACGACACCAAGCATCTGCATTGTGTCGTAATTACCACCGGTGTGAACTCGGGGCCGCTCAAGGCCCTCTCCGTCGAAGTAGAAAGCTGCGCAATGCGCACTCAGGAAAATCCATGAACGTACCACTCACCGCAACCATTACCGGAATTACTCTCGCAATTGGTATCCCACTGATCGTAGGAACCGTTGCCGTCCATCAGAAAGAATCACTCCACGGTGCTACCGATAATGCGGCCCTGAGCGCAGCAGACGAAGTAGTTGGCTATTCTGCAGCACCAGACTTTGATCCGTGCGGAGCCGCGAGGCTGTCGCTTGAAGTGCAGGCCGCGCAGCTTGAGAGCTGTGAGGTTGAAACCGAAACCGGACACGTTCGAGTTACTGCGTCAAAGCAGACAATCATCGGTCGGGTCTATGCCCGGGCGCACGCAGGACCGGGCGACAGTCCTCCCCTCGAGTGAATCTTTTCGTGATGGCGTATCCCACACATCACCGTAAGGAAACCTATGTCATCTCGTTCATTTCCGAACGTACACCTGCAGCCCACAGCGCAACCTGCGACATTCAGTCGTCGCTGGCGAACCGTCTGTATGTCGATCATTACTCTGTGCGCCATCATTTTTGGAACTGGAATTGGGCCATTCGCTCCGTCTCCCGCCGCATACGCAGCAGGAGAAGGAGCAGGGCTCGCATTCCCGAACCTCTGGCTTGGCCAATACGTGACTGAAATAGACGGCCAAATCGCGTACTGCATTGAGGTGTATCGACCCACCCCATACGGAGCGCAAGAACTGCCTGCTGAAAATCTGGTCACGCTCCCGGGCTTTGAAAGCCCTGCAGGCACAATTAAACACCCAGAAATGAGTGGCGAATCACTACGTCATTTGAATTATGTGCTCAGTAGATACGGCACGACCCAAAGCAATGATGAGGCAGCTTCGGTGCAATACGCACTCTGGTTGATTCGCGCCGGAAACGCACCCGACGGCTCACTATCCATTATTGAAGATATCGTTCGTGAAAGCGGGCGTGCAGATCTATTGACCCGTGGGCGCACCATTGCGAACGAAGCACAAAGCTTTGACTATGGAGGTGCCGCGAGTCACGCTGACCCACCCAAAATTCATATGTCGACGGCATACGAGGGCGTAATAACGCTCGCGCCAGGCACCACCGAAGTTTCCCTGTCACAGGCAGTGTTTACCGATACCGGTAAATCGTCGCGTGAATTTAGCGGAACAGGTCTCGCCGAAGCGCAAACATTTGACATCACAGGCATTCCGAACTTTGTCGAAGGCTCCTGGGACCGTTATTACGAGATCACCGCTTCTGGCAAATATCGCTACAAAATGATGACCAAAACGGTCACCGTGTACCAAATGAATCATGGCCTGCAAAAACTCATTAGCAAGCCGACTGCTGAACCTGAAGTGAAAACGGGAACTTTCGCGACGCAAACCGTGAATGTTGACACCAGATGGAAGCCTGTGCTCACCACCAAAACACCCACACACAAAGTCCCCAAAGGTGAGCATTTTTCTGACACCGTGACGTTCGATGTTGCAGACGACAGCGCACCATGGCGGCATGCAGACCGTGACGGAAAACGTTTCTTTGTCCCGATTACCGCAGAAGGAACGCTGTACGGACCGTTTCTGTCTGACCCGGCCAAGAACCCCTCCGCCACTCCACCAAACGGAGCCCCAGTTGCCGCCAAAGCAACTGTGACCTCTGATGAACGTGTTGGGCCCAGCACTATTGAGGTGCACACTGAAGAAGTTTCACGTGAGGCCGGCTACTACACCTGGCAGTGGGAAATCGACGGCAATAATCAGACTGACAGCGTGACGTCTCCACGATCCGACAGTGCTGCAGGCGCGACAGGAGAATCGTCGCTTCCAGAAAACTATAAATATAGGGATGGCTTTGGTGTTGCCGAAGAAGGGCAGTACACCGACATGGAGATTCACATGAGTACTGAGCTCTCACACACCGAGATCAAACTTGGTGAAGACCTCACCGACACTGTCACCGTGAGTCTCGCGAGCCGCGGCGGATGGTTACAAGGAGAAGACGGTCAACGGATTCCCATCACGCTTCGAGGTGAGCTCTATCAAACTGACACGAAACCACACCAGCAGGAAACGATCCCACCAGATGCAAACAAGCTTCTCGACTTTGCACCGATAACTGTCACCGGGCCAGACGACTCGATCTCCAGCGATCCGGTTACTATTCCGCTCGCTTCTTCAGGCTGGGTGACTGCGCTGTGGTGCATTCGCGAAGAAGACCAGCCCAAAGAAATTCAAGGACTTGTGAAAGAAACTTGTGACGACTTCGGGGTACCAACAGAAACTGCCGAAGTACTTCGCCCGGAAGTTACGACCACGGCTACACCCAACGCCACCGTCTTTGAAGAAATTCATGATGTTGCCGAAGTAACCGGCCATCTTCCCCTCGCCAAGACTCGGGTCGTGTTCGACGCATATCTCGCCCCGGAAGCCGGTGACATCAAATACGACGAGAGCTGGACTCCTATGAAACTCGCCGACGACACCATTGCGACCTGGACAAGCGACGAACTCGCAAAAGTAGACAGCACCTGTGAGCTCCAGCCGGTCGCACATACGGACCCGGTGGAGGTTACAAAAGTCGGCACAGTTACTTCACCGAAAATCACCGCGACCAGTGTGGGAACGCTCTATTGGGTAGAAGAACTCCAAGCGCAGGACCCTCAGACGCAAGAGTGGGTGACGCTGCATCGAGGCGAATGCGGTCTTCCAAATGAAACCACTGAAATCTCACCACCAAACGTCACCACCCAGGCAATTGCCCATGCGCAGCCTGGCGACAAGATTCACGACACCGCAGTAGTCGATGGGCCGCTTGTTACTCCCGAAGGCGGACACTGGGAACTCAGCTTCGAGGCTTATCACAAGCCCGCCGATGCACAGTCGAAGAGTAAGCCAGAAAATACCCGGATGCCGTCCGACACGAGCGAAGATACCTCGTGGTGCACTGACGAAACAAAAATCTGGGAGTCAAGTCGAAAGAAATCAATCACCGAGCCCGGTAAGTACCGGTCAGAATCATTTAAAGTTCGAAAAGAACACCTTGGTGAAGTGCTTTGGGTGGAAACCCTGCAGTGGAAATCCGACGAATTCGGCTACCAGCATCAGCACCGAGGTGAGTGCGGCGCCAAAAATGAGATCACAGTTATCAGCGATACTTCCGCTGGAACTCCGACACCGCATGCTGCCTCGCTTGCACACACAGGCAGTTCAGCCGAAACGACACAGCTATTGATCTGGCTGGCCCTTGGCGTGATCGGGGTCGGAGGAGTCAGTATCTTTGCAGCCCAACGAACGCGCAAAAACAGGAGAAAGGAATCAGAAGCCCAGCGGTCATAAGACTCATGAGATAGCAAGGAAATCGTAAGAGTCGTGATATCCAAGTGCCCCCGGTTGAACGTGAACAGTCCGCACGGTGGACCGGGGCACACGGGTGCAACGAGTTGGAAAAGTGCTCCAAATACACGCCGGTTTGAAGCAATCATGCATACGATATGTGCGAAGGTACTACAGTAAAAGGGAAACCCATAGCTTGCCGAAGTTTTTCGGTGACGCATACACTTACGGTGCAGAGGCCCGAAATGTAGCCTTCTCGATCACGACTCGTCACAGTACAAGAACGTGGATTGTCGCACTGTATTACCAGGGGAGCTGGAGCAAAGGAGATTCGTGGGAGACACGAAAAAGCTCGTCATTGTCGAGTCACCAACAAAAGCACGCACTATCGGCGCGTTTCTTGGCGATGAATATGAAGTGATCGCATCGGTTGGCCATATCCGTGACCTCGCAGAACCCTCCGCACTTCCCGCCGAGCTCAAAAAAGGCCCGTTCGGGAAGTTCGGTGTCGACGTAGAAAACAGCTTCGAGCCGTACTACATCGTCAACGACAACAAAAAGAAAACTGTGACCGAGCTCAAGCGAGCACTTAAAGACGCTGATGAACTCTGGCTCGCAACAGATGAGGACCGCGAAGGTGAAGCGATCGCGTGGCACCTCCTGGAAGTACTCAAACCGAAAGTTCCTGTTCGGCGCATGGTGTTCCACGAGATCACCAAAGAAGCCATCGATCACGCCATTGACAACACACGGGACCTCAATATCGCGCTCGTTGATGCGCAAGAAACTCGGCGAGTACTCGACCGTCTCTACGGGTACGATATTTCACCGGTGCTGTGGCGAAAAGTTGGCCCCAAGCTCTCTGCAGGCCGGGTCCAGTCAGCCGCGACACGGCTCGTTGTAGAACGAGAACGTGAACGCATCGCATTTGTGACCGCCGCGTACTGGGACATTAATGCATCTTTCGTCCCAGGTGATGAACCAGGATTCCCTGCACGCCTGGTACGCATCGACGGAAAGAAACTCGCAACCGGATCAGACTTCACCGATGCTGGTGAACTAAAAACAAAAGCTGCAAACGCAGGAGTTACTGCGCTCACAGAACAGCGCGCAATGTCACTTGCCGCAGCGCTCACCGCAGACGTCCCTGCAACGGTCACTTCACGGGAAACGAAACCCTACAAGCGTCGCCCCGCGGCGCCCTTTACCACTTCAACGCTGCAGCAAGAAGCCTCACGAAAACTTCGCTTCTCGTCCCGGCAAACCATGTCACTCGCACAGTCACTGTACGAGAACGGTTACATCACCTATATGCGTACGGATTCACCGACGCTATCGAAACAAGCTGTGTCAGCAGCCCGGTCACAGGCTGCGGCGCTCTACGGCCAAGAAACTATTGCTGATTCGCCACGCGTCTACACCGGAAAATCTAAAGGCGCGCAAGAAGCTCACGAAGCGATCCGCCCCGCAGGCGAAGAATTCCGGAAGCCATCCAGCCTCAAATCACAACTCACCAGTGGTGAATTTGCGCTCTACGACTTGATTTGGAAACGCACAGTGTCGAGCCAAATGGCCAACGCAACCGGTTCGACAGACACCCTCACCATTCGAGTGGACGTGAACGTTGACGGCGAAACAGAGCTGGACTTCACCGCAAGTGGCACAGTCATCACGTTCCCGGGTTTTATGCTCGCGTACCAGGAAGGCAACGACGATCAGCGCAGTGATAGCGACCGCGATAACGTGCGCCTGCCGAGCCTGTCAGAAGGCGACCAGCTCGATGTGACTGAACCTGAAGCGAAAGGTCACGAAACCTCGCCTCCAGCTCGATTCACAGAAGCGAGCCTGACGAAACGACTCGAAGAACTTGGAATCGGCCGACCCTCAACATATGCGACGATCATGAGCACCATCATGGACCGAGGATATGTGAACAAGAAAGGGCAGGCGCTCGTCCCCAGCTGGATTGCGTTCTCAGTCGTGAGACTGCTCGAAGAACACTTCGGTGAACTCGTCGACTTCGACTTCACCGCAGAAATGGAAACCGAGCTCGACCAAATCGCTTCGGGCGATGCGCAACGCGTCGCCTGGTTGAACGATTTCTACTTCGGAACCGACAACCACCCCGGACTGCGCGGCGTGGTGGACAACCTGGGTGAAATCGACGCGCGAGCCATCAACACTATTCGTATTGATGACGAGATTGCGCTGCGCAACGGACGTTACGGTCCATACCTCGAAGTCGTAGACGAGAAATGTAAAGTCGACGAAGACGGCAATGTAAAACCGCGCAGTGTGTCGATTCCTGATGATCTTGCACCCGACGAACTCACCCCTGAAAAAGCGCACGAGCTGGCCAGCGCTGAAGCCGCCGAAGACCGTGTCCTGGGCATACATCCCGACACTGGGCGTCCCATTGTTGCAAAGAACGGTCGCTTTGGTCCGTACGTGACCGAGCAGCTTGCTGAAGACGAGAAGCTCCCGAAAGGGAAGAAACCACTCACGGCTTCGCTCTTCAAATCAATGTCGCCGGAAACAGTAGACTTTGAAACCGCGCTTTCACTGCTGAGCCTTCCTCGTGTGGTTGGCAAAGACCCGGAGAGCCAAGAAAATATTACGGCGCAAAACGGCCGCTACGGCCCCTACTTGAAAAAAGGCACCGACACGCGAAGCCTCCCCAGCGAAGACTCGATCTTCTCGATCGATGTTGCCGGAGCACAGGAGCTCTTTGCACAACCCAAATATGGTGGGCGACGTGCCGCGGCATCCGCGCTAAAAGAATTCGACGCCGACCCGGTCAGTGGTAAACCCATCAAAATTAAAGATGGTCGATTCGGGCCCTATGTCACCGATGGTGAAACCAACGCGACAGTACCGCGTGGCGAAAACGTTGAAGACATTCGGTTCGAACGTGCAATCGAGCTGCTCGCGATCAAACGGGCCAAAGGTCCTGCCAAACGCGGCAAAAAAACGGCAGCGAAGAAAACCACCGCGAAAAAATCGACGGCGAAAAAGAGCTCAAGTAAAAAAGTAGACCCGGCACGGTCAGCTGCCGCTAAAAAAGCAGCGGCGACGCGAAAAGCGAACCAAGCAAAGAAGGCCGCAGAAGCTGCTGAAAAGGGAACGAGCGAAGCATGACCGGTCTGTTCATCGTCTTCGAAGGAGGCGATGGCGCGGGGAAAACGACCCAAGCGAACCTGCTCGCTGACTGGTTCATCGCACAAGGCCGCACGGTGACACAAACCCGAGAACCCGGTGGAACCGACCTCGGTCGTTCACTACGCGAACTCTTGCTCCACGGGGATGACGTCGATCCGAGAGCGGAAGCCCTCATGTATGCCGCAGACCGGGCTCACCATATAAATACCCTCGTGCGACCAGCCATAGAACGTAACGAAGTGGTCGTACAAGACCGTTACATTGATTCGTCAATTGCCTATCAAGGCGCGGGACGTGTGCTCGGTGCAGAAGACATTGAGCAGCTCAGCACGTGGGCAACCGACGGCCTCACCGCTGACCTCACCGTAGTGCTTGACCTCGACCCTGCCCAGGCCGCAAGGCGACGCAAAGACCGAAGTTCTGACGATCGGCTCGAACGAGAAGCGCTCGAATTCCACGCAACCGTGCGAGCCGCGTTTCTGAATCGAGCCGCAGCACAGCCTGAACGCTACCTCGTCCTCGACGCCGATCAAGACATCGAACTATTGCACGCAAAAATCGTTCAGCGTATCGAACAACGCACGAGCCCACACGCGTGACAGCTAGGAAATAGGATCCACCCTCGTCACAACCTGAAACGATCGTGACGAGCGTGGACGTTCTGGCAGAGTTATTCGCCGACGACAGCGCCAAACCGGTTCGGCAGCGTGTTGCGGTGTGCAGGCGCAAGTTCATCCAGGCCAATCGTAAACAGGCCCTGAACCTCAAGCTCTGCCTCAGCACCCTTCTGCCCGGTCACACCGACACGCAGCACTGGGTAGTCACGGCCGTCACACAAGCCACGGAACTTCACGTCTTCTTCACGAGGAACAGAAACTAGGACACGACCCTGCGATTCTGAAAACAGCGCCGCCGTTTCATCAACGCCGTCCCGTTCCAGAATTTCATTCAGCCACACCCGAGCACCCACACCGAAACGCAGTGTGGCTTCAGTCAATGCCTGTGCGAGACCACCCTCAGATAAGTCGACCGCCGCAGAAACAATGCCACCACGTGTTGCGGACTCCAACAAGCCAGCCAGTGAACGCTCCTGCGCAAGATCCACCCGTGGGGGGACACCGCCCAAGTGATCATGCACCGTTTCTGCCCACGCTGAACCGTCGAGTTCATCCCGAGTGACACCAAGCAGGTAAAGGTTTTCGCCTTCATCCTGCCATCCACTAGGCAAACGACGAGCCACGTCATCAATAATGCCCAGTACACCAACCACAGGGGTTGGGTGGATCGGTTCGTCTCCCGTCTGGTTGTACAACGACACGTTGCCGCCAGTGACCGGCACCTCAAGTTCGAGGCATCCATCAGACAGGCCTTCAACAGCGCGTGAAAACTGCCACATGACTTCCGGATTTTCCGGACTACCAAAGTTCAGACAATCAGTCACCGCCGTTGGGATAGCACCCGAGGTGGCAACATTTCGATACGCTTCTGCAAGCGCAAGCTGAGCACCCGCAAACGGGTCAAGCTGTGCATAGCGGCCGTTTGCGTCGGTTGCGATCGCGACGCCCAAACCACTCTCTTCGTCCACACGAATCATGCCCGCACCGTCAGGGAACGTCAGCGCGGTGTTGCCGAGCACAAATGAATCGTACTGATTCGTGATCCACGACACGTCAGCCTGGTTTGGACTCGCAGCCACTGCCACCAGCTGATCGCGCAAAGCTGCGCCGTCATTCTTTCGCGCAAGTGACGCTGTAGTGTCAGCCTGCAGCGCGTCGATCCAGCTCGGGTATGCAACGGGACGGTCATACACCGGCCCATCAACAGCAACAGTGGACGGATCCACATTGACAATTTCTTCGCCACGCCAGTCAATCACTAGACGACCCGTGTCGGTTACTTCACCGAGCACACTCGTCTCAACATCCCACTTTTTAGTGACCGCGAGGAACGCATCAAGTTTGTCAGGCGCAACAACCGCCATCATGCGCTCCTGCGACTCTGACATCAAAATTTCTTCAGCGGTCAGGTTCGGGTCGCGCAACAGGACACTGTCGAGCTCGATAAACATGCCACCGTCACCGTTGGCTGCAAGCTCGCTTGTTGCACAAGAAATGCCAGCGGCCCCAAGGTCTTGAATTCCCTCAACGAGTTCATCTTGAAACAGTTCCAGACAGCATTCGATAAGCACCTTCTCAGCGAAGGGGTCACCGACCTGAACTGCTGGGCGTTTCGTGGGGCCGCCCTCGCTGAACGTGTCAGAAGCGAGAATCGAAGCCCCGCCGATACCGTCACCACCCGTGCGGGCACCGAACAACACGATCTTGTTCCCCACACCAGACGCATTTGCGAGGTGCAGATCTTCGTGACGCAGCACACCCACAGCGAGCGCGTTCACGAGCGGGTTTTGCTGGTAGACGCGGTCGAATACGGTCTCTCCGCCGAGATTAGGCAGACCCAGGCAGTTCGCGTAAAAACTAATGCCAGAGACCACGCCGTGCACGACTCGTGCCGTGTCAGGGTGATCAATCGCTCCAAACCGCAATTGATCCATCACAGCAACAGGTCGTGCACCCATTGAAATAATGTCACGAACAATACCGCCAACCCCGGTTGCGGCGCCCTGGAACGGTTCAATGTAAGACGGGTGGTTGTGGCTTTCAACTTTAAACGTGACCGCCCAGCCCTCGCCGATATCGACGACGCCCGCGTTCTCGCCCATGCCGACCAGGAGACGCTCACGCATTTTGTCGTTCACTTTTTGGCCGAACTGGCGCAGGTACTTCTTTGATGATTTGTAGGAGCAGTGCTCAGACCACATCACCGAATACATGGCCAACTCGCCCGAGGTGGGGCGGCGACCCAAAATCTTCTTAATCTGTTCATATTCGTCAGGCTTGAGGCCTAATGCATCGAACGGCTGCACCCGGTCGGGGGTGGAAATTGCGTTCTCGACGGTGTCCGGATGATGATTTGGAGAGGTCACATGCTTCCTGTCAATGAAGAAATTCAGTCACAACTCACCCCAGTCTAGTCGTAGATCTCTCAGGGCTGAACTGCAGCGTCAGCTCGCATGACCTCGTGCACAAAAGTCATCTTCGTTCACCTGAAAATACCCTCGATTTTCGTACGGGAAGGGCGTCAATTCTGGTAATTCTCGGGAGCAGTGGGCAGACTGTGAGTCATGAGTAATTCATACAACCCGCAACAAGTTCCCGGGCAGGGCCCTGCGCCCTGGCCGCAGAATCCGCAGGCAGGCCAACACGGACACCCGCAGTCACAGCCGTCGCAAGGTGGTGCCGGGGGAACGAAAACCCTGCCACTGTTCCTCCTGATCAGCATCGGCGTTCTGGTGCTGCTGACGATCGGTGTAATCGTCATGCTGTTCCTCGGTGGAAGTGAGGGAAGTGGCACGCGTGGCGTATGGACATTTATCGCCTTTGGTGTGTTCGTCGGGTTTACCGCGCTCGACACATCGCGAAAGAACATGGCGAATTGGTACCTGCCAGCAGCCCTATTTGTGAACTCGTACATATTGGCGATGACGTTAATCGTTACGTGGGTGACGAAAGTTCCCGAGTATGAATTCGTCGTGGTTCTCGGTTTCGCGATTTTCTGGACCCTGTTCGTCACGATTATTTTGATGCGTCTGCTGCTGCTCGCGTGCGAGATTTTGCAGGGACGTCACCAAACACGACCAAAGCTCGTCAATATTTCAGCACTCGTTTCAACAGTGCTCACCATCATTATCGGGTTCCTGTTCACGCTTCCGCTTGCGTTCTCAGCGTTTGAAGTGCGACTGGGAGATCTGTACTGGAAATTCACCATTTCGGTGCTGGTAATTGCCGCGCTATCACTGTCTGTGTATGTGCTGCTCGTCTGGCAGTTCCGTGACGAGATTCTTCGTTCAGCACCGGGCCGCGTCGGCCTGTTCCTCAGCCGCAAACAAAAACCTGGTGCACCAGTAGCTCACGGGGCCCACCCGCACACCCCGATGAACACACAGGGGCAACCATATGCGGGCCAGCCTCAGGGGCAGCCACTGCAGCAACCCAATGCTGCGCCGATGAATCAGCCGTACAACCCGCAACCGCTGCCAGGTAATGCTTTCGCTGACCCGGCACAGCAGCAGCCGTTCCCGCAGCAACCGACCGGTAATTTTGTGCCCGTTGATCAGCCCAACAATTTCGATCAGCAAGCACGTCCTGAATCGACAAATGCGCCCGCGTTTGAAACACAATCGAACGACCTGGGTCGGCAAGACCAGGCTCCAGTAAGCGACGATAACGAGCCGCCGTTTGCCGTGCGCTCAACCGGAGCGCACTCGGTGGCTCCGGGGGAAGCACCGCAAGATTCTCCGGCACACGCAGAACCGGAACGAGAGGCTCCGCTCGCAGAGCCTGAGCCGGTCGCCGATGCACTCACGGATCAAGAACCAGAAGTGTTTGGCACAGAAGAGCCAGCAGCACAGCAACGCGTTGAACCCGCACCAGAACCCGCCACATCGATCGAAGAATTACTCGACGAGGCGAACGGTGACGAGGCGAACGGTGAGGATGCGCCCGCGGCGGCTCACACACCGGCGGATGCACCCAAGCAGACGTCCACCCCGGTGTCACCGGAGCCGGCGCCGAATGAAGACGGGCTTTTGCCGTGGCCAACGTTTGCAGACGGAACACCAATTCCGCCTCGACCGGACGGCCAGCCTGATTTCAGTGTGCCCGGCGCACCGAAACCGCCGCACCTGCAGTAACGGTATACCGCAGTAACCAGGTGGGGCCCCGTCGTTGACGAAAACGACGGGGCCCCACCTGTGTGTGTGAGAAGGCTGCTTGTTGACGCCTGGAACCGCTAGACCGCTTCTACGAAGCTCCCCAGAACGCTTTCAAAAAACTTTCTGCCGTCTACGCCCGAACGCATTGCTTCGGGCGTGTTCGGCCCAAAGCCCGCCTCGACAGCATGCTCAGGGTGAGGCATGAGCCCCACCACATTGCCCGCCGAGTTTGTCAGCCCCGCGATATTGTTCAGTGAACCGTTCGGGTTCACACCCGAGTATCGGAAAGCGACAAGGCCTTCGCCTTCAATTCGTTTGAGCGTTTCGTCAGCAGCAATGTATCCACCGTCACCGTTCTTCAACGGAATCACAATTTCTTCGCCGTGCTCGAACTGGTTGGTCCAAGCGGTGCGATTATTCTCAACGATGAGTTTCTGATCGCGGCGAATGAACTGCTGGTGTGCGTTACGAATCAGACCGCCGGGGAGTAGATGCGATTCAACCAACACCTGAAAACCGTTACAGATGCCCAGCACCGGGACACCCCGCCCCGCTGCGGCCACAACCTCAGTCATGATCGGCGCAATTGCGGCGATAGCTCCTGGGCGAAGGTAGTCGCCGTAGCTAAACCCACCTGGAAGGACGACTGCGTCGACGTTTTGCAGATCGTGGTCTGCGTGCCACAGTGGCACCGGCTCAGCGCCCACGACACGTACTGCGCGTTGCGCATCTCGATCATCGAGCGACCCGGGGAATGTCACCACACCGATACGCATTAGTTGTCATCCTCGGCAGGGTGGACTGACACGATGTCTTCGATGACCTGGTTCGACAGGAAGTCTTCCGCGATTTCGCGAGCTTTCGCGAGCGCAGCTTCGTCGGCCGCGCCGTCAACTGTCAGTTCGAAACGTTTGCCGACTCGAACATCATGAAATTGAGTGAAGCCCTGACGTTCGAGCGCCCCTGAAATAGCTTTACCCTGTGGATCTAACAGTTCTGCCTTCGGCATCACTTCAACGACGATCTTCGCCACTCGAAACTCCCGTTCTGGTGTGGTGGTCCATGCACTGTGCGAGAAACTTTGGTACCGAGCCAGACCGGGCGTCCGCTCAGTGTTTCGCTACGAGTCTACCCCGTAACTGATTGATCAGGCGTCTTCGCCAGTAATGCGACGATACAACTCTCGGTAGCGTCCGAGTGTGCGCTCAACGATCTCCTGCGGAAGCTTAGGCGGTAGTTCATCACGGTCCCAATTTTCGAGCAACCAGTTGCGCACAATTTGTTTATCGAAACTTTCAAGACGAGCCGCACCGTCGTTTGCGGCATAGACTTCAGGGTCCCAATAACGACTCGAATCGCTCGTCAAAACTTCGTCGGCAAGCACGAGTTCACCAGTGGCAGGATCCGCCCCAAACTCAAACTTCGTGTCAGCCAGAATCACACCACGCTCTGCAGCCCGATCACGTGCCTGTTCGAAAATCTGCAGTGACGTGTCACGTAGCTGGTCGGCCACACTGGCGCCAACGAGTTCAATCGTTTGGTCGAAAGAAATATTCTCATCATGTTCACCCTGCGGTGCCTTATAAGCGGGGGTGTAGATGGGGGCGTCAAGAATGTCACCGTCTTGCAGATTTTGCGGGAGGTACACACCGCACACACTGCCGTGATCTTGATACTCAGCGAACCCAGACCCGGTGATCGCGCCTCGCACCACACACTCAATGGGGTACATATCGAGTGTTTTCACGACCATGGCACGGTCAGCGACCGCTTCGGGTGCGGGGCGATCAAGCACATGGTTGGGCACATCAAGATGGTCAAACCACCAGCGCGACAACTGTGTCAGTAACGCGCCCTTGCCTGTGATGGGTGGTTCCAATAGATAATCAAAAGCGCTGATTCGGTCACTTGCGACCAGTAGTAAAGCGTCGTGTGAGCCGTCACTGGGCGCATATAACTCGCGCACTTTGCCTGAGGCTTTATGCGTCCAACCGGGGTACTCGGGAGTATCATTCACGCAACTATTCTGACATCTTTAAGGAAAGGGTGTGTAGCGAAGCCTCGGTATTGAGATTCATCCCAAAAAACACCAAGCCGTACACCGTAAGCTGGGTGATGAAACATCAGGAGGTGTTCATGGTTCCGGTTGGTCCGGTCATTGCTCGCGTACGAGTTGCGCTTGAGCGTGCAAAGGTGTGGGAACTCATCTCGACGGAGTCTGGTCGTGAGCATTGGCTTCCCGGTTTTACGATCGGTGAGGGACTCGGCAGTGACGTCGCGTTTCACAGTGACGCACATGACCTGAACGGCACGATTGATGTGTGGGTTACCGGTCACGTGATTGGCTGGAAGTGGGCGCGTACCGACGAGGGGAAAGATACCGCGCCGTTGATCACGCTGCGCAGCCAAGACCAGAATACGACGGTGACCATCACTGAGACCGGTTTTGATGGGCTTGATTCGGGGGCGGATCATGCACGTCAGGCCCAAGAAAATTGGAGTGCGAGGCTCGAAACGTTGGCTGAGTACGCAGGCACGGCTGATACTGATGCAGATGCTGAACCTGACCCGCTGCCCGCAGTCGTTTCCGAAGTCGAAAAAGACCCCCTCCCGGATGCTGAGACCGCTGACGATTCTGAGCCACTTGATGATTCTGAGTCTCGTGTCGATGAGGTCGCCGAAAATCAGTCGGACGAAGCCGAACCAACCGACGAGGAAGCAGCCGAGGCGGACGCGTCCGCAGACGAACCAACCGACGAGGTGCCTGTCGAAGACGAAGAGACGACATCCGAAGAAGAACCCACGGCGACTGAAGCTGATGAGGAAGAGCCCGAATACGACTTTGACTCGGACGACGGCTATATCGAAGGCGAAAGCGCAGAAGAACTCGAGCCGTTGATGGAACCAGAATCACACACCAACACCGGTGTGATTACCATCCCTCAGGTAACTGATGAGCCAGAAGAGCCCGCAGATAAGGACGTTGAAGAAAACACCGGCGAGATCGCTGACGAAGACGCTGTGACAGACGCCGCCACTGTTACTGACACCGACGCTGACACTGAGGACCACTCGGGTGAGGAGTCAGCAGAACCTCGAGATGATGCTGCCAACAGTGACGCAGCTGAAGAGGCGCCGAGCACGTCTGAGATCGGCACGGACCACACCGATGTTGAAACGTCATCGCACGATGCCGTTATTCTTCCCGAACCTCCGTCGGGTTGGGAAGAACAGCGCGACCCCAGTATTTACACTGCGAGTGTCCCGACTGCCCACGGTGACGCTGGTGAAGACAACACTGCTGAAGCAGAGTCGACAGATAATGAGGCTGCGTTCTCACAGTTGCTGCGTGACGCGACAGTAGAGCCAGAAGCAGACCACAGCGGTGCCGCACACAAAAAACCTGACTCGGGTCAGGCCGAAAAACGCCCCTGGTGGCGACGCCGATAAACCGTGCTGAGTGCCGTAAGCGGGGGCTACTCGCTCCGCTCGGCCGCCTTTTGGGCAATGTCGGTGCGGTACTGGCCGCCCTCCAGGTCGATCTCATCGAGCGCAGTGTAGGCGCGTGAACGGGCCTGAACGAGCCCGGGAGCGCGGCCAACTACGCCGAGCACACGGCCGCCTGTGGCGATCCACGCCCCGTGATCGTTCTGTGCCGTGGCCGCATGTACGATATGCACCCCGTCAACGGCTTCCGCCGCTTCGAGCCCTGTGATTTCACGTCCGGTAGTGGTCTGTCCCGGGTAGCCGGCGCTGGCGAGCACAACCACGAGCGCCGCATCGTCACTGAATTCTGGATCTGAAAGCGCATCCAGCCGGCCCTCGGCGGTTGCAAGTAGATAGTCACTCAGCTCAGATTCGAGCCTCGTCAAAACAACCTGTGTTTCGGGGTCGCCAAACCGTGCGTTGAATTCGATCACGCGAATCCCGTCATCGGTCATGATGAGCCCGCAATACAGCAGTCCTACAAACGGGGTTCCCTCCCCAGCCATCTGGTCAACTGTGGGCTGTGCGACGGTGCGGGTCACCTCTTCGACGAAATCATTGGGGAGCCAGTTCAGCGGCGAATACGCGCCCATACCTCCAGTGTTGGGGCCCTCGTCGTTATCGAAAATGCGTTTAAAGTCTTGTGCTGGTGCGAGCGGTCGTACGCTCTTCCCATCTGCGAAGAAGAACAGTGACACCTCCGGACCTTCAAGAAACTCTTCGAGTAGCACGCCGCCCTTGGGGGCCCACTCTGACACGTGTTCGCGAGCCGCTTCTTGATCGTCAGTGACGAGCACACCCTTGCCGGCTGCGAGACCGTTTGCTTTCACCACAAATGGTTTATCGGCAGGGAACTGTTCCGCCCAGACCGCGTCCGCTTCTTCAGCGGACTGGACCGTGACTGAAGCGCCCGTAGGAACGCCTGCAGCTTCCATAATCCGTTTCGCGTATTCTTTCGATCCTTCAAGCTGGGCAGCCTTGCCACTTGGGCCGAACACGGGCACACCCTCTGCGCGAAGCGGGTCTGCAACCCCGGCAACAAGCGGAGCTTCGGGGCCGATCACCACCAAGTCGAATCCGCGGCCACCAACGAAATCGCGTACCGCCTTCGGGTCAGTGATCTCTAACGCAGCCACTTCAACACCGACTGCGGCGATGCCCGCATTGCCTGGGCAACACACGATCTCATGCTCAGTGGATTCGCTGAGGAGTGACAAAATGATGGCGTGCTCACGGGCACCGGAACCGAGTACGAGAATCTTCACAGTTCAAAGATAACTGAGATGCGTGCGCGGTGCAGGTTAGGCTACTGCCATGGCCGCAAGACGAAGAATCAGTCACGACGATGGGATGGCCGCGTTGGGTGCGCTCTCGGGTGAAGCTACGCGCCAAAACACGGCAACCGCGGTGCGCTACCTGCTCGAAGAACTCGCAGAGATCGCTCCGGGAAACTCAGTAGAGGTACGTGTGCCTCCATTTGGTGCGGCGCAATGTATTGCTGGGCCCCGACACACGCGTGGAACCCCACCTAATGTTGTTGAAATGACTGCCGATGTGTGGATCGCGCTCGCCTACGGCGACCTTAACTGGCAAGACGCAGTGAGTAACGGTGACGTGACTGCTTCGGGTGCGAGGGCAAATCTGGCTCCCGTGCTGCCAATCATGAGGCGCTCACGCGAGGGTCGCTAACCTGGTCATATTTCTCAGGACAACCTGAGAGAATAGTGGCTATGACAGAAGCTGCCCAGACCCCCGCCGATCATGATGATGGCGACCGTGGAGACTCCGAGACCGTGCACGTTCGTGAATCCGAGGTGACGGTCAATGTGGAACGCTCGGTTCGCTTCAACCGTCTCTTGATCGTGGGACTCGTTCTTGGCGCGGCTGTGGGGGCACTGCTGGCGGTCACATTCCCGGTCGGCCCAGACGCTGACTACACGCTCGCGCAGGCGGTTGGGTTCTTTGCCGTGCTTGGTGCTGCCGGAGGGCTCGTGCTGGGCGGACTGCTGGGGATTACTCTGAATTTAGTTGCTCGTCGTAAACGCGGCACCGGCGTCGCGGTTCAGACAGATGTGCGATAATCGCTAGACCGTAACGAACAGGAGCTTTGAGGCATGTTTGCAAACCTTACAGGATGGCACTTCCTGATCATCCTCTTCATCATTCTTCTGTTGTTTGGTGCTCCGAAGCTTCCGGGTCTTGCGAAAAGCTTGGGCCAGTCGATGAAGATCCTCAAGAAGGAAGTTCGTGATGTCACAGACGACGACAAGTCTTCGAATACCAACTCAGCTGCTGACTCGTTAAATGAAGCGCAGCACAATAGCACCGCAACGAACGATGCGCCGACTGATTCACCGGTAAATTCTCCGCGTCGCGATGACGTTTCGTAAGTAGCAAGAACAATATACGTACGCGTGTGGCCCCGATTCATCCGAACCGGGGCCACACGCTTGTATTCTGGTACAACGCTTCTTGAGGTTATTACCCCTCGTTGAGGCTTACTCGTCCGACGCCAACTTCTGCATGAACTTTGTGTGATGATGAGGTGTCTGAGCTGAGGTTATTCTCTATTTCGCCAAGCCCGAGATCAGTTGAGACGCGGTAGCTGTCGTGCGGCAGTGTTACCTCCGCAGCCCCTGCTGCAACATTGAGCACAACCCGACTCGGGGTGGTCCCTGAAATATTGAGCTGAGCGTGTCCGGTGCTCACCTCAATATCAAGCCGGTCTAGATCGGTGACTGAAGCAATCAGTTCACCGGCGCCGATCTCTGACGTGAGAGTGTGTGCTGAACCGGTAAAGGTGAGCTTTCCCGCACCCATATTGACATCGAGTGACTGGTAGTCGCCCTCCACTGCAGACAGCATTGCCGAACCAGAAATATCAAGGTTCAGTGAACCGTCATTGAACTTTTCTGGAAGCACAAGATTCGCAGAGAACTCTCGGCTGTCAGGATCAAACAAGTCACGAACTCTGTTTCCAAGATAGTTTCCAGAGCCTTTGGCTGTGATCTCGAGTGACTCGTTTTCTGTCTCGACGTTCCAAACAATGTTCTTTCCCGAACCTTTGGTGTCTGAAACGTTGAACTCCGCCTCGTCAAGACTGCTGTCAAACAATACGTTGAACTCACCCGGGTGATCCACATCAATATCAATGTCAGTAATGTTGCTGAGATCGATGGAATCGTCTCCCTGCGAAGGCGTTGCACTGTCATCGCCCGAATCATCGAAAATATCGTCAAGTTCATCGTTGAATACGGTGTTTGCGCCAAAAAAATCAAATGCGTGACCACTGCCAAGCACAGGCGTACCAAGCGAGAACACGAGAGCTACGCCACCGATGACTGCCGTGGCAATTTGTAGACCGTTGCGCATTCCCGATTGTGGTTGTGAATTGTGTGAAATCATAATGTTTTCCTCTAGTCCAAATGCGCTACTGGGTTTGCTCGGTATGGTCCCAGCCAGCACGCGCGTTCAGATGAGCGAGCACCGCGAGAACCCGGCGGTTGCCAGAGTCGTCTTGTTCGAGTTCTAATTTTTGGAAGATCGAGGTGATGTGCTTCTCGATGCTTGCGGGGGAGAGGTGCAATTCTGCGGCAATCGCTTGGTTCGATTTGCCCTCAGAAAGTGCTGCCAATACGGCACGTTCCCGATCAGTGAGTCGCTGCATTTTTTCGTTGTCACGGTTGCGGGTGAGCAACTGCGATACCACTTCGGGATCAAGCACAGTTCCGCCGGATGCGATCTGCTCAAGTGCCGCGAGGAACTCCTGCACATTCGTGACGCGATCTTTCAGCAGATAGCCGAGCCCCGTGGACTGCGTGCTCACTAGGTCGGCCGCGTAGCGCTCTTCTACATACTGCGACAGCACCAGGATGGGCAGTTTTGGGGTGGTCTCACGCAGACTGATTGCTGCGCGGATGCCCTCATCAGTCCAGGTCGGCGGCAAACGAACGTCAAGGATGCATACATCCGGGTTGTGCTCAGCCACGTGAGCGGGAAGTTCTTCTGTGTCGCTTAATGCCGCAACAACTGTGTGCCCAGACATTTCGAGCAGTCGGACGAGGCCTTCACGAAGCAGCGTTGAATCTTCACAAATTAAGATGCGCATGGTGTACTCATTTCAAGTGTTGTGGGGCCGCCTCTGGGGCTGTCTACGGTGAGGGTTCCGCCTGCGGCAGTAATGCGTCCGACAATGCCGTCGAGCCCGCCGCCCGGGGTGACGCGAGCGCCACCAACGCCATCGTCTTCCACTCGAGCCCATAAGTGAGGTCCGGCGGCATCGTGACGGACGCGCACCAGAACGCGGCTTTGCGACGCATGCGAATGCTTGGTCACATTGGTGAGCGCCTCAGCGATCGCGAAATAAGTCGCGGTCTCAGCGTCCTTCGAGATGGCTTCAGCAACTCGAACATCAAGATGTACCGGAATGTGCGAGCGTGCGGCAACAGCGGAAAGCGCTGCATCAAGGCCACGGTCGTCAAGCACAGACGCGTAAATACCGCGTGTGAGTTGCCGCAGCTCGGTGATCGCATGCTGCGTTGACAGGTGTGCTTCGTCGACCAGTTCACGGGCCTGAGTCGGCTCGGTTTCGATTTGCTGTTTGGCAAGACCCAGTGTCATCCCGATTGAGACCAGACGCGGTTGCACACCATCATGAAGGTCGCGTTCGATACGTGCCCGTTCAACTTCTGCTGAACGCACTGCTCCTTCACGTTCGATACGGGTTTGGTGTACCTGTTCAGTGAGATGCTTCTCGCGACTGATCGCAGAAATAATGGCGACAGTGGCCATGCGATGCAGCGCCGCCGCTCCAAAGAGGGCACCGACCCCGAGCAAAATTGCGCCCAGCACAACGCCAACTGAACCCCAAAGTGGCAGGTCAGTTAGGAACGTACTGCGCGCGAAAACAACGAGCCCGCTGGCCATGATCAGCCGCACACTCAATTGCAATACGCCAATCATCAGCGCACCTATGAATGAAGCTGCAACGAAACTTCCAAACGCGGCCCACATTCTTCCGCTTTTAAGAATCAACCAGAGCGAGTGGATCCACCCACCAAAGCCAGGTTTTTGGCGTTGCGGCATCGACAACGACGCGGCATCAAGCCGGTAGAGCGCGCTGACTCGTTCCGTCTCGAACCAGGCAGCGCCCCAAATCGCATAGAGCAGGCCGACCAGAATGATCAGGCCGAATCCCAACAGCACCAGAGTGCCAAGCCCGGCGGCCAGTGCCCCGGCGAAGATCCCGAGAATTCCAGACCCGACAGCGCCCATAGCGCCCAGATGGAGCATCGTGAGACCGAACCGCATCGGTGGTCTCTCGTGAAGAGTGTGTGTTGTTTGTGAGGTCATACTGAAACAGTAGATTCTGAGCGCTCAGTCATAACACCAGGCTAACTAGAAACTCTGTTTCGGGTTTTCCATAATTCTGGGGCGGCTGAGGCTAGCTTTGTTGGTTTGCTTCAACCCATTCGAGATACTCTTCGTTGACATCGCCGGCGAGATATTCACCTGTGAAGCAGCTTTCTTCGAGCTCGGTGACCGCGTCTTGACCGTCAAGAATGGCACGGTTCATGCCCTCCACGGTTTGATAAATCAACTTGTCGGCACCCATAATCTCTGCGATTTCATCGATCGTGCGGTCGTGCGCGATAAGTTCCTGGCGGGTCGGCATGTTGATTCCGTAGACATGCGGGAACGTGACCGGGGGAGCAGCCGACGCGAAAATGACAGACTTGGCGCCTGCGGTGCGCGCCATCTCGACGATCTCTTTCGACGTGGTTCCGCGCACTATAGAGTCATCAACAATGAGCACGTTCTTACCTTCGAACTCGCTGCGCATCGCGTTCAACTTTTGACGTACGCTCTTCTTACGCACTGCCTGGCCAGGCATGATGAACGTGCGGCCAACATATCGGTTCTTAAAGAAACCCTCACGATAGGTGACACCCAATTGAGCCGCCACCTGCATGGCGGCAGGTCGGGCAGAGTCCGGAATCGGCATGACCACGTCGATCTCCGACACGTCTACCTGGTTTCTGATTTCCTCAGCAAGCACGTCACCCAAGCGCAGCCGTGCGTCATAAATAGGAATGCCGTTCACGACCGAGTCAGGCCGGGCCAAATACACGTACTCAAATGCGCACGGAATATAGCGCGCTTGGCCCGCATATTCGTTGGCGTGAATTTCACCGTTGGATGAAATCAAAATCGTTTCACCGGGCTTCACATCACGAACCAGTTCAAACCCGGCCGATTCAAGCACCAAGGATTCTGAAGCCACGGTCCACTCTTCGCGGCCAGTCTCGTCCAGCCGACGACCGAGTACGAGAGGGCGAATACCGTTCGGGTCACGGAATGCGAGGAGCCCATACCCTGAAATCATTGCGATTGCCGCATAAGATCCCTCGACACGCTCGTGCACGCGTGTGACGGCATCAAAAACCTGTTGCGGGGTGAGTGAGACTGACGTGATGCTGTGCTGGAGTTCATTTGCGAGCACGTTGAGCAGAATCTCGGTATCGCTGGTGGTGTTCAGGTGGCGACGGTCCACACCAAACAGCTCTGACGTGAGTTCACGAGTATTCGTCAAATTGCCGTTATGAATCAGAATCAGACCGTAAGGCGCATTCACATAGAACGGCTGTGCTTCTTCTTCACGTGATGCGCTGCCCCGCGTGGCGTAGCGAACGTGGCCGAGTCCAACGTTCCCGAGCAGGCTTCGCATGTCACGCGTACGATACGCTTCGCGAACCTGACCTGAGGCCTTCACGACGTGGAACATGTCACCGTCTGCCGTGGCAATTCCGGTCGAGTCCTGGCCGCGGTGCTGCAGCAACAGCAGGCTGTCATAAATTTGTTGATTCACAGGTGAAGTGGAAACAATCCCGACAATTCCGCACATGAGGTTGTGAGCGCCCCGCTCTCTTAGCTGTTCTGCTTGCTCCGAAGAATCAGAATACCGCAATCTTGGTGGCGAAACGCTGCCCACAAGATACTCAATGAAATGTACACGTTTGGGCTGAGCGTCGAAAGCATACGAGACGCACAATCTTCGTTATGATGAATGCGTGACTCAAGACTCGCTTTATGCCGCTGCCGGAGTTGACACTGCTGCGGGAGACCGTGCCGTCGAACTAATGAAAGCTGCAGTGCAGCGCACCCACGGGCCGCAAGTGCTCGGCGGGGTTGGCGGCTTCGCTGGCCTGTTCGATGCGAGTGCACTGAAGAATTACCGGAAGCCACTCATTGCGAGTTCTACTGACGGTGTCGGGACGAAAGTAGCTATCGCGCAGGCGATCGACAAACATGACACGATCGGTCAAGACCTGGTCGCGATGGTAGTTGACGACATTATCGTGGTCGGCGCAAAACCGCTCGTAATGACCGACTATATTGCGTGTGGAAAAGTCGTTCCCGAACGCATCGCAGACATCGTTCGAGGTATTGCTGAAGCCTGCGAGGCAACCGGGACCGCCCTGGTTGGTGGGGAAACGGCAGAGCATCCGGGACTACTGGGTGAAGATGATTACGACGTTGCTGGCGCCGCGATTGGCGTGGTCGAAGCTGACGACCTGCTGAGCCCCGACCGGGTGCGTGACGGAGATGTCATCCTTGCGATGGAAGCTTCGGGCGTTCACTCAAACGGCTACTCGTTGGTGCGTCGCATACTGGCAGATAGCGGGAAAACTTATTTCGACCAGGCTGACACGCTCGGTATGACCTACGGCGAGGCATTGCTTGAGCCGACAAAGCTGTACACGACACCACTCGTGAACGCGCTCGCTGAAACCTCAGGTGCGATTCATGCCCTCAGTCACATCACCGGCGGCGGAATCGCTGCAAACCTTGCACGGGTGTTGCCGGTCGGTGCCTGGGCAGAGGTTGATCGCAGTACCTGGCGACCGCTGCCAGTCTTCGAGCACCTCGCAGACCTTGCTGGTCACTCATTTGAAGCATTCGAGGGTGCCTGGAATCTAGGTATGGGCATGGCGGCAGTTGTCGACGCCCAACAGGCAGGCACGGTTACCGAGATCTTGACGAAGCAGGGGCTCAACGTGTGGCAAGCTGCTACCGTGCACACCGAGTCGCGTGATCTCGAGGGTTTCGAAATCGGCGCCAAGGGTGTTGACGGAGGAGCTGTGCGACTCGTTGGAGAGTATCGCAGCTAGCGCGCGAAGCGGCCCAGCCAGTGGTCAGTGATGACCTGTGATCGTCGGGAGAGGATTCAGTCGTCTGAACCGCGGTAACTATCGTCGCCGTAGTCGTCGTTATAGCGAGCTGCGTATTCTGCCCACGCATCTTCTTCTGAACCCTTGGTGGCTGTTGATAGCTCACGTTCGAGTTGAGAGAGATCCGTGTCCGGGCTGAAATACTTCAGCTGGCGCGCGACTTTGGTGTGCTTTGCTTTCTGACGGCCGCGCCCCATGCGTGACCCCCTTACACATCAGGCCGCGATAATTCCGCGGCAAACCCAGTTACGAAATAGACTTATGGCCTATACATTAGCATGAACTTTGACGAACTTAGGACGTCCAACGTTCGCTTGTGGAGAGCAATCTAAGCGTATTCGCAGCAATTCTTGAGTTTGGCGGGCCTGAAACATTCCGTTGGGCTGATAAGTCGCACGACCGTTACACTTATCGATATGTCTGCACGTAGATCACGAACAAAGCGCATCGTCTGGGGCAGCATCATCGGTGTGCTTGCCGTCGTGCTGATTCTCGTCGCATTCATCGTGGTGCCTATCCTGACCCACGAAAGTGCAGGGTCATCCGGACAAATACGTTCGGCGGAATATGTTTCACAGGTGTCCGCGGAAGGTGAAGACGGGCGCACCCGAACACTCGAAGTCACGGACGAGCACGGTGGACAGCTAGAGCCGGACAACCTGCACGCGGGTGATCTCGTGACCGTGACCGGGACTGGATACGACAGCAGTATCGGTATTTACGTGAGCTTCTGCCAGTTGCCAAGTGACACCTCGAAAAAACCTGGACCGTGCCTCGGAGATATTCCTGCAAGCGAAGATTCGGCAGAAGAAGCCGCAGATGACTTATTGTCCAGTGCATGGGTGAGTAACAACTGGGCATGGAAAGCATTCGCGACCCACCAGTTCACCGGTGATGGCTTCTCAGTGAACCTGGTAGTGCCAGAACCCGCCGGGAACGGTGCCGACTGTCTCGAGAAGCCGTGCGGTATTGTCACTCGTGCCGACCACACAGCAGCGAGCGACCGTGTCCAAGATGTTGCCTTACCGATCGCGTGGGAAGGTCAACGGCCCGATGAAGGGTCGGAAGACTCAGCAGGTTCGACCGACTAAACCTCTTCGTTGGGTGCTTAGGTCAGTGCAGTGATCACGTGTGCGATCACTGTGATGGTCAGGCCAGCTAATGCGCCGACGACGGTGCCATTCATGCGAATGAACTGCAGGTCTTTACCTATCTGGAGTTCAATCTTTTGAGCTGCTTCTTGTGAATCCCACTTTTGGACTGTGTCTATGACCACGCCGGCAAGATCATGACGGTAGGTGTGCACCAGGTGCTCGACAACCTGCATGACCCACACGTCAATTTTGAACTGCAGCGTTCGATCGTGCTGAAGTTGCACACCAAAATCTGCCAGAACCTGAACAATTCTTGCCCGGATCTCACTGTTCGGGTTCGCGAACTGCTCAAGGAGTACCTCGCGCACTCGATCCCACATATTTGTGGTGAGCGCGCGGACTCGCGGACTTTCAAAGACGTCCTGTGCGAGACTATGCATCTGCTCCTGCAGCACGGGTTCGTGTTGCAGATCGGCCGCAAAGTCGTGAAGGAACTCATCGACGGTAGACCTGAACGGGTGGTCTGGGTTTTGCCGAACGTCACGCACAAACTTCAAGACTTCGCTGTGGAGGCGAGTGTCAACAAATTTGTCGACAAAACTGGGCAGCCAGCCGGGGGTGCGGCGCGAAACGAAACCGTTGAAAGCTTCAGGATGATTTTCTAGCCAGTCATCAAAATGGTCCGCGGCAATGTCAATGACGGTGTTTTGGTATCCCTCTGATGCAAACTCATCAACAACGCGTCCCGCAACCGGGGACCAATCGGAATCAATAAGATGCCTTTTGATGAGAGTTTCAAGCAGCTCTTGTACATCGTTGTCGTTGAGCACGGTGAGCGCTGCAGTCGCACTTTGTGCAATCAGGTCATCAATCTTTCTGGCATTTGCAGGTTTCGCGATCCACTCACCTGCGCGACGCGCACCGCTAATTTCAGAAAGCTTGTTGTGAATAACATCGTCGGCGAGAAAGTTCTCTTCAATAAACGAGCCAAGGCCCTCACCGATTTCATCCTTCTTCGCTGAGATTAGGTTGGTGTGAGGAATGGGGAGACCGAGCGGTTTACGAAACAGCGCCGTAATTGCGAACCAGTCGGCGAGCCCACCGACCATGCCGCCTTCGGCTGCAGCGCGCACAAACGTAAGCCACGGATAGGTGTCTTGCAGTGCAAAGGAGACTGCGAAGATCACCGCCATTGCTGCTAACAAGATCACCGCAATGCGTTGCATGCGTCGCAGACCTGCGAGTCGTTCAAAGTCCGCGTCAGTGCGTGCCCCGAGAGTGTTGTGAAGAAGCGCCATGTATTCGATCATAGGCGCCTCATCTTGACCCGCAGTTCACACAGTGGGAACATGCGGGCGTGCAAGAATAGAGTTCATGAGTATGCTTGCCCGGGCCAGTCTAAAAAACCGTGCCCTGATCGTTCTGATCACCGTTGTAGCCGCACTGTTTGGAACCATCAGTGTGGGGCAGCTGAAACAGGAGCTGATGCCGTCGGTGCAGTTCCCGATGATCGCTGTCGTCACCACCTATCCCGGGGCAACACCGGAAGTGGTGAACAATGATGTGTCAGAGCCGATCGAAACGGCGCTACGTGGCGTCGCGCAGCTAAAGTCAACGAGCGCAACCTCTTCAACGAATTCATCAATGGTGCTTGCGGAGTTTGAATACGGGGTGGATCTCGCTTCGACTGAGCAGAAAGTTGAGCGCGCGATCTCGCGTTTGGGTGACAGGATCCCTGAAACTGCAGACACCCAGGTCGTCTCGGGAAGTATTGATGACTTCCCGATTATTCAAGTGGCGGTCACCCCTGCAGAAGGCGATGACCCTGAAGACACGGCAGCCCGCGTCAATGACGTGTTGGTGCCCAAAGTTGAAGATATTGACGGAATCCGTGAAGCAGAACTGCAGGGGGCACGCGGCGATCGAATCACCATAACTGTCGACAAAGATGAATTGGAAGACGCCGGTCTGTCGAGCCAGTCGATTACTGATGCTCTGCAACAAAACGGTGTGTTAATGCCCGCCGGGAGCATCACCGAAGACGGCAACACGCTCGCAGTGCAGGCAGGGTCAAACGTCTCAAGCGTTGACACCATCAAAGCGTTGCCGGTTGTGCCCGATGCACAGACGCTCGCACAACAACAACAGCAAGCACAGCAGCAGGCTCAACAAGAGCAAATGGAGCAGCAAGCTCAGATGGCTGAAGGCGGCTTCAGTATGGACGCGGCTCCCGGCGCTGAAGACGAGGAGGGGGCTGACGGCGACGCGCTCGCCGGCGCAGAAGATGCCGCCGTTGACCCAGAACCACTCGACATCACTACCGTCGCCGACGTTGCCGAAGTCAAGGTTGAAAAGAACCCAGAAACATCGATTTCACGTGTTGATGGTGCACCTGCGTTGACGCTCGCGATTACGAAGATGTCTTCGGCGAACACCGTCGATATTTCGCACGCAGTTCACGAAGTGCTCGACAGCCAAGAAGAGGCGCTTGAAGGTGCAAGCCTGCATGTCGTCTTCGACCAGGCGCCATACATTGAAGATTCGGTCGAAACGCTTACCACTGAAGGCCTGCTCGGTCTCGTGTTCGCTGTGCTTGTCATTCTGGTGTTCCTGTTCTCATTCAGATCAACTCTGGTCACCGCGATCTCAATTCCGACCTCGGTGTTACTCACCCTGATCGCACTGTGGGCAACCGACTACACACTCAACATGCTGACGCTGGGTGCGCTCACCATTTCGATCGGTCGAGTGGTGGACGACTCGATTGTGGTCATTGAGAACATTCAGCGTCACCTTAAACCCGGTGTTGACCGAATGAAGACGATCACGTTTGCGGTGAAGGAAGTTGCCGGCGCAATTACCTCGTCGACAATCGCGACAATTGCGGTGTTCCTTCCGGTGGCGTTTGTTGGTGGGATGGTTGGCGAACTGTTCAGGCCGTTCGCATTTACGGTCAGCTTCGCGTTTGCCGCATCGCTACTTGTGTCCCTGACCATTGTTCCGGTGCTTGCAAGCTGGTTTATTCACCCGAAGGGTGAAACCCGTAAAGATCGTAAGCAACGAAAAGCCGAGCTGCGCGCCCAAAAGGCAGAGCAGGCAAAACTCGCTGAGGACGCAGAAACAGTGGATCCCGTCCCGCACGTTCAGCAGACTCACGATCTCGAAGCGGACGATCGGGGCGCTGGAGTAGATTCAACACGATGGGAAGGCCTCGAAGAAGGCGAAAAACCCACGAGAATTCAGCGTGCGTACTTGCCGGTTATTCACTGGACGCTACGTCGCCCCGTCATCACGCTGATTATTGCTGCGGTCGTGTTTGCTGGCACTCTTGCCGCAACACCACTGATGAAAACGAACTTCATTGGCGATGATGGGCAAAACGCAGTCGGTCTCACACAGACGCTCGCACCGGGCACGAGCTTGGACGAACAGTTGAAGCACGCTGAAGAAGTTGAAGGCGTGCTCCAAACTCAGCCAGATGTCGAATCGGTGCAGGTCACGATTGGTTCAAGCGATGGTATGGCTGCGTTCGGGTCTGGCGGCGACGGCGTGGTGAATTACTCACTGACCACTGACGAAGATGCAGACCAGACCGCCGTGCAAAACCGGATTCGTGACGCGGTTGCGGACTTTGATGGTGAATTCTCAATCGGCCAGGCTGGCGGCGGGGTGACCATGAGCAGTGCGATCGAGGTTGCGGTCAATGCACCTGACGCAGAGTCGTTGCAAGAAGCGAACGACGCCATGATCGATGAACTGTCTAAATCAGATGAGCTGATCCAGATTGAAAGTAACCTGGCCACGTCGCGCCCATATCTGGGCATTACTGTTGACCGAACTAAGGCAGCCGAAGCCGGCTTAAGCGAAGCGGCCGTGAGTGGAATGGTCTCTGCTGCGATGGATCCACAAGAAATCGGGTCAATCGAGGTCGACGAGCAAACCACGTCAATCTATCTATCAGAGGGTTCTGCCCCGGCTGATGTCGATGCATTGAAAGCGCTCGAAGTGCAAACCATGCTTGGTGAGAAACGTGTCGATGAGCTTGCAACGGTTGAGCAAAAAGATGGACCGGTGAGCATCGCGACATCCAACGGAGTGCGCCAAGCCACGATTTCGATGTTGCCCAAGGGAGATGATCTCACCACCGCCTCAGTCGAAGTACAAACCGCCCTCGACAGTGTTGATCTGCCGGCGGGTGCAACCGCAAATATCGGTGGTGTGCTGTCCGACCAAGGTGACGCGTTCACGCAGCTGGGCCTCGCGCTGCTCGCAGCAATTCTGATCGTCTACATCATTATGGTGGCGACATTTAAGAGCCTGCTGCAGCCACTGTTGCTGTTGATTTCAGTGCCATTTGCGGCGACCGGTGCGTTGTTGCTGCTGCTTGCGACGGGCATCCCGCTCGGAATCGCATCACTCATTGGGGTATTGATGCTCGTCGGCATTGTGGTGACCAACGCGATTGTGCTGGTGGATCTGATCAACCAGTACCGAGAACGGGGGTGGAGTCTGCGCGAAGCTGTTGAAGCTGGATCGTCACACCGTGTTCGTCCGATTGTGATGACTGCGCTCGCAACTATCCTCGCGCTGACCCCGATGGCCAGTGGTATTACCGGGCAGGGCGGGTTCATTTCACAGCCGCTGGCCGTCGTCGTGATTGGTGGTCTGCTTTCGTCCACCGTCCTGACTCTGGTGGTTTTGCCGACGCTGTACTTCTCGGTCGAGTATGTTCGAGAGAAGCGTCGAGACCGTAAGGATCGCAAACGCGCCGAGAAGGCAGCCGCTCGTGAACGTGAAATTGAAGCGTAAGGGGACAGAGACTTGAGCTATCGAATCCAATTTGTGTGTTTAGGGAACATTTGCCGCTCTCCCATGGCTGACGTGATCTTTCGCGAGCTTGCTGAGCGGGCAGGTTTGGGCGAGCGGTTCGAGGTGACCTCCAGCGGAATCGGCGATTGGCACGAAGGGCAAGGCGCCGACCCGCGAACTATTGCCGCGCTTCAGCGAGCCGGGTATGACGGATCGGCGCATGTTGCACACCAGGTCACTCCGGCTGACATCCAATCGAATGATCTGCTAGTGGCGCTTGATCGTTCACATGAGCGAGAGCTCGATGCCATGGGTGGCAAAAACGTGGTGCTTTTTACTGACTATGATGAGCTCGCGACTGATCCAGATGTGTCTGACCCGTACCATTCAGATGATGAAGGTTTTGATGCTGTGCTGCATCAGATAGAACGCGGCTGTCGTGAACTTTTGACACAATTAAGCGAGCGCTGATCTCACCGTATGTCACGTAAAAGACGTTCTGGATTTAAAGCACCTAAGCACTATGAGCCCCGTAGAGGCGGCCCGGCGAAAGGCAAAGGTGCAGGCCGTGGCCGGTCAATGCGTGCCGATGACGCACCGGGACGAAAATCTGGCAACACATCTGGAGTGAGAGCGGGCGCAAAAACCGGTGCTCGAGCAAACACGCGCACGCCGCGGGTCCAGCGCGAAATGAAGCCGGCTGCACGGTTTCAGCCCGATATGAAACACTTCGAGAAGCTAGAAGCCACGGTCGCTGACTCTGCTGCAGGGAAAGGACTCACTTTCGCGGACCTCGGACTCGGGCCACGCTTGTGTGCGCAACTGGCCGAACTCGGAGCAAGTGAACCGTTCGCGATACAGGCGGTTACCGTTCCCGACATTCTTGCCGGCCTGGATGTGCTTGGCCGCGCAACCACAGGCTCAGGCAAGACCATCGCATTCGGTGCAGCAATTGTTGAACGTCTGGCAACGATGAAGCACGAAGGTCGCTTTGCGAGCGACCCGAAACCGGTGAAACAAGAACGCCTTCAGCGTGGAAAACGAACCACGCATCGTTCGGGCGGGCGCGTGCGTAACCCGAAAGCGGTCATTCTTGCACCAACACGTGAACTTGCGCTGCAGATTGACCGCACCGTGCAGCCACTTGCGCGTACGGTGGGTCTGTTCACCACCCAACTGGTGGGTGGGGTTCCGATTCAACGGCAGCAGCATGCGTTGAGTCGTGGCGTTGATATTGTGATCGGCACCCCAGGCCGCATAGAAGACCTGATTCAGCGTGGTGAACTCGAGCTGCGGGATGTAGAGATCGCAGTGCTTGATGAAGCCGACCATATGAGTGAACTGGGCTTCATTGAACCTGTGCAGCGCATTTTACGGCTCACAAAAACGGGGTCACAGAAACTCATGTTCTCAGCAACGCTCGACGGCGAAGTGGCATTAGTTGCGCACGAATTCATGCGATCACCCACCGTGCATGAAATTGCCGGAGTGCGCGAAGGTAAAATTGTGCACCACGTCATGATCGTTATGCGCGAAGACAAAGACGAAGTGTTAGTTCAACTCGCGAAACCTCATACGATCATGTTCACGCGCACCCGCGCCTACGCAGAACGTCTCGCAGAACTCCTGCAACGGGCGGGAATCGACGCCGTTGAACTCCACGGCGATCTCAGCCAACACCGGCGTGAAAAAAATCTGCAACGTTTCACGCGTGGCAAAGCCGACGTTCTCGTTGCCACTGATGTGGCAGCTCGCGGCATCCACGTCGACAACATTGCCGTGGTGGTGCAGGCGGATCCACCAGACAATCACAAGTCATATCTGCACCGGTCAGGCCGAACTGGCCGTGCAGGTCATTCCGGGACCGTTGTGACCGTGATTGCGCGCACGAGACAAAAGAAGACACGGGCCATGCTTGAAGATGCCGGCATCACGCCTGCAACCTTCGCCGATTTTGTGCCGGGCGACTCGCTTCCGTATCGATAACACCCCAGTGACTCATGTATTAACAGCACAATAAACACATGCCTAAATTGTGGGACTTGTCTAAGCTGCGTCGACTGATTGATCGGCCCCGTTGTTGACTGTGTGCAGCGATCTTGGGGCTCTCGGGCCGCCTGCATAAGCTAAGAGCAAAGCGAAGGAGCAACCATGTCAACTTCTCAACCCAAAATTGATATTTCCCAGGTCTCTGACGCACTGCTCGGCACCTGGAAAGACGAACGTCTACATTCCCGTGAAGTGGCTCGAAACCCGAAGCTGCACACAATCCCCGGACTCAGCCTCGACGAAGACCGCAAACGCACGCTCGAAGGCCTCAAGATTCTTGTTGAAGAAGACGCAATTCAACGTGCATTCCCGAAGAGTGTGGGTGGATCAGAAAATCACGGCGGAAACATCGCCGCGTTCACGCAGTTGGTGCTTGCAGACCCGTCACTGCAGATCAAAGCAGGAGTCCAGTGGGGGCTCTTCGGGTCTGCGATCATGCACCTCGGGACCGAAGAGCATCACAAAAAATGGTTGCCCGATGTGATTTCGATGAAACTTCCCGGCGCATTCGCAATGACCGAAATCGGCCACGGCTCAGACGTTGACTCGATTGGCACCACCGCTACTTATGACCCCGAAACCGAAGAATTTGACATTCACACACCGTTCCGCGGTGCATGGAAAGAATTCCTCGGTAATGCTGCCCTGCACGGTCAAGCCGCCACAGTGTTCGCACAACTCATTGTGAAGGGAGTCAACCACGGCGTACACTGCTTCTTCGTCCCGATTCGCACCCCAGAAGGGGAACTTCTCCCGGGCGTGGGCGCCGAAGACGACGGCCACAAAGGTGGCCTGAACGGTATCGATAACGGGCGTCTACACTTCACTCACGTGCGAATTCCCCGCACGAACCTCCTGAACAAATACGGTGACGTTGCTGCCGACGGCACCTACACTTCACCGATCGAGAGCCCGGGGCGTCGTTTCTTCACCATGATCGGCACACTCGTTCAGGGTCGCGTCTCGCTCGACGGTTCAGCAGTCGAAGCAATGAAAGCCGCGCTCGCCGCTGGTATCTCCTACGCTGAAGAGCGTCGTCAGTTCATCGGACCAGATGGGCGCGACACTGTTCTGCTTGACTATGGTCTGCACCAGAAACGTCTCATCCCGCGGGTTGCTGAAACCCTCGCAATGAACTTCGCGAGCGAACGACTCCTCTCAGTCTTTGACGAAGTGTTCTCAGGACGCAACGACACTGACGAGGCCAGGCAAGACCTCGAAACGCTTGCCGCATCCCTGAAGCCACTGTCAACTTGGGCCGCGCTCGATACGCTCCAAGAAGTGCGCGAAGCCTGCGGCGGAGCAGGCTTTATGTCGAAGAACCGTTTCCCGGGACTGCGGCAAGACCTCGACATCTATGTCACGTTCGAAGGCGACAACCATATTTTGTTGCAGCTTGTCGGTAAACGACTGCTCACTGAATATGCGAAACAGTTCGCCGGTGGCGACAAAAATGCGATCGCGAAAGCTGCAGCCGGGCAAGTGCGTGACCGTCTCAGCCGTTTTGGTTTGCGACAGCTGACCCAAGGCGTGCTCGATCTGGGCCAAACCGGGCGCTCTATTGATAGCCTGCGTGACTCTGAAAACCAGCGAGCACTCCTCGCCGATCGTGTTGCCACAATGGTGACGCAAATTGCGATGGCGCTTCGTGACGGCAAAAAGAAGGGCGACGAGAACGCTGCCTTCCAAGCCAACCAGGCAAAACTCATCGAAGCTGCCCGCTCCCACGGCGAACTGTTGCAGTGGGAGGCGTTCACCGAAGCACTCGAACAGTTCTCTGGCGACACCCTGACCGTTATGACCTGGCTGCGGGACCTGTTCGGTTTCTCACTGATCGAAAAGAACGCTGCGTGGTATCTCATACACGGTCGGCTATCAGCGCAACGCGTGGAAGCGCTCGCTGCCTACGCCGACCGTCTCATTGGCCGTTTGCGTCCGCAGATGCTCGACATTGTGGAGAGCTTCGGTCTCGACAATGAACTGGTACGTGCCGAGATTTACAGTGGCATCGAAGCGG
Organism: Canibacter sp.; assembly: GCA_052085365.1. GTDB lineage: Bacteria > Actinomycetota > Actinomycetes > Actinomycetales > Microbacteriaceae > Canibacter. The sequence continues at coordinate 16,277 of JBQDFP010000014.1, read as the reverse complement.
AACGTCAGCAAGAAGCCGCAGATTATGTGGCGGAAGCCAAAGCCGCAGGTGAATGGCCTGTGCATGAGAAGGAACTGCGCAAGCAGGCGCAAGCAGAAGCCAAAGCCGCCGCTCGCCAAGGCACTGGCGTGCAGACCCCCGCTCACGCATAAGAAAGCCGCGAAACCGCTGTCTGAGTCCGCCGCGGGCAGCGGTTCGCGGTAATCTCGAAACATGACTGAACAACGCCGTGATTTGTATCCAGCAATTGAACCGTACGATCAGGGAATGCTGCCGGTCGGTGACGGGAACGTTATCTACTACGAACAATCCGGTAATCCTCGCGGAAAGCCCGTCATCTACCTACACGGTGGACCTGGCGGAGGGTCCTCACCAGCCATGCGTCGGCTGTTTGACCCGAAAAAATACCGCATTATCTTGCTCGATCAGCGCGGCTGTGGCCGATCGACCCCGCATGCCAGTGCACCCGACGCAGAGCTTGAAGCGAACACGACCTGGCATCTCGTTGAAGACATTGAAAAACTGCGCGAACACCTCAACATCGACAAATGGCAGGTATCTGGCGGCTCTTGGGGGGCAACCCTGTCGCTCGCGTACGCGCAAACACACACCAACCGTGTTACAGAGTTGGTGGTGCGCGGCATATTCACGCTTCGCAAAAGCGAAATCGAATGGTTCTACCAAAACGGTGCATCGCATCTGTTCCCGGACCTGTGGGAAGAATATCTGGCAGCCATCCCCGAAGCGGAACACGGAGACCTTGTCGCAGCATACAATAAGCGGCTCTTCGACCCGAACCCTGAAATACACACCCCTGCAGCTGTGGCCTGGACCGTGTGGGAAAACGCGACTATTCGCCTCCACATCAATCACGCAGGTGTTGAGAAAGCTCGCACCGACGTAGCCGCAGCCGTCGCATTTGCGCGAATTGAAAACCACTATTTCATCAACGGTGGATGGATGGACGAAGGCCAACTCATTCGTGATGCGGGCAAACTCGCCGACATCCCAGTCGTGATTGTTCAGGGCAGGTACGATGTGTGCACCCCGGCCCGCACTGCCTGGGACCTGCACCGGGCCCTCCCGAATGCTGAATTTATTATGGTTCCCGACGCGGGCCACGCATTTAACGAACCCGGTATTGTTGACGCGCTCGTTCGAGCGAGCGATAAGTTCGCGGAATAGAACCACAGAGTAAAGCAGCGGCTACGGCCACGAGCGAGACGGAGCACACGTGAGCTTTCATGACAATGCCAGAGTCGACTCGAGTCGCGTGCAGCGCCGTCGCGGTGGCCGGCGTGGCAAAGTTGTTGGTGGAAGTATCGGCGGCGTCGGTCTCGCGCTCGTGCTGTTCTTTGCATCTCAGTGGCTTGGCATCGACCTGACACCACTCACCGGTCAAATCACGGGTGGAGCAAGTCAGTCAGTCACTGACGAACAGATCGGGTTTGAAGATTGCAAGACCGGGGCAGACGCCAACAAGGACGATGAATGCCGTATGGCGGCCGCCGCGAACTCGCTCGACGCGTTTTGGGAGACCCAGCTCGACGGCTACGTGGAACCGGGTGTGGTGCTATATCGTGATGCCACCCAGTCCGCCTGTGGTGCAGCAAGCAATCAGGTCGGTCCGTTTTACTGCCCCAGCGATGAATCGATCTACATTGATACCGAGTTTTATGACCTGCTGCGCAGCCAGTTTGGTGCGAGCGGTGGACCACTCGCACAAATGTATGTGCTCGCCCACGAATGGGGCCACCACATTTCACACCTGACCGGTGATCTGTCAGGTTCGAGCCGCGGTGCAGGAGCCGACTCAGAATCGGTGCGGGTCGAGTTACAAGCCGACTGCTACGCGGGAGCCTGGGTGGCCGCGGCAAGCACTACTGTGGATGATGCCGGAACCGCGTTCCTTGAACCTGTCACGGCTGAACAAATGGCAGATGCTCTCGATGCTGCCGCGGCCGTTGGTGACGACCATATTCAACAAAGCGCAGGCCAGCAGGTAAACCCCGAAGGATTTACTCACGGGGCCTCCGACCAGCGGCAACGCTGGTTCACCCGAGGACATGATGAAGGTGCGCGCAGTTGCGACACCTTCAGTGTGGCCGGCAGCGAACTTTAGACTGGCAGCTCTGCCGTCAGCGTGAACTGCGTGCAGTTCGTCCGCGGAAAATGCCTGCCAGTTCTTGAATATCTTCGCAGTCCCGGTCGCGTCGCCACACCGCCCAAATCGCCGTTCCAGGGAGTTCCTCGACGCTCACGGTGACAGGAATAACAACGTGTTCGCGACGCTTCGAAACGTGTCGCGCGAGGGTCAACGGAGCGAGCGTGACACCCATGCCCGTAGCAACGAGTTCAGCCGCACCCTGAGCATGCTCCGGCCGGTAAGAGGGATCTACCCATTCAGTTGCTTCTGGCCATGCCGGGTCGTACCCCTCATAATCGAGCACCATGCTCAAATTCAATAGGGTCAGGTCGGTGAGTTCATCAAGTTCGGCGAAATCGCTGCCCTTCGCCGCGATAACGCCGACACGTTCGTCATATAACTTCACCGCATGCACTGTGTCGGCAGCGAACGAATCGGGACGTGTACCATTCGGTGCTCGCACCAAGAGCAACCCACCCTCGGCAAGAATCTCGAGCCCGCGCATACTCGTGAGTGGAAACTCACCCAGGGGTTCAAACGTGAGCGGCCGTGACGGGTGACGTTGTCGCCACCGAGTCGCCCACTTTTCAGGTGACGTTCCGCGCACGAACCCGAACGGAAACGGACCCAAAGCCGCCTCTGCCTGGCGCATTTCTTTCGCAGCCAGATCTCGAGCCTTCCGAGCAGCTTCCTGCTTCTCGCGCTGTGTTGGTGTTGCTGAAGCGGTGCGACGCTTGGCCGAATGTCGGTCAACACCGCGCCCGCGAGCCCCGCGGCCTGAACGTGCTGATCCACGTCCTTTCCCACCTGCTGCGCTCACAGCGGCACCTCGCCAAAGATTTCGTGCGTAAACGGTAGACGAGCGCGATGCTCAATCTTGTATTCGAAGTTCTTCACATCACCCCTGAGGGGCGTGCCCTCTTCTCGATAGTGCGGCAGTGCCAGCCGTGCATGCCCCTGCGGCGGGTCACCAGATGCGCGAATCACTCGCCACCATGGAACTGCGTGACCGTACAGTGCTAGCACGCGACCCACTGCTCGAGGTGCTTCAACGCCGACCGCAATACCTACTTCCCCGTAGCTCATGACGCGACCCGGTGGAATCTGCGCGGCGACACGCAGAACGTTACGCGTGAAAGTCTCGTCGGGCATGTTCTCAGCGTAGCGGTTCAGCGCCTAAATGAGCTTGATGTTGTCGATCGCTTCGTGGACGACTTCGCCGAGATCTCCCTTAAACGCGCGCTTCGTCATGCTTTCAATGAACCCCTTCGCGGTCGCAGCTGGAATCCCGGGCGGAACCGCTAACGCGAATTTGTCGACATACACGTCAACTACCACGGGTCCGTCCTGGTGTGCCAACGCCTCAATCAAATCTGCGCGTAGCTGCGCTGGGTCGTCACAGCGAATCCCTTTTGCGCCGAAAGCTTCTGCGATCTTCGCATAGTTCACCTCTGGAATGTCCGTTCCCCACGGGTCCATACCCACTTCTTGCTGCTCAATATTGACGAAGTCAAGCAGTCGGTTATTGAAAACGACATGCACCACGTTTGCGTTCTGGTGCACCTGTGTGATCAGATCACCGAAACCCAGCATCGAGAAACCACCGTCGCCGCACATTGCGACCACCTGGCGGTCGGGGTTCACCTTCCACGCACCGAATGCCTGCGGTGACGCGTTCGCCATCGATGCCCATGACCACGACGCGAGATGGCGACGGTTTCCACCAAAATGTATATGGTGAGACGCCCAAATCACGGGGGTGCCAGTGTCGACCGCGACGATCGCATCGTCATCCATGAGTTCATCGAGCAGAGCTGCAACATATTCGGGACGAATCTCGTCACGTTTCTCACCACCGTCAACATAACGCTGGAGTTTCTTCTCCCAGTGCTTCGTCGTTTTGACCGCAGCATCGAGATAGGAGTTGTCAGTTTTTTCTCGCACCTGTGGAATCACGTCCGTGAGGAATGCGTCCACATCGCACTGCAGTCCAGCCGCGATGGGAACCCTGCGACCCAGATGGCGGGGCTGACGGTCGATCTGAATAAAGCGGGCTTTGCCGACCGTTAAAAAATCGGGGTACGGGAAGTCGGTTCCCAAAAGCAGCACCAGGTCAGCGTCTTTCAGTGCTTGATGGCATCCGCCATACCCGAGGAGGCCTGTCATGCCGACCGCGTTTGGGTTGCCTGCTTCGAGCCAATTCTTCCCTTTAAACGAGTAGCCCACGGGCGCCGCAAGTTTTTGTGCCAGTTCGATGACCTGCTGAGCAGAACCGTGACAACCTTCACCGCCAAAGATCATGACTTTTTGTGCATCGTCGATCATTCGGGAGACAGCGCGAACGTCTTCTGGATGTGCGGTGAGCCGCGGCTCAGGCGTGACTGAGAAATGCGGGGCGTATTTCACAGGGGAGTCCGCGCCAGCAATATCACCCGGCAAGGCGACCACGGCCGGGGCAGAGTTGCCCTGGCAAACGCGCAGAGCTTCATCAAATACGGTCAGGGCCTGCGCCGGGTTAATCGCACGACCCACCCAATCAGCAGCCGTGCGGAAAAGGTCATACGGGTTCACTCCCTGCAGCGGCTGCGTGTCAACAACATCAGTGTTTGAGTCCCCGGCGATCACGAAAAGTTTCGCGTGTTCGCGCCGCGCATCAATCAATCCGTTCAACAGGTGCGTCACCCCGGGCCCTGCCGTGCCACAAACCGCTACTGGAGTGTCGGTCAGCTGCGCGTCAGCAGCCGCAGCGAAGGTACCCCATTCCTCGTGACGAACATCGACAAATTCAATTTCAGGGTGTCGTCGCAGCGCATCAAAAACCGGATTTAGCGCATCGCCTACGATGCCGTAGCAGCGTTTCACACCCGCTTGAATGAGCATTTCCCACATATCATCGGCAACAGTTCGTGCCATGGTTTCCTCCTTAGTGCAGCGTTGGCCCGAAGCGTTCCGGGTCAGCAATCTGCCAAGCCTGCTTCCAGTCCGTGGGTGGATCCACCAGCAACTCACCCGGTTGTAGCCACTCGTACAGCTCGGCATATGAGGAGCTGGTTCCCTCAGCGAGATTTCGTCGAAGCATTGCCGGTGAAAGATCGCTTCGATCGCGCGCACCGATAGAAGCCATGACGCGCAGTGCCTGCCGAACGGTGTTTCGTTGGTAGTGGTAGACGTGTTCTGTTTTTGTCGGAACATGTAATGCACGTTGACGGTAGCGGCTCTGCGTAGCAACGCCGACCGGGCAGGTGTTTTCTGCGCATCTGAGTGACTGGATACACCCGAGCGCCATCATCATCGCGCGTGCTGAATTCACATAGTCGGCGCCTTGAATCATGCGTGAAACAATGTCACTGCCTTCTGCGACCTTCCCGGAAGCTGCGACACGAACTTTGTCGCGCAGGCCGGTGCCGACGAGTGCATTGTGCACGGTCATGAGGCCCTGGGTGAGCGGCATGCCCACATGATCTTCAAACTCAACTGGAGCCGCGCCGGTTCCACCTTCTGATCCATCAACAATAATAAAATCTGGTGCGGTGCCGACTGTGCGTATCGCTTTACAAATGGCGAGCACATCTTCGACAGATGTGACACACAGTTTGAACCCGGCAGGTTTGCCGCCAGAAAGCTCACGCATTTTCGCAATGAACTCGATCAGTTCAACGGGTGTAGAAAAGACTCGGTGACCCGCGGGACTGACACATTTTTCACCGACGGGCACGCCCCGAAACTGTGCAATTTCAGGGGTCACTTTCGATGCTGGGAGGACCCCGCCAATGCCCGGTTTTGCCCCCTGACTGAGTTTGAGTGACACAACTTTCACCGCGTCTTGTGACGCCTTTTCGGCGAACTGGTGCTCATCGAAGTCACCGTCTGCGGTTCGCGCGCCAAAATATCCGGTGCCGATCTCCCAAATCAGATCGCCGCCACCTGAGAGATGGTAGGGCGTGAGCCCGCCCTCGCCGGTGTCATGCGCAAAACCACCTTGAGCTGCGCCAGCATTGAGTGCGCGGATAGCGTTTTCTGAAAGCGCACCGAAACTCATCGAAGACACATTGAGCAGCGACATGTCATACGGCTGGGAACAGTCGTCTCCGCCCACGCGCACGCGCGGCGGAGTCGTGGGTGGGTCAAGCGGGGTATTCGAATGCACGAACCATTCTTGACCTGCGCGTTCAATATCGTGCAGGGTGCCAAATGACTCTTCGCCCTTTTCGTCACGAGAGCGTGCATAGATCAGTTCGCGTGTGGTCCGATTGAATGGGCGCCCGTCCCAGTCCCGTTCAATAAAATACTGTTGAATTTGTGGGCGGATCTTATTGAGCATGAATCTCGCATGACCCAGCACGGGATAATTGCGCAGGACCCCTCGTTGTTTCTGTATGAGGTCGTGTGCAGCAACCGCGCCGAGACCAAGAAGTCCTGTTACTGCGGCGATTGTGGTCTTGCGATTCTTAGGTTTTGACACGTTGTGCCTCCTCATCGTCGGTGATGAAGGCCAGCAAATGAGCGTGGGTCAGGCTGGTCGGTGCACCCCAATATAGACCCCTGCCACCTGAAAACGGTGACAGGTTTCTGACGAAGCACTAAAGATTTGCGACTCCGAGCAGGGAGCCAATGGCGTACGTGACCAGCACGGCAATGCCGCCAAAGAGTACTTGGCGCAGGGCGTTCTTAACGATGCCTGAACGCGAGAATTTCGCAGCGAATGAGCCGGCGAGCAGCAGTCCCGCGCCACCGAAGACCAGCCCCCAGATGAGTGAGGGAAGCCCGACGAGGTAGGGGAGCACGGGAATCAACGCGCCAACGCCGAATGCCGCCAATGATGAGAACGCCGCAATGAACGGCGAGGGGCGTTCATCGAGGCTGAGGCCAAGTTCATTGGAGAGGTGAAGTTTCAGCGCGGTCTCGTGATTACCGTGCACTTCCGCGGCCGCATATTCTGCAGTTTTGCGTGTCATACCGAGTTCGACGAGCTGTTCGCGAAGCTCGAGTTCTTCACCTTCGGGGTTTCTGCGCAACGCCTCGCTTTCAATGCGGACCTCGTAATCAAGCTGTTCGTTCTGTGTGCGCACCGACGTGTATTCTCCGAGTGCCATTGAAATCGCGCCAGCGATGAGCCCCGAAATTCCGGTGAGCGCAACAATTCGAGAGGGCGCGCCCGCGGCAGCGATTCCCGCAATCAGGCCGATGTTCGACACGAGTCCATCCATCGCGCCGAAAACAGCGGCACGTAACCATCCTGAAGTGACATTGGCGTGGCTGTGGTCGTAATCGTGAGGGTCAATAAAGTCCTCGGGGCGGCCATTGAGGCTGGCGTGCGAAGTCATAGCTATCGGTCAGCAGTATCGTGATTTTCACGAACTCGAGAGGGCTCTGCGGTGACCGTCCTCAGGTACTTTAGCAAGCCAGGGCGCGAGGAAGTGGTGGTTTCATGATGTTCGTTGAGACGAACACACGATGGCAGGCAGACCCAAATATGAGATCGAGTTTTAGCGGAAAAATTCTTCCGTGAACGCTAGGTTTCTGTCTGCTTGGCTTCGGCCTTCTTTGGCGGGCACTTCAGCGAAGTTGACTTGGTTGCGCTTCCCGCATCAAAACGGTGGTCCTTCATTGATTGGCTACACAGCGGACACTTGGGATCTGATGGCCGAACATATGCGGGTTCATCACGGTCGCCCAGCTGTGATGGGCCCTCAATTTGATACAGAAAGCGTTGAACGAAGGCATAGAAGCCGGGAACTCCGTCATAGGGAGTTTTATGCCAGAGCGTGTACTTTTTTCGTCGTTTGCGCACAAACAAAACCCTAGCATGTTCGTTTGTGTGCAAACAATATAGACTAGTGGCATGCAAGATCTACCGGGTGACGCTCTTAAACTTGACCGTCAGGTGTGCTTTGCGCTCGCTGTCGCTAGCCGAGGAGTGATCGGTGTGTACCGTTCAATATTGGAGCCGTTAGGGCTCACCCACCCGCAGTACCTTGTCATGTTGGCGCTCTGGGAAGATGGCCCCCTCAAATTTCGAGAGCTTGCTGATTTGCTCCACCTTGACCCGGCAACGCTCACACCACTGGTCAAAAGGCTGGAACACTCTGGCTTGATCGAACGAACCCCAGCTCAGGGTGATGAACGCACGTTCTGCCTGACCCCAACAAGCAAGGGCCAAGCGTTACGTGAACAGGCCCTCGCGGTCCCACCAGCCGTGATCGAGCGTCTCGGGCTCCCGGTCGAAAGACTCATGGGACTTCGCGATGAACTTGCTGAGGTGATTGCTGCGGTTGATCGTGAGCCAAAATAATGCAGTGGGCCACTGGTATGTGACGACGCTCTCAAACAAGGAACGATTCGGACGGACTCGTTCTAGCTGCTAGAGGGCGTCGCCTTCGACCGGACCTTCTGAGTTCGATTTCCAGCCGAGTTCAGGTGCAACGTACTTTGCAAATGATTCGAGTACGTGCGCGCAATAGTCCGGCCCCAGCTGGTTTGGAATGGTCAGCAGCACCGTGTCTGCTGCCATTACTGCTTCATCGCGCTTGAGTTGTTGAATCAGCACATCCGGTTCGGCAGCGTAGGTCTTCCCAAACGTCGAGCGCATGCCATCGATAATGCCGATTTGGTCTTGACTGTCTGAGCCCCGATAGCCAAAGTATCGTTCGTCCTCTGCGCTCACGATCGGGAAGATGCTTCGACTCACCGAAACACGTGGACGTCCGGTATGGCCAGCCTCACGATATGCGTCACGGAACATGTTGATCTGCTCGGCCTGAAGTTCGTCGAATGCCCCTCCGGTAGCTTCTGTTAGCAGCGTTGAACTCATCATATTGAGCCCCTGCGTGCCGGTCCAGGCAGCGGTTTCTCGAGACCCTGCACCCCACCACAGATGATCTCTCAGTGTCGCCGAACGTGGCTCAACCGGAAGATAGCCGGTCGAACCGGTCATCATCGGATCGGCTTCAGCGATGCCGCCACCGTCAATTGCCTCCAGGAATAACGCAAACTTTTCCCGGGCCATGTCTGCCCCGCGTGGATCCTCGCTGCCGGTATACCCGAACGCTTCGTACCCACGTATTGCGGTTTCAGGTGATCCACGACTCACCCCAAGCGCTACCCGTCCATTCGCAATGAGATCAAGTGCGGCTGCTTCCTCAGCGAGCTGCAAGGGGTTCTCATAGCGCATGTCAATGACGCCCGTGCCGACCTCGATACGCTTCGTTTTTGCGGCCATTGCCGCGAGTAACGGCATTGGCGATGCGGCCTGCTTGGCCCAGTGGTGTACGCGAGTATAGGCTCCGTTGACGCCGATTTCGTCTGCCGCAACCGCGAGGTCGATTGTCTGGCGAAGCATGTCACCAGCGGTGCGGGTCCGTGACCCCGGGACGTCACTGTAGTGACCGAAAGATAGAAATCCAAAAGCTCTCATACTGAAGCGAACAACGAGAAGCGAATTTACATTCCCGTGAATATGAATCGCCGAGTGAGTGTGGCTACTCGTCGACTTCCGCTCCGTGCTCGGCGAGCATGTCAGTCACAGACGAAAGACTGTCTTCAACTGCATCCCAGAGCGTCTCGGTGTGGTCTGCGAACTCAATTAAAGCGCTGTCCAACTCGACGGTGCTTCCTGTGTTCGCGGCTTCGATCACAGCTTGATGCAGCTGCGCAAGGATGTCGTCCTGCGGAGACAGCCGTTCAATTGTTAAAGCCGCCTGCTGACACTCCTCCTGAGACCCCGCGCACGCTTTTGCTGTGGCACCAATGGCTGCATAGCCGTCACTCTGCCAGCTTTCGAATGTTGCAGTGAGATTGTCATACGCATCGCCGAGCTTGTCGAGTTCGGCAGACAACTCCTCGTCCCGAGAACCTGCTCGAGAGTCCTGAGCTTCTGTGACATCTTCACGAATTATTTCGATTTGACCGAGTGTGTTGGCGATTCGGTTATTCAACTCGTCTTCTTTATTCGCGGACGTCGGTGTTCCCACAGTAGAAACCATTGCTGACAGTGGGTTCTCGCTGAGCACAGATACTGGGCGAATGTAGCCGTAGGTGTGGTTGTAGTCGCCCTGCAGGAGCGGACGAAAGAGCGCCCAAGCAAGAACTGCGAGCACTGCGACAAGAACTACCGCGAGCACACCGCCAATGACACGGATAGTGATTTTAGTAGCTCGTGAAACCATGCGGACAATATACATATGCCTGAGTGCGAGAACAAGACCGCTCCGTCTCCGACCGCATTGTCAGCGGTCAGGACTAGGCTGAATAACATGAACGTGTTTGTAGATCCATCATTTGATCCAGTACCTTCACTCAAAAACGAATTCACGGTCTCCGTTGTCGACCAGGCCCCTGAAACAGGGGTTCTTGGCATATTCGTCGCGAGCGAAGGTGACCTGCCCGAGTCCATCTCGCTGAATCGCGATCAGCTGAAAGCCGCTGGGTTCTCCGGCAAAACAGGCCAAACCTTGAAAATACCCGGTCAGCGCGTCACCGTACTCATCGGTATAGGGAAGAAACTAGGCGCAATCGCTGCAGTCCGCGATGCAGCTGCCAGCCTCACTCGTGCAGCATCAGACCAGTCGCAGTTCGTGCTTGACCTCAACGGCGCCGCAATCGACGCCGATATTGCTGCACAGGCAGCCATCGAGGGAGTGGTGCTTGCCCGTTACCGTTGGGACGCGTTGAAGAACGACCCCGACACCACACCACTAGAGAGCATCACTCTCGTGACCGCGACAAGGAACGTAGAAAACGCGACCACCGGAGCCCAGCGTGGCAAAACGCTTGCACGCTCCGCTGGCATCGCGCGCGACCTTGGCAATACCCCGCCACGCCACCTCAACGCAGCTGAATACGCTGAAGTTGTCGCCAAACTCGCACCAGAATTTGGTCTCACCGCTGAAGTATACGACCGTACAAAAATCGAAGAACTCGGCCTCGGCGGGGTGCTCGGTGTAAACGCCGGGAGCGTGCAAGAGCCACGAGTGATTAAGGTCAGTTACACGCCAGAAGACCCCAGCGGTCATATCAGCTACGTCGGCAAGGGCATTACCTATGACTCTGGCGGAATTAGCCTGAAGCCTTCAAACGCTTCGCATGCCTCAATGAAAATGGACATGATGGGGTCAGGCGCAGTTTTCGCGGCGATGACCGCCCTTCGTGACCTCGATGTCACCGCCGCCGTCACCGGATTCATGATGTGCACCGACAACATGCCGTCAGGGAGCGCCACCAAACTTGGTGATGTACTGACCATGCGCAATGGGAAAACAGTAGAGGTCCGTAACACTGATGCAGAGGGCCGTTTGGTGCTTGGCGATGGACTCGCGCTCGCCGCAGAACAAACCCCACGCCCCGACGTGCTTGTCGATATTGCGACCTTGACCGGAGCCGCAATGGCAGCGCTCGGTACTCAAACTGCTGCAGTCTTTGGAAATAACGACTCCGTCACCGACCAGCTCACGGCAGCGGGCGAATCGACGGACGAGCGGTTGTGGAAGCTGCCACTCGACCACCGCTACCGTAGCCAGATGAAATCAAATGTTGCCGACTTTGCAAACATTGGTGGTCCATATGGCGGCTCGATTCTTGCAGCGCTCTACTTGAACGAATTTGTTGATGGCCTGCCGTGGGGACACCTCGACATCGCAGGCCCCATGGAAAGCGACTCAGACGATCTGTGGAAGAGCGCGGGCTCCACCGGTTTTGGAGCTCGTCTGCTCGCAGAATTTGCCGCAAACTTCCAACAACCGACAGGTGACGTCGACACGGACGACGACAACTAACCGTCATCAGGCGGGGCCGACTCCGGCCCCGCCTGACCAGTCTCACGACTGTTTACACGAACTCAACACAACTCAATAGAATGCAAATAGATCCACCCCCATTCGCATAGCACCATCGGAGCACATCATGTCGACTGTCACTACACAGCCTCAAGATTTCGTTGTTGTTTCGAACCGCCTCCCGGTCGACCGAGTGACGCTGCCTGACGGCACAGTCACCTGGAAAACCTCACCCGGAGGTCTCGTCACTGCGATGGAACCGGTGGTGCGTGAGCTCGCCTGTGTGTGGATCGGCTGGCCCGGTAACACGGACGAAACACTCGAACCTTTCGAAGCCGAAGGTATGTCTCTGCGCCCCATTTCGCTCGACGCAGTCGATTTTGAACGGTATTACGAAGGTTTTTCGAACGACACCATTTGGCCGCTCTACCACGACGTTATTTCACAGCCCGGCTTTCACCGTGAATGGTGGGACCAATACGAAGACGTCAACCGGAGGTTCGCTGCCGCTGCAGCAGAAGCCGCTGCCGAAGGTGCGACCGTGTGGGTACACGACTACCAGCTGCAGCTGGTCCCTCGCATGCTTCGTGAACTGAGACCCGACCTCACCATTGCGTTTTTCCTCCACATTCCATTTCCTGCACATGGCCTCTTCGGGCAGCTACCGTGGCGCCGCGAAGTTCTCGAGGGACTGCTTGGAGCCGATGTCGTTGGGTTTCAACGCGTTGCAGACGCTGCAAACTTCCGCTCAGCAGTACGCAGATTTGTCGGTGCGCCCTCAAACGGAAATATGGTCATGCTCAAAAGCCGAGGCAATCGGCTCGCACGCCAAGTTCTTGCACAAGAATTTCCCATCTCCATCGATACAAAATTCTTCGGTGAACTTGCCGCAAGCCCAGAAGTTCAAGCCCGAGCGAAACAGATACGTGAAGAACTCGGCAACCCGAAACAAATCATTCTGGGAGTCGACCGTCTTGACTACACCAAAGGAATCCGACACCGGCTCAAAGCCGTCTCCGAGCTCCTACAAGACGGCAAAATTCAACCCGGAGAAGTGACCCTCGTGCAGGTCGCAAGCCCGAGTCGTGAACGAGTCGACGCGTACCAGCGACTTCGGAACGAGATCGAAATCACCGTCAGTCGTATTAACGGCGACTTCGGCACCATTAAACACAGCCCGGTCGTGTACCTCCATAAAGGCTTCCCACGTGAAGAAATGGCGGCGCTCTACGTTGCAGCCGATGTGCTCGCAGTCACGTCGCTTCGAGACGGTATGAACCTTGTCGCGAAGGAGTACGTTGCCTGCCGAGCAGACGAACAAGGCGTATTGGTGCTGAGTGAGTTCGCCGGAGCCTCCGACGAACTCCGCCGTGCAGTGCTCGTCAACCCGCACGACATCAACGGGATGAAGAGTGCGTTCCTGGCGGCGCTCAACATGTCAGAAGCTGAACAGCGCCAACGCATGCGTGCCATGCGCAAAGTCGTGAACCATGCGGACGTGAAACGATGGTCAGACAGTTTTCTGCGGGCAGTACAGACGCAAGAAACATCTCGAAAAATTCTTGAAGAGCAACGTGAAGACAGCATTGAACACAACGGCCCAGTGTTTCTTCCCACCGGTGTCGACGCGGCTCTGCGTAGGCTTGCCAACGAATCAGAGCTCCTGGTCGCATGTGACTTTGACGGGACGCTCGCACCCATTGTGCCGCGTCCTGAAGAAGCTCGAGTACTTCCGAGAGCCGAAGAAGCATTGCAAGTGTTGCAGCAATCTCGCGGTGTGACAGTTGCGCTCATTAGCGGACGCTCATTCGAAAGCCTCGCAGCAACCGGGGTTCACCTTGATGGGCGTGCAGTGTCTGGCTCGCACGGCGCAGAACTGATGCTGCCGGGGGAGACCAGCCCAAGCGCACCCGCCCTCAGCGCCGATGAACGACACCTGCTTGATCAGTTAAAGGCTGACCTCTCAGCGCTTACCGGCGCAGTTGCCGGGTCAACGCTTGAAGAAAAACCGTTCGGGTTTGCTGTGCACGCCAGAAATGTAACTGACCCGCATGCGGCCAAGCGGCTCCTTGAAGCCGCCGAAGCGTTCGGGCAGCGCGAAGGTGTAACCGGTCGCAGCGGCAAACTTGTGTACGAATTAGCTGTTCGGCAAGCCGACAAAGGGCAAGCGCTGCAGCAAATACGCGCGAAGTTGCCAGAGTGTTCGACCGTTTTTCTGGGAGACGACGTCACCGACGAAGACGCGCTGCAGCGGCTTGAACAGGGCGATCTTGGTGTGCATATTGGAAAAGGTAAAACCGCCGCCGACTTCACGGTCTCAGACGTTTGGGAAGCAGCGGAAGTGCTCGCACGGCTCGCTGAGCTCAGAACCGGATACATTGTCGGTTCAGGCAGGTAGTCCGCCACAAGAAGACCGCCACGGCACATCATCGTGAAACAGTTATGCGCAGTCAGCATGGATAGAGAGTATGAATTCACCAACACCCGTCGCCAACAACCACGAACGCGATCAATACATTGCTCGAATCGCGGAGTTTATTGAAGCTTCACCCACTGCGTGGCACGCAGCGTATGAAGTTGCTGACCGACTCGAAGTCGATGGTTACAAACGGCGCGACGAAACCGACGAATGGCCGACGCTTTCGGGCGGAGATCGTGGGTTCATCGTACGTGACGGCGCGATTATTGCATGGCACGCTGGAGACCAAGTTCAAGCCAGCAGTCCAGTGCGCATTATTGGTGCGCACAGTGACTCGCCCGGATTCGTGGTGAAACCAGGTGAGGTAATTCATACCGAAGGTTGGGCACAAGTCGGTGTCGAAATCTACGGTGGTCCGCTTCTGAACTCATGGCTTGACCGGGACCTAGCAATCTCTGGTCGCGTCGTCGACGCTTTAGGTCACGAACACTTAGTTCATACGGCGCCTGTCGCACGTATTCCACAGCTTGCGATTCATCTCGACCGTGGGGTAAATGAAGGACTCACCCTCGACAAGCAACGCAATACGCAACCAATTATCGGCCTCGAAGGCGCAGATTTTACGGCACTCATCGAAAATGCTTCTGGTATTAAATCTTCACAGATATTGGGTTCCGAACTGCGACTCGTTGAAACGCAATGCCCTGCACGACTCGGGACGAAGGGTGAGCTGTTTGCCGCCGGGCGGCTCGATAACCTCAGCTCGGTCTACGCGGGGCTTGAAGCGCTGCTCACCGAACAGCCAGCGCCGCATGAAATCGTAGTGCTCGCCGTATTCGATCATGAAGAGGTGGGGTCAGAAACTCGAGCTGGTGCGGGTGGCCCGATCTTAAGCGACACTGTTGAGCGACTGCTCACCACGCTCGGTGCAACGCCCGAAGATTTGGCACGCTCGCGTGCCGCATCTTGGGTGCTTTCGGCAGATGCAGGACACTCGGTCCACCCAAACTATTCAGAAAAGCACGACCCGAACGTGCATCCCAAAGCCGGGCAGGGTCCCATGCTGAAAATTAATGCGAAACAGCGCTATGCATCAGACGCGCACGGTGAAGCCCTTTGGAATCGGGTCTGCGAAACTGCGAACATTCCCACACAGGCATTTGTTTCTAATAACACGGTTCCATGCGGATCCACGATCGGACCCATTACCGCGGCACGGACCGGTATCCGTACTGTAGATGTCGGAGTTCCGCTCTTGTCGATGCACTCAGCACGCGAGCTCGCACATGTGGATGATCTGTGGCACCTGCGGCAAGCATGCGCGGCATTTTTTCGAGGGGCGTGAGTGAATCGAATAGCGAACGCGACGAAACGCCCGATGATAAATCAATCATTCTCGGATAGGATTTAGGCATGAACAATGTGCATTCAGAAGGCGCCATCGAACCGATCTTTGGCACCCAGCGCTTAGTTCCGGTGAAAGAACGCCTGGGGGAACGTGAGATAGAGGTCACGTTTCTGGGCAATAACGCACAGGGTGAACCTACCTGGATTCTTTGGAACGTGAACGACCCGCTGCTGATCGGTGTGCTCCGTCAAGGAAAGATCGGGTATACCTTTGAGCAACGCACCAGCGTCGGTCCGTTAATTCACGAGAATTTGTCAAAACCTCGCGTGCAGCGCATGCTGGGTGCCTAAAGATTCGAGCAAGTGCCGACTCGATTAGGAGAATATGCCAGTTTGCCTATAGATTAGGTTGAGTACCGGCCACAAGCTGGTGCTGAAGTCATGAGAAGTGCACAGATTTGAGCGTGGATCATGACACCATTTGAAAATTGAATAGTTTTGGATTTGCATGCGTGAGGTCTCAAATTCCGTTGACTTCGGTCTTCGGTGAAGATGGTGCTCAGGCGCAATCTGGCCCCATCGTCTAGCGGCCTAG
>JBQDFP010000013.1:0-60022 GCA_052085365.1 Canibacter sp. | reverse complement strand
GCATTTCTGTTCACATAAAACACCTGGTCAAATAAGCTTTTCCAGATAGTTTCATATTAAATTTGCTTTATAACAGAAGGATAACGCATACTGGTACAGGCCGTTTTTTAAACAGGCCAACACTTCTCGTGTTTTCTAAATGCCAGCAACGCTCGGCAGGGATTACTCCCAGAAGCTACACGAGCACGAAGATCCGCCGTTCAAACATGCAAAGGAAGTTACTGAGTGAAGAAACGGACACAGGCCACGATTATGACCGTCGTGGCGTCGCTCACGTTTACACTCGGAGCCTCACCCGCACTGGCTACCCCAAACGTTACTGACTTCTCTGAAGCCGGCGGCCCCGCAGCATACGCGGCGCTCTCACAGCAATCGCTCGTCACCACTGACGACACTCTGACGAGTGAGTCACTTGACGCGATGATCAACGCGACGACGTTTGACCCAACCAAGCTCACCCACGGCTATGACGTTGACGCCGCAATTGCACTCGCGAAGAGCGAGGTCGGCACTAGCCGCGCCACAGGTTGGAGCGCCGAGGGCGAATGTGTCATGTCAGTTCGTCGCTGGGTCACCGCAGGTGACGCAAGCTGGGGCGGCGGTCCCGGCACCCCAGTCGGCAACTACGCGAACGCAACCCGCGTCCCGGTCGAGGCAGCACTTCCCGGTGATGTCATTCAGTACGAGCACCTCGAATACCCCGACCAGTGGGTCAGCGGCGTGCACACGATGCTCGTCACTGGGGTAAATGATGACGGCACCCTACAAATCATTCAGTCGAACATTCCGTTCGGCAGTGGCCTCGTCACCGAAGAAGACCACTTCACACCTGCACCACCAGAAGGCTTCCAGGCGTCAGTCTGGCGCTTCTAAACTTCCTTACGAGGTATCTCTCGAGGCCGAAGCGTTCGTCATCTACTTTGGCGTGACCGCTTCACCACGATAGAGAGACTGGAACGTATCGAGGGTGCGCTCAATGTCGTGCACCTGAATTCCGTCAAGTGATGCTTGCTGCATGTCAGCGTATTCATCATGCGGCAAATCAAGAATCGTTTGCACTTTCTCTGCAAGCTCAGCGTCATCACCCGGAGAGAACAGATACCCGTTCTTCCCCTCATCTACGAGGTGTGGCAATGCCATGGCATTTGCCGCAACTATCGGCAGCCCCGAAGCCATCGCTTCCATCGTCGCAATCGACTGTAGCTCGGCAATGGAAGCGATTACGAACACACTCGAGCTCGTGAGCGTGGCACGCAGTTCATCTTCGCTGGTTTTCCCGTGGAAAATCACACGCTCGAACACACCGAGATCTTTTGCAAGCTGCTCAATCTTCACACGCTGATCGCCCTGACCGATCAGGTCAAGTTTCACTGACTGATCCAAACGCGACAGGGCACGCAAGAGCACATCGACGTGTTTCTCTTGCGTCATACGACCAACAAACACCAGGTGTTTTTCTGGTTTTGGTGACAGGTCTGCCCGGTACTGCGACGCGTCAATTCCGCAGCTCACTGGAAGGACACCGCGGCGTGGAGTATTCGATTCAAGAAACTTAGCGGCCCGCTTCGTTGGTGTGGTGATCGCCTCAGCAGTGCGCAGCACCTTATCGGCGTCAAGCCAGCCCCAACGGACCACTAAGTTCCGCACAAATACGGGCATCGCCCACAGATCCACAATGTTCTCTGGCATCACATGGTTGGTCGCAACAATGCGAATATCGCGCTGCGCCGCCTCGTAAGCGAGTGCACGTCCGATCACGATGTGAGATTGAATATGTACGACGTCAGGCTGTACCTGATCAAGCAATCGGCGAGCTTTGGCACGGGCAGTCCACGGCAGCACAAAACGCAACCAGTCATGCATATATAGGCGCCACGACGCGAGCCGGTGCACCGTAAGCGTTTCGCCCTCAACCTGTTCACGGAACGCACCTGTTCGCGCATGTGTCACCGACGGTGCCGCTACGTGCACATCCTCACCACGACGCTCCAAGCCCGCCGCGAGTCGTTCAGCGAAACGAGCTGCCCCGTTAATATCTGGGCTGAATGTGTCACAGCCGATCAAAATACGCAGGGGGCGGTGAGTCGGTAAGGTCAAATGCTCGTCCTTTGTTGTCCGGGAGTTCCTAACGACCGGATTGCGGTCGCCAGATCATGATTTCATTACTGCGACGTACACGGGTGCCTCGTTTGACACTCACAACATCACCAGCGCTGCCTGCCGCAAACACGCGGCGATCACGGCCAACCATCGACTCTGACACGGCCCGTTCAAGTTCTCGGACTCGGTGCTGCAGTGCGCGCACCTCGTTTTCTAGCTGCAAAACCCGCCGAATACCCTCGAGACTGAGCCCCTCAGTTGACAGCCGCGCAACTTCGCGGAGCTGTTCAACATCATGCAATGAGTACCGACGCGTATTTCCCCGCGTACGCACCGGTTTTACGAGCCCGATGCGGTCATATTGACGCAGTGTTTGCGGATGCATTTCAGCAAGGTCAGCGGCATGAGCAATCGGAAAGATCGGTGAATAGCGGTCCATCGACTGTGCTGCCATTTCACTCACCTCCTGCTCAAATTCTTGCAACTACTGCTGTAAATATAGCGCGGGGCGCCCCGACAGGGCGCCCCGCGACTCGCTATTGTGCCTGTGCGAGAAGATTCTCGCGTGGATTTTCTTTCGGCTCGACCTCTCGGTAGGCCTCGAGCGCTTCCGTTTGTTCCTTTGTCAAATGTGACGGCACGATCACCTGCACTTCTGCAAGCAAATCGCCTGTTCCGCTCTTCAACGGAACTCCCCGTCCCTTCACACGCAGGACCCGGCCGCTCGGCGTTCCAGGCTGCACCCGCAGTTTGACGGGTTTGCCCCCCAATGTGGGCACTTCGACAGTCGCGCCAAGCGCCGCTTCGGTGACCGTGACCGGAAGTTTGACGCGCAGGTGTTTTCCGTCGCGTTCAAATACCGGGTGTGGTCGAACGTGCACCGTCAAGATCAGGTCGCCGGCTGGTCCGCCGTTTGGACTAGCTTCGCCCTTACCACGTACTCTGATCTTTTTACCGTCTGCGATACCCGCTGGAATACGAACTTTTGTGGTGCGGTTCGAGGTCTGCAGCGTGACCGTGTCACCGTTTACGGCTGACATGAAGTCCAGCGTGGTGCTGGCACTCAAATCACGGCCTGGCTGTGGTCCGCCGAATCCACGACCTCCGCCACCAAACATGTTGAAGATGTCTTCATAACCGCCAGCTCCACCCTGCTGGAAGTGCATATTCTGTGCACCGCCACCAAACATGCCGCCGAAGACGTCTTCGAAACCACCGGCACCTGATCCACCTGATGTGAATCGGGCACCGCCCTGACTCATTGTGCGGATTTGGTCGTATTCTGCCCGCTGTTCAGGGTCCGATAGGACCGAGAACGCTTCGCTGATCTCTTTGAACTTTGCCTCGGCTGCAGCATCTCCCGGGTTTGAGTCGGGGTGATACTTGTGTGCGAGCTTGTGGTATTTCTTGGTGAGTTCTTTGTCTGAAGCGTCACGATCTACGCCGAGGACCTTGTAGAAATCCTTTTCAAGCCAATCCTGACTAGCCATCTTCTCTCACCGCCACCGCTACTTTCGCGGGGCGGAGTTCGACGTTTTCGAGACGGTATCCCCGCTCAACAACATCGAGAACGGTGTCTTCCTCGGTGCCGGGAACCGGCATCTGAGCAATCGCCTCGTGATGTTGCGGGTCAAATAGATCGCCTTTTTCGCCGAAGGCTTCAAGCCCCTGTTTGGACAGGATCGTGCGCAGTTTCTGCGCAATCGTGGCGAACGCGCTTCCCTCTTCAAGATCACCATGCGCATCAGCCCGGTCAAGATCATCAAGCACGGTCAACAGCGGGTGCATCACGCGAGCCTGTGCCCGGATTCGTTCGATGTCTGCATTCTCTTCAGTGCGCTTACGGTAGTTCGCGTACTCAGCAGTAATGCGGCGCAGATCTTCAAGGTAGGGGTTCGCTTCGTCGTCCGCAGCGTCTTCAGGTTCTTCCGAATCTGATTCTTCGTCGGCCTGACGGGCCGCTTCGGTCTGTTCTTCACCCAAGATGTCGTCCACAGTAAGGGGTTCATCCTGCGGATCAGGGTCGGAAGCCTGAGCTTCCGACCCGTCCGAGTGAGGAACCTCTTCATCGCCGTGTGGGCGTTGTTCCTCGTT
Organism: Canibacter sp.; assembly: GCA_052085365.1. GTDB lineage: Bacteria > Actinomycetota > Actinomycetes > Actinomycetales > Microbacteriaceae > Canibacter. Next base: position 55,828 of record JBQDFP010000013.1, on the reverse strand, counting down.
CGTCATGGCTACTTCTGCTCCTCTTCGTCGTCAACAACTTCTGCGTCAACAACGTCGTCATCATCGGTGCTGCTTGCGTCAGCGTCGCCTTCAGCAGCTGCGCCTTCCTCCTGAGCAGCAGCGTAGATTGCTTCGCCGAGCTTGCCCTGGCTTTCGTTCAGCTTGTCGCTTGCTGACTTGATGGCTGCGTCGTCGTCACCGGCGAGTGCTTCCTTGAGGCTGTCTAGGTCACCCTGCACCTCGGTTTTGACGTCTTCAGGGAGTTTGTCGTCATTGTCTTGCAGGAGCTTCTCGACTGAGTAAGCGAGCTGTTCAGCGGTGTTGCGCTGTTCAGCTGCTTCACGACGCTGCTCGTCTTCAGCAGCGTGCTCTTCAGCATCCTTCACCATGCGATCAATGTCTTCCTGCGACAGGCTTGAGCCACCGGAGATCGTGATCGACTGCTCCTTGTTGGTGCCTTTATCCTTTGCTGACACCTGAACGATGCCGTTAGCGTCAATGTCGAAGGTGACCTCAACCTGCGGCAAACCACGCGGTGCCGGTGCAATTCCGGTCAGCTCGAAGGTGCCGAGGTTTTTGTTGTCGCGCGTGAATTCACGCTCACCCTGGAAGACCTGAATCGATACCGACGGCTGGTTGTCTTCTGCAGTTGTGAACGTCTCACTGCGCTTGGTCGGAATAGCGGTGTTGCGCTTGATCAGCTTGGTCATGATGCCACCCTTGGTTTCGATACCAAGTGATAGTGGGGTGACGTCGATGAGCAGAACGTCCTTGCGTTCGCCCTTGAGGACGCCGGCCTGCAGGGCAGCACCGACGGCTACAACCTCGTCCGGGTTAACACCCTTGTTCGGTTCACGACCACCGGTGAGCTGCTTTACGAGCTCCGACACAGCTGGCATACGGGTCGAACCACCGACGAGCACGACGTGTGCAATGTCAGATACGTTCACGCCGGCTTCCTGAATGACATCGTTGAACGGACGCTTAGTGCGCTCGAGCAGATCCTTCGTGAGGTCCTCAAACTTCGCACGAGAAATCGTCTCGTCAAGGTTTGCTGGGCCGTTTTCGGTCAGTGACAGGTACGGGAGCTGCACATGAGCAGAGCTTGAAGTTGAGAGTTCCTTCTTCGCCTGCTCTGCGGCTTCTTTCAGACGCTGCAGAGCGATCTTGTCGCCAGAAACGTCAACACCGGTTGAGCTCTTGAACTGTTCGATCAGCCAGTCAACGACTCGCTGGTCCCAGTCGTCGCCACCGAGACGGTTGTCACCTGCGGTTGAACGCACCTGAATGGTCGAGAAGTCGTCATCTTTACCCACTTCGAGCAGTGACACGTCGAAGGTGCCGCCACCGAGGTCGAATACGAGAATCAGTTCGTCTTCTTTACCCTTGTCGAGACCGTATGCGAGTGCTGCCGCAGTTGGCTCGTTCACGATACGCAATACATTGAGGCCGGAGATTTCGCCGGCTTCCTTCGTGGCCTGGCGTTCGGCATCGTTAAAGTATGCGGGAACGGTGATCACCGCGTCGGTGACTTTGTCACCCAGGTAGGTTTCTGCGTCGCGCTTCAGTTTCTGCAGGGTACGCGCGCTGATTTCTTGCGCCGTGTACTTCTTGTCGTCAACGTCAACGCTCCAGTCGGTGCCCATGTGACGTTTGACTGATGCGATCGTGCGGTCAACGTTGGTGACTGCCTGACGCTTTGCGGTTTCACCGACGAGAACTTCGCCGTCTTTGGTGAACGCAACGATTGATGGGGTGGTGCGAGCGCCTTCAGCGTTCGCAATTACTTTGGGTTCGCCACCCTCAAGAACTGAAACCACCGAGTTGGTGGTACCCAGGTCAATGCCTACTGCACGTGCCATATTGGTGTACTCCTTATGTGTTGCTGATATCGGCTACTAGTTGGCAGCCGAAGCTTGTGTGGTCTTCCGGCCCAGTTATGAATCGTCCATTCCAGACCTTGAGCCTTACGCACTCAACTTTACTCGTATTAAAACTTGAGTCAAGTCGTATCAAGTCATTCTTGAGCCACTCTCACTCAACTTTAAGATTTGGGGCTAGTGAGTGGGTTTTTCTTCAACAATCGTTGCGGGCCCGATCGGGATCCGCTTAATAAAGAGGGAGAACACCAGCGCGCACAGCGCAACGACTCCCGACGCAAAGAACGCAACACTTGCGCCCTCGGCTTGCGCTGCAGTTTCAGAGGCGCCACCGGCAACAGCACGAGCACCGACATTTCCGTAAATCGTGATCATCAGTGCCGTGCCTGCCGCGCCAGCCAGTTGCTGCAAAGTATTGAAAATCGCTGAACCATGACCGTAAAGATTTGCGGGAAGCGACCCGAGAGCGGTCGTCATTACCGGGGTAAACAATGCGGCCAGGCCAACCGAGAACAGAATATAAATTCCAGCGACAAGCCAGACACTGCTGCGTTCACTCACTGCCGACAGCCAGAACAAGCTGCCCATAACAATAAACATTCCCGGCGCAATGAGCGGCTGTGGGCCGAAGCGATCATAGAGCCTGCCGGCAAACGGCGACAATGCGCCTTCAAGCAGCGCGCCCGGCAACAGCACCAGACCGGTCACTAAAGCGGTCACCAAAAGCGACCCCTGTAGATAGAGCGGCAGCGTGCTCACCACACCCAACAGAGCCGCCATGAGACCCATCATCACAATCAAAGACAACGTGAAGTTACGCACTTTCAAGGGGCGTAAATCTAGCAGGGCTTTGCCCTGCTTCCCTTTGACCAGCTGGCGCCAAATAAACAAGCCCAGACCCACAACACCGACCGTCAAGATAATCAGCGGCACACGCGCAGCAGATCCACCACCAAAAATGGCATTGAATGAGCTCAGTCCATAGACCAGGCCACCAAAAGCGAAGATCGACAACACCATCGACAGCACATCAAAACGCGATGCTGTTCGGGACCCAATGTTTTTCAGCTTGAACGCACCAATGAGCGTTGCGATGGCAACGAGCGGAACCATCACCAAAAATATTCCGTGCCAGCTCGTGAAAGCTAACACCGCGCCAGCCACGGTCGGACCAAGGGCAGGCGCAACCGCCATCACCACCCCAATCAATCCCATAACCGTGCCGCGCCGCTCGGCCGGAACGAGCGTCATCGTGACCGTCATCAGCAGCGGCATAATGATCGCCGTGCCGATCGCTTGCGCCACCCGCGCAATCAGCATCACCAAGAACGTCGGAGCGAGTGCGGCGGCAATAGTTCCCAACAGAAAAACAATCGTCGCAAACAGGAATACCGAACGCGTCGTGAAACGTTCAAGCACCCAGCCAGTGGCCGGCAGCACGACGGCCATCGTGAGCAGAAAACCGGTTAAGAGCCACTGCCCTGTCGACGCCAAGATCGAAAAATCGTCCATAATCGCCGGCAGCGCAACAGCCACTGTGGTCTCATTAAGCATCATCACGAACGCCGTCGACACGAGCACCGCCAACATCACCTTCACAGGTGCGGGAATTATCACCACACGCCGATGTTCGTACGGGCTGCTGTCTGAAGTTGGCGAAGACATGCTGTGAGATCAACCTTTGGGTTGGTGAATGGCCCCAACAGAGGGGATATCTATCGGCATCGTGACAGATGCGAAAACCCAAGTCTAGCGAACGGTGATGTGCAACACGAAGGCATCAACACGGGCATTGAAACCTCACAGAACACGTGCCGGACAGCTACGCTACAGACATGAGTGTCCACGAGCACCACCCCGCAGCTAGCTCACACGACGACCATCTCGAGCTGTTTGGTCCGACCCGAACGAGTCCCGCAGCCAAACGAACCGTCTTTGCCTGGTCCTTGTGGGACTGGGGTTCTGCCGCGTTTCAGGCCGTCGTCACCACATTCGTATTCTCCGTATACCTGACGAGCGGGCTTTTCGGCCCCGAAAATGAAGTTTCGGTCGCACTTGGGAATGCGATGCTGGTCGCAGGCATCATCATTGCGGTTATTGCCCCGGTGCTGGGTCGAGTGACGGACGCTGCGGGTAAACGAAAGCTGTGGCTCGGCATCAACACCAGCGCTGTGGTGATCAGCATGGCGCTCATGGTGTTCGTCGCGCCTGACCCACGCTTTCTCATACTCGGTCTCGTCCTGCTTGCGGTCGGAAACATCGCATTCGAATTCGGCAGCGTCAGCTACAACGCGATGATTTCGCAGATCTCAACAAAACAGAACCTCGGCAAAGTCTCAGGCATTGGTTGGGGTATGGGCTACCTCGGCGGAATCGTCCTACTCGCTCTCGTCCTCATCGGTTTCATTCAGCCAGATGTCGGCTGGTTTGGGGTTACCAGCGACGGCTCCTGGGATGTTCGCGGTGCCATGCTGCTGTGCGCGGTGTGGTTTGGCGTGTTCGCAATCCCCGTATTTTTTGCCGTCCCTGAACCCGCCTCGCTTCCGACTGAGAAACGAGAGAGTCTTTTCGCCGCATACCGGGCGCTGTTTCTCAGTCTCAGTAAACTCTGGCGTCAATCACGAGCGACGGTCTGGTTTTTAATCGCGAGCGCCGTATTTCGTGACGGGCTTGCGGGGGTATTCACCTTCGGCGCGATTATTGCGGGCACCACGTTCGGGTTTGAACAGACCACGGTCATTATTTTCGCAATAGTCGCAAACGTCGTCTCAGGTCTCGCAACAATCAGCGTAGGCGCTATAGAAGACCGGGTTGGTGCACGCATCATTATGGTGGTTTCGCTCGTTTCGATGGTGATTTGCGGCGCGATGGTGTTTGCGCTGCACACGCAAGGGGCCATGATTTTCTGGATCTTCGGCCTACTGTTGTGCATCTTTGTCGGGCCAGTCCAGTCCGCCAGCCGTACGTATCTTGCACGGCTCATCCCTGCGGGGAAAGAAGGCGAGATCTTTGGGCTCTACGCCACGACAGGGCGGGCGGTGTCATTCTTGTCGCCCGCAATGTGGTCCCTGTTTATTCTGATTGGTGGATCCACCATCTTCGGCATTTTTGGCATTGTTCTGGTGCTGTTACTGGGCCTCATTCTGCTTGTTGTAACAGTGCGACCCCAGCGCCAGGCACTGCGCTGATGCGGTTAGCTCAGTAAGCGCGATTCAAACCATTCGATAATGTATGCGATCGCTTCTTCTGCGTTGAGTTCATTAATGACTTCGTGACGAGCTTCCGGATACACCTTAATGGTGACGTCTCGCACACCGACTGACCGGTATGCCGCAGCTAAGCGGTCTCGCCCGTCGCCTATGTTGAGCGCGTCATCGCCGCCTCCCACGATCAGAATCGGCACTTCCGAAGCCACGCCGCGACGCGGAACGCCGAGCAACCGCAGAGTGTCAGCGAATGAAAGCTGCTTGCGTATATTCGACTCGTACGTGAGCGGATCATCAACATAGAGTTGTGCAATATTTTCATCACGGCTCAACCATTCATGCCCGGTCGGGCCGGGGAACTTTGCGTTCAGGTCCCGCGACTCCATGTACCGGACCGTGCGGTATGCGGTTCCACTGAAGACGACCGCGTCCCAGTAGGCTTCGCGCTGGATCATGCGCTGAGCCATAAGCGACCCCCACGAGTGCGCAAACACCCCCATAGGTAACTTCGGAAATCGTTCACGTACCTGTGCGGTGAGCTGGGCTATCGCCGCTTCAGCTGCGCGCAGACCACCTTTGCCGAGCAGACCAAACTTTGATTCGTCACCGTCGTGCTGCAGCAGGGAAGTTTTCCCGTGTCCGCGGTGGTCTTCGGCAAACACCGCGAAGCCTCGTGCGGCGAGCGCACGCGCAAACCGGTCGTAGCGACCGGAGTGTTCACCGATGCCGTGCAGCACTTGAAGGGTTGCGCGAGGGTCCTCGGGCACCCATGCCTGGGCAGCAATGGGGACACCGTACCCGTCTCGATAATCCCATGTCTCATGCGTGACCGTCATACTAGATATTCTGCCGTATTCTTGCGGAGACATACCCCCTTCAATATAAGGTGGAAGGCTGATGCGTGTTTTCACGGATCACGAAATCGCACCGTAATGCAACTCGAGAGGATGAACACTTGGGCAGCACATGGCAGATTGAACCCGCGGGTGTTGCGGGTGTTCTCAAAGAAGTCGATGGCAGCGGCGAGGCTCTCGATACGGTTCAGACGACGTTCAACGAAGTGAAATCTGGCGGAGGCGCACTGCTGACCGCGGATGATCGTAGCGTCTTGTCTACTGCATGGGATTCATTCTGCAAGGATCGTGCTGAAGTCCCCGGCAAACTCATGTGGGTCCTCAACGAACGCTGCGCTGAGGTGTCTTCTGCGGTGCTCGCTATCAATACCGGAACTGTCGAGATGGGTGACAACCTGGAACAGAATCGACGCACTGCCAAGGAGCAGTTCGCGATTGAGGGTGGATCCATTTATGACGCCGATGGAGACCCCAGTAACTAGTAAAGGCTTTTCGTTCCATGACTGAACCCGTCGACGTTGAAACCATTTACAAACTCTTCCCATCAGCAAACCTGACGTCTCTCGCTGATCAGCTTGAGCCAATCGGTACTGACGCGCTCTCGCCCGTCCAGACCGCGAATTCGTCGTGGAAAGGACTGAAATCGACTTTTGCGGTGGGCGGCCTCGAGGGTATTTCGCAAATGCTCGAACGTCCCGAAGCTGATGCCGAAGACTTCAAAGACGGTCTCGCTGCTGGCGAGTCGGCACTGCGCGAGCACACATCGGTATTCGAGGGGCTCGAAGAGGATCGCCCAGTGCTGGTCACTCGCGTGAGCGAAGTCAACTCCGCGCTACAAACAGCTAAAAGTGACCTTGCTGATTTGAAAACTGATGATCCTACCTATGAGAGCGCAAGCACCGCGCTCTCAAATGCTGAATCTGATGTTGCAACGCTCAAAGAGGACATCACCGCGTTTAACACCCGTGTCACCGACGCAGAGTCTGAACTGGCTGAAGCCCTCACCGCATCCACGTCCGGCACTGAAGTACAAAATATCAACGGCAACACGGTCAATGAACCCATTGAAACCTGGGATGGCCGAGTTGAAGACATGCGTTCGCTGGTCATGTCGAGCACGGACCCGAGCTTCCTCGGAAGCCTTGGCGATGGATTCACCGGCATGGTTACCCCTGGAGACGATGCTGTCGGTAACACTCTCTGGGGTGCTGGCCACGCAGGCACTGTCGCAACCGGAACCTCAGCGTGGTTCTCATATTTCCACCTCGGAAGATTCGCACCGCGAGGAGCAAACGGGCGCTACACTGCGTTTAAAAATCTCTCGGCACGAGAACGAGGCGCACTTACCCGCACCTCATGGCGAGACATCAGAAACACGCACAACCCAAAACAGTGGTCGGCGAAACCTCACCAGTCCGCTGCTCGCGCCAAATGGCTCAAAGTGGGCAAAGTTGCTGGCCCTATCGGCACCGCATTAAGTTTCGCGAGCGGCGCGTGGGATCAATGGTCGGCTGACGAAGGTGCTGGGTACGACACCGACGAGCGTATCGGGCGCGCAGCAACACGCTCGGCATTAAGCGGGGGCGGCGCAGTCGCGGGAGCAGCTCTCGGCGCTAAAGGTGGCGCTATTGTTGGCAGCTTCTTCGGCCCCGCCGGCACGATCGTTGGCGGGATCGCCGGTGGTCTCATCGGCGGCATTGTCGGCTCCGGAGTCGGTAACTTTGTCGCAGACAAGGTTGTGGACTTCGGTGGCGAAGTGGCGGGTAAAGTCGGCGACTTTGTGAGCGACGTGGGCGACAAGCTCGCGTTCTGGAAGTAGCTGCGCGTGGACTGGACATTTGTATTTATTCTCATCGGCGGGCTTGCACTGTTCCTCGCCGCTGTCTGGATTTGGCGCGGCCGTGGACCACGCGCACGGTCCTGGATTCGCTTCCCTATCGTTGGCGACCTCGCCTCCCTCATGGCATTTCCCAGCGTTGGGGCGATATGTATCGGTGCGGCGCTCAGCAACCTGGGCATGCCTGACTGGGTGAGTATGCCCATCGCTCTCGCGGGTTTCATACCTATTGTGTGGGGTTTCCCAATACTGATCATTGCCCGGTTTTATTGGCCAGCACAACGGCTCTGGGGCCCGGCCTGGTACACCACCCTGAGCAAAGAACAAACCGATCAGATGGAGTCTCGGGTGGCTGACATCCTCAAAATCGGTGCACGCAAACCGCCCACATGGGTCGGGAAAAACCTGAACTATTGGTATTGCCGTCACATCAACCACGAAGAAAGCACCCCGGGGCACCTGTGGTTGAACGAACACGGCGTCTTCTTCGACCCCAGCAAAACCGTCCCTTCGAGCATTTCTCCGGCTCGTGCACAATGGCGCGACCTCCAACATTTCGAACGCAACGGCCGTACGCTCACAGTAACGTTCCTCAAACGGAACACACCCGTCACACACACTTTTTCGATGCCACGGCTTCGAGCACGACGTGCCGAACAGCATATTTTCGAACGATATGAGAGCGAGACAGACAGCGAATGAAAGTCACCCACCAGCTCGGCTTCGAAATCGAGTTTCCAGACAACTGGCACATCAATCACGACCCGAACCCGGATATTGCATTGGTCGGCGTCGCCCAACCCGATGAGTTCGGGTTTTCACGCAATGTGACCGTGAGTGTTGGAAGCGCTGATGATTATGGCGAAACCATGCACGTTTGGCACGAGCAAACCCTCGAAGTGTTGTTTGCGGCGCTTGACAACGCCCAGCTCATTGACGTGAACGTTGACACGGATTCATTTCGTCGCGTGATCTCGTATGTGGCCGGGTCACGTGTCGTGGTACTTGAACAGTGGGTACAACTCTGGAAGACCCCAGATCGCACGCTCGGGGTCACAATTTCAGCAACCACTCCTACGCTTGATTTTCCGACATATGCCGAAGAAATGAACGATATTGCCTGGAGCTGGCAAGAAGTGAGCGGGGCGAAATAAATGAGAATTTCGGTAGGTACTCCACAAGACGGCATCATTCTTGAGGGTGACGCACTCACCTCGTTTAAAGATTCTTCGCAGCGCTCTGACGACCCGGTTCTCGAGGAGGTAAAGCGCACCATTCGGGCACCGCTCGCTGAGATTCTGGTGAGCAAGGCCGGTCCGCAGGGTAAACGCAGCGTGTTCTTTGCAGTCGGTGAGAATCTCACGAGTGTTGTCATGTCACGTCCTGACCAGCCACAACAGGTTGCAGCGGTCACACGTGAGTCGATTCCCGCGATTGCCGCCCGCACAGTCGGGCTCACACCTGCGCCATTCGTCGACGAACGGTCCACGACGCTGTCGCTCAAACACTTTGAACAGCTCACACAGAACCCTGCCGAAGCGGAAGAGATAGCTGGCACACGCGCCTTTCACAAGCTCTTCACGCGTGACGACTGGAGCCTATGGTACATTCAGCGCAGCACACGGGACCCCAACGGTGTTGCCGAACATGAGCGTTTCGATGTCGTCGGTGCGGTAGACCACGGCTGGTGGTTTCTCGATGTTGCAGGTAAACGAGTGCATTCAGAACGGACTCGTGCCGCAATAATATGGACCATGCTGTGCGCAGGAATTTAAGGTGAAATGAAGGGCCGCATATGACACTCGCAGACACTCGCGGCCCAGAGCTTTCACCCGAACAGCGTGAGATTTTCGAACGAATCGAAACCACTCGCGAGCATGTGTTCGTCACCGGCCGTGCGGGCACCGGTAAATCCACGATTTTGAACCACCTGGCATGGAACACGAGCAAAACCATTGCGGTATGTGCACCCACCGGAGTTGCAGCACTCAATGTGGGCGGCCAGACGATCCACTCACTGTTGCGTCTCCCCATTGGGGTGGTTGCCGATCATAAACTCGAGCAGTCTGACGAGTTAAGAAAAATGCTGAGCGCGATCGATACGCTCGTCATTGACGAGATCTCGATGGTGAGCGCCGATCTCATGGATGCGATCGATCGTGCACTGCGCCAGGCTCGTGCACGCAAACATGACCCGTTTGGTGGGGTGCAGATTCTCATGTTTGGTGACCCCTATCAGTTACCGCCCGTTCCGCCACGGGACCCGCACGAGCGGGCCTATTTTCATGACACGTATCGGTCGCTCTGGTTTTTTGACGCTCACGTGTGGCAGTCGACTCCCGTGAACGTATGCGAGCTCAACGAAGTGCACCGTCAGGACGATGATCGGTTCATTAATATTCTGGGTGCGATCAGGCACGGTGTCGTCGACGAAGAAATGGCGAACGAACTTAATGCTGCGGGCAGCCGCTCAAACCCGCCCAGTGACGCGATCACTCTGGCGACGACGAACGCAACCGTCAATGCCATCAACCGGAAGCGACTGGACGAAATTCCGGGCAAATCACTGCGCGCGAAAGCAGAGGTGACGGGTGAGTTTCGTGAAAGTGTCTATCCGGCTGACGAAGAGCTTGAACTAAAGGTCGGTGCGCGGGTGATGTTTCTGCGTAATGATCCCGATGGACGGTGGGTGAATGGCACTCTTGGTACGGTTTCACGTATCGCTGGGACGGTGTGGGTTGAAGTCGGGAACGAAGAATTTGAAGTCGACCCGGCCGTCTGGGAACGATTCCAGTACCGGTACGATCCAGAAACAAAGAAGCTTGAAAAAGATGTGGTCGCTGAGTTTGAGCAGTTTCCGCTCCGGCTCGCGTGGGCAGTGACCGTGCACAAGTCACAGGGTCACAGCTATGACGAGGCGATTGTTGATCTCGGCAGGCGTGCCTTCACCGCAGGGCAAACCTATGTTGCGCTCAGCCGTATTCGCAGCATCGATGGGCTCTATCTCACCCGTGCACTGCAACCGGCAGACGTGATTGTGGATCGCGACGTCGCACGGTTCATGGCACAGGCAACGACGTCACGAGCCAGCGGTGCAATTGCGCGCAGCTCACACACCTAGCTTGCGGCGAGTTCAGCAGCTTTCTGCTTCGCGAGGTCGTTGAACACGTCGGTGTTGAACTGGTACGCGAGGCGAACCTCTTCGAGGAAGCGTTCTTTTTCTTCGTCACTCAATATTTCGCCGAGTTTGTCGAGTTCAGCACGGTAGTCGTTTTTGAACTTCCCAAGCGGGCCGAGTGATGCGAACTCATAGAAGGCGACGCCTGCGCCGTCGAGACCGTGGCGTTGGCGCATGCGCTTCGAAATCATCTGGCCACCCGACAGGTCGCCGAGGTAGCGCGTGTAGTGGTGTGCGATTACGCCGGGAACCCAGCCTTCGTCACCGACCTGGTTGACGCGCGCCGCGTATGCTCGCGTGGCGGGCAAGGGCGAGATCTTGTCGGCCCAGTCCGCACCTACCAAATGTTCGAGGTCTGCTTCGATGGCAGCCATACGGCGCAGTCCGTCAGTGTCGAACGCCCCAAAGATTTCGTCGTTCTTAAACTTGTCCGACTGGGCTTCGATGGCTTCATACATAAAGTAGTGTTGCGCAACGAGTTTGGTGTAGTCATCGAGCGGGGACCCGTCTTGCATGATGCCTGACATAAAGCCGGCGCCTTCGCTTTCACCGTGAAATGACCAGGTGCGTTCGCGCACCACTTTTGCGAAGCCGGCGTCAACCGTGTCTGTGGTGGCGTGAGGTGAGGCGTGACGGCCATGATGGGAATGGCCGTGCCCGTGTGCCGGCTGCGCTTCAGCTGGTTGTTCTTCTGCTTTTGGTGGCAGACCGAGACGATCGCTTGCGGTGGTATAAATTTTTACGACTTCGCGGCGAATCTGTGGCCGTTCGGCGATAGGTGCGTCTGGCCATTCGATGCGCAACTCGTGGGCACCTTCGTCGTCATTCACCTCCCAGAAGCCGGCGTTCTCGTCAAGGTTCGACATGCGGCACTTCTTCACATCGGGAAAACCATACGCGCGGGCAATCACAAGATTGTCGTCAACGTGGTCGTCGTTCATGTGATCGAGAACGCGATCAACAACTTCTGCGGAAAATACACTCATACACGAGAGTTTACTAAGGTTCACCTAACCATGCATCATCATCTGATCAACTCCCGTGCTTCCGCGTCAGGACGACGATCTTACGATAATAATTTGTCGGTTTTTGGATGATCCGCCTGTGAAAATGCGGCCAATCTCACATCATGCGCTGCACAACGATTTGGCATCAACATAAAAACTGAGACTCTGCACGCACGATATCCAGCCGCGGGCAGTAAACTGCCTGATTGACCTGTTTGTTTTTGAACATTGGTGGTGTGCCTTTGGTCTCGAAGTTTTCGCGAAGCCGTTCACGGACCTACGCTGTCATAAGCGCGCTCGCTGTCGGTTCGCTCGTTTTGACTGCGTGCACAAGTGACGATGATGGGCTCCCCAAAGGCGGTCTCAACTCCGTCTCAGACACCGTGTCACAGGGAGTAGACGAAACCATCGAGCAGGCCATGGAGGTCAGCAAATCAAGCGAAGCAATCGTCGGAGTCTGGATGCCCGACGACACCGCATACGTCACCACCTACGGCAACGAAGATCTCACCGCAAACGCCCCGATACGTGCAGGCGAAGCCAGCGCCCCCGAAGGGTGCGCTGTGCTCCTCGAGCTTGTGCAGCGCGGGATTCTTGAACTCGACCGAGAAATCGTCGAAGATCTGCCCCGCCAGGTTGGCATCGAAGGCATCACCTACGCAGATCTCTGCCAGGGCACTTCTGGTCTCGCCGAATACAAAAACGTGTACGAGCCCATGGCCAACGCCAACCCGGAACGCCCGTGGAACCCGAATGAGTTGTTTGCACAGGGGCTGACAAAGTCACCGCTTCCGGGTAAGGGTGAAGATGTATATATTTCAAACACTGACGCGGTCGTGCTTGCTCGCGCACTGCGCGCGGCCACCGGCAAATCGTTAAACTACTTGCTCAACACATACGTTTTTGAGCCCGCCAAGATGAGCCGCACTGACTACCCCGACATGAGCAAAACTGAGGCTCCTGATGGTGCAATGAATGCGTTCACCTACCCCCGCTCAGGTGGCGACCCGGTATGTGATGCCGACCCTATTCAGCTCGAGAACGTCTCACCAACACTGCTCGGAGGCGCGGGTGCAACGATCACCACAGCTGATGATCTCCACAAATTTTACGCAAGCTACTTTGCGGGCGAATTCGGCGGCAAGAAGCTGTTCAATTCGGTGAGTGAGCCCCAGTCGCTCGTGAACCCGAAACGCGATAAAGACGACAAGATCGTCGAAGAGGCACCCGAGCCAAAAGAGGGCCAGGTTGTAAACGAGTATGCGTTCGGAACTGAAAAGATTGGGCCGCTCTACGGCAGGGTTGGTTCACTACCAGGCACGATGACAGCGTCCTACATTGAGCCCGAAACCGGTTTCACCGTCGTCGTTTCGCTCAACAATTCAGCTGGCAAAGACGCGATCGCTAAATCAGCGGCCTTCGCGATCGCCGCGAAAGCCGCTGAAGAGGCGGGGTTTGAGATTCCTTGGGATGCTGAAGCTCAGTCGAAGCAGCTCGACTCACTGGCAATCTGCAAAGACTAACAACTACTGTGCCCGGCGGGCCCGAACTGTTGTCACTATTGACATAGTCAGCGCAATCGCCATAACAATCAAGAAAATCAACGCAGCAATCACGTTCACCTGAGGTGGAACGCCGCGTTTGACCGCACCCCAGACGTAGATGGGGAAGGTCATCGTATTACCCGAGTTGAAGTTTGTGATGATGAAGTCATCAAACGAAAGCGCAAACGCCAGAACTGCGCCAGCAAAAATACCCGGCGCGGCAAGTGGTAGCGTCACTCGACTAAAAGCGCGCCACGGCGTTGCGTAGAGGTCAGCTGCGGCTTCTGTCAGCGAGGCATCAAGCATCGCCAGCCGTGCCTTCACGACAATCACCACGAAACTGATGCAAAACATAATGTGAGCAAGCAGAATCGTCACTGGCCCAAGTGGGAGCCCCATATTTACGTACAGGGTCAACAGTGACGCACCCAGGACTACTTCTGGGAAGGTCATAGGCAGCAGCACCAACATGTTCACAGCCCCCTGCCCATGGAACTTAAACCTGGTCAGCGCGTAGGCGGCCAGCACGCCAATGATTGTTGCCGCGATCGCCGCGCCGAATGCAATCTGCAGGCTCATCTTGACCGAGTCACAGAGGCCGTGAACTCCGCACATGTTGAGCCAGTTATCAACAGTTGGTTCACTAAATGAATAGTTGTATCGACCGGCTGGTTTATTAAATGACATGATAAAAATCACAGCGATCGGCAGCATCAGGTAGATCGTTGCCAGGGCACCAATGACGCGAACAATGTGTCGACCGATAAACCCAGAGATGCGTTCCCAGGTCGGTGAATAGTTCAAACTCGTAGTCATCGTTAAGCCTTCCTAAAAAATGCTGTCTGACGATCGCGAGCGTCGCAGCGACACTGTCACGAGACCGATAATCAAGATAATGAGAATGACCGCGAGCGCTGATGCGAGCGGGTAGTCCAGAGCCCTGAGGTATTGACTGTCGATCACGTTTCCGATCATTTGTGTGCTGACACTGCCCAGCAGCTGCGCATTCACAAAATCTCCCGCGGCGGGAATAAACACCAGCAGCATGCCCGAGACAATGCCGGGTATCGACAGCGGCAGTGTCACTTTTCTAAACGCACCAAACCCGCTTGCGTACAGGTCTGAGGCTGCCTCAACGAGGGACTGATCGATGCGATCGAGGCTGACATAAATGGGGAGGGTCATAAACGGCAAGAAGTTATATGTCAGACCGGCAATCACCGCAGCGGGGCTGGCAAGAAGCCACTGATCCGGTCCAAGTAGATGCAGGTTTCTTAACGTGCTGACGACGATTCCTTCATCTGCGAGGATCGTGGTCCATGCGAGGGTACGAACCAAGAAACTTGCGAACAGTGGCGCCACCACGAGCACAAGCAGCACATATTTCCACTGCCCGGCCTTGAACACGATCATGTAGGCGAGCGGATACGCAATAACGAGCGCGCATATGGTTGCAATCGCAGCATAAATCAGCGAGCGCAGATACCAGGGCCAGTAATTGGAGAGGGCAGTCACATAGTTTGAGAACTCAAACGTAAAGTCAAAACCCTGTTGGTACGATCCGGACTGCAATGACCCCATCAGCAGAGTAATGAGCGGGGCGATAAAGAAGATCGCCAGCCACACAAACATCGGGGCCAGTAAGAAGAGCGGCGCATAGTTTCTCGGAGGCCGCGTCTGCACTGTTGACATGGGCTTATCCCTTCGCCCCAACCGTGTCTGGCACCGTTGAAATGTGTTTCGTGTCGGGACCTGATGCAGTACCTTCACCAGCATGTGGATCCTCGTCACCGTCGAGCGCAAACGTGTGCTGCACATGCCAACGCAATTTCACCGGAGTTCCGGGCGCTAAACGTTCGACGGCGCCCGCGTTTTGCTGGAAGGCCTTCACTTGGTCCGTCGCTCCAGCAATACTGACAATGTATTCGGTGCCAATGCCAATGTATGACGAATCAACCACAGTTCCGTCAATCTCATTCTCGTTACTTTCAGGGACACCAGCCGTACTGAGATAAATCTTTTCTGGCCGCACCCCCACAAACACATCATTCTTGGAGCTCTGCACTCGTCCCGTCGGCACACGGACTGTCTGTCCGTACAGCTCAGCAACCTGGAAGTCCCCTTCCGCACCTTTCAGTTGCGCAGCGAGCAGGTTCGAGGAGCCCAGGAAGTTTGCGACGAATGCGGTCTTGGGTGATTCGTAGAGCTCTTCCGGAGCACCCATCTGTTCAATCTTGCCGCCGTTCATAACAGCGATCTTGTCGGCCATTGTCATGGCTTCTTCTTGATCGTGGGTAACGTGCAGGAACGTGAGCCCCAGCTCCTGTTGAATGTTCTTCACCTGATATTGCATTTGGCGACGCAGTTTCATATCGAGTGCACCGAGCGGCTCGTCCAGGAGCAACACCTGCGGTTCGTTCACTATTGCGCGCGCGAGCGCCACACGTTGCTGTTGGCCGCCAGAGAGCTGCGCGGGTTTTCGATGCGCCATCCCGAGCAATTCCACTGTTTCCAAGATCTGCGTCACCTTGGTTTTAATGTCCTTACGGCGAAGTTCTTTTAACCCGAACGCGACATTGTCAAAAATTGTGAGGTGTGGAAACAACGCGTATGACTGAAATACGGTGTTGACTGGTCTGCGGTACGAACGCAGGTTCGTGATGTCGGTGCCAGACAGGTGAATTTCTCCGCTGTTCGGCCGTTCCAAGCCAGCAACCATGCGCAACGTTGTTGTTTTCCCGCAGCCTGAGGGGCCAAGCAGCGCAAACAGTTGCCCGCTCGGGATATGTAAGTTCAGGTTGTCAACAACGGTGGTGGTACCGAATTGCTTGACAAGATTTCGTAAGTCGAGATCGCCCTCGCGGACTTGTTCATTCATGACGTGTGACCCTCTTCAGTTTCTTGACGGACTACAGGCCCATCGACTTATCGAACGCTGCTTGATAGTCCTGGTTTTCATCAAGTGACAGCGGCATGTAGGTAAACATCTTCTTCATTGCTTCGTCGGTGGGGAAGATGAGTTCGTTGTCGACGAGTTCTGGATCAATATCAGCCATCGCGTCTTGCGCACCTTCGACCGGGCACACTGCGTTGACATACGCAGAAACCTGGGCAGCAATTTCTGGATCAAAGTAGAAGTCGATGAGGTCGTGAGCACCGTCTGGGTTTGGGGCACCTTCAGGAATCATCATGACGTCTTCCATGAGCATCGCACCAGATTCGGGGATGAAGAACTTAATTGCCGGGTTATCCATCGCCAGTTGCACGACGTCCCCGGCCCAGGCGAAGCACGCACCAATATTGCCCTGTGCCAGGTCGGCTGCGTAATCGTTTCCTGTGAAGCGGCGGAACTGGCCATCTGCTGAGGCTTTATCGATCATTTCCAACGCGTTATGGAATTCGTCTTCTGAGAAGTCTCCGGGGTCGGCACCGTTTGCAAGCATAAGTGTCCCGGTGGTTTCTCGAAGTTCCGTCAGCAGGGACACTTTCCCCTTCAGCGCCTTGTCGTTGAGAAGTTCATCAACGCTCTGAACGTCTTTGCCCGTCACATCGGTGTTGACGGCGATACCCACGAGCCAGCCCTGCCACGGCAGCGAATAGGTGCGTGTGTCGTCGAAGGCGGGACTCTCAAACGCAGACAACAGATTTTTCGAGTTTGGAATTTTACCTTTGTCGAGCTTTTGCGCCCACTCCAGGTCAATGAACCGACCGCCCATCCAGTCGGTTGGGCTGATGAGACTTGAAGGGATGCCTTGCCCGCCCTGCATGAGCGGCTGCACTTTCGCGAACCATTCATCGTTGCTATTGATCTCGGCCAGATAATCAACCTGAATTCCCGTACGTTCTTTGAACTCTTCCAGGCTGGGAATTGTGCCGTCATCTTCGGTGTCAACGGACAGCGGCCAGTTCGACCACGTCAGTTCATCTGACGCGCCGCCTCCACCTGCTGCGCCTGAGTCTGCGGGGTTCGTCGAGCATGCCGTGAGCAGCGAAGCGCCAGCCATAATGCCTGCGTATTGCAGAAGTCTTCTACGCGAAAGATTCGATACTTCTGCCCGATTCGACGATGTGAAAAACTGTGAAGGCTCCATTGCCAATCCCCTACTACCAAAGTTGAGTTACAGACCCGTGTTCCTGACGACTCAGAGTCACGATTTTGACATGCATCGCGTCTGCCGTGATGCCAGGTTTCCAGCAGTCTATAGTGAACGAACAAAAGTAGGTAATATCCAGAATAATCGCGTGTTTCAGTAGCGTTTTCCGGTATTTTTGACTGGTTTCGTAGCCTACGTCTGATCGAAAAGATGTCAGGTTATAGCCATTAAGGGGATACAAACCAACGATCTGATAGTGTCAATTCGTTATCTTCGTTGATACTTCAACGTGGGGATGTAGTTCAATGGTAGAACTTCTGCTTCCCAAGCAGACAGCGCGGGTTCGATTCCCGTCATCCCCTCCAATTCACGGTTATCGGAACAGGTCGGCAGCAAGCCAACCTAGTGCCATCGCTGTTGATGCGGTATTTCCCGCAACCTGCTCGGGCATGACTGATAGATCCACCACACGAAGCCCCTCGACTCCGCGCACTCGAAGTTCTGTATCGACCACGTCTTCGTCCTCGTTGCCCATAGCAGCGGATCCAATAGCGTGAGCAATGGTCATACCTGGAGAGGCTGCCCACTCGAGTGTCTCCTCGGGCGTGCGCACCTTGTCGCCGGGCTCTTCTTCCGTTTCGATAACGTCAGCCAGCGGACCCTGCGCGGTTATTTCACGCAATTTCTCGAGCGCGTTACCGGTGACTTGGCGGTCATATTCCGTCTGGAAATAGTTCGCTGACAGTGTGGGCGCTGTGCTCGGTGACCAGTCGTTAATATGCAGTGAGCTCGTCGTCGTTGGAAAGATTTGATAGGCGAGTAAGAACATTCCCGGCCATTTGGCAGGGTCCATTCCTGACGAAAAGTCCAACGCAAACGGCACTATGACCGATTGAATATCTGGGCGGTCAGCTTCGGGACTGGATTTGATGTGCGCCATCAGGTCATAGCCAGCCGTTGAGACCGGGCCGGTTCGAGTTGCCATATATTTCGCGCCCTGGGCCAGCTGTTTCACTCGGGTACTCAGGTCAAGCGTGTTGCCAATTTCACGTTTGAACCGCACTTGCGAAGTCAGTCCATGCTGTTCGATGATTCGTTCACCAACGTTTGGGCTTTCGACGAGCTGCTCGACTCCAGCATTGCGCAACACCTCGCCCTGGCCGATACCGGACCGTTCAAGCAGCATTGCGGTTTCGAGGGTGCCAGCACTCAAAATTACTTCTTTATTCGCACGGTATTCGATGCCCTGATCGCGGTGCCGTCCTCGAACACCGACCGCGGTCGTGCCATCAAAAATAATGTGCGAAATGTAGGTGTCAGTAACAACGGTCAAATTGTCTCGCCGCATTGCCGGTCGAATAAAACTGTTGGCGGTCGACTGCCGTATACCGTTCTTAATCGTTGACGGGGTAAATCCGATCTGTTCTTGTTGCTGCTCGTTGAGATCGGTGACGTGCTCGAGCCCGGCCTCACCTGCGGCATCGATGGTGCGACGTACCACCTCGTCATCACTGTCTGTTTCAACTGTGATGCCGAGCGGACCCCCGACTCCGCGAGTAGCTGTCGGGCCCAGATTATGATCTTCCATAGCTTTGAACGCGCGAATGAAGTTGTGCCAACCCCACCGTTCGTGGGTTTTTGCAGCGAGTGACGCGTAGTCACGTTCGTAACCTCGCACATACATCATGCCGTTCACTGCAGTTGAGCCGCCCAGCCCGCGACCGCGTTGCCACGGTTCCGCATAATTCAGCGGGCCAAAGGGGTTCGACACGTACGTGGACGCCAGCTTTTCGTCAGCCAGCGTGAAAAAGAACCCTTTCGGAATATAAATCAGTGGGTTTCGCCCACCACCGCCGCGTTCAATCAACAAAACTTTGTTGCGTGGATCTTCACTCAGTCGACTCGCGAGCACTCCACCGCTTCCACCAGCGCCGACAATAATGTAATCAAATTCGCTCATTGTGAAACCCCCTTGTTTACATGTGAACTTGCTATTGCCAGGCTTGCATTAAATTCATCAAGCTCGCTGAGTACTGTGGCAATTTTTGGCGGAGTCTGGGAGGAAATTTTTAGACGGTACAGTGGTGTCCATGCGTATCGCCACTTGGAATGTGAACTCGATTCGGACCCGCGTCGACCGCGTTGTGGACTGGCTCGTGCGTGAAGATATTGACGTGCTGGGGATGCAAGAAATTAAATGCCGTCCCGACCAGTTTCCGGTTGAAGCGTTTGAACGTGCCGGCTACCACTTGGCCATTCACGGCCTGAATCAGTGGAACGGGGTCGCGTTTGCCAGCCGACATGAAATGATGGACATTTCTACATCTTTTGAGCAAATGCCGGGCTTTGGCAAACCAATAAAAGGCCAGGAAGAAGCCCAAGGCATCGGTCCGAACGATCTACCGCTCGAGGCGCGCGCGCTCGGCGTCACTGTGGGTGATCTACGGTTGTGGACTCTGTACGTTCCCAATGGGCGGGGACTTGATGATCCACACTATTCCTACAAACTCGAGTGGCTGCGCACGCTCAAAAACGATGTTGATACGTGGCTTGAAGCCGACCCACAGCTGCCGCTTGCCCTAATGGGTGACTGGAACATCGCGCCGTTAGATTCGGACATGAATGATCCATCATTCGTGCCAGGAGTTTCGACACACATTTCAGAACCCGAACGTGAAGTGTTTCGTTCGTTTGAAACCCAACTGAGCGATGTCGTCCGGCCGATTCAGCCAGAAGGGTTCACGTTCTGGGATTATCAGCGACTGAAGTTTCCAAAGAATGAAGGGATGCGCATCGACTTCATCATGGGCTCTTCGGCGTTCGCTGACGCGGTGGTCGACGCATCGATCCACCGCGACGAGCGAAAAGGTGACGGGCCCAGCGACCACGTGCCGGTCGTGTGTGATCTCGACCTGGACTTGTTGCCGCTGGGCGATGAAGACGAGGACGATATGCCCATGATCTTCGGGTAGTGAACTCGTCGTTATGAGCTCTTAATCGCGTCACCAAACTTGACGCGTGCGCCGGTGCGCAGAATTGAGTTTTCGTAGATTCTTGCGCCGAGCAACAGCACGATCACGATCGTGACCACCAGAATCGCGAGCGACACAATCGGCTCCCACCACTGGGCTGTGCCCAGGTACACGCGCATCGGCATTCCCACTGGTGCCGAGAACGGAACATAACTCATTACAGCCAGCACCGTCGCGTTGGTGTTGAAGAAGATGACTAGGAAATACGGAATCATCACGAGCATCATGAGTGGCGAGGTGACCGATCCGATATCTTCCTGGCGTGACACCAGCGCTGCGATAGATGCGTACAGGGTGGCCAGCAGCACAAACCCCGCCAAGAACAGAATCGCGAACCACAGCAGTGACATGCCGACTTCACCAAACAGGAGCTCTTGACCGGTGACGAGCATCGACACCACGGACAGCCCGACAATCAGAATGATCACACCGATTGCGAGAATGCTATTGCCAAGCACTTTGCCCGCCATGAGTTCACGTGGTCGCACCGTCGCCAGCAATATTTCAACAATGCGGGTGCTTTTTTCTTCCACGACGCTCTGAGCAATCATCGTGCCAAAGGTGAGCCCACCCCACATGAAGATCACGCCGAACGCAATCGCCAGCATGTAGGCAATAAAGGGGTTGTCGGTGAGTGGATCAAGCAGTGTCACTTCCGGTGTCAATGTGAGAGCGTCGACCAGAGCTGACGGAGCGTCTTCCAGTGCGATCACTTCCACACCCGACGGTGTATCGGTATTTTCGATAACCGCGGCCTCAACGTCACCACTACGAACCGCTTCTTCAGCAGCTGCCGCATCACCCACCTGCTCGGCTGCAAACTGGTCGCTCGGCAGCATGCCGGCAACGTCGGAATCGACAACCGCGACCTGGGTCAAGTCTGATGCTGAACCTTCGTCGTCTGCAAAGAACTTTGGCAGAATGCCTGAGGCAAGCACGGCCAGCACGACCAGGCCGATCATGACGGCCATTGAGACGACGAAGCCTTTGCTTTGCAGACGACTCGTGATTTCACGGCGCGCTACCAGCCAGATCTTCTCACCAGCAGAAACTCCACGGTCGCGGGGTGCTGCAATCTTTGTTGCTGAACTCATCGGACTACCTCCTTGAAGATCTGTGACAGTCGAGGACGAACGGGAGCGAACGACTGCACTTCATCTTGAATCACTGCTTGACGGAGCACTTCTTGTGACCGGCCGGTCACGGTCTCATGGAATCGCACAAGGCCGCCTTCAAGCAGCGTCACCTCGGTGCCGTCGATTTCGCGCACCCAACCCGCATCATGCGACACCCGCATTTCGTACTGCAGTTTCGAGTGTTGCTTGCGTACTTCTTCTTTGTCTCCCGCGGCACGGATCTCACCGTCTGCGATCACGACAATGTCGTCACACAGGTCGTCGACAATATCGAGTTGGTGTGACGAGAAGAGCACCGGGGCTCCCGCTTGCGCCACATCTCGCAGCACGGCAAGCACGGTTTCGACCGCCATCGGGTCGAGTCCAGAGAATGGTTCGTCGAGCACGAGAGCTTTTGGTTTGTGCACAAGCGCTGCCGCAATCTGCACCCGCTGTTGGTTACCGAGCGACAGGTCTTCAAGCTTGTCACCGGCACGCTCACCAACTTCGAGACGGTCGAGCAAGTCAGTCGTGTTGGTTCGTGCGTCGTCAGCAGTCAAACCGTGCAGTTCACCCAAGTACTGCAGCTGGTCACGAACTTTCATTTTCGGGTAGAGACCACGCTCTTCGGGCATGTAGCCGATCTCAGCACGATCCACCCTCGTAATCTTTTCACCGTTCATGGTGATGGTGCCCGAATCTGAGCTGAGCACCCCGAGCAGAATTCTCATGGTCGTCGTTTTGCCTGCCCCGTTACCGCCAACGAATCCGGTCATTCGGCCGTCGGCGATATCGAAACTCACATTCTTGAGGACATGCCTGTCTCCAAAACTGCGGTTGATGTTCTCGAGTGAGATCACGGTGTTCTCCTTCCAATTACTTCGAGCCTAGAGTTGTGCGATACCCCTCCACCTCCCCCACGAGGTGGAAATTACCGTCACCGTTGCCTCCCCTTTCCTCCTCCTGGCTGAACTTGCTGAAATCTCGGCACATCACCGTGCAATCTCGGTACGGTTATGAGATGACCTCAGAATTCAGTACTACTGCGTGGGTACGTCCGCGGCCATCGCGTCGAGGCATTGTGCGCGACTTCTATGCCGCGCTCGCACTCGGAGTAGTTGCTGTTGTGACCGCCACGCTCTACTGGCGGCAGGGCCTCTACGAAGACCCTGCGCCGACCTGGCTGACCGCGCTGTGCATTGCGGGCTTCACGCTGCCGCTCACGTTCCGGCGCCGTTACCCGATCTGGACAATGGTCGTAGTCTCCGCCGTGTTTGTGGTCACCGGCACATTTGAGGTGCCCGAGATTCTTATATCTAATGTCGGTCTCTTCCTCGCTGTCTATTCGGTGGGTGCGTGGAGCCAGAACCGACGCACGGCGCTGTGGGCACGGTTGCTGCTTGCGGTGGGCATGATCACTTGGCTGTGTGTCTCCGTCGTGGTGCAGTCAGCGAACCCGCCCGAGGCTCTTGAAAAGGTTCCGGGAAGCGCCCTGTTCACCGCATATGCTGCGTTTGCGGTGCTGCAAATCATTATTAATCTGCTCTATTTTGGTGCTGCGATCTGGTTTGGTGAGTCAGCATGGCGTTCCGCAAAGACGCGGGCGGTGCTTGAATCCCAGGGGCAGGAACTTGAACGTGAACGCGCAATGAGTGCACAGCAGGCGATCGCACTCGACCGTATTCGTATTGCGCGTGAGCTGCACGATGTGGTGGCGCACCACATTTCGGTGGTGGGTATTCAGGCTGCTGCCGCTCGGTTGAGTCTGCCGGAGGCGCCCCCGAAAGCACGTGAGGCTCTGTCTGCGGTTGAAGATAATGCCGGGCTAGCAATAGATGAGCTGCGCTCGCTCGTTCATTCGCTGCGCGAACCCGGCACTAGTGATGCCCCATCAACGTTGGGGCTTGCGCAACTGCCTGGCCTCGTTCAAGTGGCTCGTGATGCGGGAACCCATGCGGAATTAATCATTATTGGTGAATCTCGGCCGTTGCCTGCTGTGACCGAGAACACGCTCTACCGGGTCACCCAGGAGGCGCTGACGAATACACGCAAGCACGCTGGTGCACAGGCTCGCGCGGAAGTTCGAGTACGGTTCCTGGGTGATGCGGTTGAAGTAGAGGTGATTGATGACGGTCTCCAAACTTCACGCAAAAACTCGGCCCGTGTCGATTTGGGTCGGCCGGGCGGCGGGCTGGGTATTCAGGGCATGCGCGAACGCGTTGGAGCCGTCGGCGGGTCGCTTGTGGTGACGCGTCGCGAGGAGCGCGGGTTCTTAGTGCGTGCCCATATACCGACCCGGGCGGCTGGCCTGCCGGTATCTCACTCTGGAGACTCTTTATGATTCGTGTACTTGTCGTCGATGATCAAGAACTGGTCCGTTCGGGGTTCACTATTATTTTGGATTCCGCCGACGATATTGAGGTTGTGGGCGAGGCCGCCAATGGACGTGAGGGGGTGGATCTCGCACGCGAGTTGCGTCCTGACGTGATTTGTATGGATATTGAAATGCCTGAGTTGTCGGGAATTGACGCCACGCGTGAGGTCATGACCGCGTCTGAGGGCGTTTCTGACTGGTCACCGTCGGTTCTGATGTTGACCACATTCGGGCACGAAACGTATTTGTTTGATGCGCTTGCCGCAGGGGCGATCGGGTTCTTGTTGAAAACGGCGCGCGCTGAACAGTTGATTGATTCGGTGCGCACGATTGCTGCTGGCGGTGCAGTCTTGAGTCCCGAGGTCACACAGTCGGTGATTCAACGCGCAACCGAACTGCCCACGCCAATGGTGACCGGCGCAGTGACGCACAATGCCGTGGATACGGCTGAATCGGCTGTCGCTAATGACCAGACCACACCAGATCATGCTCTTGAAGCGGCAATTACCGCCGCGAACCTGACTGAACGGGAAACGGATGTGCTGCTGCTAGTCGCGCAAGGCAAATCGAACGGAGAAATCGCTCAGGAACTTTTCGTTGGTGAGGCTACTGTCAAAACTCATCTTTCGAATTTGCTGCAAAAGATCGGCGCGCGTGACCGCATCCAAGCAGTCGTGTGGGCACACACGCGGGGCGCCGAATAGTCGACAGTATCAGCACATTAAACACTATTCTTAAGCAGCTCTAAACAAAACCGGTTCCAGCGTTTCTATTGGGTTAACTTCCGCATTTTGATAGCCTCGTACGTGCCAAATCGGTTTGTTGGCGAACCATGTATGCGAAGACACGAACAATGACTGCAACGGCGCGGCCCGATCCCGCAGCTGCTCCCGGCCCGAAGACTCCACAGACCCACCCTTGCCTGTGTTGAACACGAGTCGCTACCGCTTCGCTCCCGGCACCATCACGCCCAGCCAACCACGTGAACACATTGAAAAGGCTCTTCATGAATGAACATGCTGACGCACAGAAACCAAAAGTTGCGCTCGATAACATTTACAAATCGTACGGAGACAACGTTGTTCTCGACAACGTGAGTCTGCACGTTGACGAAGGTGAAGTTATCTCCATTATTGGCCCCTCCGGCGCCGGCAAGAGCACCTTTCTTCGGTGCACAAACCTGCTTGAAGAACCCGATGCCGGCACGATCCGCATTGGAAACCACTTCGTAGACGCAAGCGGAGACATGCCTGCGCGTGAATTAGAAGCGCTACGCACGACCGCCGGCATGGTGTTCCAATCATTCAACCTCTTCCCCCACCTCACCGCGCTCGAAAATGTGTCACTCGGGCAGCGCCGGGTACACGGACGTTCACGCGCAGAAGCCGACGAGCGTTCACGCGCATTAATCGACCGTGTGGGACTGTCAGATAAATACGATTCGCATCCCGCGAGACTCTCCGGCGGGCAACAGCAGCGTGTCGCGATCGCCCGCGCCCTTGCGATGGACCCTGAAGTGATGCTTTTTGACGAGCCCACCTCAGCGCTTGACCCAGAAGTGGGGCTCGAAGTCCTTGCGGTCATGAAAGAACTTGCCGAAGAAGGCATGACCATGATGGTTGTCACCCACGAGATCGAGTTTGCCCGTGAAGTCGGCGACCGCCTCATCGTGATGGCCAACGGTGGCATTCTCGAAGAAGGCCCACCCAGCGACCTGATTGCACACCCCCAACACGAACGTACCCAGCAGTTTCTCCGTGCGGTGACCCATCGATGAGTAGCTTTTTTACTTCAATACCCGCGGGACTGCTCACGACACTGTTCGTCAGTCTCGTATCGCTCGCAATCGGGGCAATACTCGCGTTTCCGATTATGCTCGCACGTGTCTCACGCAATGCCATTTTGTCCAATGTGACAAAAGCGATCATTGAAGGAATCCGCGGTATCCCACCCGTGCTTTGGGTGTTTATTGTGTTCTTCGGAATCGAGTTCGGTGCGTTCCGATTCGCTCCGCTCCAGGCTTCGATCGTTTCCTTCTCTATTATTTCCGCCGCATACATTGCCGAGGTTTACCGCGGTGGTTACATCTCGATTCGCGCCGGGCAGTTTGAAGCCGCTGCCGCGATCGGGCTCGACCGGCGCCACACCTTCACCGATGTGATCGCACCACAGATGATCAGAGTCGCCATTCCCGGCGTGGTCACCTACGCAATTGGACTGTTAAAAGACACGTCAATCATTTCAATCATTGGGGTCACCGACCTCGTGTTTGTTGCCAACCGTGCCATGCGATCCACCGGGGATGCCATCACACCCTTCATCATCGTCAGCCTCGTGTACATGCTGATCTCAGTTCCGCTCGGAATGTTGGGCCGTCAGCTGTATACCAAACTGCGCAGGAAGGTGGCCTAGCATGTTTATTACTGACTGGATTGAATGGTTCCCGGGCCTCTTCAGCGGACTGCTCACGAGCATCGCAGTTGCCGCGTGCGCACTCATCCTTGGCATGCCATTAGGGGTGCTCCTTGGCACTGGCATGTCGAACCAGAACAAGCTCGTACGCTACTCGTGCACCGTCGTCGTAGAGTTCGGGCGCGGCATTCCGACACTCGTGTTCCTCTACCTGGTGTACTACGGGCTCACGAACTTCAACATCACGCTGCCAAGCTTCCCCGCAGCCATATTCGGGCTCGGGCTCGCAACCGGTGCATATTCGAGCGACCTCTTCCGCGCAGGGTTTGAAGCGGTGCCAACGGGTGAAGCCGAAGCGGCAAAAGCACTCGGTATGAAACGCAAATATGTCTTCCGTGACGTCATCTTCCCGCAGGGAATACGCATTGCACTGCCGTCACTGATCGGACTGTCGATTCAGATCTTCCAGGCAACAGCGCTCGCATACCAAATCGCGCTGCTTGAACTACTTTCCCAGTCGTACACCATCGGCGCAATGACATTTAAATACCTGTCAGTGTTCGCACTCGCAGCGCTCATGTTCTTGGTGGTGGCGATTCCACTCAGCTACCTTTCACAGCACCTGGGTGCTGAAAAAGGCAGCAAAACGTCACGAAAAGAACGCAGAAAGCGTAGAAAATCTGGCGCAGCACCGGCGACCACCTCGATGCCGGTCATCGGCAAATAACACCCCGTGACCTTTTGATGAAAATAACAATGAACAAGGAGAACAAGGTGACAAAGCTTCGACAGGGAGCCCTCACGGCTTTCGCAGCCGCAGGCGTACTCGGACTAACCCTAACCGGATGTTCAGGAGGCGGCGGCGGTGGCACTGACATTGCCGACGACTGCGAACCCGCCCACAGCGGCCTAACCACGGTGAGCGAAGGTGAACTCACCGTTGGCATTTCAGATATGCCGCCACTAGTCATTCCCGAAGGTGAGGGTGGCTTCGACGGTCTCGACGCAGATATTATCAAGGGATTTGCTGAGGCAGAGTGCCTCCCCATTAACCCCGTTACTGTTGGCGCAACCGCTGCGGTCACGTCAGTGGAACAAGAACGCGTCGACACGTCCCTCGGCGGTTGGTCACGCACAGCAGAGCGTGATGAAATCCTTGCCCTGAGTGACCCGATGTACCTCGACGGTGTCATCGTTGCCGCTCCGAAAGAATACTCGACCTGGGACGAGATTGACGGCCTGAAGATCGGTGCCGTGCAGGGCTACGTCGTGCAGGGCGAACTTGAGAAGGCGTTCCCAGGACAGGTCACTACCTATCCTGAAGCGACACTGCTTGCAGAAGATCTCAAGTCAGGTCGTATTGATGTGGCCGTTGACGTCTCCTCAAGTGTGAACTACTACTCGGATGATGCAACGATCTCGATTCTCGAACCGGACGAGCGACTCGCAACCACCGTTGATCCGATCCAGACCGGCCTTCCGTTCAGCAAGGATAACCCGGAACTGCGTGACGCGTTCAACGACTACGTGAACGAACTTCTCGATTCAGACGAGATGCCAGATCTGCTCGAGAAATGGGACATTGACCCGAGCATGGCTGACGTTGGCGAACCACGCTTGATCTAATGTGACAACAACATCATGCTCACTTTCCACAGGGAGCATGACCACACCCCGGCAGTGCAAGAGATCTCACCGATCTCGCCACTGTCGGGGTGTTATTCATTGGTTCCGCTGTGCTGCCGTGAGAACAGTGTCGAGTAGGTTCCGCGCCGCTCAAGTAGCTGGTCATGGGTGCCGCGCTCAATGATGCGCCCCCGGTCTATCACAAAAATACGGTCTGCGTCAACAGTCGTTGACAGCCGGTGCGCGATCGCAATAGTGGTGCGGCCTGCACGTGCTCCTTCAAGGGCGTCCTGCACATGTCGTTCACTGACCGTGTCGAGCGCACTCGTTGCTTCGTCAAGGACAAGCACTGGCGGGTTTTTCAGCAGCACGCGCGCGATCGCGATACGTTGCTGTTCCCCACCCGAAAGTCGATATCCGCGCTCGCCCACGACTGTGTCGTAACCGTCATCGAAACGATCAATCGTGTCGGCAATATTGGCGAGCTTTGCAGCCTCACACAACTCGTTATCAGTGGCGTCGGGCTTACCGTAACGCAGGTTGTCAGCAATTGAGGCATGGAACAGGTAGGGCTGTTGGGTAACGAACCCGATCTGGTTCATGAGGCTGTCGCCCTCAAGCTCACGAACGTCTTCACCTGCGAAACGCACCGTTCCTGCGCTGGAATCATACAACCGTGGGATCAAATACCCGGTCGTGGTCTTCCCAGACCCTGACGCACCTACGAACGCTACGAACTCACCAGGTTGGACCGTGAACGAGAGCCGGTCGAGCGTGGGTTTCGAGTCGTGCCCTTGGTCGGGGTAGCGGAACGAGACGTCATCGAATTCAATCACCGGTGACGCAGTGGCACGTTCGCCGACACGTGGAGCCGGCCGCGCATTCGGACGATCATACACCTGCGGTTTCAAATCCAGGTATTCAAAAATACGTGCAAAAAGCGCACCTGAAGTCTGCAGGTCGAGTGCAATGCGCATGAGCCCCATGAGCGGGAAGAGCAGCCGCGACTGCACAGTCGTGAATGCAACTATCGTTCCGGCGGTGAGCACTTGCATTTGGGGCCCACCTGTTTGTGTAATGATCCA
The DNA here is from genome assembly GCA_052085365.1 of Canibacter sp. Taxonomy (GTDB): domain Bacteria; phylum Actinomycetota; class Actinomycetes; order Actinomycetales; family Microbacteriaceae; genus Canibacter. The sequence goes on along the minus strand of JBQDFP010000013.1, from coordinate 26,584 downwards.
CCCCGCCACGAGATAGATCACCGCGGGAATCGCCGACATGCACACGTTCACGATTGCGAAGAAAAGTTGACCGCTCATTGTCTGCCTGACCTGCAAATGCACTTGGCGATCGTTTTCATCAGAGTAGCGTGTGATCTCGGCAGGCTGGCGTGAGAATGTCTTGGCGAGCAACATCCCGGACACTGAAAGCGCTTCACCGGTAATCGCCGTCATTTCAGACAGCGATTCCTGTGTCGCGGCAGCGATTCTCGCACGCACGGCACCGATCCGCCGCTGCATAATCACCAGAAACGGCATGATGATGACTGCGACAATCGTGAGCTGCCAACTCAACAGCAGCATCGCTACGAGTGCCGACAGCACGGTGACGGTGTTCCCTACCACGCTCGAAACCGTGTTACTTAAGACTGACGCGACTCCGCCAACATCATTTTGTAACCGCGACTGGATCGTACCCGTGCGTGTTCTCGTGAAGAACGCGAGATCCATCCCCTGCAGTTTGGTGAAAAGTGAGACGCGTAGATCACCCATCACCCGGTTGCCGACTCGCGCTGTCAGCATGGTCTGAAAAATAGACAAAAGTGCGGACGCCAAAAATAGCCCAATCATGAGCGCGACGAGCCATGCAAGCAGGCGCATATAGGGCCCGCCCTGTTCAGGAAATAGGGCGTCATCAAAAATACGCTGCGTCACAAGCGGCGGTACGACTGCGAGCGTCGATGACCCAAGCACCAGTAACAGCATCACAGCGATAGAGCCGCGATACGGTTTAAATAGGCCCGCAATACGCCGACCCAGATGTTCTACTTTCGGCGCTTGCGCGTTGAGTTCACGCTGTTTTTCGGAGTCGACAGAAGAAATGCGCGACCCGCGCCTTCCGCCTCCACCGACATGACTCATGATGCATAAAGTACCCCGGATCAGTGACAAATGGGGTGGTTGTTCGCCTCAGGGTGAGCGTTTCGCTGAGAGCAGGTGCACTACTGATCTCTAATTGTCTGATTCGATGGCGCGCTCCAGACGTTCGAGCTTGCCGTCGATTTCACCGGTGCGTCCGGGGCGGATGTCGGCTTTCACCACAAGTCCGACACGTGCACCGTATGGCATCACGGCATCGGTTGCGCGCTTGATGACATCGAAAACTTCGTCCCATTCGCCCTCGATTTCGGTGAACATACTTGAGGTTCGGTGCGGCAGTCCCGAAGCGCGCACAACCTTCACTGCTTCAGCGACAGCTTCATGCACTGAACCGTCTTCATTGGCAGGTCCTCCGCTGGGTGCGACTGAAAATGCGGCAATCATGTTAGCTCCTTCGCAAGTGAATTATTTTGATTTGTTAGTACCTATTACATCGCACCCTCGATACTCTGGTCACCTGTGTTGCTGTGAAACCGCATTGTTAGGGGAATCCGTGGCCTACAAATTTGTTATCGATATTGCTCTCGAACCTGGAACGCGTGATCGCATTCTCGAGCGTGCGCCTGAAGCACAGCAGGCCACGCGCGCTGAGGCCGGCTGTATTGCATATGACTTTTTCACCTGCACCGATGACCCTGATCGGCTCGTCTTTATCGAGTCATGGGTGGATCAAGCCGCCCACGAGACGCACATGAGTTTTGACCACACGAAAGAGTTCATTGCCTTTCACGAACAGTTTCACAAGTCCCTGACGTTCACGGAAATACCTGCTCACGAATAGCCGAGATAAGCTGACACCCATTTCAATCACATAGCGGTCAGCCTGTTTTGTGTGCGAGAATCAAAGGGCTCGATTGTTCACACGAGAGAGGCCAATGTTGTCCACCACGAACATTCCCGCAACCATGCGGGCCGCACGCTTTTACACCGCCGGTGACCTCCGTATTGAAGAGATCCCGACACCGCAGCCAGCCGACCTCGGCCCCCTCGACATCCTAATGCGGGTCCGTGAATGCGGTATCTGCGGGACCGACCTGCACGAGTACGCACACGGCCCGATTCACAGCCCGGTCGAACCCCACCCGGTGACGGGGGTGTCAGTCCCGGTCATTCCGGGTCACGAGTTCTCTGGCGAAATCGTCGCAGTCGGTGACCGGGTCACCAGCGTCGCGCCCGGCGACCCCGTCGCAGCCATGCCACAAATATACTGCGGCGAATGCAGCCAATGCTTGGCGGGACGCCAGCACACGTGCGAAAACCTCGCAGCAACCGGATACAGCGGAGCCTGGGGTGGCCTCGCAGAATATGCGATACTGCGCGAAAACCAAGTGACGAAACTTCACACGGGTATGTCCTTCGCGCTCGGTGCACTTGTCGAACCCACTGCGGTAGCCGTGCATTCATTTGAAAGCACAGGCCTACGCCCTGGCGGGTCATTGCTTGTCACCGGCGGCGGCCCGATCGGTCAACTGGTTGCGCTCGTCGCACAGGCCTCAGGTGCTGGCACCGTGGTGCTCTCCGAACCCAATGCCACGCGTCGCGCACTCGCTGAACAACTCGGCATCACCCGAATTGTTGACCCGACAAGCGAAGATCTTGCCGCGATTACACGCGAGCTCACCGGCGGCGGTTTCGACGCCTGCATTGAAGCTTCCGGCAGCCAGCCTGCACTCGACGCATGCCTAGCAAACATCACCTTGGGCGGCACGATAGTACAAACCGCAATGACCGTGCGCCCCACAACGTTCGATGCCGCGGCACAGCTCACCATGCGCGACGTCACGTATCGCGGCGTCTACACCTATCCGGTCACGAGCTGGCCGCGAGTTATTGGACTGATGGACTCAGACAATTTCCCGGTGGAGCAGGTCGTCACAAACACGGTCGACCTCGAAGACCTCACCGACGCATACGACGCGCTCGCAGACCCCAATGGTTCTGACCTCAAGATCTTGATTCGCCTCTAGTTATCAACGCATCTGGGCGGATCCACCCACCACATCAACACCCCAAGGAAACCGTATGAAATATCAGTTGCTCGGCCATAGCGGCATCATGATTTCAGAACTCACCCTCGGTAGCGCGACATTCGGCGGCACCCCGCCCGTCGGTGGAGTGACTCTCGAACAAACTCGCGATCTCGTTCACCTGGCTCTCGATGCTGGGGTGAACTCGTTTGACACCGCGAATAACTACGGCGGTGGGGACGGTGAAACCTTTCTCGGAGAGACCCTGCGTGGGGTGCGTGACCGTGTCGTCGTGACTTCAAAAGTCGGCCAAAAAGTCGGTGACGGAATCAACGAACGCGGCCTGTCACGCAAACATATTGTTGAGCAGTGCAACGCCAGCTTGAAGCGCCTCAAAACGGACTACATCGACCTGTACATGTTTCACGGCCCTGACGAACACACCGCACTCGATGAGTCCCTTGGCGCTATGGAGGAACTGGTTCGTGCCGGTAAAGTTCGCACCATTGGCTGTTCAAACTTCACCGCGTCACAGCTGACCGAGTTGGCGTTGAATGCCGGCTCACTCATGTCATGCCACCAACTGTACTTTTCAATGTTGAACCGTGAGGCAGAGCACGAGCTGCTTCCCGAAGCTACTAAGCGTGGCATCTCTAACGTGATCTGGAGCCCGCTCGCGCAGGGGATCTTGACTGGCAAATATCGACGCAACGAACCCTGGCCAGAATCTGGTCGCCACAACGATGGCTGGAACGAACCCCCGATCGCTGACTGGGAGCCGGTGTTCGACCTTGTTGAAGCACTCGTAGAAGTTGCGGAAGGTGTTGGGGCTGCCCCGGCGACGGTCGCGCTTGCGTGGACACTGCAGCAGCCGGGAGTCACTTCAATTTTGATGGGAGCGAAACGACCCGACCAACTCCGACGTAATCTCGAAGTGGCCAACTTTAAATTGCCAGCTGACGCGCTTGAGACGCTGAACCGTGTCAGTGCGCCCTCATTGCCGTACCCACATTGGCATCAGCACAGTCAGGCGGATCGGCCGAGCATCGAAGTGCGTTAATCGGACTACCACCGGGCGTGTGTACGGTGTAGGTCATTCGAACATTCTGAATTTTCAGGGAGGCACAGCATGCGTATTGGACTCGTGGGTTATGGATTCGGTGGTCGAATCTTCCACATGCCGTACATTCAGGCAGCGACCGAGTGGGAACTCGTCGGTGTCGTCACCCGTTCTCCTGAACGCCAAGCCGAAGTCGAACAGGACGCCCCTGGCGTGCCGACGTTTGACACCCTCGACGATCTGATTGATGCGGGTGTTGACGCGGTCACAATCACCACCCCTCCGTCAACGCGTCGTGAACTTGTGCTGCGTGCCCTTGAACGTGGCGTGCATGTGGTTGCTGATAAACCATTCGCTCCCAACCTTGACGTTGCCGTCGAACTCGCGGCGGCCGCAAAAAATGCGGGGAAGGTTCTCACGGTGTTTCAAAACCGCCGTTGGGACACCGACTTTGTGACGCTGCGAAACGTGATCGATGAGGGCAAACTTGGCACCCCGTGGCGCTCAAACTTTGTCTCGACCAAGACTCCCCTGGCACGCTCGAAGCAGGCCCGGGTGATGGGCTTCTGCGCGACCTTGGCGCACACGTGGTCGATCAGGTGATTCAGTTGTTTGGACCAGTGAAGCGTGTGGACGCACACCTGGACTGGATCGATATCGAGAAGAGCCCTCGAGACCGGGACACTGACTCGACCGACACCAGCCAAGTCGATATTGGGTTCTCGCTCGGGCTTCACCACGAGTCGGGCGTCTACAGCGCGGTCTCGTCCAGTAAGCTCGCGTACCGTGCTGAGCGCGGCATGATCGTCTACGGCAGTCTCGGCTCATACACATCACGCATGAATGATGTGCAGGTCGATCAAGCACTAGCAGGTGAACGACCCGCAACGGCAAACGAATGGGGTGTTGCCGATCGAAGTGTTTGGGGCACTCTGTCGACCGCTGACGGTCAGACCCTTGTGCCATCGGCAGCATCGGACTACACCGACTACTATCGAGCCTTCCATGCCACTATTGCCGATGGTGCACCGCTGAAGGTCACACTCGACGAAGCATTGCACACGATCGCCGTGCTTGATGCGGCACGCCAATCTGACGCTGAAGGACGCGCGGTCACACTGGATTAGCGCCCCACAGCTGGTGCGGGTGTTCCGACGGTCTATTCGTCGGGCACCAGCACCGGGGTGTCACGGTTCAAGCTTTCACCACGGAAGTACGGCTTCGAGTTTGGTCGCACCCACCAGATCGCCATCAGAATGAAGCCGACGAAGATCGCACCGATGCCGATCACGAAGGCACCACCGACACCCAGCAACACGGTCTCGCTGTAGTCAACGCTGATCATGTCGAACGATGACTGTACGAACGCGTACCCGAGCAGGAGGCCGCCCAATACTGGGAAAATGCCACGCATCCACAAATTTCGAGCGCTATCGCGCAGGGTCTTGCGGTAGTACCAGACACAGGCGAATGAGGTAATCGCGTAGTAGAGCGCCACGGCAAGCCCCATTGAGGTGAGCGAGTCTGCAAGCACGTCTTCTGAAATGATCGACATGCCCACGTAATATACGATCGCTGACACACCCATCACTGTGGTTGAGAACCATGGGGTTTTGAACTTGGGGTGCAGTTCGGCGAACTTCTTTGGCAGGGCGCCGTAGACCGCCATGGAGAGCGTGCCGCGAGCGGTCGGCAGAATCGTTGTCTGGGTTGATGATGCGGCAGAGATCATCACTGCGAGAATCAAGAACCATCCCCAAGGACCAAACAGTGCGTCACTGAGGGCGCTAAACACGTCGTCAATGTGTTCCGGGTTCGTCAGCCCCAGCTTCGAGTCCCCAAACCCGGCATACATCATTGCAGCGATCGAAACACCCACGTAGGTAACGATCAAGATCACGATGCCGGTGAGCGCCGCGCGGCCAGGGGTCTTGCGTGGGTTTTTGGTTTCTTCGTTCAATGCCAGGCAGGTGTCCCACCCCCAATAAATGAACAGGACAAGTAAGACGGCTTGCATAAAGCCCGAATATGACTCGATTTCTGCCGGGTTGAACCAGTTCCAATCAAATGCAATCGATGCTTCGTTCGAGCCATTCAGAGCGTTCACCGTCGCCAGAATCGCAAACAGCGCAAGCGCGAGATACTGAATAATCATCAGCGTCATCTGCATGCGAGCACCGATCTGCACGCCCACTGTTGAGATGAACGTCATCACGGCCATAAATACGACCGATGTGGCGACCACGATGGGCCGACTGTCGGCGAACTCCTGATTACCGAGCAGCAACCAGAAATACTGTCCAGAAATTTCTCCCACGTTGGCAAGCACCATCACCGATGCCACTGCGACGGCCCAGCCGCCGATCCACCCGGTGATGGGACCAAATGCTTTTGCACCCCATACAAATGTTGTGCCACAGTCGGGCATTTCTTTATTCAGCTCTTGGTATGCGAAGGCCGCAAAAATCATGGGAATGCACGCAACGATAATTGCGACGGGAGCTTGCGGGCCAACCGCAATAATCACATATCCCAGCGTGGCCGCGAGTGAATAGAGCGGCGCGGTCGATGCGAGCCCAATCACGGTTGAGCTGACGAGGCCGAGGCTTCCGGCACTCAGGCCTTTTGCCTCGGATTTCCCAGCTGAAACCTGGGAATCTGTGGCGGTTTTTGACATGCTGCCTACTTCGTTGTTGGGGGTAGAGTTGCCGCCGTGAAATGCATGCGCGACAAGAAACAGATTCATTCTAGTCTGACCTCGCCCTTAGACTGGGTGACATGGGTAAAAATGTGCGTATTGCTTCAGTGAACGTCAACGGAATCCGTGCCGCATATCGGAAAGGTATGGGTGAGTGGCTTGAAACTCGTGGCGCCGACGTGGTCGCGTTACAAGAGGTGCGGGCTGACCTCGAACATATTGAGGGACTCGTCGCGGACGGTTGGCACATTCTGCATGATCCCGCGCCGCAGAAAGGCCGGGCTGGTGTCGCACTGTTGAGCCGTACACCCGCAACCGCGCACCGTGAAGGGGTCGGCGGTGAAGATGCCGCAAGCGGAGGTCGTTGGCTGGAAGCCGATTTTGATTTCGACGGAACCAAAATCACGGTCATCAGTGTCTATATGCATTCCGGTGAAGTTGATACGCCACGCCAAGAATCAAAGTGGGCGATGCTCGAAGCAATGGGTGCTCGCCTCGATGAGCTTGCCAGTGACGGCGCCCTGGTTGCGTTAGTGGGTGACCTCAATGTGGGGCACCGTGAACTTGATATTAAGAATTGGCGCGGCAATCGCAAGAAGAGTGGGTTCTTACCGGCAGAACGCGCCTACTTTGATCGCTTCTTTGGTCCACGTGGTGAAAATGTTGTTGGTGTTGACGAAAGTGAAGGGGTCGGTCACGGGTGGATCGATGTCGGACGCACCTGGGCTGGTGAAGTTGACGGCCCGTACACGTGGTGGTCAAACCGCGGTCAAGCATTCGACAATGACACCGGCTGGCGCATCGACTATCACGTGGTGACCCCTGAGCTCGCTGAACGGGTGGTGGACTATAAGGTGGATCGCTACCCGAGCTATGATGCTCGGTGGTCAGATCACGCACCGGTCGTCGTGGATTACACACTGAGCTAGCAGCGGACTCTGCGCTACACCCAACGCGGGAACCGTTCGAGTCGAAACGGCTGCAGCAGTTCTTGCGGTTCACCGTCAAGCAGCTCTTTCGCTGCGAGCGCCCCGGTGATGGGGCCGAGGGTGATGCCGAGAGTGCCGTGACCACTGGCGAGATAGAGACCTGGTTGGCCAGACACTTCCCCAACAATAGGTAGGTCATCGGCGCTGGTCGGTCTGTGTCCTGCCCATTCGATGTCAGCGCGCGTGGGATGCCAGTTTTCAAGGTAGCGTTGCCCCTGAGCAATAATCATGGCGAGTCGCTTGTCGTTGATGCGAGTTGAGCGGTCACCGATATCGAAGGTGCCTGACAGGCGCAGGCCGTCATCGAATGGCGAGCATGCGACCATGTCTTCGAAGAGTTTGAGTGCGTGTGCTGGCGCCTGGCCTTCGCCCGTGATGGTGGCGCTGACCCCTTTTGCTGCTTCGATCGGCACACGCACCCGGAGCCGCTTCAGAAGTTCTTTCGTGTGAAACCCGGCGGCCACAACTACCCGGTCTGAAATGCTGACCTGGCCGGAGTCCGTGGCGACCCGCCATTTTCCGGCGCCGGTACGGGTGATGCGGGTGACATATTCGTGTTCGTGAATTGTTCCGCCGCGCTGCCGGACCGCATCGGCGAGCGCTCGAGTAACGGACTCGGGTCGGACATGTCGTTCTGATTCCAAGTGCAGCACACCAGCCATGCTGCGGTTGATTGCGGGGTCGAACGCGCGCATCTGATCGCCCTGCATACGCGTGATTCGGCCGGTGTAGCCTAGGCCGTGCATCTTCTGCACGAGTTGTTCATACTTGCGCAGGTTATCTTCGCGTTGGAATACTACTCCGAGCCCGGTTCGATGCTCCTCGATTTCTAGACCGCGCTCTCGCAGCCGGTCGTAGGCGGAGTTTGCGTGACGGGCAAGTTGCTGCAGCGCGTAGGTTCCGCGTGTGCTGCGGTTGATTCTGCTGGCACGCAAGAAGCCGAGCGCCCATGTCACGAATCGTGGTTCGAGGTGGGGATGCATTTTGGCGGCACCGTCGGGTCGCACAAAATTGCGCATCGCATCGGCGAAGGCTCCGGGTGCTGCTCGGGGCGCCGACAGGAACGGGGTCACCCAGCCAGCGTTGCCTGCAGAGGCGGCGGCGCCGACGTGGCCGCTATCGAGAACGGCCACGTCTTCGCCTCGGTCAACGAGCTCGAACGCGCAGGAGAGCCCCGCAATTCCAGCACCGATGACCGTTGTGGTCATGACCTATGCATCCTTAATCTTCCGTTGTTTCAACGGTGAAGATTCTTTCGACATGAACAGCGCCACAGTTCCCAACAGGGCGACGAACATCACAACGTAGGCCGGCATGATGGTGTCACCGGTAGCCGCAATCAACCAGTCGGCAACAAATGGTGCGGTACCGCCGAAGATTGCTACACCGAGGTTGAACGGCAGGGCGAAGCCGCTGTAGCGAACGTTTGCCGGGAAGCTCTCGGAGAAGAACGTCGGGAAGGTGGAGTCGTTAAGCGAGAAGATGAATACGAACAGCAACTGAATCAGCATTGCCGTGAAGAAGCCGGCCGGGCCAAGCAGAAGGAATATTGGAATGCTCAACACTAAGAACCCAATACCGCTGGCAAGCAACACCGGTTTTCGTCCGAATTTATCTGCACATACTGCGCCGATGTAGAGCATTGGCAGGTAGACAAACAGGGCGACCGTCATAATCGCGTTGGCTTGGAATGCGCTGAAACCGACTGAGACTTCAAGGTATGTGGCCATATAGCCGAGCACGAGGTAGTAGCCTGCGGCGTTAATACCCATGATGAGGATCGTGCGCACGAGCGGACGCCAGTGCTGAACAAAAATATCGCGGGTCGGGGTCAGTGAGATTGTGCCCGTGTCCACTGCTTCTTTAAACACTGGGGTCTCATCAATGTGAGTACGCAGGAACACCGCGATGCCCATCATTGGGGCCGCAAGGAGGAACGGGACACGCCAGCCCCACGCTGCCATCGTTTCGCCGTCAAGCCAGCCATACAGCCCGGTCACCAGCAGTGACGCAGCCAGGAAGCCGCTCGCGGTGCTGATCGGGATTGCTGAAATATAGCGGGCACGCTTAGCAACCGGTGCAAACTCCGCGATCATCACCGCAGCACCCGAGTATTCGCCGGCAGTGCAGAAGCTCTGGAATAGTCGCAGAATCACCAGCAGGAGTGGCGCAAACAGGCCGATCTGGTCATGGCCCGGAAGGACACCGATCAACGTTGTGGCAATACCGATACCAATAATCGTCAGCGTGAGCGTGCGTTTTCGGCCAATTTTGTCACCGAAGTGTCCCCAGAAGAGCGCCCCGATCGGACGCATCGCAAACGATACCGCGAACAGCGCGAATACCTGAAGTGTCGCAACAGCGCCGGTGTCGCTCGGGAAAAACACCACCGCAATGGTGGTTGCCAGGTATGAATATGAAGCGTAATCAAAGAACTCAATGAATGTGCCCATGGATGCTGCAAGCATGGGCTTTCTCGCTCGCCGAGCTATCTCTTTCTGCTCAGCGTCTACATGGGACGGGTTAGTGGCGGTCATCTCGGTCTCGGCCCTTCCTATTGGTTACGGGTTGTGGAGTGATTCAGCAACGCTGCTGATGGACTGAACGGGTGCGGGACGAGAACTCCAATCTTGCGCGTATCAGAATGTGTATCGATCACATCAATAACCCTGTGATCACAAAATGAATTATTGGCATTCTTATCCAGCACAACCGTCGAGTCAAGCTGATTGCAACTTTTTCCTAAAAAGTCGCTGTTTCTTTACGATCAGGGAACATTCTTCAACAAATCTCACATTTTTACACTCGGGGCGCTATATCTCCTCGTTGACAATTTGTGATCACACATATCATACTGAGCGTACCGATCACGCCTGCAGTGGGACCCGCGATACCTTCGAAAGTCACCAGCGTAGCCCAATTCACCTCGCAAGCACACTGATCCACCCCAAATAGGCAAGGGAGCAATTGTGACGACCCCAAATTCACCCACATCATCCACACAGGCTCCGTACCGGGACGACATCGAATTCGACCATGGGCTGAACGGTCGTGGACGAATCGGTTTCGTCTTGCTGGCCATGGAACAGACGATGGAACACGAAATCTTTCGCCTGACTCCGCCCGGGGTTGGCGTCTACTTCCAACGCGCACCCATGGCCAATGCGGTGAATGTTGAAACTCTCACAGCCATGGCACCGCACATTGGCGACGCCGCGGGCATGATTCTGCCCGATCTGCCACTCGACGTGATCTGCTACGGCTGCACCTCAGGAAGCGTCGTTATTGGCGAAGATCGCGTCTTTGCTGAACTGCAACGTGGCGCACCCGGCGCAACACCCACATCGCTCATTACCGCAGTCATGAATGCCTTGGACGCGGTCGGGGCAAAACGTATCAGTGTGGCAACCCCGTATGTCGACGAAGTCAATGAGATCGAGCGAAATTATCTCGTCGAACGCGGCTACGACGTACTCAATATTTCTGGCCTCGGCATCGCGGACGATGAAGATATGGCGCGGGTCTCGCCCGACTACCTTGAACAGTTCGGTGCTGAAGTCGATGACCCTGACAGTGATGCGCTGTTCATTAGCTGCGGCGCCCTGAGGTCAACCGAAATTGTTGACCGTCTTGAACAGCGACTCGGGAAGCCCGTAATCACCAGCAACCAAGCAACTGTGTGGGACTGCCTCCGTAAGGCGGGCGTCCCAGATCAGCTCGAGGGTTCCGGCGTGCTGTTCCGTGATCACTGATATTCGAATCTTGATCTAACCCCGCCCGACTTCACACTATTCAAATTGTCAGGGAGAACATCGTGACCCATCTTGATCATTCAACAGACCCCACCCGTCACGTTGGCGCCGGCACTATTGCTCAGCGTTTACTTTTTTCGGTCGCCGAATATGAGCAACGCGCGGCCGCCGTTCAAGAACTCATGAAGCGTGAAAACATCGATACGCTCGTGATTCACCAGCCCGAGAACATTGCCTGGTTAAGCGGCTTCTGGCATGACGGTTTCTTTGCCTATCACGCACTCGTGATAGGGCAATCAGGTGAGCCGCGCCTGGTCAGTCGCGCACTCGAGAACCCAGTCGCTGAAGAACTGTCATGGGTAAATGAGCGACACAACTACTGGGACGGCGAAGACCCATACGCGTTTCTGGCAGAGGCGGTGCGGGCGGTGACCCCGGCCTCTCATGCACGCATCGGTCTCGAGTTTGATTCGCAGTTCTTGTGGCTCGACCGGTTTGAGCACGTACGCCGGGTTCTCGACGGGCATGATCTGGTGTCGTCCGCGCGCATCGTAGAACGGCTCCAACAAATTAAATCTCCGGCAGAACTTGACTACATGCGTCAGGCGGGGGTGATCGCGAGCGCCGCAGTTGCCGCCGGTATAGAGGCAGCACAGGTAGGCGCATCAGAGCAAGATCTTGCCGCAGCAATCGCGACTGCACAGGCCCAAAACGGGCACGATGGTTTCTTGGGTGGGCTTGGCGGCACAATTTGCACGGGCTGGCGCACCATTCAACTGCACGGGCAACAGTTCAACCGCACAATTGAGGCAGGCGACCGATTCCGGGTCGAACTCGGCGGCATATATAAACAGTATTGGGCCAAACAGGAACGCGCAGGCATTATTGGTGCCCGTGATGCCAGCGTCGAGAAAGCATCAGAAATTGTGACAGCCGCGCAAGATGACGGCATCAGCCGCATGGGTCCGGGAGTGCCGGCACGCGAGATTGCGGCCGCCTGCCGCGAACCGTTATTACACGCGGGCCTCGTTGACCGCTACGACAACCGGGTCGGGTATGGCCTCGGCATCCAATTCCACCCCACATCGGGTGACTTCTCGCTCGATATTGATGCACGAAGCGACTACAAACTCCAACCAGGCATGGTGTTCCACATGCTGCTGTTTGCCGGTGGCGCGGCAATGAGTGAAACGGTTGCGGTCACCGAATCGGGACACGAGGTGCTGACGAATAATCCTCGGGAATTCTTTACGCGTTAGGAATATCGACCATGTCCAAAACTGTTGCGATCATTTCGCTCGGCGGAACCATCTCGTGCACACCGGCAGAAGGCTCCTCCGCGGTGCAGCCCACCCTCACCGCCGAAGATATGCTCGAAAGTTACGGGCTCACCGATTTACATGTTGACGTGAAGCCAGTGACGTGGAGCACGCGTGACTCCGTCGAAATCACCTTTGATGAGCTCATTGATCTTGCCGATGAGGTGCGCAGGCAGTATGCCAGCGGGATCGACGGCGTCGTGATCACCCAGGGAACTGACACAGTTGAAGAAGTGTCGTACGCGCTCGACCTACTGCTGGGCGCAGACTATCCGGTTGTTGTCTCGGGAGCGATGCGCGACCCATCAAGACCGGGCGCAGACGGTGCAGCAAACCTTGCGGCCGCGATAGTAACGGCAAGCCACGAAGCATTACCTGAACTCGGGTCGGTGGTGGTGTTTAATGATGAGATTCATTTAGCGCGCTGGGTACGCAAAACCCACACTTCGAACCCGGCAGCTTTTGGCTCCCCCAGCGTGGGACCTGTGGGGTGGATCAGTGAGGGGCAGGTCGTGCTCGTGTTACGTCCGCGGCTGCTGCCACACAACCCCATACGCGCCACCAAAGCACACCATACGGTGCCACTGGTAACTGCAGTGATGGACGGGTCTGAACGGCTACTCGATGCACTAACGCAGCTCGACGTGACCGGGTTGGTGATCGACGGCATGGGTGGTGGGCATGTCAAAGGGGCGAGCGCGGCAGCTCTGCAACGGGTCGCTGAACACATGCCGGTCGTGTATGCCTCACGCACGGGCCGCGGCAATGTGCTCACGAAAACGTACGATTCACCGGGTGCTGAAATTGAACTACAACAGTTCGGGTTGATTCCTGCGGGCACGTTAGATGGCGTGAAGGCACGCGTGCTGCTGGCGTTGCTGCTGAAAGCAGGCGCTCGCCGCGATGAGATTCGTCGACAGTTTGCAGCACGTGCGTTCAGTTAGGGCGTTGCACGTTCATTTTCAAGAGTTTCAACGATTCGTCTTCTCGCGTTTTCGAGTGAGTCGGCGATAATTCCTGAGGCGGAATGCACGTTGCCTTCTGCGACAGCTTCTATAAATCCACGCTGGGTTTCCCATACGTGGGTGTCTCCGTGTTCGTGGTCTCGTGTCACGCCGAGAAATTTGTATGGTCGGCATCGCAACCACAGCGCATTAATCGTGTCAACGAGCACATCGTTGCCGCTGGCTTGGTAGGCCAAACGGTGGATCTCTTCGTCGTTGTCGAGCGCCTGCGAGATGTCGTCTCGCTGAACCGCTTCTTCCATCCGTTCGAGCGCGTCCCACATGAGTGTGACCCGTTTCTGGTCGACATTTGCGGCACCGTCAAACGCCGCTTGTCGTTCAAGGAGGGCACGCACTTCATACGCTTGCAACAGTTCGGTGCTGGTGAAGGTTTTCACGACTGTGCCGCGATGCGGCGCTGACGACGCAAGCCCTACCTCTTGCAGACGGTTTAAAGCCTCGCGCACGGGCATCACGCTGGTGCCGGCTTCTGCGGCGAGCTGCCTGATGCGAAGCGGTTCACCGCCGAGGTATTCACCTGTGAGAATGCGGTGGAGTACCCAGTCAAAGACACGATCTACGGCGCGTGTGGCGCTCTCAGCTGCATTTGCTGAACCAGATGCTCGGGCCATAGGCACCCCCTCATCGTTGACTGCTTCCACAATACTCGTGGAAGCATGAGACATGATTCAAGCTGCGCTAATACTGCTGTGTTCATTGTCGGTCGTTGCCACGCGAGAGGCAGGTGTACAGGCGAGTGCAATCATCACCGGTCGCTGAGGCCCATCACTACGGACCGCACCAGCGCGGAGCACTTCAGCGGCTTCAAGATCACGCTACTGCTTGGTGATTCGATTCGGTTTAGTGAGGTTCCGCAAGTCTCTCGCTCATCCCAACAACTTCTCGCAGCATGACCGCTGCCTTCTCTGCGGTAACCGTCTGGTTGTCGTACAGACCTTTAACTCCTGAAACCAAAACTGCACGAAACTCGGCGGGATCAATATCGTTGCGTCTGCGCAACACTTTTGTAATGTGTGTACGAAGCGCATCATCGTATTCACGTCCCTGAGGCGTATCGCCGTGCAGGGCCTGCAGCATCGTTGGCTGCTTTCTCACGCAGAAAAATAATGCGAAGTATCCGAGTGCGGTGATGGCTGCGAGCGCGACTCCTATTTGTGCGCTCGGCAAGAACCAATAGTGAAGGCGCGTGATGTGCCGACTGAGCAGAGCCACACCGAGTGTGAATAAGACCGCATACACAATGAGCAGCGCCGGCACATAAGGCAGGGACCTGGGCACACTGCGCCTCTCGATAATGACAGACGCAATAAGCGTTCCTGCGCTCAGCAGTCCCGTCACCACCGTTGACATCCCAACATCGAGAAAATAGTCATCAAGATCTGTAATCGATGCGGGAAGCAACAACACGCCCAGTGAGACCGCAGCCAGCATAATGATGCTCACCACGGTGACTTTCTTTGGTGTATTCATATCTTTACGAACAAATCTCATGCGTTGATCGAGATCTGCCCGCAAGATATTGCTGATTTTCTTCCCGGATCGCCCTGCGGCGACCGCTGCAAGCGAGGTCACGAGCTGTAACGGTGACGCCCACCTGGGCACAGACCCTGCATACCCACTATCCAGACTGGCGTCTTTTGCGATAGGGGCACTCGCTGCGGCTTCCGGTACTTGCAGGAGCACGTCCTCCCAGTTCGAGACTTCGTTGTTCATAGGGCTCCTCGTGCGGCGGGTCAGACACCGGCAAGAGTAACAGCCGAGGTGACGACGTCGAAAGAGCGATTTGTGCAGCCGTTCCGGTGGTCTCATGAACAGTAGTAGGCTTGTTTTTGGTGTGAATATGCGCCAGAACCGCACTCAACAGGTAGGTAAAGGAAGCGTCCTGATGGATCGTAAGCCCGTCATTTTTTCTGGAATGCAGCCCTCGGCAGACTCGCTGCACCTCGGCAATTACATTGGCGCGCTCACCCAGTGGGTTGATTTGCAAGAGAGCTTCGACTGCTTTTTCTGCGTAGTCAACCTGCACGCCATCACAGTGCCGCAAGAATCGAAAGATCTTGTCGAGCGCACCCGGCGAACTGCAGCGCAGTACATTGCAGCGGGTATTGATCCGGCAAAGTCGACCCTGTTTGTGCAGTCGCATGTGCCCGCTCACACAGAACTTGCGTGGGCGTTGAACACGATCACCGGTTACGGTGAAGCCAGCCGCATGACACAGTTCAAAGACAAGTCCCAGCGCTATGGCGCAGACTCCACCAGCGTCGGGCTCTTCACATACCCCGTGCTGATGGCGGCAGATATTCTGCTCTACAACGCGGACCTCGTGCCGGTTGGTGAAGACCAACGTCAGCATGTTGAACTGACCCGCACACTCGCGCAACGCTTTAATTCACGTTTCGGCGACACTTTTGTGATGCCCGAAGCCCAAATTCAAAAAAGCAACGCCAAGATCTACGACCTCCAGGACCCGACCGCGAAAATGTCGAAGTCGGCAGCGAGTGAAGCGGGTCTCATTAATGTGCTCGACGACCCGAAAGTCACACGCAAGAAAATTATGCGAGCAGTGACTGACGCTGACGGTGAGATCCGGTTCGACCGTGACGCGAAGCCAGGTGTTGCTAACCTGCTCACCATTTACGCCGTGCTATCAGGTCGCAGTATCGAATCAGTCGAAGCTGAATACGAAGGACGCGGCTACGGGGACCTCAAGAAAGGTCTCGCCGAGGTTGTCGACAGCAGCCTGTCACCGATTCGGGCACGCACACTCGAATTGCTGGACGACCCCGCTGAACTCGATCGCCTCCTTGACGGCGCAGCTGAACGCGCAAACGAAGTCGCCTCAGCCACGTTGAAGCGCGTGTATGACGCGATGGGTCTGTTGCACCGCTAACCAAGATCGCAACGTTCCCACCTACTTGTTGAGATAGGCAAGAATCGCCGCGAGAGCGGCCTGGGTGCCGGTTGTCAGCGTGGGTTGCATCACCGGGCCAAACCGCGGATTGTGGTTCGGGTACGAACGACTCCCTTCGGTAAAACCACCCAAAGCCCAATACACGTAAGGAGCGCCGAAGGCGTCAGGGACAATACTGAAGTCTTCCGACGCGGTCACTGGGTCTAGATGCTCGACTCGTGCATCTCCGAAGTGTGCAACTAGAGCGGTTCGCACCTGTTCGGTAGCGTGCGCATCATTGTCAGTGAGCGGGAACGGGTTAAAAACCTCGATCTCAGGTGCGTGAGCGACATTCGCCGCCGTACACTCCGCGTTCACAATACGAGTAATCCCGGTCAGCAGTTGCTCACGCACGTCTTCGTCGTATGCGCGAACGTTCAGCAGCATAGTTGCGGTTGCCGGAATCACATTTGCGGTATCCCCCGCTTGAATCGACCCCACGGTCACCACTGCCATTTTGAAAGGATCAACTTCGCGTGACACGAGCGTCTGCAGCCGCGTCACAATTGAAGCAGCAATCACGATCGGGTCTATCCCGAGATGCGGCATTGACCCGTGACTCCCCTCGCCGTGCACAGTGACTCGCACGCTTGCTGCGGTCGACATGACCGGACCAGCTGCGATCGCAACTTTCCCTGCAACCGGTTTCTGTAATACGTGCTGCGCGAGTGCAACATCCGGACGGGGAATCTGTTGAACGAGCCCAGCATCCACCATCGCTTGCGCCCCTTCAGCCGTTTCTTCACCCGGTTGGAACAGTGCAAGGTAGGTACCCGACCATGCATCACGGTTGTCGGCGAGCGCCGAAGCCGCCGCAAGCGCGGCCGTGAGGTGAAAATCATGACCACACGCATGCATCACCGCGGTTTCAGCGCCATCACGGTTTGCCATGGTCTTTGTCGACGCGTACTCAAATCCCGTTTGCTCTTCTACGGGTAGCCCGTCCAGTTCGGCACGGTAGAGCACCACGGGTCCGTCGCCGTTTTTGAGTACGCCGACAACACCGCCACCGATTTCGTGAATCTCGTCACACCCGAATGTGTTGAGTCGATCGTAAATGTACGCAGCCGTTTCATGCTCTTGCATCGACAGTTCAGGATTCTGGTGCAGGTGTGTATATGTGTCCTCCATCCACGGAGTCATCTGTTGTACTGCTGCGGTGATATCCATACGTCGCCTTCCCTGCTCGACTGCGCCTACTCTGTTCGAGTGTGGTTCTACGGCTGCGTGAATGCCGCAAGAATTTCTTGAGTGGTAATCGGCCGAACCATGGGGTCGAACAATGACATCAGTTCAATGGACTGATCATGAATGTCACGCGTGCCGCCCGCGCACGCGTCCGTGACGAGCATGACCTTACGGCCCGCATCAACCGCACCCAACACCGTTGATATGACACAGCAGTCACTGGCCACGCCACACACTACGAGCACGGTATCGTCTTCGAGAAGGGACTGCATTTGCGAGTTCCATTTCGAGAACGTTGGTGCATCCAACACGCGCTGACCCGCGGACGGGGTGAGCGTCAGGTTCCACGCAGGGTCGTCGGCCTCCAGCCTGCCGGCTGGCCACCGCTCGTAATATTCCTGCCATGCACCGGGTTCATCAGGGTCTCGAACAAACCTGGTCCAGATGGCGCGATCCGCCCACGCATTTGCGAGTGCAGCAACATTCGTTTCAGCCGCCGAATATCCTTCGGCCTGCCAGTCACTGTCATCGTCCGCAAAAATATGTTGCATATCGATAATCAACAGTTCTGAACTCTGCAGATTGTGCATTGCCATACTGTCGATAGTAATCGCACATGACGCACGGTGACAGCACGCGCATGCACTGCAACAACAATCCGAGTAGAGTGGCAGTGTGTTCCGGGGTCGGTGAGAATCCGAACCGGCGGTGAAAGTCCGCGACCCTCGCACCCGCGAGGTTGACTCGGTGAAATTCCGAGACCGACGGTGATGCGCGCAAGCGCGAGTCCGGATGAGAGGAACAGCAAAGGTCAAGCGACTGCTTTTTGACCTTCCCGGTGCGCACGGCTTACAACGCCAAACCAACACTATGAGCACCGAAAACATCAACAGTCTCCGCGCCGCAGAGTTCACTGCGGCTATGCGTCGAGCGTTGACGATTGCTCGTTTTGGCCCTGCTGACACTGAAAATCCACAAGTGGGCTGCGTCGTCTTCGATGGTGACGGGCGGATCATTGCCGAGGGCTGGCATATGGGCGCGGGAACCTCACACGCAGAAGTGGATGCCCTAGCGCACGTACCGGCCGAGTGGCGCGACCGGCTCGGTGAGCTTACCGCAGCGGTCACGCTTGAACCCTGCAATCATACGGGCCGGACAGGACCGTGCTCGCATGCGCTCGCTGATGCAGGCATTGGCGGCGTCGTCTATGCGCTGAGTGACCCGAGCGCTGCCGCTTCGGGCGGTGCCGAATATTTGCGTTCACGTGGTGTGCCCGTAGTGGCAGGAGTCGAGGCACGTGCGGCACGAGATTTGCTGGAACCTTGGTTTGAACGGCAACGGCTCGAAACCGCTGACGCTGCCACACTTGATTCCCAATCTGTCGGGCCGGCCTCACACGAGCACGGAGCTGCGCCCTCACCTGGCACACGCCCTCACATCACCGTGAAATGGGCGCAAACTGTAGATGGGCGGGCGGCTGCAGACGATGGCACGAGCCAGTGGATCACGGGTCCCGAAGCCCGGCATGACGTGCACTGCCGCAGGGCTGAAGCCGATGCCATCTTGGTTGGCACTGGCACGCTCATTGCAGATAATCCTTCGCTGACTGCGCGCGGCACGAACGGTGATTTGCTGGTCCCCGCTGCCGAACAGCCCATCCCTGTGGTGGTGGGTGATCGCGAAATTCCACAGCATGCGCGTCTGCGTCAGCATCCTGCGTTAGCCGCACACGATTTGACCGAGCCGATCCACCTGCGCCCGAGCGAACACCCTGACCTGCATCATGCCGTCGCTTCGCTCACCAGTTACGGCATCACCTCAGTCTTTGTTGAGGGTGGGCCCGCCGTGATTGCCGCGCTGGTGCGTGCGGGGCTCGCCGACTCGTTTTTGATCTACACCGCACCAACTCTCTTGGGCGGTTCGCATGTCGCAATTGATGACATTGGTGTCGAGACGCTCGGTCAGGCGGTGCCCTTGAGGGTGACCGAACGAGTACAGCTGGGCGTCGACGAACTGATCAGGGGCGAACTCGTTTCGCCCTCTGCCGGGAATAGCCTGCCAAACAACACCGTTCCATCAACCGAGACTGAATACAGCCAAACCCGCACACAAAGGAGCAGCCACATGTTCACGGGACTCATTGAACAGATCGGACAGGTTACTGATGTGGTGCCGTCAGGTGATGGTATTCGACTCACGGTGTCAGCACCCGAAGTACTCGGTGACGCCTCACACGGGGACTCCATCTCTGTCAGCGGCGTGTGTCTCACAGTCGTCGGATTCGACGAATATGAGTTCACCGCTGACGTGATGGAACAAACACTGAACATGTCAACGCTTGATGATGTCGAGCCGGGGCGCCGCGTCAATGTAGAACGCGCGGCACTCGTCGGTAGCCGCCTGGGTGGTCACATTGTGCAGGGACACATTGACGGCACCGCGACGGTGATTGAGGTGCGGCCTGGCGAGAAATGGCGTGTGGTCCGGTTTGCAATCTCATCCGAAGTTGCACGTTTTGTGGTCGATAAAGGGTCAATCACCCTCGACGGGGTGTCACTGACAGTGTCTGATGTGTCTGCTGCCACCGCACACAAGCACTGGCTGGAAGTGTCGTTGATTCCTGAAACGCTTGAGGCAACCACGCTTGGTGGGCTCGAACCGGGCGATCGGGTCAACCTTGAAACAGACATCGTGGCACGACATGTTGCCCGAATGGGAGAATTTGACGCCGTCAACTCGGCGCAGGTGAAGAACGGAGATGTGGCGTGAGTATTGCGTCGATTGAAGAGGCCATTGCCGCGGTAAAAATCGGTAAGCCGGTGATTGTCGCTGATGACGAGAACCGTGAGAACGAGGGCGATGTCATCATCTCAGCTGAGCTTGCCACACAGGCCAGCATCTCATGGACCGTGAAGCATTCCTCTGGGCTGCTCTGCGCGCCGATGACCAACCAGGTCGCCGACCAACTTGACCTGCCCATGATGGTGGAACACAACGAAGACGCCCGCTCCACTGCATACACGGTCACCGTTGACGCGGCAGAAGGTGTCACAACCGGTATCAGCGCACACGATCGCATGACCACACTGCATCGCCTGGCAGATGCTGACGCAGTGCCCGCTGACCTGCACCGTCCCGGTCATGTGCTCCCGCTTCGCGCAGTTGATGGCGGCGTGCGTGAACGTCCCGGCCACACTGAGGCTTCGGTCGAATTGATGAAGCTTGCGGGGCTCCGCCCGGTCGCGGTAATTGCTGAGATCGTGGGCGATGACGGTGAAATGATGCGCCTGCCAGAGCTCATCAAACTGGGTGCCCGCGAAGACGTGCTCGTCACCACGATCGAGAAGCTCATTGCCTACCTTGAAGAGCATGATCCGGCAGGAAACTCCGCTGACGACGCACAAAATTCGCATGCGGAACACCGTCGTGTTTCGCTTCGCGCTGACACACTCGTGCCAACTGTGCACGGGAATCTACGTATTCGCGCTTACCGTGATCGAAAACTGGGGGTGGATCACGTTGCGTTGATCGCGACCGACAGCGAGGGTCGCATCCCTGCAGATCGGGCTCTGGTGCGCGTACATTCTGAGTGCCTCACTGGTGAAGCGTTCGGGTCACTCAAGTGCGAATGTGGTCCGCAGTTGAATGCGTCGCTCGAACAGATTCAAGAAAGCGGCG
Source organism: Canibacter sp. (assembly GCA_052085365.1). Lineage (GTDB taxonomy): Bacteria > Actinomycetota > Actinomycetes > Actinomycetales > Microbacteriaceae > Canibacter. The sequence goes on along the minus strand of JBQDFP010000013.1, from coordinate 5,040 downwards.
GCATTGTGGTGTATCTGCGCGGACAGGAGGGGCGCGGTATTGGTCTTGCGAATAAGCTGCGTGCCTACTCCTTGCAGGAACAGGGTCTCGACACGCTCGAAGCAAACCTTCGTCTTGGTCTTCCCGGTGACGCGCGCGAGTATGACGCTGCAGCCGAGATTCTTGATGAGCTTGGGGCAAGAAACATTCGCCTGCTGACGAATAATCCCGAAAAAGTTGTGCAACTGGTGGCACACGGGGTCCACGTTTTTGAACGTGTTCCGCTCATTGTCGACGTGCATGCCGAAAATGCCGGATATATGCGAGCGAAGCGTGACCTTATGGGGCATCTACTCCCCGAAGATCTCGAGCCCGATGCGTTTCAAAATACTGAAGCACATCAGACTCCGACCCCGTAGAGGTCACCTTACTTCCCACAATCTCTTTACATACCGTGAAAGGAATATGACATGAGTGGACAGGGCGCACCTGACCTCACAGTCCGAGCAGAAGGCCTACGTGTGGCCGTTATTGCGGGCAGCTGGCATCAAGAAATCACTGCAGCGATGACGGCCGCAGCGCAGCAGACCATTACCGCCTCGGGCGCCACCGCCGAGATTTTTGCCGTTGCTGGCTCCTTTGAATTACCTCTGGCCGCGCAGGTCGCTCTCAAGTCTCGCTTTGACGCGGTCGTCTGCCTCGGCGTTATTGTGCGCGGGGAAACCCCGCACTTTGACTATGTCTCGAATGCGGTCACCGATGGGCTCACTCGGGTGCAACTCGATGCGAATAAGCCGGTCGGGTTTGGTGTGCTCACCGTTGATGATGATGAGCAGGCATTCAACCGTTCAGGGCTGCCTGGATCACGCGAGTCCAAAGGTCGTGAAGCTGCCGAAGCTGCACTGCATTTGGCCGTCACGAACCGCGCCATTCGCGGCGAATAGTCGTATGCCTGCTCGGTTCCTTTCAGGGTTCGAGAGGTTCACCGAACTAGACTCAAGCGCATGACAGAACCTTCGGCTGGGGGGCCTCAGGTGCGCCGTGGACCCCGGGCATCACTGAAAGAGCTGATCCCCTACCTGCTCGCGCAAAAGGGCCTGCTGAGCCTAGCCCTTGCGCTTGGAATTATTAGCGCGATTGCGGCGCTCATGCAGCCCGTGCTGGTCGGCCAGATCATCGAACGGGTGCAAGCGAACACCGCACTGGGGGTGTTGGTGTGGGCGCTCATTGCGCTCGTTGTGATTGCGGCAATACTGGACGGCCTGCAGCATTACACGCTGCAGCGCATGGGAGAAGGCGTTGTCTTACACGCCCGGAAATCACTCATCTCGAAGGTGCTGTTCTTACCGATTCCCGAGTTTGATCGACGCCGCTCTGGCGACCTCGTATCTCGTATCGGCAGCGACACCACCCTTTTGCGGGCAGTGCTCACGCAGGGCTTCGTTGAGGCGATGAGTGGACTCCTGCTGTTCTTCGGCGCTCTCATCGGCATGCTCGTCATCGACCCCGTCCTGTTCTTGGCAACATTCGCCGTGCTTGCGATTGCGCTCGTCGTGGTGGTGGTCGTGTCTGGTCGTATGCGCCCCTATGTGACTGCGGCGCAAGAGAAAGTCGGCGACCTTGCCGCGAGCGTTGACCGTGCTATCACGGGGGTGCGAACGATCCGCGCAGCCGGTGCGTCAGACCGGGAGGCGACTGCGATCACCGGACAGGCTGAAAGCGCTTACCGTCTGGGTCTGAAGATCGCGAAACTGTCAGCGTTCATCGTACCGGTCTCGTTCATTGCACTGCAGGCATCGTTCCTGGTGGTGCTGGGCTTTGGTGGCTACCGTGTTGCCTCTGGCGCGATCACGATCTCGCAGCTCGTCATGTTCATCATTTTTGTGTTCCTCATGATCACCCCCCTCGGCCAAGCATTCGGCGCTATCTCGGCAATCAACCAGGCACTCGGCGCTCTCGGCCGCATTCGCGACATCACCACACTCGAAACCGAAACTGAACGTGACCGTGCCTCAGCTCCAGAAGGTTCGCTCGTGACGCTCAACGAGGCACGCGTGCCCGGCGCCCCTGCAATCTCACTAGAAGACGTGCACTTCACCTATCGCTCCGCAGCGCCGGAACGTGTGGATGCACGGTCACTGGTGAAGGGTGGACGCGGTGCTTCACGACGTGATGCTGAGGCGGCGCCGCCAGAGATCGTCGAAACTCCGGTGTTGCACGGGGTGAGTTTCCAAGTGCCTCGCGGTGCCCGGGTAGCATTGGTCGGTCCTTCTGGCGCGGGTAAATCAACGGTGCTCGGGTTGATTGAACGTTTCAGTGACCCTGACTCGGGTCGCATTCTCTTTGACGGGGTCGATCTGCGCAGTCTCGACCGACGTGAACTCCGCGCGCAATTGGGGTACGTGGAACAGGATGCTCCCGTTCTTGCGGGAACAATTCGTGACAACCTCACACTCGGTCGCACTGATGTGTCTGACGCTGAATGCCTTCGCGTGCTCCAGTCGGTAAACCTTGCCGGTCTGGTGACGCGGTCTGCCGAACATGCGGGGCTCGAATCAGGGCTTGACGCTCAGGTTGGCGAGCACGGCATTATGCTTTCGGGCGGTGAAAAACAGCGGCTCGCCATTGCACGCACGCTCCTCACGAACGCCCCGGTGCTGCTGCTCGACGAGTCAACCGCCAGTCTCGACGGCGTGAACGAACGACTCATGCGTGAAGCGCTTGACGCGGTGTCGGACGGCCGCACCATGCTCGTTATTGCACACCGCTTGTCAACGGTGATCGACAGCGACTTGATCGTCGTCATCGAAGACGGACACGTCATCGGTCAGGGCACACACGACGAATTGGTTAACGAGGTTCCGCTCTATCGCCAGCTCGCAGAGCATCAGCTGCTGGTGGCGCCTGAAACCGAAAGCAACTAATCGCCAACCTGTTCGCTCACCGCTAGACCCGCCAGGTTTATTTGAATGATTCAAATAAACCTGAGATAATGGGGTCATGAACACCACAACGCATCCCGCGGCTTCCGCCGCCCAGGCTTCGCAGGAAGAGCTCCGCTCAAGCCTGCAGTCTGCCGGTTTGCGTGTGACAGGCCCGAGGCTCACTGCACTCCAAGTGCTGCGACAGGGCGGGCACTTGAGTGCTGAACGCGTTTTCGCGCAGGTGCGCGATTCACTCGCCGGCACCTCACTCCAAACCGTGTACGGCGTGCTCGAAGCACTGTGTGCCACCGGCCTCGCACGCAAAATCGAACTCGCTGGCGGCGGTGCTGCGCTGTTCGAAGCGAACAAACACGACAACCATCACCACCTCGTCTGCCGCATCTGCGGGCGTGTCAATGATGTGCCCTGCGACCTCGGCGAAGCGCCCTGTCTACACCCCCCGACCGATTCCGGGTTTGAAATCGACGAAGCAGACGTCACATTTTACGGCCTCTGCGGTGACTGCCGCGAAGCGCATTAGCACGCTACCCGCTACGAACTAACGCTCGATAACCTCGCCCAGCGTCGATCCAGCAACAGAAACTTTCACTATTTACACCCCAGCCGAAAGGAACGCCATGACAGAAAAACGTCTCACTACTCAAACCGGTGACCCGGTACCGAGTAACGAACACTCACTCACAGTTGGAGCCGACGGCCCCACTGTTCTACACGACCGGTACCTCGTAGAAAAGCTCGCATCGTTTAACCGCGAGCGTGTACCCGAGCGCAACCCGCACGCGAAAGGCGGCGGCGCATTCGGTGAATTCGAAGTCACCGAAGACGTATCGCAGTTCACCCGCGCTAAAGTGTTCCAGCCCGGTTCGAAAGCAGAGGTGCTCTTGCGCTTCTCATCAGTTGCTGGTGAACAGGGCTCACCTGACACCTGGCGTGACGTACGTGGATTTGCGCTGCGTTTCTACACCGAAGAGGGCAACCTTGACGTCGTCGGCAACAACACCCCCACGTTCTTCCTGCGCGACGCCATCAAATTCCCTGACTTCATCCACTCACAGAAGCGCCTCGGTGATTCAGGCTTACGCGATGCCGACATGCAGTGGGACTTCTGGACACTTTCACCCGAGTCAGCTCACCAGGTGACCTATGTGATGGGCCCCCGCGGGCTGTCACGCTCATGGCGCCACGTCAACGGCTACGGCTCACACACCTACCAGTGGGTCAACGCCGAAGGCGAGCGTTTCTGGGTCAAGTACCACTTCCTCTCGCAGCAGGGTGTTGAGCCAATCAGCGCTGAAGAGGCAGAAAAGCTTGCCGGCAGTGACGCAGACTACTACCGTCGCGACCTGTTCGATGCAATTGACCGCGGAGACCACCCGAAGTGGGACGTGTACGTTCAGGTCATGCCATATGAGGACGCGAAAGACTACCGTTTTAACCCGTTCGACCTCACCAAAACCTGGCCAAAGGCGGACTACCCGCGCATCAAGGTTGGTACGTTCACCCTGAACCGCAACCCTGAGAATTTCTTCGCCGAAATTGAGCAGGCAGCCTTCTCACCAGGAAACCAGGTCCCCGGCACCGGCATCTCACCAGACAAGATGCTGATGGCACGCGTGTTCTCATACGCTGACGCACAGCGTTACCGTATTGGCACGAACTACAACCAGCTGCCCGTGAACCAGCCGCATGCAACTCAGAGCAATAACTATATGCATCAGGGCAACATGCAGTACCACTTCAATAAAGCAGACCACCGCGTCTACTCACCGAATTCATTTGGTGAAAGTGGCGGACCGGTTGCTGACCCGTCAGTGCCCGAAGCAAGCTGGGAGTCGGACGGTGAGCTTATGCGCACCGCCTACACGCTGCACAGCGAAGACGATGACTTTGGTCAGCCAGGCACCCTCTACCGTGACGTGTTCTCGGCTGAAGAGAAGGAAGGCTTCCACCAGGTGCTGCTGGGCCAGGCCAACGCCATCACCATTGACGATATTCGCGAGCGCTTCTTCCAGTACTGGACGAACGTCGACAAGAACCTCGGGCAGATTCTGCGCGACGGTTACGCGAAGGGTGCCGAAGGCATCGAAGCGACCGACGTGCACGAGTCAGCTGAGTA
>JBQDFP010000012.1:0-64244 GCA_052085365.1 Canibacter sp. | reverse complement strand
CGCTGCTGAACCCTCGCAAGGCTTCTACTTGCGGGGGTTCTTTAATTCTGCGAAAGGCCGCCAAACACTGGCGTCCCTGGATGAGAATCAGGGATTGAGCCGCTCATGGAGGAAACGCAGCGAGATCCAGAGACGGACATGGTGTGATGAGAGATCAATAGACAGATCGTTCTGCATCTGTTCGAGACGATATCGCACCGTGTTTGGATGCACATGTAAGATCTCTGCAGTGTGCACCACGCTGCCAAAGTGTTCGAGATACACCGCAAGCGTGAGAGCAAGCTCGGTGCCTTTGCGTGCGTCGTAGGCACGCACTTGACTCACTGCGTCGCCGTCAAGCGTGCCGGTGTCGTTGAAGCTTTGCAGCAGTCGTGACAGACCGAGTAACTCTTGCACATCGGGCATGGTAGCCGATGCCGATCGAACCAATGAAGGCTCGGTGAGGAGGCGGGCAATTGCGATCGATTCACGCATTGAGAGCGCGACAGCCGAGGCGCTTTCCCCTCGAGGGCCAATACCGGCAACGAAAGGAGTACGACTCGAATCGAGTACCCGGCTCACGAACGAGTTCGTGAGATCGTCGCTTTGATCCGGGAATAAGCACAGGATGTAGTCACCGAGGATCGCCGCGTGCGTCCAAGAAAAGAAACTGCGTGCGGTGAGCCACACATGGTGAAGGTGGCGACGGGACGGCAACACAGGATTGGTGTGGCTACCGCCGTTTGTCGCAAACGCCACCGCACGATATGCCTGCGATTCGCGAAGGCCGATTTCTGCCGCTGCACGGCCCCGAAAGCTCTCGTTCTCTAGCAGGGTCCGTAGTAGGTCTGAGCTTCGTTGTGCTTCTGCCGACATAGCATCACGCGCTTCGACAAGGTGGTGGGCGACGAGACCTGCAACCGAGTCGAGAAGTGCACAGGCCTCAGCGCGTCTCGTTTCGTCAGGAACAATCAGCCAGACACTGCCGATTTGCTGGTTCTGTGCGCGCACCGAAAGCGCTGCACGCGAAAAGGTTCCTGCCTCACCCGCTGGAAACCAGAGCGCTTTCGCTGAACGAGAGAGTGCGAGATGATCCCGATCCACACGCGGGGACTCTGCTTCTTGGAGTGCGAGTGTCGTGCTTCGCCGTACCTCGTCGATGGGTTGGTCCGGGAGAGTAGAGTATCCGACGACGCGGCCGCTCATGTCGACGATGCTGATCGCACCGCCAGCGAGCGCAGCAAGTGATTGAGCGAGTGAGAATAGGTCACCACGTGGAAAGCCAGCGGTCTCATGTGCGAAATTCGTTGCGCACATTGCGCGGAGCATAAGAGCAGTGTCTGCCCAGTCCATGGTTTGATGCAGAAGAAGCGAAGCCTGCACGATTTCTGGCCACAGCTCCGCGTCAGGCAGGTACTCCTCTGACATGACGATTGCGCTTGCGCCGTTGCGTAACGCGTCACGAAGCGTGATGAGCGTCGGTTCATCAATACTTCCGGGTACCAGAAGTATTCGTCCCGAAGCGTTCGCTAAGGGACGGTGCGTGTCCCAGAACTGCACCCCTGAGAAGGTGCGTTTGAGAAATTCCGTATGCGTCGGAGAAGCCGCCGGCACGACCTCCAGATCGAGGGCCTCGAGCGCGAGCGCGACCGTTGGAAGCTGAACATTTGTTGCATCCATAGGAGAAAAGTCTAACGAACTTATGGAATTGGTGGATAAATCTCTATGCCTCAGGGTGACAATCTTCCGGATACTGGGAGGACACGCCACGACAGAAGGAAAACAATGATGTTTACTCAACCAACTTCTCGCGCACTTGTTTGCGTTTCAGCGGCTGCGCTCGTGCTCGGCCTCGGTGCTTGTAGCTCGAGCGCCGAATCTGACACGGCACCGTCTACAGGTGCGACAACCGATCCGACTTTCGACGAAGTCGCTGACGCAGCCGAGCTGCTGCCCGACGATATTGCTGACACTGGTGAGCTTCACGTTGCCATTCCGACTAACGAACCCCCGACCCAGTTTTACCGTGAGGGTACCAAGCAGATGACGGGCATCAACCCGGACATCGCACGGCTTGTGGCAGGTGCGCTCGGTCTGGATATTCAGATTGAAGTGGTGAACTTTGATTCGATCATTCCTGGTCTCGAGGCCGGCAGATATGACATGACCGTGTCATCGATGACGCCAACCGAAGACCGGATGAAGGTGCTCGATTTCGTTGAATACATGAACGTCGGAAGTGGGCTCGTGGTTCTCGACAGCAACCCGCTCGACCTTGACTTCGATAAGCTCTGCGGCCAGAAAGTTGCGGTGCTCACTGGGTCCTACCAGATGACCTCGAACGTTCCGGAGCTAAACAAGGAATGCGAAGCTGCTGGGGAGCAAGATCTTGAGATCCAGCAATTCAAAGACACCAGACAAGCGATCAGCTCTCTCACCAGCGGCCGCAGCGACGCTGTCTACGCTGATGGTCCGATCCTCGCCTATGCCGCTTTGCAGACATCTGAAATTGAACTCGTTGGTGAAAACAATGTGGACGCGGTGGCCATTGGCGTTCCTCAAGAAAGTGGACTGCTCGATCCGCTCAAAGCAGCGATGGATGTGATCCTTGAGAGCCCGGAGTACCAGGACGTTCTTGAATCGTATGGTGTCGACGGTTCAGCGATCACCGACGCCCGAATTAACGTGGCACAGTAACGCGAGACCACCATTATGACTTCGAAACTCAACGCACACCGCGACTCGCCGACACAAGTGCAGTCGACACTCAGTTCGCTTACGATTCAACCCAGGCCGCGCTGGCTGCCGCTGCTCGGGAGCGCTTTCGTACTGCTTATTGTGGTCAGCACAGTTTGGGACATCGCAACAAATAAGCGTTTCCACTGGTCGACGGTCTTCGAGTTCCTGTTCCACCCACAGATCATCACCGGTGTTGGGCTGACGTTGCTGCTTACCGTTATTGCGATGATCGTCGGAATCCTCCTCGGAATCGTACTTGCCATCATGCGCCTGTCCCTGAACCGTACGTTGTCTTGGGTCGCTGGTGTCTACATATGGTTCTTCCGTGGCACGCCACTGCTCGTGCAGCTGATCTTTTGGTACAACATTGCGGCGCTATATCCGGTGGTCTCACTCGGGCTGCCCTTTGGAGGACCGAGTGTTGCACTTGGGTCAGCGAACGTGCTCATCACACCGCTTGTTGCTGCGCTTTTGGGTCTCTCGCTTAATCAAGGTGCGTACATGGCTGAGATCATTCGTAGCGGTATCCAATCGGTAGATGATGGCCAACGAGACGCAGGTCGTGCGATCGGCATGAAAAGTGGCCAACTCATGAGTCGAGTCATTTTGCCACAGGCGATGCGGGTCGTTATTCCACCAACCGGAAATAACGTGATCTCGATGCTGAAAGACACGTCACTTGTGAGCGTGCTCGCGATTAGTGACCTGCTGTATTCTGCGCAGATCATTTACGCTCTCAACTATCAGACGATTCCACTGCTTATCGTCGCCTGCATTTGGTACCTCGCGCTGACGAGCCTGCTCAGCATGTTTCAGTCGCGGCTTGAACAGCGTTACGGACGCGGTTTTCAGCCGCGTCGAATGAAACCGTCTAAACGCACGAATGTATCGGAGGCGACAGCATGAGCACGAACATGGTGAACATTAGGGGACTGCGAAAGTCGTTCCACGGTGACGTGGTGCTCTCAGACATCTCACTAACGATACGCAGCGGTTCAGTGACCTGCTTGATCGGGCCCTCGGGTTCGGGCAAGACAACATTGCTGCGCTGCGTCAACCGACTGGAGACTCCTGACTCCGGGATAATTATGATCGACGGCGAGATGGTCGGAGCTGAACGCAGAGGCAGTCGTCTGATTGCCGCAAGCCCCAAGGCGATTGCTCGGTCTCGCCGAGCAACGGGCATGGTGTTTCAACGCTTCAACCTGTTCCCGCATCGCACCGTTCTAGAGAACATTATCGAGGGGCCGATTCAAGTATTACGTCGGCCACGCGCTGAAGTCATTGGTGAAGCTCGAGTATTGCTGGACCGTGTCGGACTTTTAGAAAAGATTGACGCGTATCCGCAAGAACTCTCCGGCGGTCAGCAGCAGCGGATTGCTATCGCCCGCGCGCTGGCGATGAAGCCAAAGCTATTGCTGTTCGACGAACCGACCTCTGCGCTTGATCCTGAACTCGTAGGCGAAGTGCTTGAAGTGATGAAGGGCTTGGCAGCGGACGGGATGACGATGCTCGTCGTAACCCATGAGCTTGGCTTTGCTCGTGAGGTATCTGATCAGGTCGTCTTCATGGACGGAGGAGTCGTTGTTGAGGCCGGTTCACCAGAGAAAGTGCTTGGTGACCCGAGTCACGACAGGACCCGACTTTTCCTGTCACGTGTGCTGAAATAACGCGCCTCATATTCATTACCCTGCACCAGAGCTTTCAAGGAGATTCCGCATGTCTGCACCGTTCTTCAGCGTCGATTCAGCACGCGCAAAGGCCAAGAAGCGCCTGCCGAAGATGGTCTACGACTTTTTAGAGGGTGGCGCGCTGGATGAACGTACACTTCACCGAAACCGGCACGCGTTTGCTGAGTCGAGCCTGAAGCAGCACATCATGGTCGATATCAGTAAAGTGGACACTTCAACACAGGTGCTTGGTACCGACTTCGCTCTGCCGGTGGCGGTCTCGCCAATGGGACTACAGACCGTGTTGCACCCTGACGCAGATGCTGCAGTAGCTCGTGCCGCTAACGCAGCTGGCTCGGTGTTCATTCACAGTCCCTGGTCGGGATGCTCAATTGAGGAAATTTACGAGGCTTCACACGGTCGCATGTGGTCACAGATTGCGTTCTGGGAGGACCGATCTGTCAGTGACGATCACATTTCTCGTGCGAAGGCGGCCGGTATCGACACGCTCGTCATCGCGGGTGATGTTGCTGTGTCGAGCAAGCGCGAACGAGACATTGTGCACGGCACAGGCATGCCGCCACGCCCGCCCCTCGCTGATGTGTTCAACGTCATGATGCACCCGGGGTGGCTCATCCGCTGGGTGATGGGTCGCCGCATTACATGGGGGAGCTACAAAATCGATGGCCGTCGCATCAAGATGGGTGAGATGGACGACTGGATGTCACGGCATGGCACCTATCGCGCCACGTGGCAGGATGTCGCCGAGTTACGCGCACGCTGGAGCGGGAAGCTCGTTGTGAAAGGCATCATGTGCCCTGAGGATGCGAAGTTAGCGCTTGCAGCTGGGGTCGACGGTGTGTTTGTCTCAAACCACGGCGGCCGTCAGTTTGATGGGCAGCCGGCCACACTGGATGTAGTCGCACAGGTGGCTGACGCGGTTGCAGGTAAAGCTGAGGTGATCCTCGACGGCGGGGTCAGACGCGGCAGTGACATCGTCACGGCTCTAGGTCAAGGGGCAGATCTCGTCGCAGCTGGGAGGCCATTCGCCTACGGTCTTGCCGCAGCAGGGGAACGCGGCGTTCACGAGGTGTTCAACATTCTTGCCGATGAGTTGGCAACAGCGATGCGGTCAGTTGGCGTGCCAGATGTTGCGGCCCTCGGCGCTGGCTGAACAAATAGCCTTCGGAATGGCGACTGGACACGGTGTGAACTACTTTAGGCTGTGAACAGCTGACGGGCTGTATTGATTACAGTCGAATTATGAACATGACAGGATCGGCTGCTGTCGTTGGGGCGGGCCCAAACGGTCTGGCTGCCGCAGTGACACTTGCGCGCGCCGGAGTACCAGTGACGGTTTTTGAAACTGCGCCGGTAATCGGCGGTGGTTTGCGAACGACTGACACAGTCGAACCAGGCGTCGTGCATGATGTGTGCGCAGCGATCCACCCGTTGGTACTTGCAACGGGGTTCTTCAAAGAATTTGAGCTGCGCAAACGGGTACAGTTTGTGGTGCCGGACGCGTCGTATGCTCACCCGCTCGATACTGGTCCTGCCGCGATCGCGTATCGAGACCTTGCACGTACTGTTCACGAGCTTGGCTATGATGGTCGCGCCTATGGCCGAATGTATAGTCCGCTGCTGCAACACCTGGATGGGCTTGTCGATTTTGCGTTCGGCGGGAGCATGCTGCGGCTGCCGAACGACCCGGTGGCTACTGCACGGTTCGCGTCACGGGTGCTTGAACAGGGGACTGCCGCGTGGAATCTGCGATTTCGAGGAGAGCCTGCAGCAGCCCTCGTAACCGGAGCAGTCGGGCACAGCAATCTGCCGACCCCGAGAATCGCTTCGGCGGCGATTGGTCTCATCCTGGGGGCGCTTGGACACGCGAGCGGCTGGCCTGTCCCTGAGGGTGGATCGCAATCAATCGCAGACGCACTTGCTGCAGATTTGCGTGCTCACGGTGGCCTCATTGAAACCGGTCATGAGATCACTGACGTGCGAGAGCTGGATGGCTTCGACACAAAATTTTTTGCGACCTCTGCGCAGGCGCTGGCACGAGTTGCTCACGATAAATTGCCGATGAGTTATCGCCGAAAACTCGCACAGCTTAAGCCCGGCAGCGGCGTGTGCAAGGTCGATTTCGTGCTCAACGGGCCGGTGCCTTGGAACGACCCGAGAGTGCATGACGCCGCGACAGTGCACGTGGGCGGCTCTCGGGTGGAAATAGCGGCGGCAGAATCACAGGTTAGTCGCGGCCATCACGCTGACCATCCGTTCATCGTTTTGGCGCAACCGACTCATTTCGATGCGCTGCGGAACCCGCCGGGAAGGCACGCGGTGTGGAGTTATGCGCACGTACCGAATGGGTCGACTGTTGATATTTCTGAACAGGTCATCGCACAGATAGAGCGGTTCGCCACAGGGTTTCGTGACCGTATTTTGGGAACCCGCGTGACCACAGCAGCGGAATACTCTCGATATAACTCAAACTATGTCGGCGGTGATATTTCGGGCGGTGCCGTGAGCTTGCCACAACTGATTCGGCGCCCAACATTGTCGTCACATCCCTGGCGCACCCCAATACAGGGCGTCTATCTGGTGTCGTCAGCGACAGCGCCAGGGCCAGGAGTACACGGATTGAGCGGTTGGTACGCAGCACAAGATTCACTTGAGCGCGATTATGGACTGCCAAGCCCCGGTCTGGGTTATGCGGACTGAGCTGCAGAACGAAGCCAGGCTAAATCAGCGGAATCCGAGGCAATAATCTCTTCCACCACCTCGCCACCATCACAACGCGACAGGCGCACCAGCGCAGAATCTGGCTCGCTTGCAAATTGCACATGCCAGGTTCCGCCAAACTGCACCCATCGATCTACACGCTCTTGCACAGAGCCTGCAGAATTCGAAGGCTGAGAATATTCCGTACCAGTCACGATCCTCATTTTACTCTTGTTTGCGCAGGCATACACTGACCGCATGACCGAGAAGCTACAGCTCACAAAGACAGTGTTTGCCCTCGACTGCGAAAACGCGCAACGACTTGCAGAGTTTTACGCGGCCCTGTTGGGGTGGACCATTATGCATCCCAGCCCTGACGTCGACGGCGCGGAAGCGGAATGGGTTGATGTGGTGCCACCAAACCAAGCAGACTCAGCATTCAAGCTCGCCTGTCAGACTGTGCAAAATTACCGGGCGCCGCAGTGGCCGGGGAGTGACGTCCCCGCACAGGCGCATCTTGATTTTCATGTGCCCGCATTAGCTGAGGCGTTGCCTCATGCGTTAGCGGTGGGGGCGACCGAAGCGCAGGTTCAGCCAAGCGAAAATGGAAGCTTCAGAGTGCTGCTTGACCCTGCCGGGCACCCGTTCTGTTTGTGCGAAGTGCCGTGATTTGTCTCACGCGACGCGCTGGTGAGGTCCGTACGGCGGAGTCTTTATAGTTCCGCAATAAATGAGAATTTGAAAGGATCATTCACAATTCGTTCGAAATTTGGCGAGAAGATTCGCGTTTTTGCCGCGAATTACGCATTGATCTCTGCAAAACGATAAAACTGGTCGGAGTGGCGCTGAATTAACGCTTCTCACTTTCGCGAAAAGGACGTAGAGTTTGCAGTTATAACTGGCGTGTTCATATCGAGACCGCGCCGCCCACAGCAAAGGAGCTCTGGATGTCTGCTACTGCAGCGCCTCCCGTGAACTCTCACCGGAAAGCACTTAAGTCTGGCTTCGCAGCCGCAGTCGGCACCACGATCGAATGGTACGACTTTTACGTCTACGCGACCGCCGCCGCAATTGTTTTCCCCAAATTTTCTTTCCCGAGATTAGTGCCGCCGCCGGTACCCTCGCATCATTCGGTACCTACGCTGTAGCGTTCTTCGTACGTCCACTGGGTGGCATTATCTTCGGTCACGTCGGCGACCGGCTCGGACGTAAACCTGCGCTGACCATCACTCTGATTCTCATGGGTGTGGCAACGGTGTTGGTTGGCTGCATGCCGAGCTACAACACTATTGGTATCACCGCACCAATCCTGCTGATCGTGCTTCGTGCCATTCAAGGTCTGGCCGTCGGCGGTGAGTGGGGCGGAGCGAGCCTCATGGCGGTCGAAAGTGCGCCACCGAAATTCAAAACGTTCTACGGCGGGTTCACCCAGCTCGGTAACCCACTCGGCGCGCTCCTGGCATAAGGTGCGTTCTGGATCCTTGCCGCAATGGGCGACGATGTGCTGTTCTCGTGGGGCTGGAGGGTTCCGTTCCTCGCAAGTATCGTGCTCATCGGTGTCGGCATCTGGGTGCGCTACCGAGTTGAAGAGACTCCCGTGTTCGAAGCCAAAGTTGAGGGCCGCACCCAGTCAACACCGCTCGTGTTCGCCATCAAGAACAACTTGAAACCGATCCTGCTCGGCATCGGTATGGTCGCAATTGCCTCAGGTGGCTATTACATTGCCACCTCATACGTGCAGGCATACTCAACGAGCCCATCAATTGGACTCGCCGCATCTATTATTCTTGGCGCGATGACCGTGGCTTCCTTCCTCGAAGCCATCGTCACCTTGCCGCTTGCGCTCCTTGGAGACAAGTGGACGGGCAAGGTCATGATGTACATCGGTGTGGTCTCATCATTCATCTTGGTGATTCCGCTCGTGCTCGTTATTGAAATGCACAGTGTGGTGTGGATCTACATCCTCGTATCAGCGATCCGTATCACGATGAGCTGTACCTGGGCACCGTTGTCAGCGCTGCTGACCGCGATGTTCCGTCCGCAGTCCCGTTACACGTCAATGTCGCTCGCGTACGGAATCGGTGCTGCGATCTTCGGTGGGCTGTCACCGATCGCTGCATCATGGCTGATGCTTGTCACAGGCAATGTATGGTCGGTCGTTGGCCTGTTCGGACTTCTCGCATTCATCGCGTGGATCTGTACCTACCTTGCACCTCAGCACTCGGACACTGCCCCCGTGACCAAGTCCCTTGAAGCGCGACTCGACACTGTGGCGATTGATTCACCTGAAGACGAGAACAATGTTCGATAACGCACAGTTCTCATCTGTCTGAATCACACGACAGAAACAGCGACAGTAGTGGCCCACCCAGTGCGGGCCACTACTGCTTCGCAAGAAAGTTTCTGAGAATCACTGACCCGGTCTTGAGCGCAGAAACCGGCACCCGTTCATCAATGCCGTGAAACATGCCCGGAAAATCGAAGTCGGCCGGCAGCTGTAACGGTACGAACCCGTAGCATGAGATGCCCAGCGGTGCGAGGAACTTCGCGTCAGTAGCGGCCCCGGTTAAGAACGGGAGGGTGCCAGCGTCTGGGTCAACTGAAGCGAGGGCTGCTTGCATTGCTGTGACCAGCGGCGTGTCGAAGGTTGCCGTCACACTCTGATCGACGTCCCAGCTGATTTCAACGTCAGGCCCGGCAAGCGTTTCAAACGTGCGCTGAAACTCCAAATCAGTTCCCGGTGCAATGCGGCAATCGACAGTGGCAATAGCCGTTCCGGGCACCGTATTCGTCTTGATCCCTGCATGAACTTGTGTGAGTGCGCTCGTGGTCCTGAACGCGTTTGCGAACATTTTGGATACCGGACCGAGTGGATCGAGCACACTGCCAAGATTTTCGGGGTCGACAGTGGTTCCGAGCAGCTCTTCAAGGCGTACGATCACGTCTCGGCCAGAAGAGTCCAACTCCACCGGCCACTGATACGAGACAATGCGTTCAAGTGCCGCAACGAGTTTTGCCGCAGCGTTTTGATGATTCGGGATCATTGAGCCGTGCCCTTCGACACCGTGCGCAGTGAGGGTCGCCCAGGCAAGCCCCTTCTCTGCTACGCCGATCGTGTATTGACGACCCTGCGGGCTGGGAACGCTGAATCCGCCAACCTCGCCGAATGCTTCGCTGACCCCGTCGAACAGTTCAGGATGCTCTTCGACGAGCCACTTCATGCCATACCCTTGCGCAGCTTCCTCGTCAGCAACAAAAGCGAGCACAATATCGCGTTCTGGCTGCCAGTTCTCACGGTCCAGTTGACGCAGTGCCGCAACGAGCATCCCGATCATGTCTTTCATGTCGACCGCTCCGCGGCCGCACACATACCCGTCGATAATCTCACCTGAAAACGGTGGAAAAGACCACAGAGATTCATCGGCAGGAACCACATCGGTGTGCGCGTGGACCAGCAGCGCGGGACGAGCAGGATCTGTGCCTGGGATTCGAAAGAGCAGATTACCGCGTCCGTACTGGCGTTCAACCCACTGGGCTTCCAAATGGCTGAGGCGGTCGCGAATGAGTTCTGCGCAGCGCGTTTCACCGTCCCCCATAGTTTCCGGAATGCCAGTGTTCACACTTGCGATTTGAATGAGCTCAGCACACACACTGACGGCTTCTTCTTGCATCAGTGAGAAGTGTGCTGATTCGATATTCGAGTTCACGTAGGGTGCCGTCCGTTGACTTAAGCTGTTTCTATTCCAGACTACCCGGGTCGAAAGCACGCAAAAGCCGAGGAATCCGCCACCAGCGTAACCTGGGGGAGTGCTCCTAGTATGGTGTTCCCAAACCGCGTAGCATCGAGCCAGAGGGAGGAACATATGGTTGACCAGAAACGTATTGTTATTCTCGGGGGACACGGAAAGATCGCGCTGCTGGCCGCACCAAAACTCGCCGCAGCCGGTTTTGCGGTTGATTCAGCAATTCGTAACGCTGACCACTCCGACGACGTTCAAACAGCAAACGCTCACCCGGTACTTTTCGATTTAGAACAGGCTGACGTGGCAGACCTTGAATCGCTGTTCGAAGGTGCGAGTGCGGTCGTCTTTTCCGCCGGTGCTGGGGGAGGAAACCCGGACCGGACGCACGCGGTCGATTATGTCGCGGCAACCTACGCTATTGACGCGGCCGAGAACGCGGGCGTCGAACGGTTCGTGATGGTTTCGTATGCGCGTGCTGCAAGCGATATTGAACGGCTTGAGACCGACAACTCGTTCTATCCGTACGCGAAGGCGAAGCATGACGCTGACGAACACCTGCGCGCCTCTCAACTGAACTACACAATCCTTGGACCGGGTGCGCTCACGCTCGAAGAAGCCTCCGGCAAGATTCAACTTGCTGACGCAACCGGCGACATTCCAGGACTTGATGCGAAAGAACGCGTCACGTCTCGCGAAAATGTTGCCGAAGTGATCACGCATGTTCTCACCACCGGCGCTGCCGCTCATGGCACCGTAAACTTCTACGACGGTTCGATCAAGATCGAAGACGCGATCCACTAGTTCGGTTTACCCGTATATTTTCATCACATATCCGAAAGGACCCAATTATGGCTCAGACAAAATTTGATGGTAGCCCCGTCGCAACCTCAGGCGAGCTTCCGCAGGTGAACGCTCAAGCACCCGCATTCACTGTTGTCGATAGTGACCTGGGCGAAGTGCGGCTCGCAGATTTCGATGGCAAACGCGTTGTTCTCAACGTTTTTCCGTCAATTGACACCGGTGTGTGTGCAGCGTCAGTACGTAAGTTCAATGAACTCGCGACCTCGTTCGACAACACTGTTGTCGTCGGCGTATCCAAAGACCTTCCGATGGCGCTGGGACGCTTCTGCGCAGCCGAAGGAATTGAGAATGTAGTCACGACGTCCACATTCCGTGACAGCTTCGGTGAGGACTACGGTCTGGTGCAGCAGGAAGGCCCACTCAAGGGATTGCTTGCTCGTGCGGTCATCGTGATTGAAGCAGACGGCACCGTGGGATACACCCAACTCGTACCAGAAATCACGCAAGAACCTGATTATGATGAAGTGACGAACTACCTCAAGAAGTAGCGCCTGCTCTGGTCGGCGAATAATTCGACGGCCACGCACGGACGCAAAAAACCCGAGCGCATGTCAGCATGCCTCGGGTTTTTGCGTCACCATTATCAACCCGCGCGGTATTACACGGTAACGTGACTGTGGTGTTCGATGCGTTGATTGGTTTTCTGGTTGTGGCGGTTGCCGTCGCTATCGGGTGGAGCATCGCCAAAATTAATCTGCTCGGTAAGAACGCGGACTATGTACTCAGCCGCATCGTGTTTTTTGTGCTCTCACCCGCACTTCTATTCACAGTGCTCGCGCGAGCCGACGTCGCCATGCTGTTTTCGCACCTGCTGCTCGTGTCTACCATCATCGCGTTCATCGTCATTATTGTGATGTGGCTCATTTCCAGGTTCGTGTTTCGCAGAACTGTGGCCCTCGCAACAATCTCGTCGATCGCTGGCGGCCAAGTGAATTCAAACAATATCGGTATCCCGCTCTCGCTCTACTTGCTGGGCAGTGCGGCGTATCCGGCGCCGGTAATTTTAATGCAGCTTATTCTTCTCACGCCGATCGTGATGTTCATCCTTGATGCCAGCCTGGGAGAGAAACGTTCAGTGGTGCGTCAGATCGTCATGACGTTCACCAACCCAATCGTCCTCGGCTCGGTGCTGGGTACAGTCGTTTCAGCGATGCGTATTGAGCTGCCTCCCATTGTGATGGATCCGATCGACCTGGTCGCGGGTGCCGCGGTGCCAATCATCTTGATCAACTACGGAATGTCTCTCGCTGGCAGGCCCGTGTTGGCGCGCTCGCCTTACCGAAAAGACATTGTGCTCGCTAGCGCCCTGAAACTTATTGCGATGCCTGCCCTTGCGTGGGTATTTTCTGATCTCGTGTTTGACCTCAGTGCGCACGAGACCCTCGTGATCGTGGTGCTCGCGGCGCTCCCGACGGCGCAGAATGTGTTCAATTATGCGCAGCGATACGACACTGGCGTCGGGGTTGCCCGAGACGTTGTCGCGATCACGACCGTTGGATGTGTGCCTGTCCTGTTGCTTATAAAAGCGTTGCTGGGGTCATAAACAGTTGCGAGGCCGGATGGAACAGCCTGCTGTGTGCCCGCGAATTGGTTTCCACAATGATTCGCGGTTTGAAAATACTGGAGTTCGTGAACACTCTGATGAAGCAACCATTGATTTCAGTGAAGTGGTGTTAGCGTAGTGCCTGGCCTGTCGGCATTTTCAACAAGCCGAACAGCAGGCAAAACGGAAGGGGACTCCACGCGATGGACGCTACGTCACGACAGCGACTCAGCAGAATTGCCGCGGTTACACTGTCTGTTGCTCTGCTCGGAGGCCTCTTCGTAGGGCAGCAAATTAACGCGCCAGAAGCACAGGCACTCGACCTGCCGACCTGGTCTGACGTACAAGAAGCGAAAGCAAACGAGTCAAAAACTGCCGGCAAGATCACCGAGATTAAAGGGCTGATTAGCGAAGCAAAAGCTGAAGTTGCGAAACGTCAGCAGGAGTCAGAAGACGCATCGAACGCCGCAACACTTGCCGAAGAGAAGTTTGAAAAAGCCGATCAAAAAGCAAAATCACTTGATCAGCAGGCGACCGAAAGTAAAAAGCAGGCGACCGAAACTGCTGAGCGTGCTGCCGCGCTCGTGTCACAGATGTACCGTTCGGGCGGCGTTGACCGCAACCTTGAACTCTTCCTTGATGGCGATGCGGAATCCGCAGATAGCCTGCTCGATCGTATGGCAATGATGTCAAAATCGACCGAGCGAAATACACAGCTTTCTGACGAAGCAACTCAGGCAATGAACACCGCTGATTCGTTAGGCAAACAGGCGGCAGAAGCAAAGAAAGAACGTGAACGCCTCTACGCAGATGCCCGCGAAAAGGCAGCTCAGGCAGCGCAAGCCGTAGATAAGGCCCGCCAGCATCAGCAAGAAGCTGAAGAAAACCAGAAAGTTCTAGAAACTCAGCTGGCCGCTCTCGAAGATAAAACCACGAAAACAGTCGAGGGTTATCAAGAACGTCTGCGCATCGAGGAAGAGCAACGACGTAAAGAAGAAGAAGCCCGTCGTAAAGCTGCCGAAGCTGAAGCTCAGCGTCGTGCAGCTGCTGAGGCTGCCGCTCGCGAAAACTCTGGCGGTGGCGGCGGAGGCGGAGGCGGCGGAGGGGGCGGCGGCGTCTCCACGCCACCACCTTCCAGTGGCGGCGCCTGGGGGCTTCCACTGGCACCAGGAACGTACTCGATTTCTTGTCACTACGGCTGCTACGGCGGCCACCAGGGTACTGACCTTGGTGCGGCATCAGGTACCACGATTTACGCCGCATCATCAGGCCGCGTCTCATATTCGGGCTGGTGGGGCGACTACGGAAACATGGTCGCAATTGACCACGGTGGCGGCTATGAAACTCGCTATGCCCACATGGTTTCATCACCAGTTGTCGGATTAGGCCAGTGGGTTGGCAAGGGTCAAGTAATTGGCTACGTCGGCAGCACTGGCCGGTCCACCGGACCGCACCTGCACTTCGAAACCCTCACCTGGGGTTCGAAGTCTGACGCAGAATACTTCATGGCAAACCGAGGGGTATACCTGTAGCGGAAACCGTTACTGCACACCAAAAACGGGGGCGGTTGGAAAGATCCAGCCGCCCCCGTTTTGCCTGTCTATTAACTAGTGCTGTTGTGCTTCACGCTCGATCGCCTCATGAATGAGTCGCTCAGCATCAGCTGCAGAACCCCAAGCATCAACTTTGACCCACTTGCCGGGCTCAAGATCTTTATAACGCTCGAAGAAGTGCTCAATTTCTTTCCGAGTGTATTCGGGGATATCGTTCACATCTTGAATATGCTGCCAGCGAGGATCTTTGTGCTGGACCGCAATCACCTTGTCATCTCCGCCAGCTTCGTCGCTCATGCGCAGCACACCAACCGGGCGAACCTTAATGCCCACACCGGGGAAGACCGGGTAGTCAAGCAGCACGAGAACATCGAGCGGATCATTGTCTTCACCGAGTGAATTCTCGAAGAAGCCGTAGTCGGCCGGATAGACAAAACCTGTGTAGAGCACACGGTCTAAATAGACACGACCGGTCTCGTGATCGATCTCGTACTTGTTGCGGCTTCCCTTGGGAATTTCAATAACTGCGTCAAACGATGCCATTTGCACGCTCCTCAATGATGTGGCGGTCAATTCACTTTGTGAGATTAGTCTAGTGAGTGAACTTGAATCACGGTGTGAGGGAGAGCAAGTGACGGACACAGACGACTCGCAGCCGAGCCACAACCAGGCAGCGGCCACGGGCTCGTCTGCGCTGCCGCCACTCAATCTCGACGGAGCTGTCACCACTAGTGGCCGTACCGCTGCCCGAACGAGCAAACGTCCGAAGAGCGTGACAGTTGCCGCCGTGAGTCTCTTGATTGCCGGACTGTGCTGGCTCGGGACACCGCTCGTCTTGTGGATCTATTTACGTTCGCTCGTACGAAACGTCGTACAGGAGAGCACCGGAACTGCAAGATCGACCCTGATCGAATGGGTGCAAAGCATTTCACCACAGTTGCTGCACGGCGCCGTAGAACAACTCGGTGATCAGCAAATCGTGCAGGCGGTCTCGAAACTTCTCTTTGATCAGATTGCAGGAAGCGCCTGGCTGCTTATTGGGCTTGCCCTCGTGTTCTTCGCTGGTTATCTCGTCACGGCACTCACAGTGTGGAAACGCAAACGTACAGCGCGCCTCATCACAACCATCCTCATCGCAATCGCCTACATTCCACTCATCGTTGCTGTCATCCTGCTCGTGCTCTCGCGCTTCGGGCTTTCGCTCTTTGGTGGTCTTGCCGGTGGTATCACCACGTGGATCTCCGACCTGATCGCCCAATGGCACGAAGCACCTGAGATGCTCACCGAAACGGTTACCGAGATTTTTGCAACCGACCATGCTGGCACACTAATCAGCGCAATTGGTTCCATGTTTTCGATCTGGGCACTATTGCTTTTTGGTGTGCTTGTCTTCCACACAGTCTCAGTCATTCTGCTTTGGGTAAGGCAAGCTCGGGCCTGGTTCGGAACAGGCCAGGTGCTGTGATGCGTGAACGCCGTGAGCCGTTACATCCAGCAACTGCCGCAACACGTGTGGCAGTCAGAGAGACGCTGAAACGTCTGCATACCGATGAGATCTTGACCCAGAAAACACCGGTGCTTGTCGCGCTCTCAGGCGGTGCCGACTCACTCGCACTTGCCGCAGCTGTTGCGTTCGAAGCACCACAACTGGGAATACCAGCCGGGGCGGTAATCGTAGACCATAACCTGCAGACGGGGTCGGCGGCTGTCGCAGAACGTGCAGCATCCCAAGCGCGTAATCTCGGGCTTAAACCAGTTATTATCCACACTGTAGACGTGCCTGAAACCGGGGATGGGGGACCAGAGGCGCGAGCGCGAACTGCCCGATACGTCGCTCTGCGCAGCCAAGCACGCGAGCATCACGCGGGCGCCGTGTTTACCGCACACACACGTGATGACCAGGCTGAACAAGTGCTTCTTGGTCTCGCCCGTGGGTCAGGGACTCGCTCACTTGCTGGTATTCGCCCGCAGCGGGGACTGTTTGTGCGACCTTTTCTGCAGCCTGACAGCCCGAACATATCTCGAGACCAGACGCTGGCGGCCTGCCAGGCGCAACAGCTCACCCCGTGGCACGATCCACACAATGTGGACCCGGACTATCGCAGGGTGCGTGTACGTGAAACGGTTCTGCCCGTGCTCGAACGTGAACTTGGGCCTGGGATTCGAGAGGCGCTCGCCACGACGGCTCGCCTTGCCCAACAAGACGCCGATCTGCTGGACGATCTTGCTGAGAATGCGCTAGCTGCCGTAAAACTCGTCAGAGCAACAGCAGACGCGGGTGAGACTATTGGGCTGCCGGTTGCTGAATTAGAGCAAGAACCCGCAGCAATCAGCACCCGCATGATGAGACTCACCGCCAACCAGGTTGCCGACAGTGTGCTCACCGCCAACCAGACCAGACAAGTACAGCGATTGGTTACACATTGGCGTGGGCAACAGGAAATCAACCTTCCAAATCTCACCGTGTGGCGCGAAGAGAACACGGTCTGGTTTCAGGCCAGAAATGAGACGCGATAGCATGGATCCATTCCACGAGAAGTAATCAGCGGCGGAAGGAACCCCGATGCACGCGAGTGACGTGAGTGATGATCTGAAAATGGTGCTGCACACCGAGGAAGAGCTGCTCGCCAGACTCGCCACCCTCGCGCGCGAAATCGAAGCGGACTATGCCGGGCGAAGGCCGCCGCTGCTTGTTGGAGTGTTGAAAGGTGCTGTCATGGTGATGGCAGACCTGGCACGCGAACTGAAATTCCAGGCTGAGATGGACTGGATGGCCGTGTCCAGTTATGGCTCCGGCACGAAGTCGAGCGGCGTAGTCAAAATCTTGAAAGACCTCGATGCTGACCTGACCGACCGTGATGTGCTGATCGTTGAAGACATTATCGACTCGGGGTTGACACTGTCATGGTTGAAAGCGAACCTGCAGAGCCGGGGTGCTCGATCAGTTCGAATCTGCACGATGCTGCGCAAACCTGAAGCGCTCAAAGTTGAAATCGATGTTGAATACGTCGGCTTTGACATTCCAAACGAGTTCGTAATCGGCTACGGTCTCGATTTCGCAGAACGCTACCGGAACCTGCGGGACGTCGCGATTCTCGCGCCACACGTCTACGCGAACGCGTAATCGTTGAGTGTGTCGCTCGCAGAGTAAGCTGAGCGCGAACCCGGGGAGTTTTCACGCACTCTTTGGCGGACACACAGCGCGACCGTCGGTGATGTCGACTACGCTAATTGGCATTGGGAACAAAACCCACACCGTAAGGAAGGCTTCGTAGTTGGCTGAGGCACGTTCAAAAGGGAAACGGCTATTCCGTGGACCGCTCGTTTATATTATTCTTGCGCCGCTGATCGTTCTGATCGGCTGGTCACTGCTCAGTGGCACAGGTGACCAAGAAGTCACCACCGAGCGCGGATTCGAACTCCTGAAGAGTAAATATGTTGAAACCGTTGAAATAATTGATGGTGATCAGCGCGTCAACTTACAGTTGACAAAAGCTGATAAAGAAACCGGTGCCGAAAATGTCCACTTCTACTACGTGGCGCCGCGCGGCGAAGACGTAGTGCAAGCAGTCGACGATGCAAAACTCAAAGACGGGTACACCGACCAGGTTCCTCAGCCCAACCCAATCTGGTCAGTTCTTGGCTTCCTGCTGCCCGTGCTGCTCATCGGACTGTTCTTCTGGTGGATGATCTCGTCGATGAACGGCGGCGGAAACAAGGTGATGCAATTCGGCAAATCTCGTGCCAAACTCACCACCAAAGAAACCCCGCAGGTGCGCTTCAGCGATGTTGCTGGCGCAGATGAAGCTGTCGATGAACTGTATGAAATCAAAGACTTCCTGCAGGATCCATCACGTTTCCAGGCAGTAGGTGCCCGCATTCCGAAGGGTGTGCTGCTGTATGGCCCTCCCGGCACCGGTAAGACACTGCTTGCTCGCGCTGTCGCAGGAGAAGCAGGCGTACCGTTTTATTCCATTTCCGGTTCCGACTTTGTTGAAATGTTTGTTGGTGTTGGTGCGAGCCGTGTGCGCGACCTGTTTAAAGAAGCCAAAGCGAACGCCCCCGCAATTATTTTCGTAGATGAAATTGACGCGGTCGGTCAGCGACGCGGCCAAGGTATGGGCGGCGGTCACGATGAGCGCGAACAGACGCTTAACCAGCTGCTCGTTGAGATGGACGGCTTCGATCCGAAATCCAACGTGATTATGATCGCAGCCACAAACCGTCCCGATATGTTGGACCCTGCGCTGCTGCGTCCGGGCCGGTTCGACCGTCAGGTCGGTGTTGACGCACCAGATATGGCGGGACGTCGCATGATTCTTGAAGTTCACGCTCAGGGTAAACCACTGTCAGACAATGTTGACCTCGGCATTGTTGCTCGAAAAACTCCGGGTTTCACCGGTGCGGACCTCGCCAACGTGTTGAACGAAGCGGCGCTCTTGACTGCACGCTCACATGCTCAACTCATTGACAACCGTGCCCTTGACGAGGCAATTGATCGTGTCGTCGCTGGCCCGCAACGACGCACTCGCGTTATGAAGGACCACGAAAAGCTCGTCACCGCCTACCACGAGGGCGGCCATGCTCTCGTCGCAGCCGGCCTGAACTATACGGACCCCGTGACGAAGATCACGATCTTGCCGCGCGGTCGTGCGCTGGGCTACACGATGGTGATTCCGCTTGAAGATAAATACTCGGTGACGCGAAACGAACTGCAAGATCAGCTCGCATACGCGCTTGGTGGCCGCGTGGCAGAAGAATTAGTGTTCCATGATCCGACTACTGGCGCCGGAAACGACATTGAGAAGGCCACCTCAACGGCGCGCAAGATGGTCGTCGAATACGGAATGTCACGTGAACTTGGTCCTGTGAAGCTTGGCCAGCCAGAATCACCCGGCTACGTCGGAGAGTTCGGGCAGTCACGCGACTACTCTGAACGCGCAGCAGAAAAGGTTGATCACGAAGTGCGCCTGATGATGGAACAGGCACACGATGAAGCGTACGAAGTGTTGACCACAAACCGAGACATTCTTGACAACCTTGCTCGCGAACTGCTTGAGAAAGAGACCCTCGACCACCTGCAGATCGCTGAGATTTTCACAGACGTCAAGAAACTGAAACCGCGACCGGTTTGGCTCTCCAGTGACGAACGTCCCGTCTCCGATCGACCACCGATCGAGATTCCAGAAGTTGCGCGAACCGACGGACACCTTGACTCATCGCCCGAGGCTGGCATTACCGTTGGGCCGGGGCTGACTGACCCTGACGTGCAAGACGAGAAGACGCCACCGGCCCCAGGATCGAATGGCCCTGACACTCCCGAACCACCAGCCCCTGGTCCAACGCCCCCTGAGGAACGCTGATACCAGTGACGCAGCAGTTTGATCGTTCACGAGCCGCACACGCGGTTCGTGAACTTCTGCTTGCATATGGACTGGACCCCGATACTCAACAGCTTGCAAAAACACCGGGTCGTGTAGCTGAATCCTTTGCAGAATTTTTTAATGGTCTGGGCGAAGACCCGGCCCAACTGCTCGCAAACCCGATCGCGATCGACGGGGCGACCGGCGAACTCGTGGTTGTGCGAGACATTCAATATCGGTCAGTGTGTGAGCACCACCTGCTTCCATTCCAGGGCACAGCCCATATCGCATATTTGCCAGCCGAGAATGTGATCGGCTTGAGCGCGCTGCCGCGATTGGTGCAAATGTTCGCGTCACGACCACAAGTCCAGGAACGGCTTGGCGAGCAAGTCGCTGAAACAATCGAGCAAGAACTAAACCCGCAAGGAGTTCTCGTGGTTCTCGAAGCCCGTCACGGGTGCTTAACCGACCGTGGAGTTGCTCAGCGTGACGCGCGAGTAACTACGATTGCGAGCCGCGGAGCGTTCGCCGAACCGGTGCGGCGTGCTGAAGCGATTTCACTCATGCTGCACGGCGGAGAACCCAGTGGCGATATTCACAGCGCAGGGGAGTAACAAACGATGACGCTTCTAATGGGAATCGTCAATGTGACGCCTGACAGTTTCAGTGATGGCGGTGACCATTCACGCATCGAAACGGCAATCGCTCACGGTGAGCAGCTCATCGCAGATGGTGCGCATATTCTTGATATTGGTGGCGAGAGCACTCGTCCCGGGTCAGAACGCATCAGCGCCGAAGTTGAGCAAGAACGCATGATTGAAGTGGTGCGCGCGCTCGCACCCAAAACGGTCGTCTCAGTTGATACCATCCACGCGAGCACGGCAAAAGCAGGCATCGCAGCCGGTGCCCGCATTATTAACGACGTATCGGGTGGCCTGTATGATCCGGATATGTTCGATGTGGTTGCTGCGAGCACCGCCGAAATAATCATTTGCCACTGGCGGGGAATCCCGGACCCGGCGCACGCGCGAAGCCACTATGACGATGTTGTTGTCGAAGTGCGTGAACAACTGACCGATCTGGCCGAGCGCGCAGTCGCTGCAGGAATACCACGCGATCGCATTATTCTTGACCCTGGACTGGGATTCGATAAGACGGGCCCACAGTGCTGGGAAATCTTGAACCGCCTGTCCGAGCTCGACACTCTCGGGTACCGGGTCTTGATTGGGGCATCACGCAAACGCATGTTGAAGGACGTGCTCGACGGTATCCCGGGCGCACCCAACAAACCGAAAGATCGTGACCTGGGAACAAGTGTGGTGACCGCACTGTGTGCGGCGCACGGCCTGTGGGGAGTGCGCGTTCACGACATTGCCGGTAGCGCACAAGCGGTTGCAGTGCATGAGGCGTGGCAGCTTGGCATTCACTCGAGCGCTGAACCCGTGACGGCACCGAACGGAAACATTGAACCAGCCACTCGGGTGCCTAGCGACATGATTCAGCTCACCGGACTTGAAGCTTTCGCACATCACGGTGTGTTCGAGCACGAAAAACGTGACGGACAAACCTTTTTTATTGATGCAACCGCTGAGCTCGACCTGCGTGTTTCAGGAGCAAGCGACAATCTCAGTGAAACCGTGCATTACGGGGAACTTGCAGAAGCGCTCGTGCGAGCTGCCGAAGACAAACCGGTTGACCTCATCGAAACGCTCGCTGAACGCCTCGCAGCGACGGCGCTTACCTTCGCTGGCATCCAGCAAATCACCATTACGGTGCATAAACCTCACGCCCCCATCACAGTTCCGTTCGGGGATGTTTCCGTGACCATCACTCGAGGGCAGCACGCAGGATTCACGGCATGATCGCACAAGTCTCACCCGTCATCCTCGCATTCGGAGCCAACCTTGGTGATCGAATCAGCACGATTCGCGACGCACAATCTGCGCTCGCACACCACCCAGCGATCACCGAGTTCACGCCATCGCCGTTGCGTGAAACAGTAGCGGTCACACTTGAGGGCCCAGACGAGACCGCACCAAAATATCTCAACGGTGTTGCCTCAGCTGTCACAACGCTCGCACCCCTCCACCTGCTTGATCTCCTACAAGAACTCGAACAACAATTTGGACGCACTCGTGAAGTGCGTTGGGGCGCACGAACACTCGATATTGACATCATCACATTTGCCGGAAAAGTCATCCGTGATGAGCGGCTCACCCTGCCGCACCCACGCGCACACGAACGCGACTTTGTGCTCGCACCCTGGCTCGACCTCGACCCTGGAGCGGTGCTCATGAGACACGGGAGAGTCGCAGACCTTCTCGATCGTGTGGGCGACACCACCACGCCGTATCGTGGTGAAGACCCAGGTATCTCAGGCATTTCACGGCCTCAGACTGAAAGCGAATCAACATGAGCGATTCGCGCAACACGCCCGGACGCGACGAACGGACCGAGGATCCATCAGGTCGCAACCCTAACGAACATCGACTCAACCCGATGATTCCGTTAGCGTGCGCGGTTGTGGGGATGAGCGCAGGCGTGCTGATACAACTCTGGCGAACCCGATCGGGCCTGCCAACTCTCGTACTTCCCTATTCGATCACCGCTTCAATGCTCGTGCTTGCAGCCGTACTACTTGTCCTCGGTATTCGTATTCGTCGTGCCCTCACTGGCAAGAAGAAGCACCCCATAAACCCGTTCAGTGCGGTCCGGTTGCTCGCAGCAGCGCGGGCCGGGCAGTGCGTCGGTGCGCTACTCGGTGGTGGGTCAGCCGGGCTCCTGTTTATAGTTCTGCTTCGACCGGTTGCGGCTCCAACAAATATTTGGCTGCCCACAACGGCCGCGCTCCTCGGCGGTATTATCCTGACCACCTCTGGCATGGTGACCGAGCAGTTGTGTAAAATCCCACCAACTGACGATGATGAAAACGGTGAGGGTGAATCATCCGCGTCAGGTGGTCGGCCCGTCACACATCTGAGCCGAAACGAACCCGATCCACACCACATTCAGAACCCAGACCACAACACACGCAGCCGATAGTCACCTGGTCTGCTCGAGTTTCAACGCTCCGAGAAGAACCCCGACGCTCATCAGACATCTTGCTAACGTGAAGTGCACGCAATCAAATGGGGGCACGCAGTGAGTGAACAGCACAATACGACCGGACCAAAGCTTGTTGATGGTCTCGGTCCGAAAGATGGCTGGCCGATGCCTAAAGAAGAATGGCGGCGCGTCGCATCCCGGTACGTAGGTATCGACCTTGTGCTCAACCTGGTACCCGCTCTGCTCGTACTGATCGTATGGGGCGTATTCTTGCTCACCGGAATTGCCGCCCCTTGGAACCACTTCGTGGTCTGGCCGCTGACTGCACTGTTCTTAGTGAACGCGATTCTCGCGTTCCGTCGCGTGCGTACCCTCGGGTACGTGTTACGCGAAGACGACCTTGTCTTCCGTCGTGGTCTGATATTCCAACGAGTCGTGGCCGTCCCATACGGTCGACTACAACTGGTCGATATTCACCGCGGACCGCTGCTTCGCATGTTCGGCCTATCTACACTGAAATTTGTGACGGCAGCCGCAACCACCGATGTGCGGCTCCCCGGTTTGCCGCAAGAAGAAGCTGACCATGTGCGTGACGAACTGATTCGTCTCGCTGAGCGCCGCAGGAGCGGACTGTGAGCACAGCAGACCCCGACGCCACACACGACGACCGCTCGTTCGAGCAGCAACGGGTTGAACAGCGGGCAAACGCTGCGCTTCCCGGTAAGGCTGACTCTGAGGGGTGGCGTACGTTGCACCCACTTTCACCGCTGATGCGAGGCGGACTGACGCTCTTGATCGTGTTTGGCGTGATTATCGCGAACATGCGCGACCAGCTCGTGTACCTGTTTATTGATCGCACCGACATTGGGGGCGAAAATTCCTACAACGGTGGCGAAGAATATGGCATCGAGATGTTGCTTCGCTTCGGGTGGTTTGCCGTCGCGGGCGCGATTCTCGCAGTCGTGGGACTCGTCGTACTTTTTTCGTGGATTAGTTGGCGATTTACACGTTTTCGAGTTGCGGACGGCAACGTTGAACTTCGCCAGGGGGTGCTCAGCAGAAAACAACGCCGAGCACCGCTGACGAGAATCCAAGGCGTGAACGTGCAGCGACCACTGCTCGCCAGAATATTGGGCCTGTCAGTTGTTGATGTACAGACCGCGGACGCGAGCGGAAACGTGAAACTCGCCTACCTGTCGTATAAAGACGCGAAAAGCGTTCGCGCAACACTGCTGCAAACCGCGCATGTGGTGCAGCGCGGGACACCAGCCGCGTCACCACCTGAAACGACTGATACTGCAGTCGATGAGACATCAACTTCAAGCCTTATTGAAGAAGACGCTGTGTTAGGTGCGCACCCATCGGGCGCACCGCATGGACCGCCGCAATCAGGGTTTGAACAGCAACTCAATGACCGAGTGTCGGAATTTCTCGACACCGACATTGATGCAGAAGCACTGCGCAAACAGTCGCTCGTGCGAGTACCAGCGGGGCGTTTGATCGCGAGCACGGTCACATCTACCTCGTCGCTTGTTATCGCAGCCGGGATCACCGCGTTTATCGTGTTGTCAATCGTGATGAAGCAGCCCGCGATTTTGACCGGTGTGGTTCCGTGGATCATTATTTTCTTCAGTATGACGCTCAACAACATCAACAAAGGGTGGGGCTTCACCTTTTCTCCTGCGTCAGGCTCGGTACGCATCGGTTCAGGACTCACGTCAACAACAACTGACACGGTTCCGCTGCGTCGTATTCACGCGATCGAAGTGTCACAACCTATCCTGTGGCGCCCGTTCGGCTGGTGGCGGGTGCGTATTACCACGCCAGGGCTTGACCCCAGTGGCAGCAATGTCAACACGCAGCGCAGCGAAGCGCTCCCAGTTGGCAAAGCCGACGATGTCGTGCGAGTCGTGCTGACAATCCTTCCCGGACTCGTTGACCCTGAAGCGCTTCAGAATGATATGCAGTCTCGTCGGGAAGGATGGATCACAGCAGTCCGTCGATCATGGCCGCTCACACTCTGGGCGGTGCGCCGGGTCGGTACGAGAATGAGCATTGGCACCGAAGAAGGAGAAGCCGGTCATTCGCTGCTCCTACGCGGCGGAATACTGTCACGACGAATCTCAATTATTCCGGTGCTCCGCATGCAGTCAGTGTCCATCGCGTACCCGTTATGGCACCGCGTGCTCGGGCTTGCGCGAGTCGACGTGCACACTGTGATTGGTTTCCACCTGTCAAATGTTCGTGGCCTCAACGACCAGGTTGCACGAGAAATCTTCACCCACGTATCTGGTGAAATTGTTCGAGCTCAACGTGAAGACGCCGAAAACCGGTACAACGCACGTGTCGCCGGAACCCGATCGGCCCGCGAAAAGAGCGCACCCCCACACGCAGAGAGTCCACCATATGACACCTACTGATCAGCCCCCACGCGAAGGACGTCTCGGGATTGGCGTTATTGGTGCCGGTCACGTCGGTCCCGTGCTGGCCCACGCGCTCGCCGGTGCTGGTCACCAGCTCACCGGCATTAACGCTATCGGAGACGAAGCCCGTGAACGCGTCGAAGCGATGCTGCCAGGGCTCGCTATTCGCGATATCGATGACATCGTACGCACCAGCGAACTCGTATTGTTTGCGATTCCGGGCAGCGAACTGCCGCAACTCATTCAAGGACTTACTGACGCTGACGTGTGGCAGCCCGGACAGATTCTGGTGCACACTGCCCCTGAGCTTGGATACACCGTGTTTAAACCGGCATTTGCGGCAGGCATAATTCCGCTCGCGCTCCACCCCGCGCTCGTGTTCACCGGTACCACGCTTGACCTTGCCCGTATGCCTGAAGCCACTGTCGCCGTAACCGCGCCTGGTCCGGTGATCCCGATCGGACAAGCTCTCGCGGTCGAAATTGGTGGCGAACCCGTTCTGGTGGCTGATGACGACCGCAAAGCGTATGCAGACGCGCTTGACGCAGCACAGCAGTTCAGCCGTGCGGTTGTGACACAAGCGACTGATGCGCTGCGTGAAATCGGTCTGAGCCGCCCAGACCGAGTCGTCGGCGGTCTGGTTCGTGCCGCCGTTGATGAGGCCCTTATGGCCGCAGCACCCTCACAAGACGGCCCGATCGACCCTGACCAGGAGTTTGAATCCTAAGTTGCGCACCCGGGTAAGATGGATATGACTTGCTGTGCGTATTCCGATGCGTGAATCAACGTTCTTGGGTGAATGCCAGCACGAAATGAACTTTCCGGGAGGATGTCCTGCATGGCTGAGCACGAAGTCGAGGAACTCGACAGCGCCGAGTTTGAAGCTGAAGTAAACGAGCAGCAAGCTGTTCGCATGGCCAAACGCGAACGTTTGAACGACGCTGGCGACCTCGGCGGCGGCGCATATCCGGTGACCGTGCCAGTCACCGCAACGATTCCTGAAGTTCGTGAACGCTGGGGTCACCTCGAAAACGAAAATGATAGCCGTTCAGGTGAAACCGTTGGTATTGCTGGTCGCATCGTGTTTCAACGCAACACCGGCAAACTGTGTTTCGCGTCGCTGCAGTCAGGTGACGGTACACGCATTCAGGCGATGCTGAGTCAAGCTGAAGTCGGTGAACAGGCGCTGCGTGACTTTAAAGAACTGGTCGATTTAGGCGATCACCTGTTTGTGACGGGCGAAGTGATTTCGAGCCGCCGTGGTGAACTCTCGATTATGGCCACTGACTGGAAGGTCGCATCGAAAGCGCTTGCACCACTTCCAAACGTGTACAAAGACCTCAACGAGGAGACTCGAGTACGCCAACGCTACCTCGACCTCATTGTGCGAGAACAAGCACGTGTCAATGTTGTTACGCGTGCGAAAACGATGTCGAGCCTGCGTGAAACATTCGCCCATCATGGCTTTATCGAGGTTGAAACCCCGATGCTGCAGACGATGCACGGCGGCGCTTCAGCTCGACCCTTTGTGACCCATTCAAACGCATTCGACACTGAAATGTTTTTACGGATCGCACCAGAGCTATTCTTGAAACGTGCGGTCGTGGGTGGCCTCGATCGAGTGTTTGAGATCAACCGAAACTTCCGTAACGAGGGTGCCGATTCAACGCACAGCCCCGAGTTCGCAATGCTTGAGGCCTACCAGTCCTACACCGACTACAACGGCATCGCCGACCTGACACAGCTGCTGATCCAAAATGCTGCGCTTGCTGTGAACCGAGGGACCGAACGTGACGGTTCCCACACGGTGCGCTGGGCAGATGGAACTGACTTCGACCTTGGCGGCGACTGGGCACGCATTTCGATGTATGGCACTCTGTCTGAGGCGCTCGGTGAAGAAATCACGCCCGAAACTTCGGCCGAATATTTGCAGACCATTGCCGATCGTGAAGAAGTTGAGATTCACCTGCCAAACCACGGGAAACTGGTTGAAGAGCTCTGGGAACACTTTGTAAAAGATGGGCTCACACGGCCCACCTTCGTCATGGACTTCCCGGTCGAAACCAGCCCGTTGACCCGTCATCACCGATCTATTCCCGGCGTCGTCGAGAAATGGGACCTGTACGTGCGGGGCTTCGAACTTGCGACCGGGTATTCGGAGCTCATTGACCCGGTTGTACAGCGTGAACGTTTCGTAGATCAGGCGAAACAGGCAGCGGCAGGCGACGACGAGGCAATGCAAGTTGATGAATCATTCTTGCGTGCTCTCGAGCATGCCATGCCACCGTCAGGCGGGATGGGGATGGGCATGGATCGTCTACTCATGGCCTTGACCGGTCTTGGAATTCGCGAAACGATTCTTTTCCCACTCGTGAAGTAGCATGCCCAGAAAACGCTGATAGAATTAGCTCTATGGCTGACTGGTGGATTAACGCATTGTGGTCGGTAATCCCGACCGTGTTTGCTGGCGCCTTCTTTTGGATGCTGCTGAGACTCATACTCCGCGCCGACCGCACGGAACGACGTGAGTATTCGCGCATTGAAGCTGAGGAACGCGCGAAACTCGGTCTGCCTCCAAAACAGTCGTGATCTTCGATCTGTCAAGTTGGAGCTGGCCGTGGGTTCTCGTCACGGTAATACCGTTTATTATTGACAACGGTATTCGCATCGCCGCATTATTTGTCGTTCCGAGAAATCGTCGCCCGTCCTCGGGTACAGCGTGGCTGCTGCTTATCTTTTTGTTGCCGGTTCCCGGCATTTTGTTTTTTTGGTTGATTGGTGGTTTTAAGCTTCCGAAATCACGACGTAAAAAATATGATGCCGTCACGCAACAGATCGAAGCGATCGCAAGTCGTGAAGAGTTTACGTTTCCGGTCCCCCCAGAAGACCGAAGCGAAGGACTCGAAAATGCGGTAAAGATCGGCCGTGCACTTGGTGCCCAGCCGATGCTTGGCGGCAATGAAGCCCATCTGCTGGCAGACTATGACGCGTCGATTAGGGCTATGGCGGATGCGATTCGCGAAGCGAAAAGCTACGTGCACATTCAGTTCTATATTTTCGTGCTCGATGACACCACCCAAGATCTATTCGACGCAATGAGAGATGCAGTGGCTCGCGGAGTCGATGTGCGGGCTCTGCTCGATTACTGGGGGTCGCTCAACTACTCGGGAATGTATCGCACGCGACGTGCCTTAGATGATGCT
Organism: Canibacter sp.; assembly: GCA_052085365.1. Taxonomy (GTDB): domain Bacteria; phylum Actinomycetota; class Actinomycetes; order Actinomycetales; family Microbacteriaceae; genus Canibacter. The sequence continues at coordinate 35,401 of JBQDFP010000012.1, read as the reverse complement.
GGTGTGCAGTGGTCATATATGTTGCCCGTGCGTCCATGGCGCGGTGAATATCAACGCCCTGACCTGCGCAATCACCGCAAGATTCTGGTGATCGACAACAAGGTTGCGTTCATGGGGTCACAGAACCTGATCGACTCGACCTACAACAAACGCAGCAATATTCGACGAGGTCTGCACTGGAAAGACCTGATGGTTCGCATCGAAGGCCCAGCAGTCCTCGGACTTGATGCGGTGTTTAAAGGCGATTGGTACACCGAAACCGACGAAGTTTTGCCTGATGCGACCGAAGTGGAACTTCCTATAGTTCCGGGTGCAAACCTCGAATGCCAGATTGTTCCGAGCGGGCCAGCATTTGCGACAGAAAACAACCTGCAGGTGTTTGTCGCGCTCATGTACGCCGCGTCAAAACGTATCAGCATTACTAGTCCATATTTCATTCCCGACGGCGGTTTAATGCACGCAATCCAAGGTGCGACTGCGCGGGGTGTCGATGTTGAATTATTCGTGTCTGAAATTGGCGATCAGCCGGTCGTCTACCATGCACAGCGCTCATATTATGAAGAGCTTCTCAAACGTGGCGTTCGCATCTACATGTACAAACCCCCAATCATTCTGCATTCGAAACACTTCACCATTGACGACGACGTCGCCATGATCGGCAGCTCGAACATGGATCAGCGCTCGTTCAACCTCAATATGGAAGTGTCGTTGATTGCGCACGGTGCGCAGATTGTTCGCGAACTCGACGAAGTAAACGATTACTACCGTGAAAATTCGCGAGAATTGACCCTCGAGGAATGGCTGCAGCAGCCGCTCCGATCGAAGCTGCTTGATAACCTCGCCCGGCTCACCTCTTCACTGCAGTAACGACGGTCTCGACACCGGGGTTTTCACTGTCACGCCGCTGGCGAACAGCGGCCAAAAACTCGGGTTTGCCCTTTACGCTGGACTCAACAGTTGGTGATGGTGCATCACAACGCGTGACGCACTGCACCGAGGGAGGAATTCATGTTCGAGAGATTTACCGACCGTGCCCGTCGGGTGATTGTGCTCGCTCAAGAAGAAGCCAAAATGCTCAATCACAACTACATCGGTACTGAGCATATTTTGCTTGGCCTGATTCATGAGGGCGAGGGCGTTGCAGCCAAAGCGCTGGAGCAGCTCGAAATATCACTCGATGCCGTACGTGAACAGGTCACTGACATTATCGGTACCGGGCAGCAGCCCCCGGCCGGTCACATCCCCTTCACCCCGCGTGCGAAAAAAGTGCTTGAGCTGAGCCTGCGTGAAGCACTCCAACTTGGTCACAACTACATTGGGACCGAACACATCCTGCTCGGTCTGATCCGTGAGGGTGAGGGCGTTGCCGCGCAGGTACTCGTCAAGCTTGGCGCTGATCTCAACCGCGTACGTCAGACCGTCATTCAGCTCCTTTCGGGCTACCAGGCCGGCAAAGAGCAGGTGTCGGTTGGCGCGCCTGAGAACGCGGCCCCCGACAAAGGTTCACAGGTGCTTGACCAGTTCGGACGCAACCTGACCCAGTTGGGCCGCGAAAACAAGCTCGATCCGGTCATCGGACGTGAAAAAGAAGTCGAACGTGTGATGCAGATTTTGTCGCGCCGTTCAAAGAACAACCCGGTGCTTATCGGTGAACCAGGTGTTGGTAAAACCGCAGTCGTTGAAGGTCTTGCACAGGCAATCGTCAACGATGAGGTACCTGAAACGCTGAAAGACAAACAGGTCTATGAACTCGACCTTGGTTCTATGATTGCCGGTAGCCGATACCGCGGCGACTTCGAAGAGCGACTCAAAAAAGTCACGAAAGAGATTCGTACCCGCGGCGACATCATCATCTTTATTGACGAGATCCACACCCTCGTTGGTGCTGGCGCCGCTGAAGGTGCGATTGATGCGGCAAACATTCTCAAGCCGCTGCTTGCACGCGGAGAGCTGCAAACCATCGGTGCCACGACGCTCGACGAATACCGTAAACACTTTGAAAAGGACGCAGCGCTCGAACGTCGCTTCCAGCCCATCAACGTAAGCGAACCGTCGATCCCGCACTCGATCAACATTTTGAAGGGTCTGCGCGACCGTTACGAAGCACACCACAAGGTCTCATACACCGATGGTGCAATTGTGTCAGCCGTCAACCTTGCAGACCGCTACGTACAGGACCGTTTTTTACCGGACAAAGCAATCGACCTGCTTGACGAGGCTGGTGCCCGCCTGCGACTGTCGATCCTGTCAAGCCCTCCAGAACTGCGAGCGTTTGACGAGAAAATCGCGGTGGTGCGTGCTGAAAAAGAAAAAGCGATCGAAGATCAAGACTTCGAACTTGCGGCCTCCAAACGCGACGAAGAAAAGAAGCTCACCGCCGAACGTCTGCGTCTAGAGAAGCAATGGCGGTCAGGCGACGTCGAAACGAATGCAGAAGTCGATGAGGGACTCATCGCTGAAGTGCTCGCGAATGCGACCGGTATTCCTGTTTTCAAGCTCACCGAAGAAGAAAGCAGTCGTCTGCGTTTCATGGAAGACGCACTGCACCAGCGTGTGATTGGCCAGAACGAAGCCATCTCCGCACTGTCACGAAGCATCCGTCGCCAGCGCGCAGGACTGAAAGATCCGAAGCGCCCGTCAGGTTCATTTATCTTCGCTGGTCCCACCGGTGTTGGTAAGACCGAGTTGGCGAAAGCACTCGCCGAGTTCCTGTTTGACGACGAAGATGCCCTCATCTCGCTTGACATGTCAGAATACGGTGAGAAGCACACCGTGTCACGACTGTTTGGTGCCCCTCCAGGGTTCGTTGGTTTCGAAGAGGGCGGTCAGCTGACCGAGAAGGTACGACGCAAACCATTCTCTGTGATCCTGTTTGACGAGATTGAGAAGGCACACGCAGATATCTTCAACTCGCTGCTGCAGATCCTCGAAGAAGGCCGACTCACTGACGGTCAGGGACGTCTCGTTGACTTCAAGAACACTGTCATCATCATGACCACGAACCTCGGTTCGAAGGGCATTGCTGGCGGGCCTGTCGGGTTCCAGCTGGAAGGCGACTCCAAGGTTGGCTACGAAGCGATGAAGGGGAAAGTTAACGAAGAACTCAAGAAGAGCTTCAAACCTGAGTTCTTGAACCGTGTTGATGATGTCATTGTCTTCCCACAGCTGAAGAAGGACGAACTGCTCAAGATTGTGGATCTGTTCGTGAAGGATCTTGGCGAACGACTGATGGATCGAGATATGCGCATCGAAGTTTCGGACGCTGCACGTGAGCGCCTCATCGAAGTCGGGTACGACCCGAGTATGGGCGCACGCCCGCTGCGTCGCGCAGTCCAGCGCGAGGTCGAGGATCCGCTTTCAGAAAAGATTCTCGGTGCCGAACTGCAGGCAGGCGATGTTGTGCGCGTCGACTACGCAAACGACGAATTTGTGTTCACGCAAGAGGTAGACACTGAACGCAGTCACGGGGCAGCTTCAGCCTCTGCTGCCGCAGCGGTCGCCTCGAGCGCGTCAACGCACGAGTAAACAACCGCCGCACAGGCAACTAGTGAAGGCCAGGTTCCCACGTCGGAACCTGGCCTTCACTTATTCTTTGGGCGTACGTCCGGTGTAACCTGAATGAATGACCCAGGCGAAGAACATCACTATTCGGCAAGCGCGTACTAAAGACGTGTGGCGTATTTCTGAACTTATGGATCCACTCGTCGCGAAACGAATCCTGCTCGGTAAAGATAAAGTGGTGTTGTTCGAATCTGTGCCTGAGTTTCTCGTTGCGGAAGATGAGCGGGGCTCAATTATCGGATACGGTGCGCTTCACGTGCTCTGGGAACATCTTGGTGAAATACGCACACTCGGCGTCTCAGATGAGGCTCGCGGAACCGGTGTCGGGCATCTCCTCCTTGAAGCTCTTGAAGAGCGTGCACAACAATTTGGTTTGACTCAATTGTTCTGTCTGACCTTCGAAGTAAACTTTTTTATCCGTCACGGTTTTGAAGAAATGTCAGAAGACGACACGATTGTCGCCGCAGATGTGTATGCGGAATTGCTGCGGTCAACAGATGAAGGCATTGCTGAGTTCTTGGATCTTGCACGCGTGAAACCGAACACTCTGGGAAATACTCGCATGCTCAAACAACTTCGCTAACCATCGTTTCGCGTGCCTCAGACGGCCCTCAGGTGCGCGCAACTAGGGTAAACGTATGGCAGCAAGGAACAATCGCCGACCCGTGAGCGGCGCCGTCATTCGACGTCGCCGTATTATCGCCGCGATTATTGCGCTGATCGTAGTTATCGGCGCCGGGCTCTTCATAGCGTCCAAAGTTGCTGGTAGCGGGCCAGGCGAAACCAAACATGTTGAGCTTCCCGAAGACGTCGCAAATGGTGATACCGAGCTTGGTTCAGGCGGCTCTGAACTCTGTAAGCCAGAAGATCTCAGCGTCAAAGCACATACTGATGCGCTGAGCTACCCGAACGGGGAAGAACCCAAACTTTCCCTCAGTATTGAAAACACTGGACAGTCCGAATGCGTCGCAGATTTGGGCACCGAAGAGATGACGTTCACCGTGTCGAACGATGATGAAACCGTATGGGACTCAACCGACTGTCAAGAAAAAGGCGACAAACGCGAAGTCATTCTCGAACCTAAGAAACCGCTTGCAACTGAGGCACTGTCATGGGACCGGACCTATAGCGATCCTGACACGTGTGGACATGCGGAACGCAATCTTGCTGAGACCGGAGATATTGCTTACAAACTCGACGTTGCTGTCGCGGGGGTAGAAAGCAAAGAACCTGCGCCGTTCATTCTCGAAGATTAGACGCCTGCTACGGCGCCGACTTACAGCACGGTGAGATGTGCGGCACGCCACCGATTACGAAACCATTCAAGACGCATCGCGACCGCAAACACACGCTCGCCCTTACGAATCGTAACCACTGCCTCAACCGATTCATCGTCGATAATTTGGGTGCGCACCGTTCCCGGAAAATACAGTGGCCGGGTGGAGTCGTGTCCGTACATGTGGTCTCGCTCGCTGCGCTGTTGAGTTCGTGCTCGCAGAGAAAGTGCGACAGCCGGAGTAATCCAGGATTCGAGCTGGCGTAAATTCCGTACGCCGTCAAGAACTTCAGTTGCGTGACGGGCGAGCGCCTGAACAAATTTCTGTGTCGGCAACTCAGGTGTGTATATATAGGGCGCAGGGTTCGCTGCAAATTGATGAGCGGGAGACCCGCCGAACGCATGATGGTGAGCGCGCGCAGCGCGAGCAGTATCCAAAGTGTGCTCCAGATGAGGGTGGGAGAGAGTGGGGAAAGGTGACACCGCGGCACTGCGGTGTATTCGAATTCAATGTAGGGGTTTACTTGTTGAGAGTAAGAGGTGTGGATCTTTCGCGCAACATGTATTTACACCCTGGTGTTTATGCCCTCGCCGCAGGCAATGGTTCAGACGTGATCCTGGCACGTATGATTCACCACTTGAGGTACTCGAGCAGCAAAAGACCCTAGACTACTCTTGTGTCCACTCTGCGCAATATTAGTAACCGATACACACAGTTGAGCGAAGTTGAGCTCGACTGGCTTGAGCTACTCACTGTCGATTGGCCTCTGCTTGCAGACCTCGCCCTCGGCGATGTCGTGCTGTGGGTGCCTACCGGTGACGGTAACTATCTTGCCGTTGCGCACAGTCGTCCTGCCGGTTTGATCACCATGTTCTATCGAGACGTGATTGGCGACTTCCTGCGTGACGACTGGCGCCCGCTCGTCGACGAGGCGATGCGAACCGGACGTCCCGCGGTGTCTCCGTCGCTCACCTGGCACGAAGAAGCGCCGATGCAGATGACTGCGTACTCCGTGAGTCGACGAGACCCAAACACAGGTGAAAAGGTTGGCCCTTTTGCCGTGGCTACGCTACACACGAGCGCCACCGATACGTACAGTGTCGCAAAAAGCAGCGCCGCATACCGCGAGAGTGCAGACGACCTCTTCGCGATGATTCAGCAAGCTGAGTTCCCGGCATCAGGAAGCACCCGTCAACGGCCCCGGGGTGCACCGCGCGCTGCAGATGGGCTCGTACGAATCGAAGAAGACGGTGAAATACGGTTTGCAAGCCCGAACACGCTCACCTCGTTTGCGCGTCTCGGGTTCCGTGACGAACTCGAGGGCGAAAACTTTGCCGATGTTGTGGCCAGTATCACCGCGGGCCAATACGACACCAACGAGTCGATCCCGATTGTGGCCAAGGCGCAAAGCGCGAAACGTGTCGACATTGAAGCCCGCGGCCGCATTGTCACTCTTCGGTCGATCCCCGTCATTATTGAAGGACAGCGCATCGGCGGCATTATTTTGACCCGCGATGTTACCGACCTGCGGCAGCAGACCCAGGAGCTCATCACCAAAGATGCGACCATTCGTGAGATCCACCATCGTGTGAAAAACAATCTACAGACTGTTGCTTCGCTGCTTCGAGTACAGGCTCGCAGGGCCCAAAGTGACGAGGCAAAACACGTGCTGGGTCAAGCCATGCGTCGCGTCGCCGCAATTGCAGTTGTACACGACACCCTTGCCAGCGGTGTGTCGCAAATCGTTGACTTTGATGAAGTGTTCGATCGCGTTTTGGGTCTCGCGGCAGAGGTTGCGAGCCTGCACGGCACGACGGTGCACCTGCAGCGTGACGGAAAGTTTGGCGAATTACCGTCCGAATACGCTACACCGCTCGCACTCGCGCTCACCGAAGTAGTGACTAACGCAGTTGAACACGGGCTCGCAGGCCGTGAAGGCACGGTGATGATTACCGCGACACGTGACCAAGAAGAGCTGAACGTCACGATCTCTGATGATGGGTCAGGGCTCCCGGACGGGATCGTCGGGGACGGTCTGGGTACTCAAATCGTGCGAACCCTCGTCGAAGGTGAGCTCGGGGGCGGCATTCGTTGGGAAACGGGCGAATCTGGTGGCACACAAGTACTTGTAGATGTGCCGTTGAGGTGGATCTCATCCCACGAATAACACTCGCGTGTTCTGCAGCGGCGACGCCGAAAGACTACGATAAGTGATGTGCTTAATCGGTTATCTCACTATTTTCTAAAAACACTTCGCGAGGACCCCTCTGACGCGGAAGTTACCAGCCACAGACTGCTTGTCCGCGCCGGTTATATCCGCCGTCAAGCCCCCGGTATCTTTGCCTGGCTCCCACTCGGGCTCCGAGTCAAAAGCAAAGTCGAAACCATCGTGCGCGAAGAAATGGAACGCGCAGGCGCCCATGAAGTGCATTTCCCCGCATTGTTGCCGCGCGAACCCTACGAAGCTTCTGGCCGCTGGGAAGAATACGGAGACGCGCTCTTCAGGCTGCAGGACCGGCACAAGGCTGATTACCTGCTCGCGCCCACTCACGAAGAAGTGTTTACGCTGCTGGTCAAAGACATCGTTTCGTCATACAAAGACCTGCCGTTAGAGATTTATCAGATTCAAGACAAATACCGTGACGAAGCACGTCCCCGTGCTGGGCTGCTGCGCGGACGCGAATTCACAATGAAAGACGCGTATTCATTCGGTGTGTCCGATGAGCAGCTTGACGATAGCTACGCGCGTCAGCGTAACGCCTATGAACGTATTTTCACCCGTCTCGGGCTCGAATACGTGATCGTTGCTGCCGATGCAGGCGCAATGGGTGGGTCAAAGAGCGAAGAGTTCTTGCTGCCCATCGCCGTCGGTGAAGACACATTTGTGCGATCCTCCGGTGGTTATGCCGCAAACGTTGAGGCGTATCGTGTGCCTGAAAGCGAAGCTACAGATCCGAACCGGCACGCCGCTGTCGAGACGATTGACACCCCCGACGCAGGCACCATTGATGCGATCGTGACGTTTATGAACGCACATGTCGCTCACCCCGATGGCCGTGAGTGGAACGCCGCAGACACGTTAAAAAACGTGATTGTTGCCGTCACCAACACACAGGGAGAACGTGAAATTGTTACGATCGGCGTCCCAGGCGATCGTGCAGTCGATGAGAAACGTCTTGAAGTTGCGTTCCCGAACTGTGAAGTTGAACCAGCAAGCCCAGAAGATCTCAAAAAATTCCCGCGACTCGTGCCCGGATATATTGGGCCGGGCGACGGAAATGGCGCAGTGCTGGGTGAGAACGGTGCTTCAGGTGTGCGCTATCTCGTTGACCCTCGAATCGTGACCGGCACTGTTTGGGTCACGGGCGCAAACGAGGCAGAAAGGCACGTATATAACCTCGTCGCAGGTCGAGACTTCACACCAGACGGATACATCGACGTAGCTAACGTGCGAGACGGTGACCCGGCGCCAGACGGTTCAGGACCAATTGAGACTGCACGCGGTATGGAGATTGGACATGTGTTCCAGCTCGGACGCAAGTACGCTGAAGCGCTCGGTCTCAAAGTGCTTGATGAGAACGGAAAGCTCGTCACGGCAACTATGGGCTCCTACGGCATCGGCGTGACGCGAATACTGGCAGCGCTTGCCGAACTGCACAACGATGATCGGGGTCTGGTCTGGCCAGCGGCAATCGCACCCTTCGAAGTCCAGCTTGTTGCAACGGGTAAAGACCCAGTTATTTGGGAACGAGCAGAAGCGCTCGCCGCTCAACTCGACGGCGCCGGACTTGAAGTGCTGTTCGATGACCGACCCAAAGTGTCGCCCGGAGTAAAATTTGGTGACGCTGAACTTTTGGGCATGCCCTACGTTGTTGTAGTTGGTCGTGATGCTTCCGATGGAATCGCAGAAGTGTGGGATCGTGCTTCAGGCGAGCGAGAAAAAGTAGAAATATCGAGTGTGCTGCACTGGCTCAACACCAAACTTGGAAGCTAGCAGAATAAACAACACAATCATCAGGGCCTGATACCGCGATACTCGCAGCATCAGGCCCTGGTTCTGTTTTCCTCAGCATGACCGTAACCTTGCTACCTGTTGGCCTATGCACATGTGAGTGAAACATGTCGATATCTCTCGAAACCGGTGCCTGACTAGAAGCCTGAAGCTCTCCCAAATCCCGGGAGCGCAGAAAGGATTCTAGTTATGAACATTCGAGTTTCATTTGCTGAGCTTGAACAAGCAGCAGGGACGCTCGGGGCGGGGCGTGCCGACATCACCGCTCGACTGCATGCCCTGCAATCGCAAATTGAAAACCTCGTGTCGTCCGGGTTCGTCACTGACCAAGCGTCAACTCGATTTCACGATTCGTACCTCCGTTACACCTCGAGTACCACTGCAGTAATCGAACAGCTCACTGAGATCGAAGCATTCCTACGTGAAACTTCAAGAGCGATGCAAGAACTCGATCAGTCGATCGCATCACGGCTCGGCTAAGTTACCGAAAATGGTTTCACTGCGCATCGGAATTCGTGATCAAGGTCGACTTCACGTCGTCGATCTTGATGTCGAGGACCAGGTGAAAGTGCATGAGCTCGCACATGCACTCCATTGCCGTGGCACGTCGCCTCAACCGAACGGGCTACTGACCCTTATTGCCACACCGCCTGACCGTGGCGCCCCATATCGCGTGGACCCCATCGATACAGTCAAAACGAGCGGTCTCCGCTCCGGATGTGAAATACAGGTTGAGTTCGAAACTCTGACCCAACACTTGACAGCGCTGAAACCCATTACTGGACACCTCACTGTCACACATGTCAGCGGTGCATCAGCCGTGTTCTCACTCACCGAGGGCACAAACACGGTCGGGAGTGATCGAGTCAACCGAATTGTGTTACCGGGTGACTCTGTGCCGCCAGAATATGGAACGCTTCGGGTTGATAGCCGAGACGTGACCCTGCAGAAATGGGCAGAACCGGGGGCCACACTCGCCCTTACTGAGCGCAGAAGCTTCACTATCGGCGACTACCGGGCAGTGTTTGAACGAGTTGTGGACCGAGACATCTCTTCGAGAACAACTTTCCTACAGGAATGGTGGAAACGACCTCAGCACACTTCAAACCGATACGTCGTTCCCCGCATCACCGCGCAAACATTTCAAATACCGTCGCCTCCAGATTCCGCAGCGAAACTTCCGGTGCCGTGGATTGCCATCATTGTGCCAATTGTGCTTGGAGTGACGCTGTTCGCGTTCACGCGATCACCGTTCACGCTCATGATCATTGCGTTCTCCCCGGTGTTTGCATTTTCAGCATGGCTGGACCAACGGATACGTCGCAACAAGACCAACCGTCAGAAGGCAGCTGAATATCATGCCAAAATGCGTCACATTCGCGCAGAATTCGAGTCGGCACTAGAACAGGAGCGAGGCGCACGGACGGTGAGAGCACCAGGGTCACATGTGCTCGAGCGTGCATTGCTCAATAATGCGGCAGTCGTCTGGTCACAAGTGAACGGCGACGTTGATGCGTGCGAGGTGCGACTGGGAACAGGGTCGGTGCTCTCGGCGGTTGAGATAGCGAAGCCACCCGGTGAGACTGAGCCGATTTCTTCAGTGGACGGTAGCAGCGCGCTACTTGATGAGAGCGTGCGCGAGCTTGACGCGATGCCAGTGACACTACCGAGCCAAGGACTGCAGCATTTTGGTGCAGTAGGTGGCGAAGCCTATTGCACGAACCGTGTGAGGGACATCGTGCTGCAACAGTGCGTGCTGTATTCGCCTCAGCAGCTGGAAATTCTCCTGTTCAGCGACTCGTCTCTAGTTCACGATGCATGGAGGTGGACTCATTGGCTACCACACGTGACCCCCAAACGAGGGGTCACCCTTGGCACCAAGTTCCGTCAACTGCGGACGGAAATAGATCGACGACGATTCCTGAAGTCGAACTCGAAACGTCTGCTCGTTGTGTGTGACCTTGCCTCGCATGAACGTTTGGAACAACTGAAGCAACTCGCGGACGGTCCAGATACGCCGAATGTTGAGTTCCTGTGGACGGTTCGTGAAGCGAGAGATCTCCCACGACCGTGCCACACCTGGATTACTCACCGACCTTTCGCGAACGATCCCTCTTCTCCGGCCGTGAAGAGCGTCCTGTACTGTGCTGACCAGCCTCCGCAAAAAATTGATAGTCACGACGAAATAACGGATGTGCAGTTCTCGCGAATTGCGCGTGAACTTGCCGGGCTGAACCCCGTGACCCCTGGCTCCCAATTCACCAGTGTGCCGGACTCTGTCACATTTGAGGCCCTTCAAGGAGTTGACCTTGTCCGCCGGAGTGCTGAGGTGCAGAAGCGTTGGCAGCGAAGTGAACGAACACCCTCAATATCACTGAGCGTTCCAATCGGTGTCGACGAAAATGACACTGTACTGCTCGACCTCGCTGCACACGGGCCGCACGCATTGGTGTGCGGAATGACGGGTTCAGGGAAATCAGAATTTTTACAAAACTGGGTGCTGGCGCTCGCGGCAGAGTACTCGCCCACTCGAGCCACATTTGTGTTGATTGATTTCAAGGGCGGCGCGACCTTTCAAGAATTGAGTTCGCTGCCCCACACTTCGGGTCTTCTCACCGATTTGGCCCCGCATCTCGTAGACCGTGTTTTGAAAGCGCTACAGGCAGAATTGAAAAGCAGAGAACGTCTCTTTCATCAACATCAGGTGCACGATTTAGCGTCTATGCGCAAGGCCGCTACTGAGAAAGCACCGCCGCAACTCATAATCGTGATTGACGAATACGCCACGCTTATCGAAGACAACCCAGACTTCATCGACGGAATTGTCGATATAGCTCAACGGGGGAGGTCACTTGGTGTGCATCTGATCCTCTCAACCCAACACCCTGGCCGTGCCGTTACGGCGGCTGTGAGAGCCAACACTAACCTCCGCATCGCATTGCGAACTGCATCGGCTGCTGAAAGTCAACAGATTATTGAGTCGGCGGTCGCCTCGAGCTTTCCCCAGTCCATTCCTGGAAGAGCCGCGATTCGAGTTGGTGCGGAACCTCCTGCGATTGTCCAAACAGGGTACGTCGGAGGTCACACAGAGAAAACATCCATCAAAATACAACCGTTAGACGAACATCACCTATCTGCAGCCTGGTCTACACGTGCCGTACATATGGGAGAAAATAAAGCTACAAGAAATGAAGTGACAAAGCTCACGAAACTCTTTCAAACCGTCGCGAAGCACCAGCAGCTCCCCGAAGTAGTTCAGCCGTGGAAGGACCCCCTCCCCACCACTCTTCCCCTCACAGGCCTTCTCCCAGCAACAACAAACCGGACGCATCCAAGGCCTGACAGCCCGAACGGACGCCGTCTCGATCACGACTGCATCCCGTGGGGGAAGATCGATCTTCCTGAACAACAGAAGCAGCCCGTATTTTCCGTAAATTTTGCTCATACTCGCCACTGTCTGCTTGTGGGTGGGGGAGGCTCTGGGAAAACTGAGGCGCTCGTGACACTTGGAACTTCAGCTGCGGCCCACACCGGGTTCCGTCTGGCGTGCATCTGCGCACGAGCCCACCCGGCATTCACCTTTTGGGACACACGTTCGAACACTTACGGCGTTGCACAGATCCGACAAACGGTTCTCGTGACAAGACTACTGAGATCAATCGAAAGATACGTAACGAACGTTGAACACCGCAGTCGCCAAAAAATACTGCTGCTGATCGATGATGCAGAAGAACTTTTCGAAGTTCATGATTCGCACCCAGAGTTTAGATGGGAACAGAGCCTGCTGCGGATTTTAAAAGACGGTCCCGAAGCAGGGGTTCATGTGAGTATGTCGGCGCGGCGAGTCTTCGGGCTCAATAGTTCAGTCCGTTCCGCACTAGATCTGCACATTGTGATGACGTTGATGTCGCACGGCGAGTACGCTCAACTCGGACTTCGGGCGCCTGCCGCACCGCAGCGTCTACCAGGTCGAGCCGTCGTAGTTCCCAGAGAGGCATACGTACAAATCGCACAGACCTCCCTCCGAGACATGGCCCAGTCTTTGGGACAGATTCAACAACCGCCTGCCATGGACTCTCAAGCTAGCCTGACAACCCGCAACTCAAAGTTCGACACAGGAGTGGTTGCTGCGAACCTTGAAACCGGCAACGAACTCTTGCTACCAGTACAAGGCGTTTGTGTCGTAAGTGGACCCTTTGGATCAGGACGTACTGCTGTTGCAGACGCGCTCATACACGCCGCGTCTGCACGCGATCACAGCGAGAATCTTGTGAATCACTGTGTTTCGTTTGATGTCGACAGCACTTCTTCCGACTCCCTGCAGGAAAAGAGCGAAGAGTTCATGAGGACTCTGAATGAAATGGTTCAGAGGGAAACGGTTCACAGACGTGACACGCAGACTCGATTGATCGTGAGAATCAGCGCCAGCTTCACGAGTGAAAGTGAACTGCTTGCACAGCAGCTGTCATCCCGGTTCCAAAAACTTCAACGCACTCCGCACCTGCTGATCATTGAACACGACCCCAGCAACACCGACGGCTCGTGGGAACTCCAACGCAAGCTCGAAAGCGCACTCGTCAAAGTTTTGCTCTGGCATAACGCCTCTGACCCACGCTCACTCGCCACTCATCTGAGAAAGCCGTCCTTCCCACTCGAGACCAAGATCGGCCAGGGTCTCGTCGAGATCGAGCGAGAAATATACCCCGCACAGTTCATGATCGAATCCTCACAGAAAACGTAGCTGCATGAGCACGATACGCCTAGAACACGAACAGCTCCTTGCTGCCGCCCACCATCTTGCTGAAGGCGGGGCAATTGCTGCATCACCGCTACGGATAGGAACAAACGCAGCATTTACACCAACCCTTTCAGCTGCGATCGAAGAATATTGGACGGCGCTATCTGACCTCTTCGCCTCACTGTCGCAAAGCTACTTTCATGAAGCAGGACACGTGACAGAACTTCTCGGTGCTTATGAAACGCTCGACGCTGACCTCGCAGCCAGAATGGAACGCTTGGTGCACTCGTTTACTCAAGACTCCTGGAGAAACCCGTCGTGAGTAGTGACGTGCCACCAGTCGAAAATGTACTCGGCAGTGTTCGAACCCTACGAATACCGGCGCAACACGCACTGCATTTAGTGACCGAGTTCGGCATAGCGCAAAACCGCAGTCGAGACCTGATGAGCAAGAACGAACAAAGCACAGGATACCTAGCTGCAAACACGTCTCACGGGACCGAAAAAATCGTACGCAGAATCACCGAATTCATAAGCAGGTCAACTGCCGACTGCGCGCTGTCAATCGCTCAAACTGTCCGAGCACTCGCCGCGCTTGCTGACGAATACCTTGAACTCACGCAACGCGCAGAACGTGTGGTCCAAGACTGCCGCGACACTCTCGTAAAAATTCAAAACAGTGTTTCCGAACTGCGCAGCATCTCGGGTCTGAGCGGGGAGCCGCTACCCGGATATTGGAAAGAAGAAGTTCCGCTACACAATCCCACTACTTTTCACGAAGAAACCCCTCGAGCAATGGACAGTCTTCTAAGCGCAGGAACCATAAGCCGGTCTGCCCAAGACGACCGCTGGTATTGGCTTGCCGTTACACACAATAGTCTCCTCAACGAAGTTCGGGAACAACAACGCGAGTGGAAAACAGTTGAACGGCAGCGTGTTGAGCTTGAAACAGCAACTGCAGCGGCAATTGAACGAGCGGCCACAGACCTGAGCCATGCGAGAAGACGACTTCCACATAGGGTGGACGTTCAAAATCGGGCACCTCTAGAAATCGCGGCGTTCAACGCGCATGCATCCACGGAAAAGTGGGGGAATCTCACTCCAAGCCGGCAAAGAACCAGAGATTGGGCGCAAAAGTACTCCTTTGAAATCGCAGGCAGCTATGAATTTGCGCCAGAAATACAACAAATAGCTGCAACTCACTCACTCGAACTTGCTCTTCAATATCCTGAACGAGCATATTTTGCGATGGGCTTCGCGGGAACTGGGCTCACGCTGCAACGTTTCATTGATCAGACACAACATCTCAAACGTACGCTCAATACTGCACGCAGTCAGCATCCTGGTCAGCCTTATCAGCTCTTAACATTCGGACGACACAACGATTCACTCACGGCAGTAGTGAGCGTCGGCGACATGAACACAGCAGACAGAGTCACGGTCGTGGTTCCCGGTATGTTTTCACATGTTGGCAACGTGGACACACTGATTGCGGGAGCCACCAACATACAACACGCAGCGCAACAACGGACAAGAGCCGACGCTAGAGCCTCTGGCACAAACACTGCGACCATCGCATTCATGGGGTATGACAGTCCCGGGCTGTTGCAAGAGACTCGCTCTCGGCAAGCTTGGCTTGGTGGGCACGAGTTGAGCAGGTTTCTCGGAGCTCTTACAGCGCAATCTGAAACTGCACGACCAACTTGGGTGGGCACTGCGTCGCACTCTTATGGAAGCTTTACGACCGGAGAGGCGCTCAAAGTGCTCGATCGCCCGATCCAGTCCTTCGCCAGTGTCGGTTCAGCCGGTCTTGCAGCCAACACCCAACGTGAGGACCTCGCAACCGAACAGATCAGCGCGATTTCAGCAGACCCACCACCTGTCGCTATCGGTCCCATGCCTCGGCCAACAGTGCTCGCAGCACTGACCGCCTACCTTACCTATGACGCGGTTGCCCCGATCGGTCAACTTATTGGTCGTCATAGTGTAGATCCACGAACGCTGCCGGGCGCAACAACAATTCTGAACGCCGGCACGGGCACCAGAGTGACCACTCACGCCATATGGACTCCTGTCGACGCGCACAGTCATGGATACTTGTCTGCAGGAACTCCGAGCGTAGAAGCAATCGCACGTATGCAAGCTGGTGCTCAGCCCAGTACTTCCACAGGACAATTCAGGAAGATTGAAGTACCCTAGATTTCTGAAATTGCTGACGCTGTCGGCAACGACGCAATCGCCTTGCGTTTTGACATTTGAATAAGGAGGCCACATGAAAATCGAACTGGCAACGCTGCGGAGCCTTGAGCGAGAAAAAGAAATTCCACTCGATGAGCTCATCGAAATCATTGAGCAAGCGATCCACATGGCATACCTCCGTCATATGGCAAACACCGACAATACGGTGCCCGAGGGCGAAGACGTCCGCGTCACCCTCGACCGTAAAACCGGCGAAATTAGCGTCTACGCTCCCGAATTCGATGACAGTGGCGACGTCATCGGCGAATCCCTGGTAACCACTGACGAATTCGGTCGAATTGCAGCAAGCGCGGCAAAACAAGTCATTAACCAGCGACTTCGCGATCTCTCAGACGATCAGGTTCTTGGCACATTCAAAAATAAAGAAGGCCAGATTGTCTCGGGTGTCGTGCAACAGGGCCCCAACCCTCGGATGGTCCATGTTGACCTTGGAGAGCTCGAAGCGATCCTGCCGCCAGAAGAACAGGTACCGGGCGAAGACTACGCACACGGCACTCGTTTGCGAGTGTACGTCACCAGTGTTTCAAAGGGTCTCAAAGGTCCGCAGGTTGTCGTCTCACGCACACACCCTGGGCTCGTTCGGAAACTCTTCGAAATGGAAGTTCCCGAGATCGCTTCAGGCGCCGTAGAAATCGTTTCACTCGCTCGAGAAGCTGGACACCGCACCAAAGTTGCTGTGCGCGCCACCCAGCCTGGGATTAATGCGAAGGGCACATGCATCGGTGAAATGGGGCGAAGAGTTCGTGCCGTCATGAGTCAGCTTGGCGAAGAAAAAATCGATATCGTCGACTACTCACCAGACCTCACCGAATTCGTCTCAAACGCGCTGTCGCCCTCGAAAGTAACGGACGTGTTCATGCTGAACGCCGACCTGAAGCAGGTCCGTGCGCTTGTTCCCGATTTCCAGCTATCGCTGGCAATCGGGAAAGAAGGGCAAAACGCGCGACTGGCGGCAAAGCTCACCGGAGCGAAGATTGATATCCAACCAGACTCCGTGATGGACCAGTGAGCTCACAGCTACTGGAAATTCAAAACGCTGGCAGTACTGGTAAGATAGTGCAGGTTCGCAGCTGTGTAGGTTGCCGAAATCGCGATCAGCGATCGAAGCTCCTGCGCATAGCTGTGCGCGATGGGGCACTCGTGGTCGATGACCGGGCAGTAATGCCGGGTCGTGGAGCGTGGGTGCACCCGAATGCGCAGTGTATGAACGTGGCAGTAACGCGACGAGCCTTCTCGCGCACACTGCGGGTGTCAAAAAATATTGACATCACCCCATTAGAGAACAGGTTGAAAAAGATCATGGATCACTCATGAACGGCTCACGATGAGGTCCGAAAAGTAAGCAAGGTTCTCGCCTGTCTGTGGCGTGAACCTCAGACAGGAGAAATGTGGCAAACCCACGCGTACATGAGATCGCGGCAGATCTAGGCATCGAAAGTAAAGTGGTGCTCGCGAAACTCAAAGACATGGGCGAATTCGTAAAGTCTTCGTCCTCGAGTGTCGCTCCGCCGGTAGCTCGCAAAGTGAAAGCAGCGTTTGAAGCTGACGGTGTGAAACCGGATGCTGCAAGCGATAAGGCTGCTAAGCCCGCAGCGGAAAAGAAACCTGCGGCTGCGAAGAAGCCAGCAGCACCGAAGAAGCCTGCCGCTTCTGACAAAAAACCAGCGGCGCCGAAGCCAGCAGCAAAAAAACCTGCTGTGCCGAAACCGGGCGCAAAGCCTGCGGCGCCAAAACCAGAATCACAACCGGCAACGCCTGAAGCGCAGCCGGCAAAACCGGCTGCAAAGCCCAAGGCGGCCCCCAAACCAGGTGCGAAGCCTGCGGCAAAGCCAGGCGCACCCGCGCCGCGTCCCGGAAACAACCCGTTTGCAACATCGCAGGGCATGGGAATCCCACGCCCACCGCGTCCCGGTAACAACCCATATTCTGCCTCGCAGGGCATGGGCCGACGTCCCAGCCCCGGAAGTATTCCGAAACCGTCACGTAACCAGTCAGGACTTGCTAAACCAGGTTCTGCGCCACGTAACAGTGGACAAGGCGGCGGTGGCGGTCGCGGTCGCGGCGGAGCCAAAACCGGAGCACCCGGTGCAGGTGGCGGCGGAGGCCGTCCAGGATTTGGCGCGCCGCGTCCCGGCGGTTTCGGCGGCCGAGGTCGATCAGGACGAGGCGCTGGCACAGCCGGAGCATTCGGCCGAGGCGGTTCACGCGGCAAGTCACGGAAGTCGAAACGCGCGAAACGTCAAGAGTTTGAGATGCAGTCAGCGCCATCACTTGGCGGCGTCAGCGTTCCACGCGGAAACGGTGAAACTACTGTTCGTCTTCGCCGTGGTGCATCTCTCGCGGACTTTGCAGAAAAGATCAACACGAGCGCGTCGAACTTGGTGACGGTGCTATTCCACCTGGGTGAAATGGCGACCGCGACCGAGTCACTTGACGAGGCAACATTCGAAATTCTTGGTGACGAGCTGGGCTACAAAATCCAGATCGTGTCGCCTGAGGACGAAGATCGTGAACTCCTCGAAGGTTTCGATATTGACCTTGAAGGTGAACTCGAAGCTGAAGATGAAGCAGATCAAGTACCACGTCCGCCAGTCGTGACCGTTATGGGTCACGTTGACCACGGTAAAACACGACTGCTCGATGCGATTCGAAAAGCTGACGTGTCCTTGAGCGAAGCTGGCGGCATCACGCAGCACATTGGTGCATACCAGGTAGCGACAGAGCACGAAGGCCAAGAACGTAAAGTTACTTTCATCGACACCCCTGGACACGAGGCGTTCACCGCAATGCGTGCTCGTGGTGCACAGGTCACAGATATTGCGATCCTCGTGGTTGCCGCTGATGACGGCATCATGCCGCAGACCGTTGAAGCGCTCAACCACGCAAAGGCAGCAAATGTGCCGATCGTGGTAGCAGTGAACAAGGTTGATAAAGAAGAGGCCAACCCGGCGAAGGTGCGTCAGCAGCTCACCGAGTTCGATCTGATTGCCGAAGAATACGGTGGCGAAGTAATGTTCGTCGACGTGTCAGCCAAGAACAACATCGGCATTAGCGACCTGCTTGAAGCAGTGCTGTTGACCGCAGATGCTGGACTTGAACTGCGCGCAAACCCAGACAAGTCGGCACGCGGTGTGGCAATTGAAGCTCATCTTGACCGTGGCCGTGGATCAGTTGCAACAGTGCTGATTCAGTCAGGTACTCTGCATGTTGGTGACGCGATTGTCGCCGGCACGGCTTACGGTCGAGTTCGTGCAATGCTCGACGAGAACGGTGAAAACGTGGAGGAGGCAACTCCGTCACGGCCAGTGCAGGTACAGGGCTTGAGCTCAGTGCCACGCGCAGGCGATAACTTCATCGTGACCCAAGAAGACCGTAAGGCACGACAGATCGCTGAGAAGCGTGAAGCCGTTGAACGCAACGCGCAGCTTGCGAAGGCACGTAAGCGTATGAGCCTTGAAGACTTCACGAAGGCTCTTGAAGAAGGCAAGGTCGAATCGCTCAACCTCATCATTAAGGGTGACGTTTCAGGTGCTGTTGAGGCACTCGAAGAATCACTCACGAAGATTGAAGTTGATGACACGGTTCAGCTACGCATCCTGCACCGTGGTGTGGGTGCAATCACCGAGTCGGACGTTGACCTGGCCACGATCGATAACGCGATCATTGTCGGCTTCAACGTGCGCCCCGATGTGAAGGCTCGCGAGCGTGCACAGCGCGAAGGCGTCGACATTCGCTTCTACAACGTGATCTACGACGCGATCGATAACGTCGAGAACTCGTTGAAGGGTCTACTCAAACCAGAATACGAAGAAGTGCAATCGGGTGTTGCCGAAGTACGCGAAGTATTCCGCTCCTCGAAGTTCGGCAATATTGCCGGTGCGATTGTGCGTTCGGGAACGATCACGCGAAATGCGAAAGCTCGCATCATTCGCGACGGCGTGGTTATCGCCGACGGTCTCGGAATCGAATCGCTGCGTCGCTTCAAGGATGATGTCACTGAAGTTCGTACCGACTACGAATGTGGTATCGGCCTCGGCAAGCACAATGACATCCAAATCGGTGATGAAATTGAAACCACCGAATTGGTTGAAAAGCCGCGCGACTAAGCACACACGCAACCAATATCAGCCTGCGGGTCAGACACGAACGTCTGACCCGCAGGCTGTTTTCGAAAGATAGAATACTCACATGACCAATCCAAGAGCCGCACGTGTCGCGGACCGCATCAAGCAAATCATCGCAACTCGCTTGGACAAAGGCTTGCGCGATCCACGCCTGGGCTTCGTCACTATCACTGATGTCCGCGTGACCGGTGACCTGCAGCACGCAAGCGTCTTCTTCACCGTCTACGGCAGTGACGAAGAGCGTGCTGACTCTGCAGTCGCGCTCAAAGCAGCAACCGGCATGCTCCGTTCTGAAGTCGGTCGTCAGCTGGGTACACGTCTCACGCCAACGCTTGAATTTATTGCCGACGAACTGCCCGAAAATGCCGAACATTTGGCAAAATTGCTGAATGAGGCGCGCGAACGCGACGAACAAACGCAAGCGCAAGCGGCAAGCGCCAAGTACGCGGGTGAAGAAGACCCCTACCTGAAACCTCGCGAAGAAGGTCACGAAGAGGACGACTTCGACGACGAAGACGAGTAGCCGACCAGATACGTCTATCTACTGTGCCGTGGGAAGCGCAAGCATTCCGGCATCGACCTCTACAATCAGGCCATCTGTAACCAAAGAATCAACCGCCCTTGCCGCTTGAACCGCATCCGCGCTGGCGGTGGTTAACGCATCAGTGCGAGAGACTGCATGAGACGCGTTCCGAAGAAGTGCCATAATTTTGCCGCGCGCTTCACGGTCACTGCCCGCAAATTTCTTCTGTTTTGGCCGCTTTGCTGGAGCATTATCCGGGTATCCTGCGCCCCGCCATTGACACCACTTGGCAACCGGACAGACGGCACATGATGGGGTTCGAGCAGTGCACACAACTGCTCCAAGCTCCATGATGCCGGCATTAAACTCTGCCGCGGCGGACTGATCCAGCGGCAAAAGAAGTTCTTGATCTGCAAGGTCACGAGGTGACGGCGAACCAGCGGCTGCAAGGCCATGCAATGCGCGAGCGAGCACTCTGCGTGTATTCGTATCAACCACAGGGTGGCGTTCACCATACGCAAACGTGCTGACCGCTCTCGCGGTGTACGGTCCAACCCCGGTGAGCTGTTCAAGAGCGGCAGGATCGCTTGGCACTACGCCACCAAATCTGTCCGTAATTTCAACCGCCGCACGATGTAACCAAAGTGCTCGTCGTGGATATCCGAGACGGTCCCAGGCGCGAAGCGCTTCAGCAGGTTCAGAATTTGCAAGATCTGCAGGGGTGGGCCAACGTTCGATCCATTCGATAAAACGTGGCCATACCCGCTCAACCTGAGTCTGTTGCAACATAAACTCTGACACGAGCACATGCCACGGGTCGATTGCCCCACGCCAGGGGAGCTCTCGTGCATTTTCACGAAACCACTCGCTGATTGCGGACGCGAACGAGTCACGCTCGCGCGCATCCGCAAAAATTGAAGGAAGCTGTTCAGACACCTCTTTAGTCTACGGTGGCCTAGGCTAGAGGCGATGTCTCAGAATGCTCAACCTTCGGCGCCCGGCGTCTTTCTCATCGATAAGCCGTACGGGTGGACTAGTCATGACGTTGTTGCCCGAGCACGGCGGGTTTTCGGTATGAAAAAGATCGGCCATGCCGGCACTCTCGACCCTATGGCGACCGGTCTGTTGCTGCTGGGAATTGGGCCAGCAACCCGTCTGCTCACATACATGGTCGGGCTCGACAAAGTGTATTCCGCGACGATCAGGCTCGGACAATCAACGCCCACTGATGATCGCGAGAGCGATGTGAGTAAGACTGCCTCTGCTGAACGTATTCATGAGCTTGCAGAGCAGCCCGAACTTATTCTTGCTGCGATCAAACAACTCACGGGTGAAATTGATCAGGTCCCGAGTGCCGTCAGCGCAATCAAAGTTGCGGGAGAGCGTGCATATGATCTCGTGCGAAAGGGTGAACAGGTTGAACTCAAGGCACGACCGATCACTATTTACCGATTCGATGCCGAGCCTCCACACTTGCAAGAGACAACAACAGGACCCGTCATTGATGTCGATGTGACGGTGCACTGTTCATCGGGAACCTATATTCGTGCACTGGCCCGTGATCTCGGCACTGCACTCGGAGTTGGCGGACACCTGAGGGCATTGCGCCGAGACCGAGTTGGCGCCTTTCGGCTGGAAGACGCGAATTCGAGTGAGCTGTTTGACGCGGCAGCCCCGCCACGGCGAGCCCGTCATAGCGAAGATGCGACAGCAGAAGATGCTGAATCGATGCATGCACGACACACGGCGCGACAGCAGCTTCGTGTGCTGAGCCCGGCTGAAGCCGCACAGAATGTTATGCCGTGTATCGAGGTGACAACGGAACAGGCGACGGCGCTAGGTCACGGGAAAATCATTTCGATTGTGGATCGTGCACTCGCGCCCGCGGAAGCAATCGGCGCTATTGACCCGCAGGGTTCACTGATCGCGATCGTGCAGTTACGTGACGACGGCACCGCTAAAGTGCAGACAGGCTTTCCACAAGGAGTGGCCACAACAGACGGAGACCGTCCGTGAGCGTCATTTTCGCCGGCGTACAAATCGTCATCGCAGTCCTCGCCGGCCTGTTTTGTTTTGGGACGGCACTTGTAAAACGCGGACCGAATGATTACACACTCGGTGCGACCGCGCTGGTCACGCTATTGCTGCTGGCACAGGTGGTGGTAGCTATTGTGATGCCGTTTGTAGGCAACGCTGCGTCAGGTGATTTGCTCGAGTTCTGGATGTATCTGATTGTGGCGATTGCTATCCCACCGATAGCAATCGTGTGGGCGCTCATTGACAAAAGCTTGTGGGCAAACGCGGTACTTGGGCTAGTGCACCTTGCGATCGCCGTTATGGTGTACCGCATGCTCGTGATCTGGGGGTAGCGGCTGAGAGAACGTTGACTGGCAGCGCGCTATACGCGGACACGAAACAGGTAAAGTAGTCTTGTGCCTCAGCTAGAAACCAAGTCAACGACTGAAAAGTCGCCTCTCGGTGGTCTCGGAAAAGTCCTGGTGACCGTCTATTTAGTGCTCGCAGTTGCTGCGACGGCGCGTTCGGTGTACCAAATCATTCGCAAGTTTGATGAGGCTCCGCTGGCATATTCACTCTCAGCTGTTGCGGGCGTGGTGTACATTATTGCATCTATAGCGCTGATCAAACGGTACGGCCCGTGGACAAAGATTGCCTGGGTCGCGATCATTTTTGAATTTGTTGGTGTGATCACAGTCGGTCTGTTGAGCTTGACCCATCCGGAGTTATTCGGACATGCATCTGTGTGGTCGAACTTTGGTCAAGGATATGTCTATATTCCGTTGGTATTACCGGTGCTTGGCATGATCTGGCTGTGGTTCGCAGGACGTCGAGCCCCCGCACCAAAAGGAGCAGTCGCAGGTGCGTAGTTACCGAAGTTTCTCAGAAGTCACCACCGACGCCTTCCCGAAACCCACCGCCTTGACGATAGGGAAATTCGACGGGGTGCATCTCGGGCACCAGGCGATTTTGAAACGACTCAAAGTTGCTGCTGATGAACACGGACTCGAAGCAGCAGTTTTTACATTTACACACAATCCACTCGCGTTTTTAGCGCCAACGAAATGCCCGCAAGAACTTTCAAGCCCGAATCAGCGTCTCGAACTGCTCGCTGCTGCGGGGGTTGATGTGACACTCATGGTTGATTTTGATGAGCACGTGCGTGACCTGACTCCCCGCGAATATGCCCAAGACGTTCTCGTCAATTTGATGCATGCGCAATACCTTCTGGTTGGCGGCGACTTTAGATTCGGTAAGGGCGGAGCCGGCACTGTTGAAACATTGAAAGAGCTCGGCGCAGAACTCGGCTTCTCTGTCGAATGTACGAGCGACATCACTGTGAATGATGAACGAGTCTCGTCGTCACAAGTGCGTGATTGGCTCGCGGCCGGTGATGTAGAAAATGCTGAGCGACTGCTTGGTCGACCGGTGCAAGTACGTGGCATGGTCGTACATGGGGCTGCCCGTGGGCGAGAACTCGGGTTTCCAACAGCGAATCTTGCCGAAAGTTTCGAAGGTTTGGCGCCCGTGGATGGCGTGTACGCAGGCTGGGCGAAAGTTGGTGGCGAGCGTTACCGCGCTGCAATCTCTGTGGGAGGCAACCCGACCTTCACTCCAGATGCACCGTCGAGAGTCGAAGTGTATCTACTCGACTTCGCGGGCGATATTTACGGCAGCAATATGACCGTCGATTTCTTATACCGGTTACGTGGAACCGAACGGTTCAGTGATATTGATGGACTTATTGATGCAATGAATACGGATATCGATGAGGTGCGTCGGCTACTCGCGTAACGTTCTGCAGTGACAACAGAGGCCCCTATGGGTTTTTGACGTACCGCACGAAGATAAAACCGTCACGGTCATGCATAACACTTTCGAGATGGAACGCGCTGGGATGGGCCGTAGCCGACTGCGTAATGCGGGTGGCGTCACCCGCAACAAATACCGGTGAAATGGTGAGACAGACCTCGTCAACAAGTCGAGCTTCGAGTAGGTCGCCAAACAAGCCAGGGCCACCCTCGCACAAGACTCGTGATAAACCCTCGCGGCGAAGCTGTTCGAGTGCACGACTCAAATCGACGACCGACTCACCGCAGTTCAACACATCAGCGACTTCAGCGAGCGCTTCCCGCCTCTGGGAAGGCGCTGAATCATGAGTGAGGACGATCGGTCGAGACTCTGTCTGAACGAAGAGAGGATCGCTGGGGGACAGGTTGAGCGATCCACTCACCACCGCGATTCGTGGGACTGGACTCAACCCGAGGGACTGTCGGCGAGCAAGTAATTCAGACGGGAGGTTGAGTCCACCGTACCCTTCCGCCCTGACAGTGCCACCTCCGACGAGCACCACGTCGGAAAGCGTGCGCAGCACCGCCATGAGTTCGCGATCATGATCACCACCAAGTCCGCCACTTTTTGCATCTACAGTGGCAGCGCCATCGGCGCTCGAGACAAAATTTACCCGCACATGAGACTGCTGTGTATCTGGATTCGTGGCGGGATACGCACTCCACCAATCAATTGATTCACTCATGATGCGTCTTGACTCTTTCTGGTGGCATATTGTGTTGCAGATACTCCGGTTCACGCCAACCTTGGATCGCCTCAAACATGCGCATCGCATCAACAGTTTCGGCCACGTTATGCACGCGCACTATTCGCGCGCCCTGAGCAGCGCACCATACGGCACTCGCAAGTGAACCGGCGAGACGATCTTCACGTGCACGGTTTAGGGTTTCTCCGATGAAGTCCTTATTCGACAGTGCGACCAGAAGCGGATAGCCGAAACGGGTGAACTCAGCGAGACGTTGCGTGAGTTCAAGGCTGTGCAGAGTGTTTTTGTTGAGGTCATGACCGGGATCTACAACGATCTGTTCTGGGCGGACCCCGCGTGAGAGGGCAAGCTCAATCCGCTCTGTCAAAAATTCACTGACCTCGGCAACAACATCGGTATAAGTGGGCCCGGGAAGCTCAGTGCGCGGCGCGGCAGCGCTGTGTGCGATCACGAGGAGTGCATCGCTGTCAGCGACAATGTCCGCCATAGCAGGGTCATGCAGCCCGGTGGTGTCATTAATTACTGAGGCTCCCTCGGCTATGGCTCGACGGGCAACCTCGGCATGAAACGTGTCAACACTGACAGGGCCGTGTTGTGCGGCTTCACGAATCAGCGGCAGCACCCGTTCACACTCTTCTTCAACCGGTAATGCGGGACCCGGGGCGAACTTCACCCCGCCGACGTCGACAAGATCTGCGCCAGCCTGAAATGCCGCTGCCGCCGCCGCTACTGCGCGGTCGAGCGAGAATGTTGCACCCTGGTCATAAAACGAGTCCGGGGTGCGATTCACGATAGCCATGACCGCAACCCGACGGTGAAAATCAATGGCTGTCTCACCGAGCTGGTGCATGCGGGTGTGCAGATAGAACTGGCCGGTCACTGCGCCCGCAAATCTTCGAGCGCAACAGAGGAATCTGCCAATTTCGCGGTTTCAACGTGTTGGCCTGAGGCGATCAGATCTTGAATGGTGTCGTTCACATCCCAGATGTTGACATTCATGCCGCCAACGACGCGACCCTCTCGCACCCAGAACGCAATATATTCATTGCCTGCAAAATCGCCCCGAATAACCACTTCGGCATCTTCCATGAGCGGTGGGTAGCCTGCGAGTTCCATACCGAGATCGAACTGGTCGGTAAAGAAATATGGAATCTTGTCGTACGACACCTGCCGGCCGAGCATAGCGAGAGCTGCTGACTCGCCTTGTGCTAGCGCAGTACCCCAGTGCTCAACACGCAGGCGACCGTTCAGGACCGGGTGCAATTCGTTGACAATGTCGCCCGCAGCAAAAACATCGCTCGCGCTGGTGGCAAGCCTCGCAGTTGTGAGCACACCGTTGTCAATTTCAATGCCTGAGCGTTCCGCAACTTCAAGATTCGGAATCGCGCCGACCGCGACAATAACCTGGTCTGCAGGAATAACTTCGCCATCAATTTGCACGCCCTCGACACGATCTCTGCCGACGATTGCTTCGGCTTCTGTATTCATCCGAAAAACTACTCCGTGCGATTCATGAAGCGATTGATACCCCTGACCGATCTTCTCGCCCAAAACGCCTGCGAGCGGAACGTTTCCACGACCGAGCACAGTGACCTCGTTACCGAGAGTTCGTGCCGACGCAGCAACCTCCATACCGATCCACCCAGTCCCAATCACAACGAGTTTTTGATCGCCTTCAGAAAGCGCGTCGTAGAGCGCACGAGATTCATCGATTGTGCGAAGCGTGTGCACCCCTTCGAGATCGCTCCCTGCAAGATCGAGTGTGCGTGCACGCGAGCCTGTTGCAAGAAGTGCTTGTTCATAGGGGAGTGTTTCGCCAGAACCGAGCAATACCGTGTGCTTTTCAGCGTCGAGCGAGACCGCTGCTGTATCGGTGCGCACATCTATGTTGTTCTCTTCATACCAGGATTCAGGTTGCAAATACGCGCTTGCGGCTTCAGCTGAGCCTTGAAGCACGTCCTTTGACAGCGGCGGTCGTTCGTAAGGGTAATGCGGTTCACCAGCGATGAGAGTGATGCTGCCGGTGTAGTCGTTTTCTCGAAGAGTCTGGGCTGCGCTTGCGCCTGCTTGACCTGCGCCGATAATGACTATTCCAGACATGTGTACCCCTCCGTCGACATCGAACGTTTCTGGCTTCAGGTTATGCCATGTCTCTGGACGTGAGCAATGGTTTACAAGGGTGCTACAATATGAGAAAGCTGCACGTGTTGTCAGCATTGCTTCAGGTGAAATCTTTTCCGGTCCCATGATTGAATAACGGGCCAGAAAACATGCCGAGAAACGCTGACGAATGACGAGCCGGACCTGATTCGCTCGCAACACAATGTCCCGTAGCTTCGCAATTCCGTTGTTGTCATGCGCGTAAACGCATCATGCACTCAGGAGATCTCTTTGGCATCCACCACTGCCACACGTCCGGAACGTGTACGTCGGAACACACGACGCCACCATACCCACAATGAAGGCATTATTCCGCTCTTGGCGCTTGCTGTGCGGGAAGTCGAGTCGTCGGTTCAACGCGGCAAAGCATCACCCGCGAACCGTACGAAGTTTCACGTTGTTGCACTGTTGATGCGCGAAGAACGTGCACGTGTGAAAACCGACGAGACAATTGCTGCTTCAGTGCGTCAAGAAACCCTGAAACGGTTGGACGGTATCGCATCAATTCTTGCGAAAGCTGCCGCACGCGACACATCGCTAATCAGTTTGCTTGAGCCTACTTCGACAATGTCAGACGCGACGCGTACGCTCCGTCGCAAAATGCTCACCCAGGCAGGTATTGAGGTTCCCGAAGAAGAGGAGACCTCGGCGGCCCCTGAAGTGGTGGTTCCGCCTGAACTGGCCGAACGTCAGGTCGTGCCGCCCCGAATCAATACCCGCATGCGTACGCAGCCGTTCCTTGCGCCACATCTTGACCATGTCAGCACCCCGACCCCGGTTGTGCGATTGGCGAACTGGGAACTGCTTTCACCGCTGTTGAAGTCCTTCGAACAGGGCGGCGCGGCCGCCGCGACAATGGACCTACCAGTCCCGCCAACAGTTGACCGTTTCGCTCCAGCCGGCCAAGAACTCATGCAGCACCAAGCACGATTTCTCGCGTCAGTTGCCAACGGGCACAGAAGTTTCCTGCTTGCTGATGAGCCCGGGCTCGGTAAAACAGCGCAGTCGTTGCTTGCAGCTTCAGTAGCCGACGCGTATCCGTTGCTTGTCGTGGTCCCGAACGTTGTGAAAATGAACTGGGCACGCGAAGCGGAACTGTGGACACCACAACGTCGGGTCACTGTCGTGCACGGTGACGGAGACAATCTTGATGCGTTTGCGGATATTTTCGTCATCAACTACGAAATCCTCGACCGCCACCTCAGTTGGATGTCGCGGTTCGGGTTCAAAGGCATGGTTGTCGACGAAGCACATATGATCAAAAATGTGCAGTCGCAGCGTTCACGCAATGTGCTGACCCTCGCGGAATCAATTCGTGACCGTGTCCCAGGTGCTGATCCTCTGATGATCGCACTGACCGGTACCCCATTGATTAACGATATTGATGATTTCCGGGCAATCTGGCGATTCCTGGGCTGGACCGAAGCGGACCGTCCGGGACCGAAACTCATGGCGGCACTCGAATCGAACGGCTTCACACCCGCCGACTCGTCGTTCTACCCTGAAGCACGACAAAGCGTTGTAGATCTTGGCATCGTGCGACGTCGCAAAATGGATGTTGCGAAGGATCTTCCTGCCAAGCGCGTTGTCGACCTGCCAGTCGAACTCGACGACGATTCGGCGCCCGGCATTCGCCAGGCTGAAGCACAGCTTGTTGCACGTCTGCTTGACCGCTACAACCGAATCATGAACGGTAAGATGGGTGAAAAGCTCAGCGCCGAGCAAATTATTCGCATGGTCTGCCTGCAAGAGCTTGACGATTCTTCGACCGACAGCGGGTTGAACGTGTTCACTATGGTTCGACAGATCGGTCAAGCCAAGGCCCATCTTGCCGCGGACTATGCAGCCCAGCTGGCACGATCCGTTGGTAAAGTCGTCTTCTTCGCGAAACACATTGACGTCATGGATCGCGCAGAGGCGGACTTCACTGACGCAGGCATTGGCCACGTGTCTATCCGTGGTGACCAAAACGCGATTGCACGGCAAGAAGCAATCGATGCGTTCAACAACGATCCAAACGTGTCAGTCGCAGTGTGTTCTCTCACGGCTGCCGGTGTGGGAGTTAACCTGCAGGCATCCTCGGACGTGGTCCTGGCGGAGCTCAGCTGGACCGATGCTGAGCAAACTCAGGCAATCGACCGTGTACACCGTATCGGTCAAGAAGAACCGGTGACTGCATGGCGAATAATCGCGGCTCACACGATCGATCAGCGTATTGCTGAACTGATTGATGCGAAAGCCGGGCTTGCCGCCCGCGCACTGGACGGTGCTGAGGCAAAGCCTGAGAACGAGGACCCGGTTCAGCTCGAAGTACTCATGCAGGTGCTGAAATCAGCATTGAATAAGCGCTAACCTAGAGAGGTCCGCGTGAGTGGCGCGATACGCGTGCCACAACGCACGAATCTCGTAAGGGTGTGACATGCGAATTGGGATGCTCGTTTCAGGCGGAGACTGTCCTGGCTTGAACGCGGCTATACGCGGCGCTGTATTGCGCGGAGTCGACGTTCACAAACACGAATTCGTGGGGTATCTCGACGGCTGGAAAGGCGTCATTGAAAACCGGCACATTCCGCTTGATCGGCTTGCGGTCCGTGGAATTTCGCCCCAGGGTGGCACCATTCTGGGCACAAGTCGGGTGAGCCCCCTGACCGACGATTTTGGTGTCGAGGGCATTCGGTCACACATGTCAGAACACAACATTGACGCCTTTCTGGCAATAGGCGGCAATGGCACACAAACGGTCTCACATATTCTCTCCGAAGCCGGCATACCCATCGTTGGGCTGCCAAAAACGATCGATAACGATCTTGAAGGGAGCGACTACTCCTTCGGTTTCGACACTGCAGTATCAATCGCCACAGAAGCGATCGACCGATTGCGCACCACCGGTGAATCTCACCGACGCTGCATGGTGCTGGAAGTCATGGGGCGAGATGCTGGGTGGATCGCCTTAAATGCGGGCATGGCCGGCGGTGCGCAAATCATTTTATTGAGTGAATACCCTGAATCAATCGATCAGATTGCGACTTGGGTCTCTCATGTGAAAGATCGTGGTCGCACGGCACTCGTCGTCGTCGCTGAAGGATTCAAACTGGAGGGGATGGACGAAGAGGTCACACGCGAAGGTTTGGATGGTTTTGGACGACCCCGACTTGGTGGTGTCGCTGAGGTACTCGCACCGCTTATTGAAGAGCGCACCGGAATTGAAACCCGCGCCACAGTACTCGGGCACATTCAACGCGGTGGTGTACCCACAGCCTTCGACCGGGTGCTTGCGACACGGGCAGGAATTCGCGGCGCAGACGCGGTGAACGACGGTGCGTTCGGCAAAATGATCGCCAGTCGCGGTGATGGCATGAAGCTTGTCCCACTGTCCGCCGTTGCGAACCAAACGAAACACGTGCCGCGGGTGCGGTATGACGAGATGCGCCAGCTCTTCGGCTAGGAGACTCGTTTCTTTACCTCGTCAAGTGAAGGATTCGTCGCAGTTGACCCGTCGGAGAAAACGATAGTTGGAACAACCGCGTTACCGCCGTTAATTTCCTTCACGAGCTCTTCGGTACCAGGAGTGCTTTCGATATCCACTTCAACGAGGTTAATTTCGGTGCTTCCCAGCATCATTTTGAGTCGCTTACAGAAGCTGCACCAGCTCGTCGTAAACATCGTGATAGTGCCCTCATCGGGAGTGAAATCTTCGAGTTGCGCTTGAGCCACGTGGCCTCCTCAAAACTGGCGATCATGAGATCGGGTTGTGGTCGAACAAAGAATTCGACCAGGTGATTCGATCATACTCTCGAGAAATGACAGTATTGCGAGTGCGTCGCATCGCACGTGATATCAACGATTATGCGTGTGAGCTTGACCGAACGCGGCTGGAGTGGAACCATTCTATAGGTGCTCCATTTCGTTTCAGTAAGCATCGATTGATAGTTTTGTAAACACTGGGTGATCTACCTGGACCACGCTCGCGAAAGAGAAGTACGTGGAATTTACGCTTATAGTGATGCTTGTCATCATCCTCGCTCTGTTCTTTGACTTCACGAATGGATTTCACGACACAGCGAACGCAATGGCCACTCCAATTGCGACAGGGGCACTCAAACCAAAAACCGCTGTAGCGCTTGCAGCCGTGCTGAACCTGGTCGGTGCGTTTCTGTCCACTGAGGTCGCAAAGACCGTCTCGGGTGGCATCATCAACGAAGGTCCGAACGGGGTCCTGGTAACTCCGGAGCTCGTATTCGCGGGCCTCATCGGTGCGATCGTATGGAATATGCTGACCTGGCTGTACGGCCTCCCGTCGAGTTCGTCACACGCGTTATTCGGCGGACTCATTGGAGCGGCACTCGTTGGTGCTGGTATCGCCTCGATCAACATTGGCGGCGTGCTTTCAAAAGTTATTATCCCGGCGCTGGCTGCGCCACTCACCGCGGGAATCGTTGCCTTTGTTGCAACAAAAATTGCTTACAGCATCACCCGTAGAAACGATGGTAAAAAAGACGGTCGTGGCCGTTTCCGCTACGCTCAGATTGCATCATCATCACTGATTGCTCTGGCACACGGAACCAACGACGCGCAAAAGACGATGGGTGTTATTACTCTGACGCTGATTGCTGCGGGGCTTCAAGAGGCTGGTACCGGTCCGCACATATGGGTAATTGTCAGCTGCGCTCTTGCAATCGCGATCGGTACTTACAGTGGTGGCTGGCGCATTATTCGCACGATGGGCGCGGGGCTCACACAAGTGAAGCCCGCTCAAGGTTTTGCTGCTGAAACAAGCACCGCCGCAACCATTCTCGCCTCATCACATCTCGGTTTTGCACTTTCAACGACGCAGGTCGCGTCCGGTTCGGTTATTGGCTCGGGTCTGGGTCGGCGAGGAGCCACCGTCCGGTGGAGGACCGTCGGCCGAATTGCGACCGGGTGGCTCTTTACTCTGCCGTCCGCCGCAATCGTCGGTGCTGCCGCTGCATTTATCGCCCATCTGGGTACCGTGGGTATCATCATTGACTCAGTCCTGGGTGCGTTCGTCATCTTTTGGATTTTTTGGCGATCAAGCCGCAACAAAGTTGATGCCGGTAACGCAATTAACGTTCCGGACGTTGCAGAGTCGGGTTATGCTGTCCGGCAGCGCAAGGGCAAAGTGAAGCCGTCACGCAGCGACACAGGCTCAATCGAGCCACTGACCCCCGCAGCGCGGTCAGCGATTCGCGCTGACCATGCGTCAAAGGCAGCGGAGCAGGCGGCGAAACGTGCCGAGGCAGAAATCGAAGCTGCTGACCGCGCGGCTGCAAAAGTTGCTGAAGCGGAAGCTGAACTGTTTGCGGCACGCGCTCGAGCTCTTGAGGAACGACGTGAAGCTGAGCGGCTTGCAGCTGAAGAAGCGGCAGCGCGCCAAACTGGAAACACTCCTGAAAGTGGGGAGGGCACGAAATGATTGATTGGCTCTCATTCATCACGGTTTTTGTCGCGTCGCTAGGTTCAGCCGCGGTAGTTGTTTCGCTGTATTCGTTGGGAATTCGGTTTCTAGCCACACCAATTGTGGTGGATGGCGAAGAAAACGGTCCGGCTCGAGATGAAGAGGACGATGATATTGATGGCCGTCGCCCACTGTGGGCAACCATCGGCGCGAACATATGCTTTGGGCTGTCCGTTGTTGCAGTGATTGTTGGTATTTTCTTAATCATCCCGGCACTGCACCCCTGGTAGCCGAGCAACCCTGCGCAGAGATCAACACGCGGTCAGGTGACCAAAATATTCCCAGGAGCGTACACGATCCGTCGATAAGATAGGAAATGTGACTCAACAACCAACCGATGAGGGTAAGCCGCAGTCGTCTTCTGCTTCTGAAGTACACGATGCTGCCGGAGAACTCCCACTTGGTATTCGAGTGGCCGCAGCTTGGTCGTGGCGTCTCATCCTTCTCGGAGTTGCGACCGCGGCAGCTATCTGGTTGATTGTCCAAATCCGGATGATCGTGATTCCGCTGCTGGTCGCCATTTTGTTTGCTGCGCTTCTGCATCCAGTCGTGGATTGGCTGAAACGTCGTGGAATTCCGAAAGCGATCGGGGTTATTATCTCGATTTTTCTGCTGCTCGGCGTCGTAACACTGCTGGTATGGCTCATTGTTACCCAGTTCCGCAACGGTATTGATGCCGTCGTCATACGCTCTCAGAGTCTGTGGCAGGACGTGCTGCAGTTGGTACGGTCGCAACCGTTCGGGCTTGACACCGAACAAATTAACGCGGCATATGAACAGCTTCTTGCAAGCATTGAGCGAAACCAGTCGCGTCTGTGGTCAGGGGCTCTTGGGGTAGCAACGTCGACCGCACAGTTCCTTGGCGGATCACTGCTGGCACTCTTTGCGCTCGTATTTATGCTGATTGACGGGCGCCGCATTTGGTATTGGGTGCTTGGCTTTTTGCCCGCGAACGCTCATGCGCCGGTTGATGCTGCAGCTACCGCAGGCTGGGCCTCTGTTGGCCAGTATGTTCGCGTACAGATTTTTGTCGCGTTTGTTGACGCCATTGGTATTGGTCTGGGCGCGTGGATCCTCGGAGTTCCACTCGCGGTTCCAATCGCCGTTCTCGTGTTCTTGGGCTCGTTCATTCCGTTCTTAGGCGCAATCTCAACCGGTATTCTTGCCTGTTTTGTGGCGCTGCTCTATAACGGTCCGCTGAACGCCGTCATCATGCTGATCATTGTAATTATCGTGAATCAGGTCGAAGGTCATATTTTGCAGCCGCTCGTCATGGGGTCTGCGGTGCGTGTCCATCCGCTAGGCGTAGTTGTTGCCGTCACCGGCGGTGCACTCATTGCTGGAATTCCTGGCGCGCTGTTCGCCGTACCTATTGCCGCGAGTGCAAACTCGATGGTGAATACTCTGGTGAAAGGGAACTGGAAGGGTGCGCCAGACCCGCTCATTGAATACCACGCAACCCACGACAAACGAAACGAAGTCAAAATGCGGCTGAAACATATCGCGAAGCTCGCGCGACGGAAAGGAAACCGATGACGGACAGCTACCGGCCGCCAACACTCGCCCAATTTGAAGCAGCCTTGAATAATGTGCACAACGTTACCCAGCGGACCCCACTTGAAACGTCCAGGTTCTTGGCTCAGCAACTCGGTGTGCCTCAGGTATACGTGAAATGCGAAAACTTGCAGCGTACCGGCGCATACAAACTTCGAGGCGCATACAACCGAATTTCGCAACTGAGCCAGGACGAACGTGTGCGAGGCGTGGTTGCTGCGTCCGCAGGAAACCATGCTCAAGGTGTTGCGTTTGCGGCTCGCGAACTTGGTATGACCGCGACGATCTTTATGCCGCAAGGTGTCACACTGCCAAAACTTCAAGCCACGCGTAACTACGGTGCTGAAGTTCGACTTGTGGGTGAGAACGTCGAAGAGTGTCTTGCTGCCGCAATCGAGTTTGCGGCAGAAACTGGCGCGCTGTTTGTGCCCCCGTTTGACGATGATGCGGTGATTGCCGGTCAGGGAACTGTCGCACTAGAAATGCTTGAATCTGCTCCCGATATTGAGAACATTATTGTTCCTATCGGTGGCGGTGGACTGATCTCGGGGGTAGCTGCTGCTGCAAAACAGTGGGCCGAAGCAAACGGACGGGAGATCAAAATCATAGGTGTGCAAGCCGAAAATGCTGCACCATATCCAGAATCTCTCGCTGCAGGTCATCCAGTCACTATTCAAACGAAGCCAACAATTGCCGATGGTATTGCCGTAGCTCGGCCCGGGGAACGCAACTTCCATGTCATCCGTGACTATGTTGACGAGATAGTGACGGTTTCAGATGATGATATTGCCCGCGCAATTGTATTCATGCTCGAACGTGCGAAGCTTGTTGTTGAACCGGCCGGAGCTGTCGGAGTCGCTGCCATTATTCAAGGCAAGCTGAACCTGACAGGAACGACTGCAACCATTCTTTCTGGTGGAAATATCGACCCGCTGCTGCTTCAGCGCGTCATCGGACACGGTCTTGCCGCCTCAAACCGCTATCTCAAACTACGTATTCTGCTGACTGACCGTCCGGGACAGCTCGTGCGAACAGCAGAAATCGTGGCATCGATGAACGCGAACGTTGTTGAGGTTGTGCATACCCGGCACGCCACAGAGTTGCCCATCAGTGATGTTGAGCTTGAACTGCATATTGAGACCCG
>JBQDFP010000011.1:0-79290 GCA_052085365.1 Canibacter sp. | reverse complement strand
GGGTGGCTAACGGGACTTGAACCCGCGACCCTCGGCACCACAAGCCGATGCTCTACCGACTGAGCTATAGCCACCATGTGCACTCACGGAAATAACGCGACCTCGGGAACGGAACGAGTCCGTACGAGAGCACGCCACCTCAATGAGGCAACCAGACCAGCATAGCGCATATTTTGTAATGTGTTGACCAGGACGACATGCCGCGTCGAAATGGCTGAGCTCCTATTTTTCAGTTGCACCGTGGGTACTCTCAAACAGTGTCTGAAAATCTTCGGTGACAGTGTTGGCAAGCTGTCTAGCGACAGTCTTATCGGGGCCGGGAGCCTCAACAAGGACTGCCTTTCGGAAGTATGCAAGTTCCTGGATAGATTCTGCAATGTCAGCAAGTGCCCGATGGCCGCCGCGCTTTTCTGGTGCAGCCCAGAACGCAGGCTCATACCAGCGTCTCGATAATTCTTTGATTGTTGATACGTCGATGCTGCGGTAATGCAGTACTGCGTCAAGCTGCGGCATGTACTTAGAGATGAAGCGGCGATCCATGCCGATGGTATTGCCAGCCACCAGTGCTCTCCCTGCGCTGTTCGCATGCTTTTTTACATACGCTATTGCTTGAGCCTCGGCTTCTTCGACAGTTAAACCCGTTTCAATGAGTGGCAACAAACCAGATTCCTTGTGCATGTTACGCACAAAATCATTCATCTGGTTGAGTACTTCCTGGCCCGGATTAATCACGAGATCCAGACCTTCAGCGAGAACATTCAGGTCGAAGTCGGTGAGAAGAATCGCAATCTCCGTCAGTCCATCGGAGTCAATGTCGAGACCGGTCATCTCGCAGTCGATCCACACGATGTATTCGGCAGGAATATTAGACATGTTGCACTCCATAACTCTGTGTACTGGTCTCATCCTATCTTCCACGCTGATCATGCCTCAGCCAGTGTTTGAGTGAGGTTCAGATCGAGGCCCGGTGCTGTTTACCTCGCGCATCTAAATTCTGAAGTGAACGCGATGCAAGAGGCTCAGGAGGTGAACGCATTGTCAAGAATATTCGCCACGGTTACTGCATACGTGTGCGTGTGTATACTTTTTGCGACTGCTCAGTTCATGGCGTCAGCGTGGACACCGATCGATACACTTGAGCCATGGCAATACTCCCAATCTTCATCAGCGGTGAACCAGTGTTGCACCGCGTTGCAGCACCCATAACCGAGTTTGACACACAACTGCACAAACTGGTTGACGATATGTTCGAAACGAACGAACAAGCACCTGGCGTCGGCCTTGCAGGGCCTCAGGTCGGAGTCGGCAAGCGACTGTTTATTTGGGACTATGCGGACCAAGAAGATGCACCGGCGCGTGGAGTCGCGATAAACCCTGAGCTTTGGATTGCGCCCCTCGAGCCCGGACTCCCCGAGGAAGACGAAGCTGAAGGATGTTTATCCTTCCCGGGCGAACGCTTCGCTTTACGTCGTAGTCCACGGGCTCTCTTAAAAGCGCACGACATCGACGGTAATCCGTTCGAGATTGAAACATCTGGCTGGTTCGCGAGAATCTTGCAGCACGAATTCGATCATCTGAATGGAATTTTATATGTTGACCGGTTGATCCACCCGGAGAATAAAGGTGCCCAAAAAGCAAAACGGAAAAATAATTGGGGAGTGCCTGGACTCAGTTGGCTACCCGGCGTTGATGATCTCGAAAGCTCATGAGACAGCACCTGATCAGTGCCTAGAGACCGTCTGCTTTATTGAGGCATCGCGAATCCGGAGTGAATAACCAAATACCTGCCGTGAGTAGCATAAGTGCTCCTGTAGCGATGAAGGCGGTGCTGAACCCGGCAGAATCAACAACGAGGCCTACGACGAGTGGGCCGAGCACCCCGCCTAAGTCCTGCGCCATTTGCGCCGTCGAGATCACCTGACCGCCGTTACGGTAGCCCACAACATCTGCAAGTGTTGCCTGCTGGGCAGGGTTTGTAAAAGCAGAGCCTGCACCTGTGAGTGCCATAACTAGAATCGCAAACCAAATTTCGTTTGTTTGTGGCAAAAGTATAAAGCCAACTGCTCCCACAATGCCGCCTACCACCATGAGAGGTTTACGGCCGAACCGGTCGTTCCATCGCCCCGACGGAAGAATAAAAATCGCGTTTCCTGCGGCGTAGCCGGCGAGCACCCATGCCGCTGCACTGGGATCGTGAGTGATCGCTCCAATAAAGAGCGGCACGGTTGCAACCCGCACACCAAAGGAGGACCAACCCGTGGTGAAAAAAGTGATGAGTGCGGCCCGGTACTGAGAGAACTGGAGTGCTTCTGGCAACCGAATCAGTTCGGTTCGTTCACGGTTCGGATTTGGGCGCCCACCGATCGAACTATTACGCAAACTCAGGCCGACAATTGCGCAGGCAATAATGAGTGTGAAGAAGTATAAAACAAAGGGTGCACGTAGGCCGAACCCTGCGACGACTCCTCCCATCACTGGACCGAGGAGATTGCCGAGAAGGAACCCTGCTGCGTTGAGGCTTGAGACCCGTCCACGTTCAGAGACCGGAGCAAGCCTAATGAGCAGGCCGGAGGTTGCCACGCTGAACATAACCGAGCCAACTCCGCCCAATCCACGCAGAATGAGGAGCTGCCCGAAGGTCGCAGCAATTGCACACGCGCCAGTCGATGCGGCAACAATGAGGATACCTGTCATATACGTGAGTCGTTCGCCAAGCCGTTGCACAATCCAACCCGCTGCAGGGGCGAACAACAGACGCATGAGGGCGAACGCACTCACGATACCGCTGGCTGCAGTAAAGCTCACATTGAATGAATGAGCTAGCTGGGGGAGCGCAGGAGCCACAACGCCATAGCCAAGGGCAACGCTGAACGCACCAGCTATAAGTGCCCAGATTTCCATCGGGAGTCGTTGTTTTGGCACGTGATCAGCCTATCCCGTGTGCGCGATGCTCGGCGTAGCTTGCTGGTACCTTCATGGTTTAGCGAATCACTTCAGTGGCATCCGGGAAGTCTGCTTCGGGTACGTGCCGTGACGCGCTCCACACAATCCCAGCACCAGCCACAATGACGAGCACGATACCAATAATGGCGGTGGTGGTGAGAGCCTGGTCGAGGAACACTGCGCCCACAATAGTGCCGAGGGTTGGATCAAACGCAAAGAAAATGCCAATGAGGCCGGCGGAAGAAATTTTGCCGGCGAGAGTATCCACAAAAAATGGCACAGCAGTGCCCAGGATTGCAATGATGATCAGGGTCAGCCACTCGATTTTGGCCGCGGAGATAAGCGTTGGCACACCTGCTGGTGCCAAGATGAGTGCTGCGATCGTCACTGACAGGGCGAGATCTTTCACCCCACCCTGAGAAGAGCCGATCTTCGGGGCAATATAGGTGTAGAGGCCAAAAAATGTACCGGCGCAGACCGCGAAAAATACGCCCCAAAAATTGATGTTTCCGCCGAACCCCGTAATAAGTGACACTCCTGCCAGTGCAAATATGGCGAGGATCCATTCTCTTGCGCGTCGGGAAGACAGAAGGACTACGACGCACGGCCCGAGGAAGTCGATAGTAGTGGCGATGCCGAGCGGGATTCGGTCAATTGAGAGATATAAAAAGAGGTTCATCATCGCAATCGAGACCCCGTAGGCTGCGATGCCGATCCACTCCGCGCGTGAGCGTCCAAATATTTGGGGCCGAAAAACGATGAGCAAGATAATTGCGGCAACGATCATCCGACCCCCGCTCGTGCCGACTGGACCCAAGCTTGAAAACAAACCAATCGATAACGCGGACGAAGACTGCACTCCTATGGATCCGATAAAGACGAGAATGAGCGCGCCGAGTGCATACTGTATGGGCACATGTTGTGGCGCCGAGCGTCGCGGTTTACCTTGCCGTGAGGCTTCCTGAATCAAACGATGATCCTACCCTTTCGTTGATCGTGAGCGTGTTCTTCCCCGATATACACTGCTGTCTTCCTTTGCAGCTATACGGGTCAGAATCGTTGCCGTAGATCGTTGTGATTACAGGCGCTTTGTGCCCCCGGCGCGACTCGAACGCGCAACCGTCGGATTAGAAGGCCGATGCTCTATCCATTGAGCTACGGGGGCATACCCCTCAAGATTACACGAGGAACAGCAGTGTTTTTAACATGAGTCCAGTGCTTATTCCATTCGGTTTACAAGCATGCTCGCAGCACGTGCAATGTAGTCGCGGAATGCCGTATCGTGCATGGGTGGTAGCTCAACATCGTCGAGTGCGGCGTTCATGTGTTCGAGCCAACGGTCCCTGGCTGCCGGGGTAACCGCAAACGCTTGGTGACGCAGCCGGAGGCGCGGGTGCCCGCGATGATCGGAATACGTTGTCGGTCCACCCCAGTACTGTTCCAGGAATGTGCGGAGGCGCCAAATAGCGCCTTCCCAATCATCTTGTGGATACATCGGTCCAAGAATATCGTCAGTTTTGACGCGCTCGTAGAAGGATCGAACGAGTTGATCAAAGGTGTCAGTCCCGCCAACCTGTGACCACAGAGTTTCTCCAACTGCGCCACTGGCAGCAAAGTTTTGGATCGGTAAACCTTGCCTAGGAGTAGAGGGTTCCACGTGCGGTGCCTTTCTTAGGGTGTGAATGGGATGTCTGGCAGCTGGTTCGCGAGTTTAATGCCCTGTGCTTCAAAGTCTTCGAGGATTTGCCGGCGGATAGCGCGCTGGACACCCCAGTGTGCCTCGGGACGTGTACGCAACGTGAATCGGAAGGTTGCACGGTCGCCGTGAATTGTTTGGAGGCCCCAGAGATCCGGGGTGCCGGTGATCTTGCGACGATAGTCAGGCGACTTGATAACCTTTTGAGCAGATTCGAGCATGACTGTCTGGACTTGACTCAAATCCTGTCCGGTGTCGAAGGTGACATCAACAATTGCTTCGCTAAAGCCTTGAGACATGTTGCCGAGCGAGAGAATTTCACCGTTTCGAACGAACCATAGTGTGCCATCAATTGATCGAAGCTGAGTAATACGGATACCAACATCTTCAACGGTTCCCTCAACTTCTCCGACGGTGATGTAATCACCGACCCCGAGTTGATCCTCGAACACCATAAATATGCCGTTGAGCACGTCTTTGACGATGTTTTGCGCACCAAATGCGAGCGCAGCGCCGATGAAACCTGCTGACGCGAGGATAGCGGTCAGGTCAATACCAACCTCGTTCAACACCAGCACGAGGCAGATAAAAACCACAAGCCAGGTGACAATGCTTCGCCCGATGGCACCCAGCGTGCGGGTGCGTTGAATCGCACGTTCACGGATTACACCCGAAGTAGAAATCTCTTGGGTCGAATCTGTCTGTTGCTTCTTTTTTACCCCGTAGACAAAGTGATCTACGCCTCGTTTAATCAGGTAACGCAGTACCCAGCCGATCACGAATGAAACGACCACAATCAGCAGGATGCGCCATGCGTGTTCGTTTTCGCGCATGAAATTCACGATCCAATGCCACACGTCAGCCATTCATCCTCCTTCGTGGCTTGCGGGAGATTTCATCTACGTGAAACCCTAGCGAGCGTTATTATCAGTCTGCTGAGCGATAAGCGCACGCTCGACCCCGGCAAGACTTTCGACGATCATACGGCGCAGCGGTGCGGGTGCGTCAGCATTTGTTGACAGCCATGCCTCAGCTTTGTCACGTATCTCTGTATTTGCGAGCTCTAATGGGAAGAACCCTTCAACAAGTTCTTCGGTAATTGCGTAACTACGTGTTTCCCATACGTTTCGAAGTGAGGCGAAGTATGGCTCAACGAAGGGGACAAGCAGTGAAGGGTCGTGGACCTGGGAGAACCCAATTCCCGTGTAGCGCACGATGAGGTTGGGCGCGCTTGAATCTTCAAACGCTGACTTCCACGCCGCAAGTTTCGCCTCGGGAGTGGCAATCGCTGCTCGAGCTCGTGCCGCGGCTTGACGGCCACTGGCCGTGTCATCGTGAGCAAGTTCAGTTTCAATGTCGCTTCCCGTGGCACGGTTTCCCGCGGCCAATGATGCGAGCAAGACCCACTTCAAATCTTGGTCAACGGTGAGGCCTTCAAGGCTGCTGCCGCCAGTGTAGAGACCCTGCACGCGCCCGAGTTGTTCTTGAGTTTGTGCAAGTCCCGCGAATGCAGTGACGAACTGGAATTGCGCGTCTGAACCGGGCTGAGCTTGAGCGGCAAGTTTCCACAGCACATCGGCGGTTCGCACCGACTCTGTGTCGCGTTGAGCTTGGTCAACATACAGCTGCGCACAGCTACGTACCTGCGAAAGCACTGTCCGAAGCGTGGTAGAGGCGTCTTCCCGACCGAGATGTAGATCGACCATATCTATGAATTTTGACGCAGCGAGTTCGCCGTCTCGGGTTTGATCCCACAGGGCGCCCCAGAGCAGGGTACGTGTGAGCGAGTCATCGATATCCCGCAAATGGTCGGTGACGGTTTCCATTGAGCGGTTGTCGAGACGGATCTTGGCGTACGAAAGATCATCGTCATTGATTAACAAGAGGTCAGGCTGTTGTTGACCAACGAGTTCTGAAATTTCAGAGATAGCTTCTGCCGCGATGTCGACTTCAATACGAGAGGTCCGAACGAGTTTCCCGTTCTCAAGGTTATAGCTGCCGATAGCAATGCGGTGCGGACGTAAAGTGGGGTATTCATGAGTCGCGGTCTGTCGAATCGCGAACTGTGAATAAGTGCCGTCGGGCGCAAGGTCGAACTCTGCACGGAGGGTGTTCACCCCGGCAGTGGTGAGCCATCGGTTAATCCAATCAGTGAGGTCTCTGCCTCCGGCAGTTTCAAGCTCGGTAATCAGATCAGATAGCTCAGTATTTTTGTAGGCATGCTTCATAAAGTATGCGTGGACTCCACGCATGAACGCGTCCCGCCCAACATAGGCGACGAGTGCTTTCAGCACAGAGGCGCCCTTTGCGTAGGTTATGCCGTCGAAATTTGCGAGTATATCGTCGAGGTCGCGAATCTCTGCAACAATCGGGTGCGTTGAAGGTAACTGATCTTGTCGATATGCCCAGGTCTTCTCGCTCGCAGCGAATGTCGTCCAACAGTCGGTCCACTCCGTCGCTTCTGCTGTCGCGAGAGTGGACATGAATTCTGCAAACGACTCGTTCAACCACAGGTCATTCCACCACTTCATGGTCACCAGGTCGCCAAACCACATGTGGGCGAGTTCATGCAAGATGGTTACGACACGACGCTCACGCATTGCGTCAGTGACCTGTCCACGAAACACGTACGCCTCAGTGTGAGTGACCGCACCAATATTTTCCATCGCACCCATGTTGAATTCGGGGACAAAAAGCTGGTCGTACTTGTCGAAAGGATACGGGTAGTTGAACTCTTTCTCGAAAAATTCGAAACCTTGACGAGTCTTCTCAAAAATATAATCAGCATCGAGGTATTCGAACAGCGACTCCCGGCAGAACACACCAAGTGGAATCGTGCGGCCGTCCAGCGAGGTCAGCTGCGAGCGTGCCTCGGCGTAAGGGCCGCATACGAGTGCAGTTATGTAACTCGACATGATCGGTGTTGGTCCGAATTTCCAGGTAGCGATCTCCTCGCCGGGACGATCGGAGTGATCACCCGCATACCCCGAAGGCGTCGGATCTGGGGTGGGCTGGTTACTCACAACCTTCCAACGTGCTGGCGCAGTGACAGTGAACGTGAACGTCGCTTTGAGATCCGGCTGTTCGAAGACGGGGTACATGCGGCGCGAGTCCGGAACCTCGAACTGTGAATAGAGGT
Source organism: Canibacter sp. (assembly GCA_052085365.1). Taxonomy (GTDB): domain Bacteria; phylum Actinomycetota; class Actinomycetes; order Actinomycetales; family Microbacteriaceae; genus Canibacter. The sequence continues at coordinate 71,512 of JBQDFP010000011.1, read as the reverse complement.
AAATTTCTCCGTCCACGGGGTCGACAAAGCGATGCAGTCCTTCGCCGGTGTTCGTATACGCCTGATCGCTGAGGACCGTGAGCGTGTTTGTTGACTGCAGGTTTGGCAGAGTGATGCGTGAATCTGAGAAATACTCTGCCGGGTCGAGAGATTCGCCGTTAAGTTCAATACTTCGTACATGATCAGCGATGAGATCAATGAAGGTGCTTTCACCGGGGGTTGTCGCATCGAACGTGACAGTGGTTGCCGCAGTGAATATTTTCGGCCCCTGAGTTAAATCAAGTTCGACGTCATAATGGTGAGTTTGAATGATGGCGGCGCGTTCGCGTGCCTCTGTGCGCGTCAGATTAGTGCCGGGCATGAAATCTCCGTTCGTACCGAGGATGCGTATTCGATGGTGACAGTGTAGAAAGCTCAGTGGGATTCTTCTGTTTCGAAATGCGCTGCGGTCAAAGCAGCAGTATGGCTAGCCTACTCCCGTTGCTCTACTGGCAGGAACGGCTTTCAGGTGAATCTCAAAGTCCTTCGCGCCGAAACTATTTCCTTATCTTGCAGAGGTGTTTGACGGCATCTGTCAATTATCAGAGCCTCGCGCTACGCTTGGATCATGGTTGAAAATGTGAATCCGAAGTCAGTTGAGTTTTGGTTTGACCCGGTCTGCCCATGGTGCTGGATGACCAGCCGGTGGATCACGGAAGTTGCAGCAGTCCGGGGATTTAACATCGAGTGGCATCCGTTTAGTCTGGCCATTCTCAACAAGGACCGCGATATGTCAGATCGCCACCGTGATGGGCATGCTCGTGGCCTTCGAGCACTTCGGGTCATTGAACAGGCACGTCAAGAGCACGGTGAAGACGTCGTAGGGAAGCTCTACACAGAAATTGGTACTCGTATCCATCCGGGAGCGCGCGAAGATATCGATGACATTATTGCTGAGAGTCTTGAATCCGTTGGTTTGTCGTCTGAGCTCTCGGTAGCCGCAGATCCTGAATCTGCAGATCATCCCGAAGATGGTCTCTATAACGAGCTAAATGCAAGCACCGAACGGGCGCTTGACTTGGTTGGAAAAGACGTCGGTATTCCAATCATTGCTATCGATGGGGTTGCGTTCTTTGGCCCCGTGGTGACCCCCGCGCCGACAGGTGACGCAGCGCTTCGCTTATTTGACGGCGTGGTTGCGGCTGCGAGTGTGGACGGCTTTTACGAGCTGAAACGAAGTCGAAACGTCGGCCCCCAGTTCTAGTCCATAATCTTCCTACGCTCTCGTTCGTTATACAGCTTCCAAAGGAGCCCTTTTGCGCATCCATATTGCGACAGACCATGCGGGTCTTGAATTTAGTCAACTCGTTCAGAAACATCTCCGAGATGCTGGCCATGAGGTGGTGGATCATGGTCCTCAGGAGTATGACGCGCTTGATGACTATCCTGCTTTTTGCATCAACGCAGCTCAAGCGGTCGCAACCGATCAGCGAAACGGTGTCAGTGCGTTAGGCGTTGTGTTCGGCGGGTCAGGTAATGGCGAACAGATTGCAGCAAATAAAGTGGCTGGAATTCGGGCTGCGCTTGTTTGGAACCTGTCGACTGCAGAGCTTGCACGTGAGCACAATAATGCGAACGTTATCTCTATTGGCGCTCGGCAACATTCAAGTGATGAAGCAATCGAACTCATCGATCGTTTCGTGGCAACGTCGTTCCCTGGAGACGATCGGCATGTCCGGCGAATTACTCAGCTCGCTGAGTATGAACAGACCGGCGATATTGACGGCAAGGGTGTACAACCCTTTCACCTCGCGTAGTTATGCCTGAAGGACATTCAGTACACCGAATTGCGAGACAGTTCCGTGCGAACTTTCAGGGCACTCGACCCGAATTGAGCAGCCCGCAAGGTCGATTCGTTGAAGGAGCCAAGCTGCTCAGCGGACATGAGCTCATCGATGCTCGAGCTGTCGGCAAACAAATGTTTCTGCAGTTCTCTCATGAACTGTGGCTGCGAGTGCATCTGGGTATTTATGGGGCGTGGGACTTTTCGGGAAACATTGTCGTCGATCCAGAGATCATGATCCACCGGTCTACGTCGCAGTCTTCTCGCGTGGGCCAAACCGGGATGAGCGGAAAACCAGTCGACGCGGACGCAGAAGATTCCGTCAGTTCTATTGGTGCCCCCAGAGTGACACGCGTGCGCATGGCCGAACACGACACCGATAAACCGCTGGAGTCCTTCCCGCCGGACCCCGTCGGGCAAGTGCGTGTGAGAATCCTGAATGATGACGTATGTGCCGATCTACGTGGGCCAACGGTGTGCGAAGTGCAGACTGAGGAACAAATGTTGGCGACAGTCAACCGTTTGGGGCCAGACCCTGCAAATGACGACAGTGAAGCTGAAGCCGAGCGGTTTTTAACCCGTGCTGGGAAAAAGGGAACCCCGATCGGGCTTGTCCTCATGGACCAAGCAGTCATTGCTGGAATTGGCAATGTATACCGCGCAGAGATGCTGTTTCGTGCCGGATTAAACCCGCATGTGCCTGCCAAGAAGGTTGACGCGCGCGTATTGCGCTCATTGTGGGACGATTGGAAACATCTGCTCGACATCGGTATTCGAGTGGGGCAAATGCTCACAATCGACGGCCTGACTGGTCGGGATTATGATCTCGCGCTTCACAACCGAGACGATCGACACTGGACATATAAGCGTGAAGGGCTGCCGTGCAAAGTTTGTAACGCCACGATTGCACTTGAAGAATTCGGTGCCAGAAAACTGTATTGGTGTCCAGGATGTCAGGATGATCGCGGAACACGAGCTTTAGAACGACTCGCTTAAAGTAAAAAAGAAAAAGTTCAGTTTGCGGGAATAGAATCCCGAAGTCCTATGTTCTCCTTAGTAGTCGCAATATTCAAATGAATATAGTTGGCGATCGGCTCTTAAGTTTTCAAGTAATGAGCAACCAACGCAATACGCACGAACACAGGAGGAAATGATGACCGTAACCGCAGATCAGATTGCTGGGTACCAGGCCGCAACATGGAATATTGACCCCTCGCATACCGAAGTGAGCTTCACCGTACGTCATGCAGGAATCAGTAAAGTTCGCGGCACTTTCAAAGATTTTGCCGGCACGATCGTGACCGCCGACAATCCAGCAGATTCATCGGTTGAGGCGGTTGTCCAGATGGCGTCAGTGACTACTAACGATGAAGGCCGTGATCAGCACCTGCATACTAGCGACTTCTTTGCGGTAGAAGAGTTCCCTGAGCTGTCATTTAAATCCACAGAGGTTCGACTTTCAGGTAATGAAGAAGGCGAAATTGACGGTGACCTGACGTTGCGCGGAGTGACCAAGCCCGTCACGTTCAAGCTTGAGCTGGGTGGGTTTGCCACTGATGCTTTTGACGCAGAGCGGCTTGGCCTGACAGCAACCACTACAATCGACCGGACCGATTTTGGCGTTGACTGGAACGCACCACTTGAAAAAACAGGCGGCGTTCTCGTGAGCAAAAAGGTACAGATCGAACTCGATCTCAGTGCGGTGCTTGCTGACGCATAGTCAGTGTAAAGTATGCACGAAAGTTGCGCTGCGCATCGGTCCTTCCGGGCGCAGCGCAGCTTTATGTTAAACGCCCAATTCACAACAATTGCGCATCACGAAATGCGTGCAGCGCAAAGCGACTACGGTTGAGAATCACTGGATGCATCCGATGCGTCAGATGTATCGATCTCAGTGGGGGAGAGTAACCCCAATTCTACAAATTGTGCCCGGAGTGAAGCGCCGTCAGGGCCGTAGATCCAGGGCACACCACTCACCGCACGTCGCAGCTGGGCTTTTGAACGACCACCAGCGAGGACAGCTTCACTAACACTCAGCTGGCGTATCGCGACAGCGGCAATGTGAGAAGGATGTTTGCTGCTGAACTCGTGGTAAATCTTCTCGTCGTGTTGTCCGTCATCACCAATCAACACCCAGCGGATATCGGGGAACTCCTCAATTAAGCGAGCAAGCTCTTGTCGTTTATGTTCGGTTCCACTTCGAAACCAGCGGTCATGAGTAGGGCCCCAATCAGTGAGTAACATTGGGCCCATTGGATACAGATGCCGTGTAAAGAACCTGCTGAGAGCCGGGGCGACATTCCAAGCGCCGGTCGATAAATAAATGACGGGGGAGCCCGGGTGATGGGAGACCAAGTGATCTAATAACACGGGCATTCCTGGGGTCGCCAGGCGCGCGTGCTGATCAATAACAAAACTATTCCAGGCCGCAACGAAAGGGCGGGGCATGACGGTGTTGAGCACCGTGTCATCCACGTCAGAAATGATGCCGAATTGGGCGGATTGATCCACAATATACAACGGAGAATCAGCAGAGTCTCCGTGAACGGAGGTTAACGTAATCGAGTGCCACCCCGGAGGGAGAGTCGCGGTGATCTTCGCATCGAGCACGCCACCCCGATCACTTGTCACGTATCCGAGTACTTCGTTGTTAAAACTCACGCGAATTTCTTCGTTGGGGGCATGCACGCTCGTGAATGAACGCCAACCGCGCACTCGCGTAGGAACAGAGGCTTCAGAGCTTAACTGTAAGTGTGCAGGACCGGAATCTCTCAGATAGAGCACTCGCCCAAGTACACGGATCCATCCGTCACCGCCGTACCCAATTGCGGGAATAATGGTGGCACGTTTACCTCTTTTTTTGGCGCGCTTTTCTCGCCTGGCGTGTACCCAGTCGTCTATACGCGTCGCTACAGGGCGGCGTGAACGGTGTCGTTTGCGTGGCACGTGCACCAGTCTACGAGGCTAGACCCGCTCATGTGTGCTCCACTCCGTATTCGACGGCCAATATGCTGCAATATTTGACGAAAAGTGCACAGTACTCGCAAACCAGCATGAGTTTAGCGGTGCATTCTTTTCAGGTTCCACTTCACTGCGACAGAAAGCCCTGATCAGGGTCTATATCTCGGAATGGTTTGACGTCAAAGCGCATTCGCATATAATTCTCAGTTTAAGTAAACTGAACCTAGGTTGGTCGCCGATCAATCTCCGGGTGGCAAGATCACCCTGGTGCCGACAAAGAGGTGCTGGCAACCTCTTTGTTCAGGTTGGCTGCACCTCCATCACGGAGGAAAACGTGTTTGAAGCGCTCGACGCTGTCGCCCTTGCCAGATGGCAGTTCGGACTCACCACTCTCTATCATTTCATTTTCGTACCTTTGACAATCGGCCTGAGCCTGCTGGTTGCAATCATGCAAACACTTTGGGTGAAGACCGGTGACTTGAAATGGTTACAACTCACTCGGTTCTACGCAAAGATCTTTCTTATCAACTTCGCAATGGGTGTGGTGACAGGTATCGTTCAAGAATTCCAGTTTGGAATGAACTGGTCGAACTATTCACGCTTTAATGGCGATATTTTTGGTGCGCCGCTCGCAATGGAAGGCCTGTTTGCATTCTTCCTTGAGGCCACATTTATCGGACTGTGGATCTTTGGCTGGGACAAGCTTTCCAAAAAACTCCACCTGGTTACAATATGGATGGTGGCTCTGGGGAGCTGGCTTTCGGCCTACTTCATTCTCGCTGCAAACGCGTTCATGCAGAATCCCGTCGGATTTGAGATCAACGAAGAACGAGGGCGCGCGGAACTCACAAACTTTCTCGATGTAGCGCTCAACCCCGTCGCGCTTTGGCAGTTCCCACACACACTCTTCGCATCAGTCATGTTCGCAGCAACAGTGATTGTTGCGATCGCTGCGTGGCATCTCAAACGCCGTCAACACGAACAGATGATGACCTCAGCATTACGCTTCGGACTTATTGCAAACGTACTTGGCTTTCTCGGCGTTGCCGGCACCGGCCACGAACTCGGCATTTTCATGACGAAAGCGCAGCCGATGAAGATGGCCGCCGCAGAAGCGCTCTACAACACCGCAAGTGGAAAAGACGCGAGCTTCTCCCTCTTTAGTCTGGGAACGCCGGACGGAGCGCATGAAATTTTCTCCATTCGTATTCCCTATCTCCTTTCGTTTATGTCAACGGGCAGCTTTGACGGAAGCGTCGAAGGTATTCGGGAGCTTCAGGCAGACTACGAAACTCTATACTGTGGTGCGGACTCGCTGCTCACCTGTCCTACTGATGGCTTGTTTACGCCGATTATCTGGGTGACCTACTGGAGTTTCCGGTGGATGATCGGTCTTGGCGCCCTCGCAGCGTTGGTCTCAGTAGTCGGTTTGTGGATTACCCGCAAGAACAAGACGGCTCCGCGCTGGGCGTGGACGGTCGCAATATGGACCGCGCCTTTTCCCATGCTTGCGTCACTCGTCGGTTGGATCTTCACCGAAATGGGGCGTCAGCCCTGGATCGTGTTTGGTGTGATGACAACTGAGCAAGGAGTCTCTCCCGGGGTTCCAGCATGGGCGGTGCTGGTGTCGATGATCACATTTACGGTTATCTATGGCGCCCTGGCCGTCGTTGAGTTTCGACTCCTATTGAAGGCGGCACAGAAGGGCCCCGAAGAAATCGAACACACTGACGATGGCGAACCAGACCACGATCGCCTCGCCACGGTTTATTAGGAAGGCAGAACACATGGAACTTTCAACAATTTGGTTCTTTATCGTCGGTGTTTTCCTGATCGGATACTTCGTTCTCGACGGGTTTGACTTCGGTGTCGGAATCGCGCTCCCATTCGTGAGCCGAGATGATGCAGATCGACGGGTTGTCATAAATACAATTGGTCCCGTCTGGGATCTCAACGAGACATGGCTGATCGTAGCCGGCGCATGTCTCTTCGCAGCTTTTCCCGAGTGGTACGCGACAATGTTCTCGGGCTTCTATCTCGCGCTTCTGCTGATACTTGTGGCTCTGATTCTCCGAGGGGTTTCATTCGAATATCGCCACCAAGGCAAGAGCGAAGAATGGAAAAAATGGTTTGACCAATTTATATTCTGGGGATCCTTGCTGCCACCGGTGCTTTGGGGTATCGCATTTGCCAATCTCATTCATGGTGTGCCGCTGACTCCAATTGAAAGCGGGGGGTGGGTTTTCGACGGGACACTTCTCACACTCTTGAACCCGTATAGCTTGTTGGGTGGAGTCGTGCTCGGCTTGCTGTGTTTCACTCATGGGCTCGTATATTTAGCCTTGAAATCGCTCGGCCACGTTCGTGAAATCTCGCAGAAGTTCGCGGTGCGTGTAGGCGCCGTAACGATTGTGCTGGCTGCAGTGTTTTTGATCTGGACGGTCGCCGAGCATTTACAGAACGAAAACCTCGCCCTTGTCGTTCTTTTCGCGGCGCTGACGGCTATTGCCGCAATTGCGGGGTGGATCTTGAACTTCCGTCATCGAGAGGGGTGGGCATTTACCTGTAACGCATCGACGATAGCGTTGGCACTGGTGACCATCTTTATGGCGCTGTTCCCGAACTTGATGATTTCTAGCACCGATCCCTCTTATTCCATGACTATTGCGGGTGCGGCAAGCACGGATCGCACGCTCACGCTGATGACCTGGGTTGCCGTTTGCGTGATGCCGCTCGTGCTCGCGTATCAGGCATGGACCTTCTGGACCTTCCGGAAACGAGTGTCACGAAAGATTGTGGCGCCTGAACTCGTTGCAGTCGCCGAGGAGGCCGGGGACGGGGGCAGAGCTGAAAGAAAATAACTGACCCGAAACCCTGCGGGTTTGCACAATGATGTTACCCGTGTGAACCCGCAGGGCCTTCACATCAGATGTGGTTTGAAATTCGATAGACTGCCCGAAGTTTGCGGCACATAATCGGTGCCGAGCCATCACAACTTCTCAAAAGGAGCATGGTGAAACCCTTCGACACGCGCCTGTTGCAGTACGCAAAAAGTACGCGTGGAGTGCTCTTATTAGGCGGCCTGCTAGGTATTCTTCGTACTCTTGCCATCATCGTGTGGTGCTGGTGTGCTTCCCAGGCTTTAGCTGTGCTTCTGCTTCCGGTGCTTGGTGGTGAACGTTTTGGAATAGTGCTCGATTCTGCACCAGACTCAGATACGCTCCCGTGGCTGATCACCGGTGCGCTCGCCGCAGTGATTGGTCGTTCATTAGCAACGTGGATGATGGATATGACTGCAGCTCGCGGAGCAATTGCTGCGAAGGCCGAAATACGTTCCGCTGCGCTCGAGACGCTGGACTCCAGTTACGTAGACGACCTTGAACACTCTGCTGATTCGGTCCCGTCAACAACACTTGGCCGTGGGCTTGATGCGCTCGACGGTTACTATGCACAGTACGTGCCGCAACTGATATTAACCGTGTGTGCGACCCCGCTGCTCATACTGACGGTGCTGCTTGTCGATTGGCCGAGCGCTGTTGTTGTAATCGTTGTGTTCCCGGTTATCCCTATTTTTATGGTCCTGATTGGTTTGGCCACTCAGTCAGTCCAAAAGAAGCAGTGGACGCAACTGCAATACCTTTCTTCGTCGTTCCTCGATGTTGTATCGGGGTTGACGACGTTGAAAATTTTTCGCCGTGAACATCGGCAAGAACAACGTATTCAGCGCGAGTCTGAAGAATACCGTTCTCGAACAATGAAGCTTCTTCGGGTGACATTCTTGTCAGGATTCGTGCTCGACCTTGCGGGAACTTTCTCAATCGCGCTCGTCGCCGTAGCGGTCGGGACTAGGCTCATCGACGGTCGATTTTCACTCGCCCTGGGGCTCTTCGTGCTCCTGCTACTGCCCGAAGTGTTTATTCCTATTCGGCAGGTCGGCGTTGCCTTCCACGCCTCCACTGAAGGGCTTGAGGCGTCACAAGCCGCATTTGACCTGATTGAAAACGAACGAGTGTCGAGGCCCGGTCGGGCGACGAATGGTCGTGGATCCATCCAGCTGCGAAACACCGTCGTGCAACGTGGTGAACACACCACGATTGGTCCGGTGTCTTTTGAAGCACGAACAGGTGAAATTACCGTACTCACGGGTCCATCTGGATCAGGTAAGAGTAGTCTCATAGCCGCAATCATGGGCTTCACTGGCAAAGTTACTGGCCATCTAGACCGGCCAGAAGTAGTTTCGTGGTGCGGGCAGGCAGCAGGGCTACTACAGGGGAGTATCGCAGACAACATTTCGCTCGGCGATACCGCTGCCGATCGGGAACTTGTAGCGCAAGCGCTCGAATCGCTTAGCTTGGCGTATCTACCGCTTGATCGTCACCTTGGAGCCCTCGGTACGGGACTGTCTGGAGGGCAAGCCCAGCGCACTGCAATCGCGAGATGTCTCTATCGGGCGTGGACACATAATGCACGTGCAATAGTGCTTGATGAACCAACTTCAGCGCTCGACGAGACGAGCGAACAGGCTGTCATTCGAGCGCTCCGTGCTGAAGCCGATCACGGAAGAGCTGTGCTCGTCGTGTCTCACCGTCCTGCAGTTATTGCAGCCGCTGACCAGCGGGTCGAAATTGGAGCGCACGTATGACGCCAGAAGCGACTCGGGTTTTAAAAAAAGCGATACCCGCCGCTGCTCAGCGCGCACCTGGGGTCTTCATCGGTGTACTCGCTGACATTTCAGTAGTGGGTCTACTGGGGTTGAGCATGTGGCTAATTGTGCGCGCGGCAGAGCAGCCACCAATATTGTGGCTCACTTTTGCGATCGTTGGCGTACGAGCGCTTGCTATAGGGCGAGCCGCATTTCGATATGTTGAACGTCTCACGACGCATGACGCGGCCTTTTACCAACTTGCACAATTGCGTGCTCAAATTTTCGCCTCCGTGATTCCCAGAATGCCCGGTGTGATCGACACACACCGGCGCGGAGAGGTGCTTTCGGGATTTGTTGATGACGTTGACCAGTTACAAGATGAGTCATTACGCGTACGCCATCCGCTCACGGTGAGCACGGTAGTCACTCTCCTTTCCATCATCGTCGTGGCACTGATCTCACCGCTCGCAGCGATGATCACACTGCTTTGCCTTGTAGCTTCGGTGTTACTCGCAGTGTGGGCATCGCATGCGATCGCGAGCGCAACGGACCGCGAAGTTTCCGCGCGTCGTGCTGAGCTTGCCGATGTTTTACTCGAACGTTTCGAATCTGCGCATATACTTGTTGCGTTTGATGCCCTGAGTGCACAGCGCATCAAAGTTTCTGTCGCGCAACAGTCACTTGATGACGCACAGCGCCGATCCGTTCGCGCAACCGGGCTGACTCAAGCACTTATGACGTTCGGCTCAGGCCTTGCTACGGTGCTTATTTTGATTATTGTGTCGCCCGCACTTGATGCTGGCCTTTCTGCTCCGCTCTTTGCCGCAGTAGTGATTGTTCCTGCAGCTGTCGCGGAAGTGTTTGGAGCCGCGCCAACGGCTATCGCCGCGCGACGCAGAGTGACGTCCAGTGCGGAACGCGTTGCGGCTCTCACCGAGTCACGTATTCCTGCAGAAATCCCTGCCGAAGTTGAAAACAATCCATGCCTCAAACCGGGTGTGCCCGGCGCGCCGCTCATTTCAGTACGAAACTTTTCAGTTCAGCATCCCGGAGAATCTTCGCCGGGAGTCGACCAGATTAACTTTGACCTTCACTCAGGCCAGACCATCGTGGTCAGTGGCGAAAGCGGTGCCGGAAAAACCACCATTGCGATGGGACTATTGGGGTTTCTTGCGCATCGCGGGGAGTACCAGATTCAGGGGCGAAACGCTTCCGACTTCGGTACACATCAACTACGGGAAATCGTTGGACTCGCGCAGCAAGAGACATTTCTCTTTGATGCAAACCTGCGTCAGAACCTAAAATTCGCGGATCCAGAAGCAGACGACGAGAAACTCCTGAACATACTTGATCGCGTCGGGTTACACGCCTGGGCCCACAGTCGTGGGGGACTTGACGCACAACTTGGTCCACGGGGTGCCTTGGTTTCGGGTGGACAAGCACAACGCATTGCGCTCGCTCGAGTTATTCTTGCTGACTTTCGGGTAGTGATACTTGACGAACCGACCGCAGGTGTCGACCGTCCGCTTGCACAGCAACTCATGTTGGATCTGTTGAGCGCGGTACCGAAAGACAAAGCGGTCATCCTCATTACCCACGCGGATATTCCAGCGTCAATACCTGCAAAGCTTCTGCGACTACCTGAACCCCAACAGCCATAACTGGCGCAACGGCTGGTCCACGCGAAATGATCATAAGAAAGACGGTAAACTGAGCCGAGTGCGTCACAATTGACGCGATGATCCGCAAAACGTGTGAACTGACGAGGTATGTGTGAGCGAGCTGCAAGCTGATTCTTACGATTTCAACGCTATTCAGCAGCGGTGGCTTCCCGTTTGGGATGACATGAAACCGTTCGAAACGCAGAAGAACGACAAGAAGCCCAAAAAGTACGTTCTTGACATGTTCCCGTACCCCTCAGGCGACCTGCATATGGGGCATGCAGAAGCCTTCTGTATGGGCGATATTCTGGCACGCTACTGGCGCGGCCAAGGTTATGAAGTGCTGCATCCTATTGGCTGGGACAGTTTCGGGCTTCCCGCAGAAAATGCTGCAATCAAACGCGGTGTTGACCCACGGGAATGGACCTATGCGAACATTGACCAGCAGAAGGCAAGCTTCCGCGTCTACGCGCCTTCATTCGACTGGTCTCGAGTGTTGCACACAAGTGATCCAGAGTATTACCGCTGGAATCAGTGGCTATTTTTGCAAATGTACGAACGAGGCTTGGCGTACCGCAAAGCAAGCTGGGTGAACTGGGATCCCGTTGACCAGACCGTGCTTGCGAATGAACAGGTGCTTGCAGACGGCACTTCAGAGCGTTCGGGCGCCACTGTCGTGAAGAAAAAACTGACACAGTGGTACTTCAAAATCACGGACTACGCGGACCGATTGCTTGACGACATGGACCGTCTCGAAGGTAAATGGCCCGCCAAAGTGCTCAACATGCAGCGCAATTGGATTGGACGCTCTCACGGCGCTGAAGTTGACTTCGAAATCGAAGACCGTGATGAAAAGGTCACCGTATTCACAACGCGACCTGACACTCTGCACGGTGCAACTTTCATGGTTGTCGCACCCGACAGCGATCTCGCCGCAGAATTGGCCGCCGGTGCCACGCCTGAAATTCAGGAAGAATTTCAGGCGTATCTTGCGGAAACACAAAAGCAGACTGAAATTGATCGTCAGAGCACCGATCGCCAAAAGACAGGTGTTTTTCTCGACCGCTTCGCAGTCAACCCAGTAAACGGTGAGCGCCTGCCGATCTGGGCTGGAGACTACGTCCTTGCAGACTACGGGCACGGCGCAATTATGGCCGTCCCGGCACACGACCAGCGTGACCTCGATTTTGCACTCAAATTTGGACTCGGTGTACGCCCTGTTCTGGATGTGCGAGACGACGAGGGTGAACCGCTCACGGACCCATCAGTGAGCGGAATTGCGCTTGCCGGTGATGGAAACCTGATGAACTCTGGTCCACTCGATGGTCTCACAAAAGACGACGCCATCACCAAACAAATCGAACTCCTCGAAGCTGACGGGACCGGTCGCGCAAAAACAACCTACCGGCTCCGCGACTGGTTGATTTCACGCCAACGGTACTGGGGTACACCGATCCCGATACTCCACAACCAGTCAGGAGAGATGCGACCGGTCAACTCCGATGAATTACCGGTGCAACTACCAGATCCTGAAGGTCTCGATCTGAAGCCAAAAGGCTCATCTCCGCTTGGAGCAGCGCATGAGTGGGCCAATGTTATCGACCCCGTCACAGGTGAAACCTGGACGCGTGACCCAGACACAATGGACACCTTTGTCGACAGTTCGTGGTATTTCTACAGGTTCTTAAACCCGAAGAGTGACACGCAACCATTCGACCCCGAAGAAGCAAAGTACTGGGGACCCGTCGATCAATACGTGGGCGGCGTAGAACACGCCATTTTGCACCTGCTGTACGCACGATTCATCACCAAATTCCTATTTGACATGGGCTGGATCGATTTCGACGAGCCCTTTACAGAACTTCTAAACCAGGGCATGGTCCTCCTAGACGGTGCGAAAATGTCGAAGTCTCGTGGCAATCTCGTGGAATTTGCGAGCGAACTTCATACCCATGGTGCTGATGCTCTTCGCGTAACCATGGCGTTTGCTGGCCCACCGGAGGACGACATCGACTGGGCGGACGTGTCCGTGCAGGGTTCTGCAAAGTTCCTTGCGCGTGCCTGGCGGATCTCTCACGATGTTGCCAGCGAAGCAGGAATCGACTTTTCTCACGGAGATGCCGACCTGCGTCGCCATACCCACAAGTTACTCGCGGATGCACCATCACTGATTGAGAACTATAAGTTCAACGTTGTGGTTGCGCGTCTTATGGATCAAGTAAATGTCACTCGTAAAGCGATTGATTCGGGTGTCGGGGCGGCCGATCCTGCGGTTCGTGAGTCAGCTGAAGTGACCGCGCGAATCCTGTCAATGTTTGCGCCGTATACAGCTGAAGACATGTGGGCAAACTTGGGACATGAACCGACTGTCGCGCTTGCCAAATGGCCACAGCCAGAACGTGACTTGACTGTGGACGCAGAGATTACTGTCGTAGTTCAAGTAGACGGTAAGGTCCGCGACAAACTCACTCTGCCAGCAGACACGACTGAGACGCAGGCAGAAGACGCCGCGAAATCATCCGAAAAGGTGCAGCGTGCTATCGGTGATCGAGATATTGTCCGGGTCATCGTCCGCATGCCAAAGATCGTGAGCATCGCAACAAAACCTGCGACTTAGTGCGCAATTGGTGTGCTCGTTTTCCACAATTTGAATTCGGGCACACCCCAAGCAAGTTCTTCACACCGTCATAGATCGCGCTCACTACAGACACAATAGTTCGTAGCGTTGCGGCATGAAACCTCAATCCCAGATGCCGCAAGACTTGTGGGCAGACTCTAGCCAGGGAGCCCTGGAAGCCACTTCTGCGAGTGCTGCCGCAACGACCCCGGCAAACGAGGACCAAACTCGCGAGCAACATGCGGTACCAACCTGGCGTGACACTATTCGGCTGCGCGACAGGCTACAACGATCGTTGGCGGCACCGTCACTTGCAGTGATTGCTGTTGTCGTGCTTTCTCTGGTGATCTCGGTCACTGTAGTGTGGGCGAAACCACACGAACCACCAGAATCTGGCGAAGCCGTGGGATTCTCGACCCAAGAACCCGGATTAGCGAGTAACCCTGACAGTAACCAAGGTCTAGGCGCCTCGGAACCTCCAGATGTTGTTGTTCATGTCGTGGGTGAAGTGAACGACCCCGGCATCGTAACGCTGGAACCAGGAGCTCGCGTCCTGGACGCAATCGAGGCTGCCGGTGGTGCACGTGAAACCGCTGCACTAGAAGCACTCAACCTCGCCAGAATCGTATCTGATGGTGAACAGATAGATGTCTTCAATCAGGCGCGAGCCGATGAGGAGCCTGCTAACCCGGGCATTTCTACTGACAATGGAACCCAGGCATCGCCTGGGACGAAAGTGTCACTGAACAGTGCAGATGAAGTTCAACTTCAGGTCCTTCCTGGAGTCGGACCAGCGCTTGCAGCAAGAATCATCGACTGGAGAACCACCAATGGCCCGTTTTCAACAATCGAACAATTGACGAATGTCAGCGGCATCGGAGAAAAAACATTTGAGAAAATGCGAGATCAGCTGTCGCTATGAGAGGTGGACTCTCTCGAGCCGGTGCTGGAAGAGGCACGGTGCGCTTGTTGCTACCAGCCGCGGCGTGCTGGATATTCACCGCAATAGCACTGACCTTCCCGTCGATTCGCGTCGGTCTCTGGGCAGCCGTTGGCCTGATTGCCCTAGCGGTGCTCACTATCTTCACAATCGCCGTCCACAAATCATCTCGCTCGAGACTGTACATTTCACCGAATATCCGGACGATTTGCGGGGTGACTGGAATATTTTGTGCGATGAGCTTGATCGTGCTGTCCCGGATGCTCATTTTAGATTTAGGACGTCAAGATCCCGCTCTAGTGCAAATGGCGAAAGACGGTTCAGAGGTTCTCGTGGAGGGGAAACTCACGGGGTTTCCAAAAGCTAAATTGCGTGGTAATGACGTGACACGTTGGGTCACGATGCGTGCTGAGTCGGTTCACATGGGTGCAAACGAGGAAACCCTGGCTAGGAATGTCACAGGGCGACCCGAAATTCTCGTGTGGTTAGACGAACCAGTCGCATACGATTTTGGTCCTGGACTATCGGTGCAAGTCGCTGGAAGGTTACAGTTTTCATCCCCTACCGACATGACTGCGTTCTCCCTGTCTGCGACGAGCGTTCACGACTTACCGTCCACAAACTGGGATGCCGAACTTGGTAGGTACATTGCGAACCTCCGAGGGCACCTCTATGACGCTGCGAAGCAGCAGCCTGGAGCAGCTCTCGTACCTGGATTCGCTGTGGGGGATACTTCGCTGGTCTTGCCTGAGCTTCAGGACGCCATGCTCGAGAGTTCACTGACCCATCTCACCGCAGTATCTGGAGCTAACTGCGCGCTGGTTATGTCGGCTGCAGTATTTGTGGCTTCACGGTGCCGGGTGCCTCGTGCGTTTCGTCTGTTTATTACCGGCTCTACGCTTGTCCTGTTTGTATCCCTCATTGGGCCAGACGCCAGTGTACAGCGCGCAGCAGCGATGGCTCTTGTGATCCTCTTTGGCAGCTTTGGAAATCGCAGAGTGGGCGGACTCCACGCCTTAGCTGCCGCAATTTTTACCCTACTTATCTTGAATCCGTGGCAGGCGTTGCAGCCTGGCTTTCAGCTTTCAGCCCTTGCGACAGGTGGAATCTTAACCCTGACGAAGCGGATCGAAGCGTGGTTTCGATCGGCTCACCTGCCTCGGTTTATCGTCTTACCCATAAGTGTGAGTCTCGCTGCGCAGTTCGCGTGCGCTCCAGCATTACTCCTGCTTGCTCCAGGTATTTCGTTAGTTGGGGTGCCCGCAAATGTCGCCGCGGCGCCGTTGGCACCTTGGGGAACTGGAATGGGTCTACTCGCGGTGATATTCCTGCCAAGTTTCCCTGCAGCGGGAAATGGGTGTGTCTATCTTGCAACGCTTCCTGCGCGCGCTGTCGAGTGGATCGCATATTCAGCTGAAAAGATCCCATACGGTCGTTTGGAGTGGCCGGGCGGGCTCGCAGGCGCACTTGCCCTCCTTCTCCTCCAGGGTTTCGGTATATACCTTTGGGCATTACGTCACGGTTATGCGAGCGTACCTGGGATCCCGGAACGTGCCCCACAACATCGATTATGGGGTGAAAAGGTTCCGTTGCCGAGACGTCTGGGCGGAATTGTTGCCGTTGGAACAACTGTTGTGATCAGCGTAGTGGCCAGCATTTCAGTGGTAACACCACTGTTGAGTGATGCAAGAGTGCCAAAAGATTGGGCGGTTGCCACATGTGACGTAGGACAAGGAGACGCAATATTAGTTCGTGACACGTCCAGTAAGCACACCGCAATGTTGATTGACACAGGAGATGACCCCGTTCTTCTCAACCAGTGTTTGACGCTCTTTTCAATTAACCAGATATCACTACTGGTACTCACCCATGATGACCGAGACCATATTGGTGCGTTAGACGCGGTGTCTGGCATAACACAGACGGCTTTGATCTCTCCAAATACTGAGGAAGACGGCGAGCGCGCATTAATTCGAAAGCTGCACGACGCCCGGGTGCCGTTTCGAATCGCCGCTGCGGGGGATGTTGGAACGTTGCAAAATGGGGATGTTCAGATCACGGTGCTGCAGCCATACCCTGAGAAAAAATATACCGACACCAACGAGGCAAGTGTGGTGCTTCGCATTCAAGGACCCAACTATTCGATGTTGGCTCTTGGCGATACTGGTGAAGCAGAGCATCAAGAGCTCCTACGAAGATATTCAGCACAAACCCTCGAAGTAGATGTTCTCAAAGTCGCACACCATGGTTCGAGTGACGCGTCCGAATCGCTCGTGCAAACGACACAGGCGCGCTGGGCGTTGATATCAGTCGGAGCAGATAACCGATACGGCCATCCTGCGCATAAAACCATCAACGCACTTCGTCAAGGACACATGAGAATTCTCAGGACAGACCTCTATGGCAGCATTGCGATCGTTCCTGAGAGCAACGCGCCTGTGTGGGTGGAAACAACTTCTGGCGATAGGGTTCATTCCTCAGGATGATCTCAGATCATTTGGAACAGTTCCCAGATAAGGTGAAAAGCGTGAATCAGCACACCCTTGGAAGCGAATCGATCCTGCGGATTAATAATGTTCCGCGTGCGTTCGCTTGGGGAAAGATCGACGGCATGGCCGATCGACTCGGTCTACCGTACAGCGGCCAACCACAGGCTGAACTGTGGTTAGGCGCACATCCGTTATTACCCGCTGAGATCCTGAACCGAACGTCACTGTGGAGCAACCTCATTGAGTGGGAAGACGCAAACAACAAATCGCTTCCATATATGCTCAAAGTACTCGCTGTTGGACATGTGCTGTCGATACAAACCCATCCTGGTAAAGACTGTGCGCAGGCTGGATTCGCGCGAGAAAACGAACAACAAATTCCGCTGGATGCTGCAGATCGAAACTATCGCGATCCACACCCGAAACCAGAACTCGTTGTCGCACTTGACGATCACTTCACCGCACTCTGTGGGTTTCGAGACCGCGCGCAAACCGCAGAGCTATTATTAGCGCTCGAAGCTAGCATCGCGAATAATCACTCCGACGCCTTTGCTCAGCTTCGTGCACGTATAGATCGTGACTCCCTTCGTTCAATAGTGGCCTGGATGCTTGAAGAAAGTGATGACCAGATTGCTGCATATCATGCGGTGAGAACCGCACTGCGTGAAGGTCCTGACCGGTCGATTCAAGCGGGATTGCTGCAAGACTCTGTGCATACTCTGTCAGAAATTGACGCACAGTATCCAAACGACCCAGCATTGCTCTTCGCAGTCTTGCTCGAACAGCACCGGTTAAAACGAGGGCAGGCTCTGTGGCTGCCCACAGGAACCCCGCATGCATATGTCTCAGGCTACGCGGTCGAAATTATGGGTCCGAGTGACAATGTTTTCCGCGCAGGGTTAACGCAGAAGCATATTGACCGCTCCTCGCTTATTTCTGCGCTCAATTTTGATGAGAGTTTTCGGCATCGGATCGAGTGCGTTCCTGACCGAGGCGCTGAAATTTTTCGTCCAAATTTTAGTGAACAAGACGGAACCGGGTTCATGCTTGTTCGGAGTGAACATGATGCAGAAGTCACGCTTCCGACAGATTCCTGTGTGCTGGTCACAGATGGATCGTTCGAACTAGAGTCAAGCAACTGCATGACCAACATGCATAAAGGAGAAAGCGCTCTCCTGCCTGCGGGCGAATTTACTGTAACTGGCAGTGGTCAAATATTTTTCGCAACCGGCAGCACAGGTACTACTGTCAGCGGTTCCAACTAGAGTAGAAGCGTGGCAGCAGCACGAGGGAAAACGGGAGCAAAAAAGACCGTCGCGACACAGGTCCCGTGGAATGACGCGCGACCGGCAACTGCAGTGCTCATTTCTGGCCCGACAGACGCACTCGCGGCCCGCGCGCAAGAGACGATAAAAGACCGCCTCCGTGAACAGTCAAAAAATGTTGAAATTCACGATGTCGAAGCTGCGTCCTACCGGTCAGGCGAACTTTTAACGCTCGCCAGTCCATCGCTTTTCAGTGAACCACGACTCATTCGAGTTTCCGGTGTTGAAGAGGCAAATGACGCATTCATTACTGAGGCTAAATCCTACCTTGAGCAACCGGACACCGAGACGACAGTTGTGTTTCGTCACCGCGGGGGACAGCGAGGTAAAGGACTCCTTGATGTAATTCGCAAGTCCGTGGGTGCTATCGAAATCACGTGTGCTGACGTCACCGAACGAGAGCGACCAGCATTCATCCAATCTGAATTCGCGCGGCTCGGTGCGCAAATATCCCAGAGTGCGGTGCGCATGCTTGCAGGTGCTTACACCGAAGACCTGTCAGAACTAGCAGCTGTATGCGAACAGCTCGTTCGTGACTCAGGCACTAGAATCACCGAGTCCCATGTTGAGAAACTCACTGAAGGACGCGTTGAGACCACAGCATTTAAAGTTGCAGACGCTGCGTGTGCCGGTCGAG
Source organism: Canibacter sp. (assembly GCA_052085365.1). GTDB lineage: Bacteria > Actinomycetota > Actinomycetes > Actinomycetales > Microbacteriaceae > Canibacter. The sequence continues at coordinate 52,415 of JBQDFP010000011.1, read as the reverse complement.
CTGCCGATGCGCTTATCCTGCTTCGTCATGCGGTGTCTACGGGCGCGAAGCCCATGCAGATTCTTGGTGCTGTCAATATGAAGGTGCGGGCGATGGCACGGGTGTATGGCGTTCGAGGGCCCAGCGGAAAATTAGCAGGGCAGTTAGGAATGGCCCCCTGGCAGGTTGAACGCGCCCAGCGTGAGACTCGAGGCTGGAGCGAAGATGCGCTAGCCAGAATTATAGACATCGCTGCCGAAACTGAATGGTTGTTAAAAGGTGGCGCAGCTGAACCGGATTACACCCTCGAGCGCTATATTTTGACGATCGCTCGGCGCGGTAAAACAACCATCTAGCTGTTCGCACACAGCAAGGGGAGTCCGGGTGAGTAAGCGGGTAGACTTGCACTCTTGTGCGATCCTTTTTTAGACTTTTCACCTTTACGCGTGAACTTTCACCGCTCTATGTAGCGATCGTGCTGTGTGCACTGCTTGCCGCGGCAGGAGCCTTAGCAACGCCATTTCTGATCGGCCAAGCCACCGACCATATTGTTGGTGTGGTCAACGGGAAGACTGCGCTGGAAGACGGGATTCGAAGCGTGCTGTGGATAGCGCTTCTGTTTCTTATCATTGAGCTGTTCGTTACCGCCGCTGACGCAAGCGGCGGCTACTTCGGTGATGTTATGAGCGAACGGATGCGCGCAATACTGTCGTCAAGGTACTACGACAAACTGATGCAGCTGCCGCAACGTTATTTTGATAATGAGCTCACCGGTACCATCGTGTCTCGCCTCGATCGTACGATCATGGAAGTTACAAACTTCGTTAAATCATTCGCGAACAATTTCTTTTCTATGATGATCACGACCGTGGCGGTTCTTATAATTACCGCGTGGTACTCCTGGCCGATCGCTTTGCTGATCCTTGCACTCTTCCCGACCTATGTGTGGCTCACCTCCCTTACCTCACGTAAATGGCAGCGAATTCAGCACCACAAGAATGATCACGTGGACGCAGCCCGCGGCAGGTTCAACGAGGTCGTTGGCCAAATGCCGACGGTGCGCTCTTATGCAGCAGAGAAAAAGGAATGGGAATTCTTCGACCAAGAATTCCAAAAAACTGTCGCACTCACGCGCCAGCAGTCCCGATTCTGGCATGGCATGGATTCAATACGTCGAGCCGCGTTAAACCTCGTCTTTGCGGCCATCTACGCCATCCTGTTCATCCAAACCGCGCGGGGTGTCTACTCGATTGGTGAGATGGTGCTCCTTATCCAGTTGGTAACAATGGCACGGCAACCAGTTTCTATGATGAGTTGGATCATTGACTCCACTCAGCATGCGCTTGCGGGCTCCCGAGATTATTTTGGCGTCATGAGCCTTTCAGCCGATGCGCGCGAGGGAATCGAGATGCGTGAAACCAGCAGTGTCCGGGAAGATATGAAGCTCGATGTCACCAGCCCGCCAATCTCATTCCGCAACGTCACTTTCTCGTATGACACAGGCAATCCCGTGCTCTCAAATATTTCATTCGACATCGAACAGGGGGAGCGGGTCGCACTTGTCAGTAGTTCGGGTGGAGGAAAATCTACAATCGTCAGCACCCTGCTCGGCTTTTATCAACCCGACGAAGGAGAAATTCGACTATTTGGCCGAAACACTGCTGACTTAAAAATGCCCGCATTGCGGGACCAAATTGGTGCAGTTTTTCAGGAGCCTTCGCTTTTCAGCGGAAGCATTGCTGAGAATATTGCATATGCAAACCCGAATGCATCGTATGAGGAGGTTGTGGGTGCCGCAGAACGTGCAAACGCGTGGGGCTTTATTCAACAGTTTCCCCGTGGCCTCGACACAATCATCGGGGAACGTGGACTGAAACTCTCAGGTGGACAAAAGCAGCGTATCGCCGTCGCTCGAGCGATCTTAAAGGACGCACCCGTTCTCATTCTTGACGAAGCGACCAGTGCGCTTGACACGAAGAGTGAACGTGAAGTGCAAAAAGGTCTCGACGAGCTGATGCGGGGTCGAACGAGTCTGATCATTGCCCATCGGCTCTCAACAATTCAGAGCGTAGATCGAATTATTACCCTCGACCAGGGACACGTCGACGAAATCGGTGCACCCGCTGAACTTGCACAATCCGGTGGAATATATGCTGAGTTGCTCGCGCTGCAATACGAGGGGAGCGCGCTTAGCCGAGAACAGTTAAAAGAGCGCTTCGGGATCAGCGAATAAATCAGTCAATCCCTGAAAAACTCTGCTAAGCTCTTCTATTGGCTTGCGTGTGGGTTAAATCCACACCACCCGCGCTGGTGCCCTCTCTGCCACGCGGACTCGAACGTTTCGAATTCAACTTGAAAAGGAATATTTCAACGTGGCAAATATTAAGTCGCAGATCAAGCGCATCCGCACTAACGCGAAAGCTACCGAACGTAACCGTGCATATAAAAGCGAGCTGCGTACCCTCGTGCGCAACACGCGCGCCGCTATCCAGTCAGGTGACAAAGCAAAAGCAGAGGCAGAGCTGACTATTGCATCACGCAAGCTGGATAAAGCTGTGAGCAAGGGTGTCATCCACAAGAACCAGGCTGCAAACCGCAAGTCACGCCTTGCACAAAAAGTTGCAGCGCTCTAGTGCTTCGTGTCGCTGAGTTTCAGTGACGTGGTAGAAACGCAGTGTGATCTCCACAGTGAGACGCACTGCGTTTTCCATATCTGTACTCCATATGTTCCACCCCTCAACTTCAGTGGTGTGAGGGAACTTTCGACTGACCATGGGATAATAACGGGCAATGTCTCCTCGTAGTGTGAATCCACCGGCTCCGGCAGCAACCAGCCCGGAAGTGATTCGAAATTTCTGCATCATCGCGCATATTGACCACGGCAAATCGACGCTGGCCGATCGGATGCTGCAAATCACGGGCACGGTTCCAGACCGTGAAATGCGTGCACAGTACCTCGATCGTATGGATATTGAGCGTGAGCGTGGCATTACGATTAAGTCTCAGGCTGTGCGAATGCACTGGGATCATGAGGGGACGCAGTATGCGCTCAATATGATTGATACGCCTGGTCACGTCGACTTTAGTTATGAGGTTTCGCGGTCACTTGCAGCTTGCGAGGGTGCAATTTTGCTTGTCGATGCTGCGCAAGGAATCGAGGCGCAAACTCTCGCAAACCTGTACCTTGCGATGGAGCATGATCTTGAAATAATTCCGGTGCTGAACAAGATTGATCTGCCTGCAGCTGATCCTGAAAAATACGCGCAAGAAATTGCAGAGCTGATCGGTTGCGAACGCAGCGACGTGCTTGCCGTCTCGGGTAAAACCGGAGTCGGTGTCGAAGAGCTTATCGACCGTGTGGTGGAGGCGGTTCCGGCACCTGCAGGTGAGGCAAAAGCTCCTGCCCGCGCTATGATTTTCGACTCAGTGTATGACCCGTATCGCGGCGTTGTCACTTACGTCCGAATGATCGACGGCAAACTTATTCCACGTCAAAAAATCCAGATGATGTCAACGGGTGCTGACCATGAGGCGCTCGAGATCGGCGTCTCGTCACCAATTGCGATGGCAACTGACGGTCTGGGAGTCGGTGAAGTCGGCTATTTGATCACGGGTGTAAAAGATGTTCGCCAGTCGAAAGTTGGCGACACGATCACCGACGCACGCAAGCCGGCAACTGACCCGCTTCCCGGTTACACCGACCCGAAACCGATGGTGTATTCAGGTCTCTACCCAATTGATGGCAGTGATTATCCAGTGCTTCGTGAAGCTCTTGACAAGCTCAAACTTGAAGATGCGGCGTTGCAGTATGAACCAGAGACCTCGGTCGCACTGGGATTCGGATTCCGTGTCGGGTTCTTGGGGCTGCTGCACTTGGAAATCATTAGCGAACGACTCAGGCGAGAATTTGATCTTGACCTGATCGCGACGGCGCCTTCGGTGGTATACCGTGTCGAACGTGAAGACGGCGTCGAAGTCTTGGTCACCAATCCCAGCGAATATCCCGATGGCAAGATCAACACCGTTGTAGAACCCATGGTTCGTGCAGCGGTGCTGGCACCCAAGGAATATGTGGGCGCTATTATGGATCTTTGCCAAAGCCGTCGCGGCGAGCTCAAGGGTATGGAGTACCTCGGAACGGAACGTGTAGAGTTGCGATACCGAATTCCGCTCGGCGAGATCGTGTTCGATTTCTTTGACCAGTTGAAGAGCCGTACGCAGGGCTACGCCAGCCTCGACTATGAGCCCGATGGCCACGAGGCTTCTGACTTGGTGAAAGTGGATATTTTGCTTCAAGGTGACCAGGTCGATGCTTTTAGCGCGATTGTGCACCGAGATAGTGCGTACCACTACGGCACGATGATGACGGAGCGACTGCGTAAGTTGATTCCGCGGCAGCAATTCGAGGTGCCGATCCAGGCCGCTATTGGTGCGCGAATCATTGCGCGTGAAAATATTCGAGCGATCCGAAAAGACGTCCTTGCCAAGTGCTACGGCGGTGATATTAGCCGAAAGCGTAAACTGCTTGAAAAGCAGAAAGAAGGCAAGAAACGTATGAAGATGGTTGGTCGAGTGGAGGTGCCGCAGGAGGCCTTCATTGCTGCTCTATCAGGAGACGTTGAAGGAAAGGATGGCAAGAAATGAGCCGTTCTGAAAGTCCTGTTCGTCACCGCTCAAACTTTCAAGACTCGCCGCTCAGCTACGTCGAAATAGGCGCGAGCGAGGCGGTTGATTTGATGCGTTTCCCACCAAATTCATCCACACCTTTCACTGAAGAACTCCATGTTGGTTCGGGTGAAGCACGTTTTCTTGCAGCCACTGACGCATTGATGACGTGGCGGGTATTCTCAGCAGCAGGCTATGAGCTGGTGCACCAGCATAAAGGTGCTGCACCGCAGTATTCGGGACTGGACGAAGCCGACACCGAACCGCGCCGTCGGCTCACGACGGAGGAACTTTACGGACCAGACGGAAGTCCGTATGTGTCCGCAGGAACCCACGCGACATTTGCGATCAATCATGGACGTGAACGCGAGATGTATGTGCTGCGTGTCGTCTACAGTGCGAAAGAAACTGGTCTCGTGCTCGGGACTGCGGATAGCAATGGTGTAGACGGTGAAGTCCGTCTCGCAGTTCAACTTCGTGACGATGAAACTGTTTGGGTTACCGCACGCGGGTTTGTTCACCCTCCCAAGTCGGTGGTGCCATTACGTTCAGGCGCCCAGGTACGCTCAGCTATCACCGGAGTCAAGCGTGTGCTTGATGCGTTCAGACCGGGAGCGATTCCGGAGTCACATCCGCGCCCCGGAGCAGAATAGTGCCAAGTGTGCTGCCCGTAGGTGACCCCGTCCCAAGTGATGGGAGTCTGCCAGCGCAGGCACGCGAAGGCGCGAACAATCGTGAATTCGCGGTGTACGTTCATGTTCCGTATTGTCGGGTGCGCTGTGGATACTGTGATTTCAACACGTACACTGCCGAGGACCTGGGGACGACAAATCGAGCGCATTACGCGAGCGAAGCTGCTGAGGAAGTGTCGTTTGGTGCAGAAGTGCTGCGGCGGGCAAATATACCCGAGCGTGACGTTCACAGCGTTTTCTTCGGAGGGGGTACTCCGACCCTGTTGCCTGCAGAAGACCTCGCAGGTGTGCTTGAGCGCATACGCGCGGAGTGGGGCATACAGACAAATGCTGAAGTGACAACCGAAGCGAACCCTGATTCAGTCGATTTTGCGTATCTAGAGAAACTGGCTCAAGCTGGCTTCACGCGTGTGAGTTTTGGGATGCAGTCCGCCGTGCCGAGCGTACTCAAAACACTCGATCGCACGCACACGCCTGAGCGGGTACCGCAGGTGGTTCAATGGGCGAAAGATGCGGGGCTGCAAGTAAGCCTTGACCTGATTTATGGGGCCCCGGGGGAAACTCTCAATAATTGGAAGACCTCTGTCGAGACTGCTCTCGCCTGTGAGCCCGACCATATCTCGGCATATGCGCTGATTATTGAAGAAGGAACGAAACTTGCGTCACAGATCAAACGGGGCCGTGTGGCAGCCCCTGACGATGACTTGCAAGCCGATATGTATGAATTTGTGGATCAGACGCTCGAAGATGCTGACTATCACTGGTATGAAATCAGCAACTGGTCCAGAACTGAGTCAACCCGGTCCACCCACAATCTTTCCTACTGGAAAGGCGACGACTGGTGGGGAGTTGGGCCTGGAGCACATAGCCATGTTGGCGGAGTTCGCTGGTGGAATGTGAAGCACCCTCGTGCATATGCGGAACGGATTCGCGCCGGCGTGACCCCTGCGCATTCCCGAGAAATTCTTGACGCAGAAGCGCGTCGAGTCGAACGAATTTTGCTCGAGACTCGCATTCGTGACGGGCTCGACACCGCTACACTTTCGAAAACAGAGCGCGCGCGTGTGCCAGAACTGATTTCGGAGGGACTCATCGAAGGCAAGTCCGCGATTGGCGGGCGTTTGATTCCGACTCGACGCGGCCGCTTGCTTGCTGACACAGTGATTCATCACTTGTTGGGTTCCGTCGAATAATTGCCAGGAGCGGGCCTTTTGCAGACATGCACAGCACGAAGAATGAGACAGTAGAGTAAACTGGCACTCGAAGCTTGAGAGTGCCAACCCAGTTGGGTGAACCCACGTACACGTCTGATCGGAGAGGGGACAAATTATGGTGAGTGACCGTAGCCTGCAAGTCCTTCATGCGATCGTTCGCGACTATGTGGCCTCGAGCGAACCTGTTGGGTCAAAACGTATTGTTGACCGGTACCCACTTGGGGTCTCGGCCGCCACGATTCGTAACGATATGGTGGCGCTCGAAGACGAAGACCTGATAATTGCGCCACATACGTCATCTGGCCGGATACCAACCGATAAAGGATACCGGCTCTATGTCGACACACTCACTCGTGCGCGACCCTTAAGCGCCGCCCAGACCGCAGCGATCGAACGGTTCTTAGGTGAGAGTAATGACCTGGACGAGGTCATGCATCGCACGACCCGCATTCTCGCCCAGCTCACAAACCAGGTTGCGGTTGTGCAATATCCTTCTCAGACCCGGGTTATTGTGCGTCACATTGAACTTGTTCCTATCGCCGAAGAACGAGTGTTGAGCGTGCTCATTACCGGTGCTGGTGTTGTCGAGCAGCAAGTAGTGCCCTTGCCGGCAGCGAAAGTTGCGGAAGCATGGGTGGCTGGTTTGCGGGATCGCATTACGCAGGCAACTGTGGGTCGTGAAATTCACGAAGCACTCACCGCGATCGAAGATCTCACTGCCTCTCTGGCGGAATGGACCGACGAAGAAGAAGCACACCTGGTCAAACGTGTTCTTGATGCAGTCGCACAACAACTGCATATGGGACGACCACAACGCATGACCGTAGCCGGAACGGCGAACCTGTCACGTACAGAAGATTTTGCCGGGCGGGTCTCGAATGTTCTGGAAGCACTCGAAGAACAGGTGACGTTGATTCGACTGTTTCAAGAACTTGCAGACGAAAACAATGAAGTCGCGGCATCGATCGGTCGTGAAAATGAACCGTACGGACTTTCTGGAGCTGCCGTTATCACTGGCAGATACTCCGGTGACGAACACACCCAATCACGCATAGGCGTGCTTGGACCTATACGAATGGACTATGCCGGGAATATGTCTGCAGTACGAGCTGTTGCTCGATACCTGGGCAAAATTTTAGGTACCGAAGCATAACAAACACGAGAGAAGCAGGAGTCGAAACTGGTGGCTGACCACTACGAAACGCTTGGTGTGAGCCGGGATGCAAGCGAGAAAGAAATTAAGCGAGCCTATTTGAAACTCGCGAACGAGCTGCACCCTGACCGAAACCCAAGCCCTGAAGCTTCAGAACGCTTCAAAACGGTGACGCACGCGTATGACGTGTTGAGCAACCCAGAAGAACGTCAAAAATATGACATGGGTGGATCAGAAGGATTCGGCAGTTTCGGTGACTTTGGGGATTTCCTCGGCAACATGTTCGGCGGGGGCTTTGGCTTTGGCGGTGCCGGTCGCCCGAACAGTCGCACACAACGTGGTGATGATGCACTCATCCGTGTCGATGTTGAGCTGCAAGACATCGTCTTTGGCACCACAAGAGACATTACGATGAACACCGCGGCATTGTGTGGTACCTGCCATGGTTCATGCTGCCAGCCCGGTACGAGCCCACGCACCTGTGATGTGTGCAATGGATCAGGCCATGTTCAGCGACAGGTACGCAGCATTCTCGGTCCGGTGATCACGAACCACCCCTGCGGCACTTGTCAAGGCTTCGGCACCGTCATTGATAACCCGTGTGTCGAATGTGCAGGTAAAGGCCGCGTCCGAGAACGTCGCACGCTGCCGATCGAAGTCCCGTCAGGTATTGAAGATGGCACACGTCTGAAAATGCGTGGCGGAGGTGAAGTCGGCCCGGGTGGCGGGCCGAACGGTGATCTTTATGTGGAATTCCACATCAAAACAAATGACGTGTTCAGTCGAGACGCGAACGACCTGCTGTGCACCCTTGATGTTGACATGGTGGATGCGATCTTTGGTACAAAAGCGGTCCTCTCTGGCCTTGACGGGGAAATCGAAATTGATATCCCAGAAGGAACCCAGTCGGGAGACATTATGGCCGTTCGTGGGCGCGGCATTCAAGAACTTCGCGGAGGACGGCGCGGCGACCTGAAAGTGGCTGTCCAGGTCGTGACCCCAACGAAGCTCGGTAAGAAAGAAACTGCACTTTTGCGGGAGTTTGCTGAGCTCCGGCCACATAACGCCCCGCAACTTGGAGAATTTCAAAAGGGCTTCTTTGGTAAACTCCGTAACCGATTTTTCGGAAACGCATAACCGGATTGGCGCCGAGTTCGTATGGCTCATTTGTACTACAGCCCGGACCACGCCGGCTCCTGGGACCTGGGCGATATCCTCGAGGTCACTGGTGACGAAGGACGGCACGCTGTAAAAGTTTCACGTCTGCGCGCTGATGAGACAATTCTTGTCGGAGATGGCGCGGGCGTGATCGCGAGCTGCGTGGTGAACGAGACGTTTGGTTCACGTTTCACTGCGACGATTCTTGAGGTCAATAGGGAGGAACCCGCTTCGGTTCCAATCACGCTCGTGCAGGCTCTTGCCAAAGGTGATCGCGCAGAGCGCGCGGTTGAGCAGTCCACCGAATTTGGTGTGACGACCGTTCAGCCATGGCAGGCTGATCGATCAGTCTCGCGATGGAACTCGCCAGATAAGAAAACTAAAGGGTGTGCGAAGTGGCAACGCGTAGCCTACGAAGCTGCAAAACAATCACTGCGCGCATACATTCCGCGCGTGACAGACGCGATCTCTACTGACGACATTCTTAAGTCGGAAGGCAGTGCGCGTCACCCAGTATTTGTGCTGGATCCACGCGCCGACCAGCACCTGCGTGATGCGTATGTATTACGCCTGGAGAGCCCTGAGCCACCGCACGGCATCACAGTGGTGGTCGGCCCTGAAGGTGGAATTACTGAAGCAGAAATTGTTGCGCTTGAGCAACGTGGCGCAACACCTGTGAAACTTGGCTCGCACGTGCTTCGCACCTCGAGTGCGGGTCCCGCCGCAATCGCAATGATCCATACACTCAACCGCACCTGGTAGTCGTAAATTTCTGGTCAGAATAAGCACGCAGCTGAAACGACAGAGATTTGCCCAGTAGACTGTGGATATGGCTGAAGAAACAGTATTTGGAAAGATTGTCTCCGGTGAAATTCCAGTCGAAAAGCTGGCTGAAACGGAACGGGTTATTGCGTTTCCAGATATGAACCCGCAGGCAAAAGTGCATATTTTGGTGATTCCTAAAACCACGGAGTATACGAACGTGACCGAACTGGCCGCGGGAGACCCGGGACTGCTTGCTGAAATGGTGACGGTTGCTCATCAGCTTGCGACTGAACAGGCTGACGGAGACTTCCGACTCATCTTTAACAATGGTGCCAACGCGGGCCAAACAGTTTTTCACGTGCACGCACACGTACTCTCTGGAGACCTTGAGGAGCGAACACTCGTTGGATAGTGATCACACCGACTCTGGGGCGCCGCTCCTGTTACGCCGGTCAGTGCTACTGACTGGCGTTGACCTCGCGAAATTTCTTGGACCAAACGAACGGTATGTGCACGATCTTGAAGAGAACTTTCCGGCGCTAGATTTTCATCTTCGCGGTCATGTTCTCACGATCTCGGGTGCTGCGACCGGCGTTCGTGACGCCGAACAGGTTGTGTATGAGTCGCTCGAACTGGCTCGTCACGGGGCTCAACCGACAACGAGGGATGTCTCCCAACTACGGCAGCGTTCTTCTGACGCAAGTACGACGTCTGTTGGTCAGAAACTTGGCGAGCCGATTTTGACGGTCCGCGGCCGCCAAATCCGCCCACAGACCTCAGGCCAGCGTGAATATGTGAACGCGATCTCCGAGAACACGGTCGTGTTCGGTGTCGGTCCAGCCGGCACCGGCAAAACGTATCTTGCAATTGCTCAGGCTGTTGCTGCGTTGCAGCGACGTGAAGTATCAAAAATTGTTCTGACTCGGCCAGCGGTGGAGGCGGGCGAACGGCTCGGATATCTTCCGGGGAGTCTCGAAGAGAAAATTGACCCCTACCTGCGACCGCTCTTCGATGCTTTGGGGGCAATGCTGGATCCAGAATCGGTTCCACGGTTGCTTGAAAGTGGCACGATTGAAGTGGCACCGTTAGCGTACATGCGAGGACGGACCCTCAACGAGTCGTTCATCATTCTTGATGAGGCACAGAACACGACGCGGGAACAAATGAAGATGTTCCTCACCAGGCTTGGGTACGATTCACAGGTTGTGGTCACAGGCGACCTGACACAAATAGACCTTCCGGGCAAGGCCAGCGGGTTAAAACATGCTTCAGAAGTCTTGCACGACGTTGATGACGTGTCTTTCATACGTTTGTCGGCAGACGACATAATACGAAACCCCCTAGTCGGGCGCATCGTTGATGCCTATGAATCTTTTGGACACAATATGCCTGCGGAAAATGAGAATACAGATCATACGGAGACGTCACGATGACCGTAGAGCTCAACAATGAATCCGACATTGAGATCGGTGAAGAACGTCTGCTGCGCTTAGCTGAACACATCCTCGTCCAGACACATGTGAATCCGAAGACTGATGTGAGCATCATCTTTGTGAATGAAGATGCTATGGAAGGGCTTCATGAACAGTGGATGAACGAGCCAGGCACGACAGACGTGCTGAGTTTCCCTATGGACGAATTACGACCTGGGCGACCCGACTCGGTCACACCTGCAGGGATCCTCGGTGATATCGTGGTTTGCCCACAGGTTGCGCAAACACAAGCGGCAGCGGCCGGTCACTCCTTAGCCGACGAAGTGGCAGTCCTCGTCACGCACGGCATGCTGCATTTGCTGGGCTTCGATCATGCGACCCCCATTGAAGAAGCGGAAATGTTTGGACTGCAACGTGAGCTGTTGATGAGTTTTAACAGTGTTGAAAGCCAGCCATGAACATTGGCTTAGTTATCGTGTTCATAGCGATCGCGATCATTATGCTCGCGTTCGGGGGCGTGCTGGCTGCGACAGAAGCGGCGCTTTCAGTGCGATCACGTGCCGAATTGTTTCGGCTCGCCGACGGTGATAGGCGGAGCGATCGCGCCATACGAGCCATAGCCGAGGATGAAGCTGCGCACACGAACGCAATTGGGTTCGCCAGAGTGATCGCCGAGAGCTTAGTTGCGGTGCTCATTACGGTGGTCTTGGCATATACGCTCGAACGACTGTGGCTGACACTGCTTTTGGCTGTTGTGATCCTCACTGCCTCTACATTTGTGCTGGTGGGCGCAAGTCCACGCTCAGTTGGAGTGAATCACGCGGACACATTTATTCGACTCAGCGCACCGCTCGTGCGAGCAGTTCGGTTCATACTGGGCCCGATTGCCACCGGGCTGATTCGGTTCAGCAACCGCGTGTCAGGTAAAGCGCGAGAGACACGAGACGAAGACTCTGATGAACGTCAAATACTGTCAATGGTGGATCGAGCGGCTGAACGAAATCTGCTCGAAGAAGGAGACCGTGCGTATATTCACTCGCTCGTAGAGTTTGGTGACACGATCGCTCGTGAGGTGATGGTGCCCAGAACTGACATGATGACGGTCGACGCGGACATCACCGTCCGTGAAGCTCTCGAAGAGTTGCTTGCCTCGAGGCACTCCCGTATGCCGGTCGTTGCGGAAGATGCGGATGATATACATGGCATGGTTTATTTGCGAGATCTTGCCGGGTTCGTCAATCGGCATGAAAATGAAGCAGATACCGCGAGCGTAACCCGAATGATGCGTCCGGCCATGTTCGTGCCCGATTTGATTCGCGCGGGCGAGCTGCTGCAACAAATGCGACGCGAAGCGAATCATCTGGCACTAACTGTGGATGAATATGGCGGAATCTCAGGACTCGTCACGCTCGAAGACTTGATTGAGGAGCTCGTGGGTGAAATCTATGACGAACACGACCGTGAACGTCCCGAAGTCGAGCAACAAGAAGACGGTTCATTCCTGCTCAACCCACGAGTGAGCGTAAACGAATTGGGCCAGCTGTTCGATATTGAAATAGAAGACGATGATGTTGATACGGTTGCGGGTCTTCTGGTGAAGGAACTCGGTCGACTCGCAGACACGAACGACTGCGTCACCATTGCAGGAATCGAGCTGACTGCTTTTGTCACTGATCGACGTCACACTATTCACGCTGTGCGAGCACAGTGGGTAGGCGGTGTTCGTGAGACTCGAGAACACGATCCCGTCGACAGCGATACTCGAAAGAACCACGACAATGCGGAGAGCGTCGACACCGAAGAGTCGACGTCAACAAGTGAGGCACCAGAATCAACATGACTGAAAAGGCAATTACTCAGGACGCCGAATTCCGAGCAGGGTTCGTTACCTTTGTGGGCAGACCAAATGTGGGGAAGTCGACGCTGACGAATGCCCTCGTAGGCGAAAAAATTGCGATCACCAGTGATAAACCTCAAACTACTCGCAAAGCCATCCGCGGTATCGTACACCGGCCGAACGGGCAACTCATCATCGTTGACACCCCCGGAATTCATCGACCAAGAACGCTCCTCGGACACCGGCTGAACGACCTCGTCACCGCTACTCTCGGAGATGTCGATGTGATCGGCATGTGTTTCCCGGCGAACGACAAAATCGGTCCAGGTGATCGTTTTATTCATCAACAATTGGCAGACTTTCCCCGTGCGAAAAAAATTGCCATTGTCACTAAAACGGATAAGGCTGGCGCCGACCAGACAATGCTGCAGCTTGCAGAGGTAGACAGTCTGGGAGGCTGGGACGCGGTCATTCCCGTTTCCTCCTCGACAGGCCACCAACTTGATGTATTAACAGACGTACTGCTGAGCTTGATGCCGATCTCGCCACCGCTATACGGCGACGACGACTTCACCGATGAAAGTGAAGACGACCTGATTTCGGAGTATATTCGAGAAGCTGCGCTTGCAGGTGCACGCGAGGAGCTTCCACACTCAATCGCGGTCACAATTGATGATCGCGAGCGCCGTGAAAACGGGTTACTCGAACTCTACGCAAGCATATATGTCGAAAGGGACAGCCAAAAAGGCATCATTATCGGCAAGGGTGGGGCGAACCTACGAGATGTCGGAAGCGTTGCCCGGGAGCAGATTCAAGACCTCCTCGGAGAAAAAGTTTACCTGTCGCTCCGAGTTAAAGTCTTGAAAGAGTGGCAGCGCGACCCGAAGGCACTCGGCAAACTCGGATTCTAGCGGCCTCCAGCCGAGCCGCCGCCCCCGCCACCACCGACGGAACCTCCGCCACTGGATCCACTGCTGGACGAAGTTGAAGCACTCGACAAACTTGAACCGAAAACACTGAGACCGTTACTCAGGCCAGAAACACCGCCGCTGTGGAACGCGGGTGCCCAGGCATACGGGCTTGTGTTCGTCTGTTGGTAGACGACTTCGAGGTTTTTGGCCCAGGACTTTTCTTGACCAAAGAGAATCGCATAGGGCAACAGTTTTTCATAAATATGCACGACGTCTACGTCGCCGTTCGAAAGCCGATCTGCACCCTGGTAAGACTGAAGCATTTGAAACCGCTCTGCTTCGGCAACCGCGATGAACTCCCGCACACCGAGCAAATATTCTCGTGTTCGTGCACCCGCTGGTGTTAACACCGTGTTCTTTTTAAATAAGAAGAATCCAAGCAGCGGGACGACGAACCATACAGCGCCGACCCCTAAGAAAAAACCAATAATTGGGAAAATCCCCAGCAACAGGGTCGCGAGACCAAGCCACATGCTCGCCTTGCCGACTTTATGGGTCACAAGGTGGTGCTCTTCAGCAAGTTGCAAGCCGGACTTTTGATTATCTTTCGAAGCTGCCATGAGCACTTTATTTGGGCTGCCCTTAACAACATCAATACTTGGACCTGCGCGAAACAGCGCTTCCATGACGAGCTTGTCCGCAATCGTAGGCACAGTAATGTCCCGTTTGACGAGAGTGAGACCTGTCTCACCTGGACTCACCAGGTCTTGAATGACAAGTGCCCCGTTGACTGCAAGATGGACGATTTGTGCTTGGAACGAAGACTTCGGCCTATTCACCACCCATGCAGCAGCAGCAGGTGGTAAATCGAGGGGGACATCGTATTGCGCTACAACCAGACCGTCTCCGCTTTTTCGTCCGCGTCGACGCGCGATGAACCTCACGACCCAACCTGAAATAAGTGTCAGGACAGTCGCTGCGGTGACGTATGGGAATACAGCAAAAAATCCTCGGGACACCGCACGAGACATTGGCTGTTTTACCGTCCCGTTCTCCAGTCCAATCGCAACGGTGAGACCTTCATACTCACGAAGCTGGGTGCTTGGGACTTGAATCTTTGACCCGCTATTCGTGATTTCGCACGACCCATTAGACCCCTCGGTGCCGGCGTAACAAAATTCATGTCCGGTCAGCGCGTTTTTGAGCGTGTCATCAAAGTCGATCGTGGCACTGAAGTGGTTAACCGGTTGTGCCCGATCAGCAGGAAGCAGGTTCCAATACAGTTCGTCGATTTTTCCGCGCTTGTCATCCTGTACGTTATGGATAACGTTCTTGAGCGTGTATGTGATTACATAAGTTTGACGACCGTTTACATATTCATCGGTTCCGGTAAGAATCCGCAGGTTTCCGTCCGCGGACTCTGTTTCAAACGGTGACGGTTTTCCAGCGGCGTCAGTAACGTGAACATCAGAAATATCTATTGAAGCGCCCTCATACCGTTGAGGAATGCTCCGTACGATTCCCTTGTTTTGATTATAAACATCAAAGTTCGCGACTACAGTTTCTTGTACGCTTGCCTCACTGGTGCCGTCGTCTGACTGTGAAACGCTCATGTCCACTTGCCAACGGTCAAATGAGAAGTTCTCAACCGATGCCTCGGCGGGGGCAGTGGCTATCCCACTGAAGAACAGCAAAGTTACAAGTACTGCGCCGACACTCCAACCAACGATTCGTCTCAATTTTGATGAGATCCTGTGCATGAATGCTGACTCTACTTTCAATCAACGTCTAGGCGAAACCGTTCGGAGCCCCACTCTACCGATGCGAGACCAACTAGGCAGAATTAAAGTTCGCAGGGCCCCCTCCGGTTACTGAAGGCAGTGAACCCTGCAGCGTGTGGGAAAGCGAAGAGATAAAAAGTGGAATGCGCTCAGGCGCAGGTGCTTGTTCATCCGTGATCCAATCGGGCGTCAACCCGAACTTTCGATACTCGTCAACTAATGCAGATACCCATCTATCACGCAGCCGAAACAGCATGGCATACGGCAATATACGTTCATATATCGCGATTATGTCGGAGGGGTCCGGCATAAAAAAAGCGTGTGGATCGCTTGAATCTTGTGCCGCATTGAATTCTGTATCTGTGTGATCTTCGGCGGAGTGAACGAGATGCTTGTCTTCCTGGAATAGAGCGCGAGTGCGTTCTTGTAGGAGTAGCTCACGATCGTTTGGTTCAAGTAAAATGAAGCGTTTCAGTGCGAGAAGCCGTTCTCTCATATAGGCGCCTTGCGGAGTGAGGTAGGGGAGTGAAAAACGACGAACCGCGAACGCCCCAACTACGATCCCGACGATGAGTGATGCAACGAGAGACAGGAGCGTTCCTCGGTCGCCCGCCTGTTGAGCTGGAACGAGGGCGAGCACGCACGCGGTAAGGAACATGAGTATGCCGACAATGGCGCCGATAAACACACTCCCGCGTCCCCCCACTGTCTGCAAACGCTGTTGCAGTAGAAACCCTGTTCTTTGTTGGAACACCCATGCCAATGAGCGTGAAAGCTCACTATTTTTCCCTTCAGCCAGCGTGCGCTTAGCCCCTGTTACCGGCGGGTTGAACAGTTCACGCACCAGTTGCTCTTCAATTGCATGTTGCTGACTTCGACTACGTAAAAGGAGAGAGAAATGCGGACCGAGCTTCGCAAATTCTCGGGTGCGCTGTGTAAATGTTGCGTCGCGTTTCGATGCTGTGGGGTCAGGACTTTTCACAACCTGACCTATTTGAATGCTGCGTTGAACCGCGAGGTGAATGAGTTCAGCAGGTAAAACACTCCGGGCGGGAACATTTTCAATAATCTCTGCGGCAACAACAGGCGGAGCATGATCTGGGGCCACTACCGCGAATTCAACCTGCTCGCCAGAACGTCGGCTCCAGCGCAAACGTAACTCATGCCAGATCCACAAAAGTGTGAACATTACAATGCCGACACCTGCGAGACGAGCCGGAACAACAGAAAACCAAAAGGACTGCGTAATTGTGACAGAAATCAGCGCGCTTACGGCAGGCGAAAACGCAATACTCAGCACGAGCAGCTCCATCATATTTCTCACGCTACACGGAAAACTGTTTCGATAGTGCTAACATAAATTCATGCTTTTCGGTTCGCTTCTCCTTAGCTGCCGCGACGGGTCCTAGTTTCCTGGCCTTTCTCGTCGCGGAGATTTTGCGTGGGGTCCCCCAAATTCAAAGCAGAAGCAAGGAATCATGGAAAACAAACAAAAGCCTTCAGCGATGCCAACACATCGCTACCGTCCGTACCACAAAGAGTTCACCGTAGAAGTTCCTGACCGAACCTGGCCAGATAAGCACATCGAGAAGGCACCCCGCTGGTGCGCAGTGGATCTTCGCGACGGTAACCAAGCACTCATTGACCCGATGAGCCCAGAACGTAAACGAGTAATGTTCGAACTGCTCGTGCGGATGGGGTATAAAGAAATCGAAGTCGGTTTCCCCTCAGCCAGCCAAACTGACTTTGACTTCGTTCGCATGCTCATCGAAGAAGACCTCATCCCAGACGATGTCACGATCCAAGTCCTGACTCAGGCTCGCGAGCACCTGATCAAACGCACCTACGAGTCCCTGATCGGTGCAAAACAGGCGATCGTGCATCTCTACAACTCGACGAGTATTCGCCAGCGTGACGTGGTCTTCCGGAAAGATAAAGCAGGCATTATCGATATCGCAGTCGAGGGTGCAAAACTGTGTGTAGCAAACGAAGACATTTGCCGGGACACTCAGATTTACTATGAATATTCGCCCGAGTCCTACACGGGCACCGAGCTCGAATATGCGGCCGAGATTTGTAACGCAGTGATGGAAGTGTTCGTGCCAACCGCGGAACGCAAGGTTATTATTAACTTGCCAGCAACCGTTGAAATGGCTACTCCTAATGTGTATGCGGACTCCATTGAGTGGATGAACCGGAACCTGAATCATCGCGAGAACGTGATTCTGTCACTGCACCCGCATAATGACCGAGGCACCGCTGTGGCAGCAGCTGAACTCGGGTATCTCGCTGGAGCCGACCGTATCGAAGGTTGCCTGTTCGGAAACGGTGAGCGCACCGGCAATGTGGACCTGGTCACTCTCGGAATCAACATGTTCACCGAAGGTGTTGATCCACAAATCGACTTCTCAAACCTGGATGAGATTCGCCGAACCGCCGAATACTGCAACCAGCTCAAAGTTCATGAGCGTAGTCCCTGGGCGGGAGACCTCGTCTATACGGCGTTCTCGGGATCGCACCAAGACGCAATCAAAAAGGGTCTCGACCGAATGCAAGAAGACGCAGAACGTTCGGGGCAAACTGTTGAAGACGTGCGCTGGAACGTTCCTTATCTGCCAGTCGATCCGAAAGACCTGGGTCGGACCTATGAAGCAGTAATTCGAGTCAACTCGCAATCGGGCAAGGGTGGCGTTGCGTACCTGCTCAAGACCGACCACAGCTTAGACCTGCCACGTCGCCTCCAGATCGAATTCAGCGCCGTCGTGAAACGGTTTAGCGACACGAACGGTGGTGAAATCTCGAGTGATTCAATTTGGACGATCTTCGAAGATGAATACCTTCCCGTTGTTGACGGTGAGCGCTGGGGCACCTATGAATTGCTGCGCGCCAATACGAGCAGTGACGAAGACGGTGAGACTGAACTGGCCGCTACGATGCGTATCGGGGACGAGGAGCTGACACTGGTTTCGCGCGGAAATGGACCGGTGAATGCGTTCCTGAACGGGATTAATGAACGCGACAATTCGCTGAACGTCACCCTGTTTGACTATGTTGAGCACGCAATGAGTGAAGGCGGCGATGCTGTTGCTGCTGCATACGTTGATCTTGAAGTGAACGGGCAACGTCTGTGGGGCGTCGGAATCGACCCAGACACGAGCCGTGCCGCGTTGAAAGCGATTACGAGCGCCGTTAACCGAGCGATCCGTAACGCTCAAGAAGCATAAACACCACAGGAGTTGCGCCAGTTTGTCAGTGGTCGCCGATAGGGTAGCGGTGTGATCTCTTCGCTACGAGGGCCCGTGCTGGCCACAGGTTCCGGGTGGGTAGTTGTCGATCTATCAGGGTTGGGTATTCGAGCAGAAGTACCAACAGACCTTTCGACAACTATCCATCCTGGAGACCATGTCTCTCTACAGACACAATTGGTGCCACGGGAAGACTCGCTGACTCTGTATGGTTTTGACAGCGTCGAAGCACTTGATATGTTCAACATTTTGCTCGGTGTTTCCGGCGTCGGGCCCCGCAGCGCGTTGGGCGTGCTCTCCACTCTGACACCAGCCGACATCGCTCACGCCGTCTCAACTGAAGATGACAAACCATTTCGCAAAGTCAGCGGTATTGGACCAAAAACCGCGAAACTCATCATGGTGTCACTCGCCGGTAAACTCGACCACATTATCTTGACCCAGCGTGACAGTAATGCTCGTGTCGAAACGTCTACCGACGCCACATCCGTTCAAGTAATTACCGGACTTACCGGGCTTGGGTGGCCAGAACAGGATGCGGCCCAGGCCGTGCTCGACGCTCAAGAAGCGGGTGCCCCAGACGATGCTGCAGCGCTTTTGCGCGCTGCGCTATCGCTGCTACAGAAACCAGTTCGGGGTGGAAAGTCATGACTGACGAACTCTCGCCACGGGTCACAGACTCAGAATTGAGCTATGAAGGTGCGCTGCGTCCTTCCACCCTTGATGAGTTTGTTGGACAGCGGAAAGTGCGAGAACAGCTGCGGCTCCTGCTACAGGCTGCGCAAATGCAGAATAGAACTCCTGACCATATTCTCCTAGCGGGACCGCCAGGACTGGGCAAGACGACACTGTCCATGATTGTGGCTGCTGAGCTCGACAAACCTCTGCATCAGACATCGGGACCAGCAATTCAGCATGCCGGTGACCTTGCAGCAGTTCTTTCAGCGCTGACCCCCGGTGAGATTTTGTTCATTGACGAAATACATCGAATGGCTCGTAGCGCCGAAGAAATGCTGTACCTGGCGATGGAAGACTTTAAAGTTGACATCATGGTCGGTAAGGGCGCTGGTGCGACCTCAATTCCACTTGAAATTGCCCCATTTACTCTTGTTGGCGCGACAACTCGATCGGGCTTGCTGCCCAACCCGCTACGAGACAGATTCGGCTTCACCGCACACCTCGAGTTTTATGAGGACGAAGAACTTGAGCAGGTTGTGCACCGAGCATCCCAATTGCTTGATTTTGGTCTCGTCGATCCCGCGATACGAGAAATCGCATCACGTTCACGGGGCACACCCAGAATCGCAAACCGACTCTTGCGTCGGGTACGAGATTACTCACTCGTGCACGACCAAGGCGGGGACCATGAGACGGTCCAAGCGGCCCTCAAATTGTATGATGTGGACGAGCGCGGACTCGATCGACTCGATAGAGAAGTTTTAAATGCGGTAATTACACGCTTTGGGGGAGGCCCAGTCGGTCTTTCTACTCTTGCCGTGTCTGTAGGCGAAGAAGCAGAAACAATTGAAGCGGTTGTTGAACCGTTTCTCGTCCGAGTCGGTCTGCTCACACGAACGCCGCGAGGTCGCACCGCGACAAACCTCGCATGGGAGACTCTAGGGTTAGCCCAGCCGAATGGCGTATAGTTGCAGGGTTGCCTCTTTTTGTACGTTTTATCGAAAGGACCCGTTCAGTGGACCCGCTCTCAATAGTAATGATCTTGGCCGTTGTGGTACTGATTTTCTTCATGTTCCGAAATGGAAAGAAGCGCCAGCGGGCTCAGCAAGAATTACGTGAGAGCATGCGTCCCGGGGTTGAAGTCATGCTTGGATCGGGCATTTACGGCACGATTCTCAATGTTGATGAAGAAAATAACCGCGCGACCATCGAAAGCGGCACCGCGACATTCGATGTTCACATGCAGGCTATTTCGCAGGTTGTACCCACACCTGTTGACGCAGCTGATGACGAGCCTGTCCTTGCGCCAGATGATGATCCAGAATTCGGTGAGCGCATTATCTCCGCAGCCGAAGAAGAACCAACTGGCTTGAGCGAACCGACCGAAGGAATCGCTAACGATCAGAGTGACGAACTGGATGTTCCGTCAAACGAAGAAAACGGCACAGAACCAGGCGACACTGACTCGGACGAGTCACGCTAAATAACTACCTGGGTATAGGCCGTGGAGCACGGCTCGATAGATAGAAAGCGGTTTACGCAGTGGCGGCTTCTCCAGCAGCACGTAAGGCACGTAAGTCTCTCACCTTTTTGGGAGTCATTATTGTTGCCCTCGTAGGCGTGATTTCCATTGGGTTGGTACGTGGCGAAGCCACGTTGACCCCGAAACTGGCACTTGATCTTCAGGGTGGAACTCAAATCCTGCTATCGCCGAAAACCACGGACGGCGAGGCAGTGTCGGGAGAACAAGTACAGCAGGCGCTGTCAATCATTCGCCAACGTGTCGATGCTTCCGGAGTGTCTGAAGCTGAGATCAGCACAATGGGCGGCGACAATATCTCCGTATCTATACCGGGAAAGGCTGATGAGGAAACACTGCGCCGAATTGAGGCATCGGCGCGACTCGATTTCCGTCCAGTACTTGCCGTCGCGCAGGGGAATCAGAGCGCCCCTGACAGCGCAGACGAGGCAAACTCGTCAGAAGAGGCTGGGGCAGCCGAAGAGGGCGACCCTGTCACAGACGAATCGGCGGAGTCAGCTGATGACTCTGATGCAGATGCTGAGACTGATGAGCAATCGGACCTATACCCTGATCCGCTTCCTGAAGAAGCCGGTACGCAGGACTGGGTCACGCCTGCATTAGCCGAGAAGTTCACCAACTTTACTTGCGATTCTGACGAGGCGCTTGAGGCAGGGGACGCTCCTGAGGACCGCCCGCTTCTGAGCTGTGATCAGACCGGCGCGGTCAAATATATTCTCGGACCGGTCGAAATGACCGGAGACGCGATTAAAGACGCCAGCGCAGGTGTCGAGACCACACAGTCAGGTGCTTCAACAGGAAAGTGGGCTGTCAATATTGAACTTGACAGCGATGGAACGAAGCAGTTTGGTGAGATTAGCCAGCGCATGTTCGGTGCGCAAGAACCACTGAACCAGTTTGCATTCGTCATTGACGGACACGTCCTCTCGGCGCCTCGAATGAATGGTCAAATTCTTGATGGACGCCCTCAAATTACTGGTGACTTCACCGAAGAAGAAGCCCAGACCACTGCCGATCAGCTGAAGTACGGTGCGCTGCCCATGAGCTTCACCGTTCAAAGTCAGGAAGACATTTCGGCAACGTTAGGCACTAACCAACTTCAGGCGGGCCTCATCGCCGGTCTCATCGGTCTGATGCTCGTGGTCGTTTACTCATTGTTCCAATATCGTGCGCTCGGTTCTTTGACCATTGCGTCGTTGGCAATGGCGGCCGTCCTGACCTACCTGTTATTGGTCTTGCTTTCCTGGCGACAGGGGTATCGACTTTCATTGGCCGGCGTGGCGGGCATCATTGTATCGATCGGTATTACTGCCGACAGTTTTATTGTGTACTTCGAACGAATACGTGACGCAGTACGTGACGGGTTTAAGTTAGAAAACGCTGTAGAGCACGGCTGGAAACGTGCAATACAGACTATTTTGGCTTCTGACGGAATCAACTTCCTCGCGGCCGCTATCTTGTTCATCCTCTCAATTGGTAACGTTCGTGGATTTGCGTTCACTCTTGGGCTGACAACCATCGTTGACCTGTTAGTAGTTACGCTGTTCACCCACCCGATGATGACGTTTATTGCGCGTACCCGGTTCTGGGGCGGCGGACATAAACTCTCAGGCCTCGACCCAAGACAGCTGGGTGCGGTATATCGCGGGCGTGCCCAATTTCGGGCTCCGGCGCCCACATCTCGTAAGGAGCAGCGTCGTCAGGTAGGTAGTTCCAAGGAGGCGCAACGACGGCAAACAATTGCCGAACGAAAAGCTGCGGCAGCAAATGAAAAGCAGGAGGGCTAACTATGGCACGCTCATTTGGTCAATTTGGCAACGCCCTCTACACCGGCGAAACCTCCATCGATTTCATTGGTAAGCGCAAGACGTGGTATGCGATCGCGGCGATACTCATTCTGATCGCGATTGTTGGCCCGATCCTTCGTGGAGGATTCCACTTCGGCATTGAGTTCTCAGGGGGAAGTCAATTCCAAGTACATGTTGGAGCTGACGGAAACCGTGACCAGGACGTGGCGGTTAAGGCTGTTGAAGAGGTCTTGCCAAACAGTGCCCCGCGCGTGACTCTTGTTGGACAAACGGACGTTCAGGTCCAGACAGAACAGCTCGAGTCTGAGCAGTCAACTGAATTGCGAGAGGCGTTAGCTCAGGCTTACAACGTTGAGGAGACAGAAGTAACGGCATCATTTATTGGTGCAGTGTGGGGCCAAGATGTCACCCGCCAAGCCGTTATTGCGCTCATTGTATTCGTAGTTTTTGCTGCGGCAGTGATGGCGGTGTACTTCAGAACGTGGAAGATGTCTCTTGCAGCAATTACTGCGCTTGGACACGACCTCATTATTACCGCAGGTGTGTATGGACTGTCTGGGTTTGAAATCACTCCTGCCGCGATGATCGGTTTCCTCACGATTCTCGGCTATTCGCTCTACGATACAGTCGTTGTTTTCGATAAGATCCGTGAGAATACGACCGATAGTGAAATGGGGGGACGACGTACTTTTGGTGAGGCGGTCAACCTGGCTGTGAACCAGACGCTCGTGCGTTCCATCAACACTTCAGTTGTGGCCTTGCTTCCTGTTGCCGCGATTCTGTTTATTGGTGCCTTCATTCTTGGTGCAGGAACGCTGCGAGATATTTCACTTGCACTGTTTATTGGTATTCTCGTAGGTGCCTATTCCACGATCTTTATTGCAGCGCCAGTATATGTTCAGCTCAGGCGTAATGAACCGAAAATTGTGGCGCACGATAAGAAGATTCTTGAAGGCCGTGACGTGCACGACGCGGTCGAAAGTGAGAACGAAGAAACTTCGTCCGAATCTCTTGCATAGAGCGCTCACCCAGGGCTGCGTGGTGTAACGTTCTTTCATTAGGAGGTATGCGCCGTGGCTAACCAAGACATGCATCAGTCGTCTACCGGGAGTCCCTTCCGTAGACTCGTGCCACGCGTTTTTACGCGTTCAAGTACGCCAGGTGCGCTGGATTCTGTACTAAAAACGGTACGGAACACTCACCCTAAAGCAGATGTCTCGGTGATCCAACGTGCATATGTAGTTGCTGAGCGAGCACATCGGGGTCAGCAGCGTCGCAGCGGTGAGCCGTACATTAGTCACCCGATCGCCGTCGCTCAGATTCTCGCAAATTTGGGCGTCGCGCCTGTAGTGATTGCAGCGGGGCTGTTGCACGACACTGTTGAAGATACAGAGTATTCGCTCGATCAACTTACCGAATCATTTGGCTCAGAAATTGCCCTGCTTGTTGATGGTGTCACCAAACTCGACAAAGTGAAGTACGGAGATTCTGCTCAAGCAGAGACCGTTCGCAAAATGGTTGTTGCGATGACGAAGGACATCCGGGTCCTCGTGATTAAACTGGCAGACCGTCTCCACAATGCACGTACTTGGGGCTTTATGCCCGTCGAAAAAGCGCGTGCGAAAGCACAAGAGACGCTAGAAATATATGCGCCGTTGGCTCATCGCCTTGGTATTCAGTCGATGAAGACTGAGCTCGAAGATCTGTCGTTTGCCGTGCTCAAACCGAAGCTCTACACCGAAATCGAAAACCTCGTCACCCAACGCAACCCGAAACGTGAAGAAATCGTGAGTCAGGTTACGCGGTCGATTCAAGGGGATCTGCAGGGTTCAAGAATTCGTGGTGAAGTTACCGGGCGCCCCAAAGAGCTGTACTCCATCTATCAAAAGATGGTGGTGCGTGGCCGTGATTTTGACGATATCTATGATCTCGTTGGTATTCGAGTACTCGTGGATACTATTCGCGATTGCTACGCAGTGCTTGGTGCGGTACATGCCCGCTGGACACCAATTCCGGGCCGTTTCAAAGACTACATCGCCACTCCAAAATTCAACTTGTATCAGTCATTGCACACGACGGTCATAGGGCCGGACGGTCGAGCGGTCGAGATTCAAATCCGTACGCACGAAATGCACCAGCGGGCAGAGTATGGTGTTGCCGCACACTGGAAATATAAGCAAGGTGGCGGCGACCAGAAAGCCATGGGTGCAGATGATATGGCGTGGCTCGTGCATATCAATGACTGGCAAGCTGAGACTGATGATCCGACTGAGTTTCTCGATGCGCTTCGCTTCGAAATTGGCGCAAAAGAAGTGTATGCGTTTACCCCTAAGGGCCGAGTCATTGGGCTACCGGATGGTGGTACTCCAGTTGACTTTGCCTATGCAGTGCATACCGAAGTAGGACATCGCACCATGGGCGCTCGCGTCAATGGACGGCTCATGCCGCTGGAAACTAAGCTCAAAAACGGTGATGTTGTTGAAGTCTTCACAAGTAAAGAAGAAAACGCTGGTCCGAAGCATGACTGGCTGAGTTTCGTCAAGAGTAAGCGTGCCCAAACAAAAATACGTCAATGGTTCACGAAGGAACGTCGTGACGTTGCATCGGAAACCGGTAAGGAAGAGATATCTAAAGCGCTGCGGAAACAAAACCTTCCACTTCAGCGAATCATGCAGTCCGAAGCTATCCAACAGGTAGCGCTGCAACTGCACTATGCCGATGTTACTGGCCTGTACGCGGGAGTTGGCGAGGGCCATGTGTCCGCTCAGTCAGTGATTGAAAAGGTTCAAGCCATCTTGATGAAAGATGAAGCGACCGATTCATCTGCGTTGGACTCTTCAACCGCGACGATCACATCAAAGCAGTCTTCGTCATCCTCAAGTGGCGTTGTTGTTAAAGGCGCTACGGATATATTGGTGAAACTAGCAAAATGCTGTACTCCAGTTCCGGGGGATGAGATTCAAGGATTCATCACCAAGGGTCATGGTGTTTCGGTGCACCGAACCGACTGTAAAAACTTCGAAGCATTGAAATCGCAAAACGAGCGCCTTGTCGACGTGGAATGGGCGCCGACGTCGAAGAGTCTGTTCTTGGTGCATATCCAAGTAGAAGCGCTGGACCGTTCAGGTCTGCTTTCTGACGTGACGCGTTCGCTGTCTGAACATCATGTCAACATTCTTTCTGCGTCAGTACACACCTCTACGTCGCGGCTCGCTGTCAGTAGATTCGTCTTCGAAATGGCGAACACTTCCCACCTAGATGGTGTGCTGAATGCAGTACGTCAGATTGATGGCGTTTACGATGTGTACCGGGTACACACGGTTTAAGGTCTCGGGACTGAAATAAGCTTCGCAAGGCGTTCACGGGAAATCGGCCGCTGCGGATGTCGCGCTTCCTGAATGGTGCAGACGACCTGGCGCGCGATTCCTTGGTAACGCCTAAAGAGGAGACGACATGCCACCTGGCAGGGCACATCGAATCTTTCGGGATCTCTCAAGAGGTCGAGAACTGTTCTATAGGGAGTTGTCACTCCAAGGTCATCAAACATGGCAACATCTTCACGTGTGATTCGTTGATGGCGAACGTACACAACGTCCATTAAGGATCTCCCTGCACGGAAGCCATTACGCGTGGAAGGTTGTTGAATTGCACGCAGAGGTTTGCCCGGATTGCGAGCGGACATCCAGATCCATGCGGCAGTGAGGTTACTTGCAATCAGTTGACGAGGAAGCATATCTGCAACTGCAATGCGACGGATTGCCGGAGCATCTGGCCAACCAACTGGTCGCAGACCAGGCCCGCACGGCACGAATGTTCCGTGAAGGCGCTCGGCAGACCGAATAGCGGGAGGTAAAAGATCAATTCGAGGGGGACGCATGATCAATAGTTTGGTAGAAAACCAAGCGCGCCAGGAAAAAATCTTATTCCTGTGGATAACCCAAACGTTGAGAAGCGACTGGCCCGCGAGATGCACCCCCACAGGCCAGTCCAGAAACTCAAAAATTTAGTCGTTCAGAGCCGCAAGCCACGATTTCTGCGTGTCAAGTTTGTCTTGAGCAGTTTTTTTGTCCGCTTCGCTCTTTGCCTGGGAGATTTCGGTTTCAAGCTCTTGGATTGAAGCCTCAAGCTGACCACGAAGACCCTCACTGCGCGCCTTCGTTTCGGGATCCGTCTCGCGCCAGTGGGCGTCTTCTAGAGCCTTCACATGAGTCTCGATCGCTCTCATGCGATTTTCTACTTGTCGTAGTGAGTCACGTGGCACCCGGCCAAGGTCGTCCCATTGGATTTGGTACTCAGTGAGTTTCGCGCGTGCTTTTTTAAAATCTGTCTCCTTCAGGAGAGACTCTGCTTCATCGAGGAGGGCTTCCTTTTTGACAAGGTTTTCTCGATATTCTTCGTCGACGACGGCCTGCTCTGCTGCTTTCGCGCCGTAGAGCACGTCACCGGCGGATTTGAATCTCGCCCAAAGCTGATCGTCGGTTTTCCGGTTTGCACGGCCCGCGGCTTTCCACTCATCGAGAAGGCGACGGTACGACGGGATACCATCGGCACCTTGAGAACTCAGAGCTTCAGCCTGGGCAATAATTTTTTCTTTCCGGGCTTTCACTTCTTTATTATTTTGATCCATGCGAGCAAAATGTTGCCGGCGCGCTGAGTCAAATGTTTGTCGCGCTGTACGGAAGCGCTTCCACAGGACATCAGCCTGAGCTTTCGGCACTTGTGGCCCCTGACGCTGAGAATTTTGCCATTGCTCGAACAAGTCCTGAAACGCTTGCCCAGTATCTTTCCAACGAATTTGCTCTTCAGGCTGTGCCGCAAGAGCTTCTGCCTCGGCAGCGATGCGTTCACGCTCAGCTAATGCTTCTTGCTTCGCCTGTTCACGTTCTTGACGTTGCTGCTCGCTAAATTCGTTAGCTTTGCTGGTTAACTTCGTGACGCGAGTTCGAAGTGACTCAATGTCCCCAACTGCTGTGGGGGTCTCAAGCTGTGCCTGAAGTTTGGCAACGCTTTCGGTTACATTTCCGGTAGCTGTGCCACGAGCTATTCGTGCTTCGAGAAGCGTGACCTGGCCTTCTAGGTCTTCAAATTTACGAGCAAAGTATGCGAGCGCTTCTTCGGGTGTGCTGTCGGGGTACTGTCCCACAGCTCGTTCACCATCGGACTCACGCACATACACTGTGCCGTCTTCATCGACTCGTCCCCAGGAAATATTGTTTTCTGCAGTCACCATTCACTCATCTGTTTGAGAGGTAAGCTCGAACTACTTCGAGCGGAAGAACTCACTCCACTATGCCACAGTTGTCCAGCGTTTTTCTCGCTCGTTTCATGATCGATACTTGAATTTTTATTCTGTTTCGAATGACGTATTCTCATGGTTAAAAGATGAATGTCAGTGGCGAACGGTAGCATGTCGGTCGTGCCCGATTCGTTGATCTCCCAGGGGGCTGAAAGCCGCCAGACGCCGCTTGCTGTTCGCATGCGTCCGCTGACACTCGACGACGTTGTCGGACAGCAACATCTGTTACGCCCAGGGTCTCCACTGCGTCAGCTTGCTTCAGGCGATGCCAGCAGGGGAGCGGTATCGGTCATCCTGTGGGGCCCACCAGGAACCGGCAAGACAACTATCGCCCAAGCTTTGGCTCAGTCAAGTGGGCGAAAGTTTATCGAGCTTTCTGCTGTGACCTCAGGCATCAAAGATGTGAGAAGTGTGATGGATGGTGCTGTCAAAGATCGCGACATGTATCAGGTGTCCACCGTTCTTTTTCTTGACGAAATCCATCGTTTTTCGAAGTCGCAGCAAGACGCGTTGCTCCCAGGGGTCGAAAATGGATGGGTGACACTCGTTGCGGCTACAACCGAGAATCCTTCTTTTTCTGTGATTAGCCCATTACTTTCACGTTCACTGACGCTGACATTGAATCCACTTACCGGTCACGATCTTGGTGAGCTTGTGGACCGTGCAGTTCGAGATGCACGAGGGTTCAACAACAGCATTGTGCTTGAGAAGGAAGCGCGCGCGGCTGTAATTCAGCTCGCTTCGGGTGATGCACGCCGCGCATTAACCACACTTGAAGCAGTTGGTGCAGTCGCTCTGGCTGAAATGAATGACGGTGCGCCTGCAGAGTCTGACTCTCAACACCCTGTAGCAATAACGCTTGACCAAGTTGAGCGCTCTATTGACCGTGCGGTTCTTCGCTACGACAAAGACGGTGACCAGCATTATGACGTGGTGAGTGCGTTTATTAAGTCAATTCGAGGTTCTGCTCCTGACGCGGCAATCCATTATTTGGCGCGGATGATTGAAGCGGGAGAAGATCCCCGTTTCATCGCTCGACGCCTCATGGTACATGCGGCCGAAGATATCGGTATGGCTGACCCGATGGCGCTCCAGGTAGCAGTCGCCGCAGCAGAAGCTACTCAGTTGATTGGCTTACCTGAGGCACGAATCCCACTCGCTGAAGCAACTATCTACTTAGCGACCGCTCCAAAATCGAATTCGGTTATTAACGCAATAGATACGGCGATTGCAGATGTGCGAGCAGGAAAACACGGACAGGTGCCGCTGCACCTGCGTGACGCGCACTATAAAGGTGCGTCGAAACTCGGACACGGGAAAGGCTATCTGTATCCACACAGCGATCCTCGAGGCGTGGTGCCGCAACAGTATCTCCCCGACACTCTCATAAATGCGCACTATTACGACCCGACAGAGCATGGGCACGAACGAGCTGTGAGTGAACGTCTCCAAGCGATACTGAAGATTACGCGTAATCGCTAAGAAACTGATAAGATGATCTTTGGCCAACATTCCGGCATGTTTCATTACATTGCATGAGAGTGGCAGTGACCCTGACTCGGGACTCTGCGCTGGTCGTTCCCTCACCGATTATCGGTGTGCTGTGTCGCGTGCACGACAGTAAGAGCGTGCGGGCACAGCGTGGCCGAGAGAACATTGCGACTGATTATGGTCGCAGCAGATAACCCCGAAAGGAATAACTGTGTCGAAACCCACTCGCACACGTGCGAAGGTGCGCCAGTCACGCGCACTAGGCATTGCCCTCACTCCGAAAGCTCAGCGTTACCTTGAGCGTCGTCCCTATGCACCCGGTCAGCACGGCCGCACGAAGCGCAAGTCAGACAGTGACTATGCAGTACGCTTGCGTGAAAAGCAGCGTCTCCGGGCACAGTATGGCATCCGCGAGAAGCAGCTACGTATCGTGTTCAACGAAGCACGTCGCCAGTCTGGCCTGACCGGTGAAAACCTGGTTGAGCTCCTTGAAATGCGTCTCGACGCACTGGTACTTCGCGCAGGCTTTGCCCGGACGCAGTCGCAGGCTCGCCAGCTCGTCGTGCACCGCCACATTCTCGTTGATGGCAAGATCGTTGACCGTCCTTCATTCCGCGTGAAGCCCGGCCAGCAGATCCACGTAAAAGAACGTTCAGAGGGCCTGGAACCATTCCAGGTAGCTGCCGCAGGTGGCCACGCTGAAGTTCTTCCTGAAGTACCTGGGTACCTCGAGGTTGAACTGGACAAATTGCAGGCAAAGCTTGCACGTCGTCCGAAGCGGGCAGAAGTTCCCGTTACCTGTGAAGAACAGCTCGTGGTTGAGTTCTACTCAGGCCGCTAGACACTTACTTTTCAAAAACGCTGGCAGATCAGTAATGATCTTCCAGCGTTTTTATCTACGTACAAAGAGAAGAGATGAAAGCGTGCTCCTGCTGAATACAGCACGAGCACGCTTGTACGAGAAGGCTGTGGATTAAGCCGACACTGCGTTCTCGTGAATGAACTTTTTGAGAGTGTCTTGATCGTCGGTCATTTCAACAACACGTTGTTCTCGTCCGAGAAGGTCGCTCAGATCATCACTCAGAGGAGCCGGCTGACCGAGCGCCTCAATAACTGTCTCTTCAAACTTCTGAGGTTTTGCTGTCTCAAGAACCAACATAGGCACGCTGTCGGCCACAAAGCCATGAGCAACCGTCACCCCGTCAGCGGTGTGCGGGTCGATCATTACCTGTGAGTGCTCATAGGTGGACTTGATGGCTTCGAGACGGTTCTCGTGAGTTGACGTGCCGCTCTCAATTCCAAACTCGGACGCAAAACGATCCAAATGCTCGGAAAGATCCACGGTGCCATCAGTATCTAATGCACTCCAGGTCTCGCGGAGTTTCACCGGGTCAGAACCAAGTAACTGATATACAAACCGTTCAAGGTTTGATGCTTTAGAAATATCCATCGAGGGACTCGAAGTAGCCAGAGTATCTTGCCGTGAACGCGGTGAGTAGACACCGGTTCGGAAGAACTCATCAAGCACATTATTTTCATTTGTTGCAAGTATGAGGCGTGAAATCGGCGCCCCCATCTGCTTTGCTAAATGCCCTGAGAAAATATTGCCGAAATTCCCGGAAGGAACCGTAAACGAGACCGGATGGTTCGTTCGGGCTTCTGGATCGAGTTGATCGGTAGCCCGAAGCCATGCCCAGAAGTAATACACCGTCTGAGCGACGATGCGTCCAAGGTTAATCGAGTTCACCGTTCCCAAAGAATGCTCTGCTTTGAAACCGAGGTCACTGTTGAGTGCTTTGACGAGGTTCTGGCAGTCATCAAAGACACCTTCGACCGCAATATTGTGAATATTCGTGTCGGTAAGCGAATACATCTGTGCCCGTTGGAAGTCGCTCATTCGACCCTGCGGAGACAGCATGAAAACGCCAATTCGCGGCTTCGACCGAAAAGCGTATTCCGCAGCGGAACCGGTATCACCAGAGGTTGCTCCCAGAATATTTAGGACACTGTCTCTCTGCTTGAGCACGAATGGAATTGCCTCA
The DNA here is from genome assembly GCA_052085365.1 of Canibacter sp. Lineage (GTDB taxonomy): Bacteria > Actinomycetota > Actinomycetes > Actinomycetales > Microbacteriaceae > Canibacter. Next base: position 20,727 of record JBQDFP010000011.1, on the reverse strand, counting down.
CCGAGAAACTGCATAGCCATGTCCTTGAAGGCGAGCGTGGGACCTTCAGAAAGCCCGACAAGTGACACCTGATCATCGAGCGGGACAATCGGCACGACCTCCTCGGAAACGAACTGTCGGCCATACGCGGAATTTGTAAGCTCAGTGAGGTCTCCGCGATCAATATCCGTCCAAAACAGGCCGATCACTTCCGCGGCGAGCTCTGCGTAGGGGAGTGCTCGCCAGGCTTCTATTTGAGCGCGACTCACCTGAGGAACCTCCTCAGGCACCACTAATCCACCGTCAGGAGCGAGCCCTTCGAGAAGTATGTCGCTAAAAGTTGCGGGCGTCATGCCACCACGAGTTGAGACGTATTGCATGCTGTCTATTCTGCCAGGTGAAAGCGTGCGATGGCGTCGGCACGCACGATATAGACAGACAAGGCCCGGGCTCTGAGTGTGCCTGCGCTGGAAAATGTATGACCGATACGATCTGATCCACAAACAACAGGTAGGGTTAACAGGGTAAAGGTGACACGAAAGGACAGAACTAATGCGGAGATTTGCGACACTTCTTGTCGGAATTGGTCTTGGATTCGTGCTTGCTCATTTCGTAAATCAGAGCCCACAGGGGCGCAGATTCTTCGAACAAGTGAATCAAGCCGGACATGAGCTCGCAGACGCCGTCGTCCAAGGGTATAACGAAGGTTAAACGGTTCGTCCACGTTCGGGCCGCTCGTCGAACTCCAGAAATTCACTGGACGATTTACCTTGATCTCAACAATTGAAGGAACTCATTCATGCAAACCGCTGAAATTCGCCGTCGCTGGCTCGACTTTTTTGAAAAGCGTGGACACTCTGTAGTTCCATCCGCATCCTTAGTGAGCGACGACCCGAGTTTGATGTTTACCGTTGCTGGGATGGTGCCGTTCGTACCATATCTGAAGGGCATCGTGCCTGCCCCATACCGTCGCGCAACAAGTGTGCAGAAGTGTATTCGCACGAACGATATTGAAGAAGTCGGGCGTACCCCTCGACACGGAACATTCTTCCAAATGTGCGGGAATTTTTCTTTTGGCGATTATTTTAAAGAAGGCGCGATTACCTTTGCGTGGGAGTTGCTGACGACCTCTGAAGATGACGGGGGTCTCGGTTTTGATCCGAAGGATCTTTGGGTCACGGTGTATGAGAGCGATGAAGAATCGTTCAACCTGTGGAAGAGCGTTGCTGGCCTTCCAGACGAGCGTATTCAGCGTTTAGGCAAAGATACAAACTACTGGTCTACCGGTCAGCCTGGTCCCGCCGGTCCCAGTTCTGAAATTTTCTATGATTTAGGGCCTGAGCACGGTGCCGATGGCGGTCCCGCAACTGATGATGATCGGTACGTTGAAATTTGGAACCTCGTGTTCATGCAGTATCAAATCGATTCGGTGGTTTCGAAGGCAGAGTTCAACATTGTTGGTGAACTACCAAAGAAAAATATTGACACTGGTTTAGGGCTTGAACGCGTCGCCTTCATCAAACAGGGCGTCGATAACATGTACGAAATCGACCAGGTGCGTCCGGTACTTGATCGTGCAGCCGAACTTTCAAATAAGCAGTATGGAGCAAACCTCGCTGATGACATCAGACTGAGAGTGATCGCTGATCATGTTCGCTCTGCACTTATGTTGATTTCGGACGGCGTCACGCCGTCGAATTTGGGTCGGGGATATATTCTGCGGCGTTTGCTTCGCCGCGTGGTCCTGTCGATGCGGCTTCTTGGTGTGCAAACCTCCGTATTCCCAGAGTTGTTCCCAGCGTCGCGTGACGCGATGAAAGACGCCTACCCTGAAGTAGAGGCAGCTTTCGATTTCATTTCTCGTATTGCATACGCTGAAGAGACCACTTTCTTGCGCACGCTCGGATCAGGTATGACGATTCTCGACAACGCAGTCTCTCACGCAGAAAACGAAAAAACAGCCCTCGCTGGCGACACTGCGTTTCTGCTGCACGACACACACGGTTTCCCGATCGAGTTGACGCTTGAAATTGCCGAGGAAGCGGGAGTGCCCGTTGACCAAGAAGCATTCGCAAGCCTCATGCAGGAACAGCGGGATCGAGCAAAGGCTGACGCGAAGTCAAAAAAGGGGCATCGCGCGGATCTATCCATTTACCAAGATTTGCGTGGTCTTGGGGAGACTATCTTCACAGGGTATGACGAACTCGAACATGAGAGCCGTGTCCTTGGAATTCTCGTCGATGGGGCAGCTGCCGTGGCCGCTCATGAAGGTGACGTTGCGGAAGTTGTTCTTGCAGAAACGTCACTCTGGGCCGAGTCGGGCGGTCAAGACAGTGACCAAGGTGTGATCGTAGGCGATGGGTTTGAAGCAGAAGTTCTCGACGTGCAAAAACCCGTTGCCGGGCTTATCGTCCACACTGTGAAGGTAACTGTCGGCACGATGTCGATTGATGCACGGGCTGAGACCCGGGTAGATCACGAGTACCGTCGTGGGGCGCAACAGGCACACTCGGCGACACATATTATTCATGCTGCACTACGTGATGTGCTCGGGCCGCAGGCGCACCAGACCGGTTCATACAATAAAGCCGGATACATGCGACTCGACTTTACGCACACAGATGCACTCTCGGATGCGACTAAGAGTGAAATCGAAGAGATCTCGAACCTCGCTATTCGTGCGGACTACGATGTCGTGACTCGGGAAATGCCGCTCGATGAAGCAAAATCACTGGGTGCGATGGCTTTGTTTGGCGAGAAATATGGCGAACGTGTTCGTGTTGTAGACATTGGTGGGCCGTGGTCCCGTGAACTGTGTGCGGGAACTCACGTGAGCAGTGCTTCGCAGGTTGGGATGATCGATTTAATTTCAGAATCATCGATCGGGTCGACGAATCGTCGAGTAGAATCACTTGTTGGTTTTGAAGCGTTCCAAAACTTCGCCGCTGAACGTGCAATCGTGAATCAGCTGACCTCCGGTCTGCGGGTACCGCGAACAGAATTGGTGCAGCGCGTGCAAGATTTGGGCACACAATTGAAGCAAGCGGAAAAGAAGATCGCACAGCTTGAAGCTGCGAAATTGACTGAAAAGCTGCCAGCACTCCAAAATAACGCGCACGCAATTGGTTCGATCACAGCAGTAGTCGAATCCCTCGGAACCGTTGGTAGTGCGGATGACGTGCGTACGCTTGCAACACAGTTGCGTGATCGATTCGCAGACCGTCCGGCAGCTGCAGTGCTATTTGGAATTGCAAACGATCGGCCGATCGTAGTGGCGGCCACCACTCCTGCGGCGCGTGAAGCTGGTGTGCAGGCTGGAAAACTTGTGAAAGTAGCCGCAACACAACTCGGTGGTGGCGGTGGTGGCAAGCCTGATGTTGCGCAAGGTGGTGGCTCAGATCCGACTCAGGTGCCAGCCGCAATCTCAGCGGTGAAGGAAGCGCTTGGCTCATGACAAGCGGAGTATGCCTGGGAATTGATGTCGGCAAGGCACGAATTGGTGTGGCACGCTGCGACTTTCACCGAATGCTCGCGACTCCGGTAGAAACGGTGAGACGCGATCATGACACACACCAGCATGACATTCAGCGCATCCTTTCATTGGTTGAAGAGTTTGAGGCCACAGAGGTCATTGTTGGATTACCGCTGAATATGCGTGGAGAACGAACCGCTTCAACTGAAGACGCAGTAGGTTTTGCGCAGCTCATCGCTACTGCACTGCGTTCTGCCGGCAGCGCTACGACAGTTCGCATGGTTGACGAACGTCTGTCCACTGTGTCAGCACAGGCTCAGCTTCACACAGTAGGAAAGAACACAAAGCAAAGTCGAACAGTCATCGACCAGGCCGCCGCGGTCGTCATTCTGCAACATGCAATCGACAGTGACAAGGCACAGGGACAGCCTGTCGGAAGTACCGTTGAGGTCCTGGAGTAGCTGAGCTCTCGGTTACGGAAACCATTGAACATGTGTCATCCCAACCCGGTAAGGAACAATCCATGACGGCAACACAGCCGCCCAAATCTAAAATGTCGCAAGGAAAGCGTCGACTCATCACCATCTGGACCACAATTGCGTGTGTCTTGGCAGTGACTATTGCCGTGGTGTGGGTGAACTTTGGTGCACGTATTTCATTAGCGCTTGGTTGGACGAGTAACGACTATGAGGGGCCTGGACATGGCGAAGTAAACGTACGTGTCCTTGAAGGTGAAATCGGTGCTGATGTCGCCGAAACCCTCGCGGAAAAAGATGTTGTGAAAACATCAGATGCGTTTTATGAACTGTTGCTCGAAAATCCCGATGCAACATTCGAGCCTGGCACGTTCACACTCAAGCAACAGATGAGTGCGCAAGGAGCATTTGACGCATTACAAGACCCCGCAAATCGGGCCAATTTCACGGTGGTGCTTCCCGAAGGTATTACGATTACCGGCGCGATAGACCGCATCTCGGAATCCTCTGGCATTGATGAGTCCACAGTAGAAGAAGCAATGTCAGATCCACAATCGTATGGCGTCCCTGAAGATTTCCCTTCGATTGAGGGCTATCTCTTCCCCGCGACATACGAGTTTGATGCTGAAACTTCGATAGATGACATATTGCAGCGCATGGTGGATCGCATGAACCAGGCGCTTGATGAACATGGTGTTGAGTCGAAGGACGCGCTGCAGGTACTGACGATGGCGTCACTTATTCAGCGTGAAGCAGGCTCAGATACTGATGATTTCCCAAAGATTTCGCGCGTGTTCCAAAATCGTCTCGACAAGGGTATTTTGTTGGAGTCCGACGCGACAGTTGCTTATGGCACGGGAAATCTCGACACGGTTTGGACCACTGATGCTGAACGTGCGGATGCGAAAAACAAGTACAACACGTATGAAAATCCTGGACTTCCCATCGGGCCAATCGGATTGCCAGGCGATCTCGCAATTGATTCTGCTCTTCACCCGGCGGATGGCCCCTGGATGTTCTTTGTCCCAGTGAACCTCGACACGGGAGAAACGAAGTTTTCAACCACAAATGAGGAACATGACAAAGCGGTCGCTGAACTGCAAAAGTGGTGCGCTGCGCATGAAGAAGCGGGTGGATCACACTGTGACTAGTCAGGATGTGTCAGACCGAGTGCACCTGGGAGTAATGGGCAGTCCCATTTCGCACTCAGTCTCACCTGTGATTCACTCCGCTGCATACGAGACACTCCAACTTGACTGGGAGTATGAAAAACGTGAATGCGTAGCTGCGGAACTGTCGACCGTGCTCGACGGGCTTGATAACAGCTGGCGGGGATTATCACTTACGATGCCGCTGAAAGAACAAGCACATCGTATTGCCCGTACTGTCGATCCACTCGGTCAGCTCAGTGGAGTGGTGAACACACTCAAACGGACACCAACAGGTTGGGACGGTTGGAACACAGACATTCAAGGTCTCGCACGAGTCATTGTCGATAGCGGAGCCGCTGTGGGGGAGACACTGGTCATTGGTACCGGAGCTACGGCAGTTTCAGCAGTGCTCGCGGCCTTCGCTGCGGGGGCTCACCGGGTTTCGGTGTGGGGACGAAGAGAAGAAGCCGTTGAAGCGCTAGTCCAGCAGTTTAACGGTCTCCAGGCGGACATGCTCGGAGAAAGTCCCTGGACGCACATGCCAGCTTCATCGGCGCGTGTGCTGGATTTGAGGGCTGCAGATCGTGAACGGTGGACGAGTGACACCACCTCACTGGTTGTTTCGACACTGCCAGGTTCTGCCGGTTCGTCGCTGAGGATTCCAGACGCAGTAAAACAAGTACCTCTCGTTGATGTGGCGTATGATCCTTGGCCATCGCCCTTGGCTTGCCGATGGGAGGCCGCAGGCGGGAGTTCGTACTCAGGGCTGGCAATGCTCGTGTATCAAGCGCTGCTCCAAATCCGCGTGTTTGTATCGGGGGACGTGACGAAATCACTCCCGCATGAAGAAGATGTCCTTCGTGCCATGCGTAGCTCACTTCATATGGGAGGATAGACAGTATGCTTCGTTGGTTAACGGCCGGAGAATCTCACGGTCCTGAACTTATTGCCATCCTTGAGGGTCTGCCTGCCGGTGTACCCCTATCTTTGGATCAACTCCGTGAAGACCTTGCTCGAAGAAAGCTCGGTTACGGTCGTGGTTCCCGCATGAAGTTTGAGCAGGATGAGCTGCACTTTTCAGGCGGAGTGGTTCAGGGCCGGTCGATTGGTTCACCAATCGCAGTTCGTATTGGCAATACAGAATGGCCAAAATGGACAGAGGTCATGAGTGCTGAAGAGACGGTGCTCAGTGATCGATCACGTGGTCGCGGCGCGCCATTGACACGTCCGCGACCGGGGCACGCAGATCTCACCGGAATGCAGAAGTATGGTTTCGATGAGGCTCGTCCGGTACTTGAACGGGCCAGTGCGAGGGAGACCGCGGCTCGTGTTGCTCTCGGCGCTGTCGCGAAATCATTTCTTGCCGAACTCGGCATCGGTCTGGTGAGCCACACTGTTGCCATCGGACCAGTTGCAGTGTCAGCCGACGGCCCACTGCCACGCCCTGAAGATGTCACCAGGCTTGACGCCGATCCGGTTCGCTGTTTCGATTCTGACGCGAGCGCCCGCATGGTGGCAGAAATTGACGACACCAAGAAATCCGGCGACACCATTGGGGGAGTTGTCGAAGTTGTTGCGTACGGCCTGCCGCACGGTCTTGGAAGCTATGTCCACTGGGACCGCCGCTTAGATTCACGGCTCGCCGGTGCGCTGATGGGTATTCAAGCAATTAAAGGTGTGGAAGTGGGTGACGGGTTTGAAACAACCCGTCGCCGCGGGTCATCAGCTCACGACCCTTTGCACATGCGGGATGGCCAAATCGAACGTGACTCCCGTCGGGCCGGGGGAATCGAAGGCGGTATGAGCACCGGCCAGATCTTGCGCATACGTGCAGGAATGAAGCCGATTGCGACCGTTCCACGCTCACTTCCCACCATTGATATCGCTACTGGAGATGACGCAAACGCACACCATCAGCGCAGCGATGTGTGTGCTGTACCCGCCGCCGGTGTTGTGGCTGAAGCAATGGTTGCGCTAGTTTTAGCCGATGCGGTAGCTGAGAAATTTGGCGGGGATAGCATTGCCGAGGTCCGTCGAAACCTCAATGCATACCTTGAAAGCGTGCCGGCGACCCTCACCACTGAAATCGAGCGTTAGTTATGACGCGCCGTGTCCAACGGCCTGCCGGTCCACCGCCCACAAGGCCGATTCCATGCCCGCCGAAACAGATACCTGCGGCAGCAAAACTACTCCCGCGTGCGGTAGTGTTCGTCGGTCCTATGGCTGTGGGGAAAACCAGCATTGGGAAACGAGTAGCAAAGGCTCTCGGCGTCCCGTTCATCGACACGGATGCGCGAATCGCTCAAGCACATGGAGCAATCACCGAGTTCTTCGCACAGCGAGGTGAGCCTGAATTTCGGCGTGTTGAAGCTGAAATTGTTGCTCGAGAAGTTTCTGAACCGGGCGCTCGAGTTGTGTCGCTTGGCGGCGGCGCGATCTTAACGCCAGAAACGCGTGCTTTGCTTGCCAATTATCCGGTCATTTTGTTGATGTCGACCGAGCGTGCGGTACTCAGAACTGCAAACCTGTCCAGACGGCCGTTGCTAAAAGACGATCCGAGTGCATGGACACGAATTCTTGAGGAACGACGAACCTATTACGAGGAAGTTGCGGACGTCACTTTTCGCACTGATCAGTATGCAAAAGATGCACTCACCCGTCGCGTTGTGAGCTGGATCGAAGATCTACCTGGAATGCAGCGCGAGGAACGAGACGCACTTGCGCCGGAAGCTCATCGGGGACAAAAACGGGGTAGAGGCCGGCGACGCCGAGGACGACGAGGGAGACGTCGAAGTTCGACTTCACGAAATGACTCATAATTCGTGTGACACGAGGGAAGGACATACGTTGAGCACAACATCAACGACCACCATCGAAGTAACGGGCGATGCGAAATCGACGATCACTGTCGGACGCGATCTCTTGGGAACTATTCCTGAGCGACTTGGAAAGAGCGTCAAAAAAGTCTTAATCGTGCACACTTCAACGGTGGGGAAGATTGCAAACGATCTTCGTGACAATTTGGCGTCCCAATACGATCAGGTGCTCTTAGCAGAAGTGCCCGACGCGGAATCAGCGAAGCGTGTCGAGGTGGCCGCATTTTGCTGGCAAATCATGGGTCAAGCAGACTTTACGCGCAGTGACGCCGTCGTTGGAATCGGCGGTGGGGCGGTCACCGACCTTGCCGGGTTTGTTGCGGCGACGTGGCTGCGCGGGGTAGCGCTCCTGCAAGTGCCAACGACTGTATTGGCAATGGTTGATGCCGCCGTCGGAGGAAAAACTGGGATTAATACAGCTGAAGGCAAGAACCTCGTTGGGAGTTTCTACGCGGCGCAACATGTGCTTTGCGACTTAGATCTGTTGCAGACTCTGCCTCAGAACGAAATATTGGCTGGCTTTGCTGAAGTCGTCAAGTGTGGATTTATCGCTGATCCCGAGATCCTCGCGATCATAGAGACTGACGTAGATCTTGCTACTTCACCAGATTCCGAAGAGTTTCGACGAATTATCGAACTTGCTATCGGCGTCAAAGCGCAGGTTGTGAGCCAGGACTTTACCGAGGGTGGGGTCCGCGAGATCTTGAACTATGGACACACGCTGGGACACGCGATTGAACACGCCGAGCGCTACCAATGGCGACACGGCGTCGCGATCTCGATTGGAATGATGTTCGCCGCGGAGCTTGGACGTCTCGCTGGGTCGCTGTCAGACGAGGTGGTTGATCGTCATCGTCGTATCCTCACATCGTTGGGGCTACCCTTGACATATCCGGGCGGGCGCTGGGAAGGGCTGCTCGCGACAATGCAGCGCGACAAGAAAGCCCGAGCCGGCATGCTTCGATTTATCGTGCTTGACGAAATTGGAAAACCGCGCGTACTCGCCGGCGTAGACCAATCTCTGCTGCAATTTGCATACTCGGAAATCAGTAGCTAAGTCAGGTAATTCAGCTTTCCAACGGTGCACACAGTCTGCGCCGTTGATCCTTGTAGAATGGTGCGTATGGCAACTTCAAACGACATTAAGAACGGTACCGTGATCATTGAAAATGGTCAGCTGTGGAGCGTCACAGAATTTCAGCATGTGAAGCCCGGTAAAGGCGGTGCGTTTGTGCGCACAAAGCAGAAAAACGTGGTGACCGGCAAAATAATTGACAAGACTTATAACGCTGGCGCCAAAATTGAAACCGCTAATGTCGACCGACGCGATTACCAGTACTTGTACCGTGATGGCGCTGATTTTGTATTTATGGACTTGGCGGACTACGACCAGCTGACGGTAGCGGGAACCGTTGTTGGTGATGCTGAGAAATTTATGCTCGAGAATCAGCAGGTGACTATCGCAGTCTACGATGGTTCACCCCTCTACATTGAGATGCCGCCGTCCGTTGTCCTCGAAGTGACTTACACCGAACCTGGCCTACAGGGGGATCGTTCCACCGGTGGAAGCAAACCCGCAACGGTTGAAACTGGGGCCGAAATTCAGGTGCCACTGTTTCTCGAAACGGGAACAAAAGTGAAAGTAGATACGCGTACTGGCGAGTATCTCAGCCGAGTAAACGACTAGGGAATCTGGATTGAGCGCAAGAAGTAAAGCGCGCAAACGCGCGCTCGACATGCTGTATCAAGCAGATGTCCGATCCCAGCCAGTCGCTGAAGTTATTGCAGCTGAAGCGCTACGTGCGCAAGGTGAACCAGATCGACTCGCCTCATGGAGCTATGCTCGTGAAATCGTCGACGGAGTGCAAGATCACCGCGACGAAATTGACGAACAACTGGAAACTGTTGCGCAGGGTTGGGCTCTTGATCGAATGCCTCATATTGATCGCAGCTTGTTGCGTATCGCGACGTGGGAACTCCTACACAATGCGGAAGTTCCAACTGCGGTCGCAATAGATGAAGCCGTCGAACTTGCGAAAGCGTATTCAACCGAAGACTCCGGTCGGTTTATCAACGGTGTGCTTGCCCGCATCGCTGAATTAGCGCCGAACCGGTCTGAATACAACCAAACAGATTCACCCAAAACGCCGAATGCTGATACCGCTGTATAAGAACAGCGGCTCTTCCGGTACTCTATAAACGAAGCACTTCTTTAAAGACCGTCCAGTGAGGCGGAGAAGGGGGGCTCGGAATGAACACGCGTGTGGTGCTGGAAAGCGCCGAAATGTCGCGGGCTCTGACCCGAATCTCGCACGAAATAATTGAGGCCAACAAAGGCACTGATGATTTAGTGATCCTTGGCATTCCCACTCGAGGCACATTTCTAGCACATCGATTCGCCAAGCTGATTTCTCAAATCGAAGGCGTCGACATACCTGTTGGATCGCTTGACGTAACGATGTACCGCGATGATTTAGACTTACATCCAACGCGGTCCCCGAAGCCCACCGACATGCCGAACGTAGGTATAGACGGTGCCACGGTCGTACTCGTTGACGATGTGCTTTTTTCTGGCCGAACTGTGCGTGCCGCACTTGATGCGCTGGGAGATCACGGCAGACCGGCGGTGGTGCAGCTTGCGGCACTGGTAGATCGCGGACACCGTGAACTTCCCATACGCGCCGACTTTATTGGCAAAAACCTCCCAAGTTCGAAGTCTGAACGTATTAGTGTCAAACTCACCGAAATTGATGACGTGGATGAGGTCACCATCGAATCATGAGACACCTCCTTGATACGAAATCTCTGACACGAGAAGAAGCGCTCACCATTCTTGACACCGCTGAAGACATGGCGGCAACACAACAGCGTGATGTCAAGAAACTGCCAACGCTGCGCGGTAAAACGGTTGTAAACCTGTTCTATGAAGACTCAACACGTACGCGAATTTCATTTGAAGCCGCTGCGAAACGGCTGTCCGCGGATGTGATTAACTTCAGCGCTAAAGGCTCGTCAGTGTCAAAAGGCGAATCGCTGAAAGACACTGCACAAACGCTGCAAGCGATCGGCGCTGACGGTGTAGTAATTCGCCACTCCGCGTCCGGGGCGCCTGCAACACTTGCCAGCAGTGGATGGATCGACGCGGGTGTGCTTAACGCTGGAGACGGCACTCACGAACATCCGACTCAGGCCTTGCTTGACGCATTTACTATGCGACGCAGAATGTATGGCTCTGAAAATAGCCGTGGCCGTGATCTCGTGGGAAAGCGAGTCGTCATTGTCGGCGATATTATGCACTCTCGCGTAGCTCGATCCAATCTTTGGCTGCTTCGAACGCTGGGTGCTGAGGTCACATTTGTCGCGCCTGAGACACTCATGCCGTTTGGCGCGAAGACCTGGCCAGTTACGCTCAGATACTCGCTCGACGAAGCTATCGAAGTCGATGCACCGGATGTCGTGATGATGCTTCGTATACAGGGCGAGAGAATGCACGATGCGTTCTTCCCAAACCCCCGAGAGTATGCCCGTGAATGGGGTCTGGATGACCAACGATTTCAACGGTTGAGCAAACAAGCGCTGATTATGCACCCCGGCCCAATGAACCGTGGTCTCGAAATTTCTTCTGGTCCGGCAGATTCATCGCAAGCGACTGTCCTCGACCAAGTATCCAATGGTGTGTCAGTTCGTATGGCTGCGCTCTATCTCTTACTCGCAGGTGAAAGGACCGGCAATGACTGAGTTGCTTCTTAAAAATGTTCGACTCGCTTCTGAACTCTCTGCGCGTGGAGCCACAGTCGAACAGGTACCAGCAACTGACGTTCTGATACAGGACGGGTACATTTCACAAGTCAAATCCGAAATCGATGCAGGACCAGATACGCGCTGTATTGACGCAGAAGGTCTCATTGCGATGACGGGATTAGTCGACTTGCATACCCACTTGCGTGAGCCCGGGTTTGAACAGTCAGAAACTGTGCTTACCGGGACGCGAGCCGCAGCAGCAGGTGGCTTCACCACGGTTTTTGCGATGGCGAACACACAGCCAGTACAAGACACAGCAGGTGTGGTCGAACAAGTTCAGGCACTGGGAGACGCTGCGGGATATGCCACAGTTCGCCCAATTGGTGCAGTTACCGACGATCTTGCTGGTCAGCGACTGAGCGAAATTGGAGCGATGGCCGAGTCCCGTGCCCAGGTTCGAGTTTTCAGTGACGACGGAAAATGCGTGCACGACTCACTTTTAATGCGGCGAGCGCTTGAGTATGTGGCCACTTTTGATGGCGTGATTGCACAGCATGCGCAAGATCCTCGTTTAACTGAAGACGCGCAAATGAACGAAGGTGCCCTGTCAAGCGAACTTGGCCTTGCGGGCTGGCCAGCGGTCGCCGAGGAATCGATCATTGCTCGAGATGTATTGCTGGCTGAGCACGTTGGCGCACGGCTGCATATTTGCCACCTTTCCACAGCGGGGTCTGTTGAGGTACTCAAGTGGGCAAAACAGCGAGGAATCGCAGTCACAGCTGAAGTGACCCCTCACCACCTGCTTCTCACTGAAGAACTCGTTCGCAGCTACAATGCTCGCTACAAAGTCAACCCACCGTTACGTCGTGAAGCTGACGTGCATGCCCTTCGTGAGGCTGTTGCAGATGGCCTTATTGATATTCTTGCAACAGATCATGCTCCCCATCCGGTCGAGGCAAAAGATTGCGAATGGGCAAACGCAGCCTTTGGAATGGTCGGCCTGGAATCGGCGCTTCCGATCGCCCAACTTGCTCTCGTCGAGCCTGGGCATGCGAGCTGGGCAGAGATCCAGACGCTGCTTTCGCAAAAGCCGGCTGAAATTGGGCGGCTTGAAAACCACGCATCAGGTATAGCCGTCGGCCAGCCCGCTGACATCGTACTTATCGATCCACGGGCGTCAAGTATCTTTGACCAGTCGGACTTACGCGGGCGTAGTGTGAACTCTCCGTTTTTCGGCACCGAAATTCCAGGTAAAATACACACGACAATTCGTCATGGATATCTCACGTATGACAATGGTGCCCTCGTGGATGCCGAAACCGTCAGTCGCGCAGCAGCGGCGTGGCAAGAATCTCAGCGTGAGGTGGACCTATGAATCTTTTCACTGCAACACTGATCGTCGTCGCAGTAGCCATTCTGAGTCTCGGTGCGATGTGGTGGGCATGGCGCAAACGAAGCCAGCGGTCAGCTGCAATTCAACTTCCTGAGCAGACCGGGACGCTTGTTGAAACATTCGAGCGTATCTTTTATGTGGCTACTACGCCTGCGGGTGAACCGCTTATGCGCGTCAATGTTCCTTCGCTTATCTACCGCGGCTATGCAAGTGTCTCGGTGCACAGCGCAGGGGTCACGGTCCAGGTACGTGGTGAGAATGCCGTCACCATCCCTGCACGTAGCATTACGTCAACTTCGAGCGCTCGCACCCGAATTGATAAAGCAGTAGAACGAGACGGGCTCGCGATTCTCTCTTGGGTTTGGGGCGACAAGCAATTTGAATCAAGCCTGCGTTTTCCAACTGCAAGCGACCAGCACGCATTTCACGATGCTGTATCCAGTATTATTCCGCACGAAATCAAGGAGGACGCGTGAGCACCGGTCCAATATCTCAAAGACTCGCCAGTTTTGTTCCAGAGGAGCGTTTGCGCTCGCACGGTGCGGCAGTACTCGTTCTGGAGGATGGCCGAAGATTTTCTGGCCGCGCCTATGGCGCGACTGGTCAGACGCTGGGTGAAGTGGTCTTTTCCACCGGGATGACGGGGTACCAGGAGACCCTGACTGACCCGTCTTACGCGGGACAAATCGTGCTCATGACCGCGCCCCATATTGGAAACACCGGCGTCAATGACGCAGACATGGAATCACGCAAGATCTGGGTATCGGGATTTATCGTGCGGGATCCTGCACGACGGGTTTCAAACTTTCGAGCAGAAAGGTCCCTCGACCAAGAGCTTGTAGATGACGGCGTCGTCGGTATTTCACATGTCGACACTCGTGCTGTGACACGCCATATTCGGTCTGCCGGTGCGATGCGTGCCGGGGTGTTCTCGGGGGATGCGCTCGAGCTGAGTGACGATGAACAGCTGCGGCTAGTGAACGAACAAGAGAGCATGGCCGGTAAGAATCTTTCCGCCGAAGTGACGACCGCAGAGGCATACGAGGTTCCCGCAGCTGAGGGGGTGGACCGTGTCGGTAAGATTGCAGTGATTGATCTCGGTATTAAACGGTCAACGGTGCAATATCTTGCGAATCACGGTTTTGATGTTGTAGTGCTTCCGGCCGACACCACCGCTGCAGCGATTCGTGAACTCGGCGCAGATGCTCTGTTCTATTCCAACGGTCCCGGCGACCCCGCGGCAAGCGACGCACAGGTAGAGCTTTTGCGAGAACTCCTCCGAGAAGGACTACCGTATTTTGGGATCTGCTTCGGTAACCAACTGCTCGGTCGGGCACTCGGTTTCGAAACCTATAAACTGCCGTTTGGCCACCGGGGAATCAACCAGCCTGTGCTTGATACTCGAAGCGGAAAAGTCGAGATTACTGCACAGAATCATGGATTCGCAGTCGACCTTGACCGGAACGCCGTGCACGAATCTCCTCAGGGTTTCGGAAAAGTGCGGGTCAGTCACGTGAGTTTGAATGACAATGTTGTCGAGGGTTTGGAATGCCTCGATGTGCCCGCATTTAGCGTGCAATATCACCCAGAAGCCGCGGCAGGCCCGCACGATGCCTTTTATCTCTTTGACCGATTCCGCGAGCTTGTGTCTGAGCGCGCAGCAGAAAGCGAGGCGTAACCTATGCCAAAACGTGAAGACATTAAATCAGTTCTGGTCATTGGCTCTGGACCGATTGTGATCGGTCAAGCCTGCGAGTTTGACTATTCAGGTACCCAGGCATGTCGAGTACTACGTGAAGACGGAATTCGCGTTATTCTCGTCAACTCAAACCCAGCAACAATCATGACAGACCCAGATTTTGCTGACGCAACCTATGTGGAGCCGATCACCTCAGAGGTCATCGAATCCATCATCATTAAAGAACGTCCTGACGCGATTCTTCCCACTCTTGGTGGTCAGACGGCTTTGAACGCGGCAATGGAACTGCATGAACAGGGCATTCTCGAACGCCACGGCGTTGAGCTTATTGGCGCAAAAGTTGACGCTATTCAGCGCGGCGAAGATCGTCAAATGTTCAAAGATATTGTGCTGCAGGCCGGGGGAGATGTTGCACGATCACGTATTGCGACCACCCTTGAGCAGGCAAAGGAATTTGCCGAAGAGCTCGGATACCCGGTGGTTGTCCGGCCATCATTTACGATGGGTGGACTCGGTTCAGGATTCGCGTATACCGAAGAAGACTTGATTCGTATAGCCGGTGACGGACTTCACTACAGCCCGACAAACGAAGTACTTCTCGAAGAGTCGATTCTCGGGTGGAAAGAATACGAACTTGAACTTATGCGCGACCATGCCGATAACACGGTCGTAGTCTGTTCAATTGAGAACGTGGATGCGGTTGGCGTGCACACCGGAGACTCGATCACGGTGGCTCCGGCGCTTACCCTTACCGACCGCGAATTCCAGGACATGCGCGATATGTCAATCGACATAATCCGACGTGTCGGTGTCGACACCGGTGGTTGTAATATTCAGTTCGCTGTAGACCCAGTGACCGGCCGAATTATTGTCATTGAAATGAACCCCCGCGTGTCACGGTCCTCGGCGCTCGCTTCCAAAGCAACAGGCTTTCCTATTGCGAAAATTGCCGCGAAGCTGGCTGTTGGATACCGTCTGGACGAGATCCCAAACGATATTACGCAGAAGACACCGGCAAGCTTTGAACCAACGATTGACTATGTGGTCGTCAAAACACCCCGATTCGCCTTCGAAAAATTCCCGAACGCGGATGACACATTGACGACGACAATGAAGTCGGTTGGTGAATCTATGGCCATCGGCCGAAACTTCACGACTGCGTTGCAGAAATCACTTCGTTCGCTTGAAAAACGCGGTTCAGATTTCCACTGGAATGAATCATGCGAAAGTGTTGACGACCTCCTCCGATCAATGCGTCGTCCGACCGACGGCCGCATCGTCGATGTCCAGCAGGCGCTACGTCTTGGGGCAAGCATTGAGCAGGTCTACGAGGCAAGTGAAATTGATCCGTGGTTCCTTGACCAGATTCAGCTGATCAATGAAATCGCGGACCAGGTGAAAAAAGCAGAGCAGTTGACCTTCGAGGTTCTTGAGGACGCCAAAAATCATGGCTTCTCAGACATTCAGATCGCGTTGCTTCGAGGACAGAGCGAGTCGGAAGTCCGCGGTCTGCGTCACGGACTTGGCCTGCGTCCAGTGTTCAAGACCGTTGACACATGCGCAGGTGAATTCCCAGCCCTCACGCCGTATCACTACAGTTCATACGATGCCGAGACTGAAGTTGAACCAAGCGACCGTAAAAAGATCGTGATTCTCGGTGCGGGACCAAACCGTATCGGTCAAGGCATCGAGTTTGACTACTCGTGCGTGCACGCGTCATTCGCGCTCTCAGATGTGGGCTATGAGACGATTATGATCAACTGTAATCCCGAGACTGTTTCAACAGACTATGACACCTCGGACCGACTGTACTTTGAGCCTCTCACGCTTGAAGATGTCCTCGAAGTGATCCATGCTGAACAACGCTCTGGTGAGCTTGTCGGCGTTATTGTGCAGCTCGGTGGTCAAACAGCCTTGGGGCTTTCGCAGGCTCTGAAAGACGCTGGGGTGCCGATTCTTGGCACTTCACCCGAAGCGATCGATCTTGCCGAAGAGCGGGGTGCGTTCGGCGAAATCCTGGACCAGGCCGGTCTGCTTGCCCCGAAACATGGCACAGCTGTTACTGAAGCTGCAGCAGTCAAAATTGCGAACGAAGTTGGCTTTCCAGTTCTTGTACGCCCCTCCTTTGTATTGGGCGGCCGAGGCATGGAAATTGTTTACGATGAGGATGCTCTGCACGGTTACTTCGACCGAATTGCTGAGCAAGCCCTTGTGGGCCCTGGACATCCGTTATTGGTGGACCAGTTCTTGGACGACGCGACTGAGATTGATGTTGACGCGCTGTACGACGGTGAGCAACTCTATCTCGGTGGAGTTATGGAGCACATCGAAGAAGCCGGGATCCACTCCGGAGATTCAAGCTGCACGCTCCCGCCGGTCACTCTCGGGCACGCACAAATCCAACAGGTTCGTGAGGCGACCGAAAAGATTGCAGCCGGGGTCGGTGTACGTGGTCTGCTGAACGTCCAGTTCGCGATCGCTCAGGGTCAGCTTTATGTGATCGAAGCGAACCCGCGCGCGTCTCGTACGGTGCCGTTTGTGTCAAAAGCGCTCGGACTACCGCTCGCGAAGGCCGCATCCCGTGTGATGGCGGGAGAAACGATCGCTTCGCTCATTGAATCCGGTTTCTTGCCTGAGCGTGATGGCGGACGGGCGCCCATCGACGCCCCGGTAGCAGTGAAAGAAGCGGTGCTCCCATTCAAACGTTTCCGTACCGCGAGCGGCAAGTCTGTTGACTCGTTGCTCGGCCCGGAAATGCGTTCAACTGGTGAAGTGATGGGAATGGACCGTGACTTCACTCGCGCTTTTGCGAAAAGTCAAGAGGCAGCAGGCAGTCCACTGCCTAAGAGCGGTACTGTGTTTATTTCGGTCGCAGACCGTGACAAACGCGAAGTGGTGCTTCCTGCCCGGCGGTTAACTGAACTCGGGTTCAAAATTTTGGCAACCCAGGGGACACAGGTGGTTCTAGCACGCAACGGAATCGTATCGAAGACCGTTCGTAAATATTCACAGACGCATCTTGATTCACCGTCAATAGTTGAACTGATTGACCAGGGTGAAATCGACATGGTCATTAACACACCTAGTGGTCATGAAGAGCGCGCAGATGGGTACGAAATCCGTGCCGCAACAGTCACTGCTGATAAACCGATATTCACAACAGTTGCGGCGCTGAGTGCAGCAGTCGGTGCACTGAGCGTTCAAGATGAAGCGTTTTCGGTGAAATCACTGCAAGAATACGAGATTGATCGCCGTAGCTGATAGGACAAACCATGAGTTACCTTGAGTCGTTGACTCGCGGTCTTGCCGCAGGTAAACACCTTTGTGTAGGAATCGACCCGCACCCGTATTTGATGACGCAATGGGATCTCGATGATGGTCCAGATGCGGCCGAACGAGTGGGGCGTGACGTCATTGCTGCTGCGGCTGATGCAGCATTGGCGGTGAAACCTCAAATCGCGTTTTTTGAACGATTCGGGGCAGCTGGATTTCAGGCGCTTGAGCGAGTGCTTGCTGATGCTCGGGCGGCGAAAATACCTATCATTGCGGACGTGAAACGAGGGGATATTGGTGCAAGCTTTGCCGCATATGCTGACGCTTGGCTGTCTCCTGGCTCACCATTTGAATGTGATGCAATGACAGTTGTTGCGTATCAAGGTTTTGGGTCCTTATCTCGCGCATTGAGTTTAGTGAAGGATCACAGCAAAGGACTTTTTGTTCTTGCAGCAACGTCGAACCCAGAAGCAAAAGTAATTCAGGAAGCGCGTCGACGCGATGGTATAACAGTCGCAGCCTCAATAGTGAATGACGTTGACGAATTCAACAGCACCAATTTCGCTGATTCGCTTGTTGGGCCCGCCGGAGTTGTTCTTGGCGCTACTGTGAATCTTTCCGATTTTGGGATTTTCAGTGACGATGAGTCGAGGCGTGGGCGGATTCCTCTGCCAGTGCTTGCGCCGGGTTTTGGCGCCCAGGGGGCAAAGATTGAAGATGCGGCCCAGAAGTTTGGCAGACTTGCCTGGGCTCTTATCGTAAACGAATCGCGCACCCTGCTCGAGGGTGGTTCTACCGGTCTAGAGCATCGAATCTCAGATCGAGCGACTGAAATTCAGGAGGCGCTACGCGTATGATGCCCGAAGTTGATCGTGCCGCCGCTAGCCGTGCAGCAGTCGCAGCCAGACGAGGTCGTGCTGAGCTGAAACAGCGTCTGCGCGATGGAGAGCTCTCACCACTTCGCGTGCTCGAACTGTCACAAGAAGGGTCAGCTCTGGCATCTTCGCTCCGTATTACCGAGTTCATTGAGGCCCTTCCTGCCATTGGAAGAGTGAAGCGTGAGCGCATCCTAGAGGAGCTAGCAATCTCGGAACGCAAGCGTCTCGGGGGACTAGGACGCCAGCAGCGAGCACGGCTCGAGCACTGGCTCCGTGAACGTAAAGGCACAAACCAAGAGCGGCCGATACTCACGGTGCTTGCAGGGCCGACAGCTGTCGGCAAAGGCACGGTTGTGAACTATTTGCTCGAGCATTATCCGGAAGTTAAGCTCTCAATTTCTGCCACGACACGTGATCCACGCCCCGGAGAAATAGACGGTCAACACTATTATTTTGTGACGCAAGAGGGCTTCGACCGAATGCTTGCACAAAATGATTTGCTCGAGTGGGCGACCGTACATGGTGTGAATCGTTACGGGACCCCGCGTGGTCCGGTCTATGATGAGGCTGGAGCAGGCCGACTCGTGTTGTTAGAGATCGATTTGCAGGGTGCACGGCAGGTACGCGCCGCAGAACCAAGCGCAAAGCTCGTGTTTCTCGCTCCTCCGAACTGGGACGAACTCGTGCGACGCCTCGAAGGACGCGGCACGGAAGATAAAGAAGAGCGACAACGCAGGTTGGCGACAGCGCGTGTTGAAATGGCTGCAGCCGATGAGTTTGATGTCGTTATCGTGAATGACGATGTCGAACGCGCCGCTAAGGAGCTCGTAGAAGTAATGCGGGGCCGTAACGATTAAGCTGTGCAGGTGAGTCTTCTAGCATCAGTGGATGCGGCATCGAGTATTTTGCTTGCCGCCGATACGTTTGAGCTACAACCCAAACAGTTCTTGGGCATCCCTATTGCTCTTGCTGGGGCTGTGCTTATGTCTTTTGGAACGCAGTATCAATCACGCGGACTCAATAAAGTCGAACGGCTGAGCAAGAAGAGCGCCAGCAGCGGGCTGAGTTTAGACCACATTCTGCGACTTTTTGGACGTCCGTCATGGATTTTTGGCAGTCTCATGCTGGTGTGTGCGGTTGCATTTCAAATCGGGTCACTGAGCCTGTCACCACTTTTGGTGGTGCAACCGCTTGGGGTGGTTGCCCTTGTCGTTACAGCAGTTCTCAACTCCAAGGTTTCACAGGTACGACTTGATCAACCTGTGCGAGCTGCGATTACTATGTGCGTCGTCGGAGTGGTGATCTTTGTTTCCGTGGCAGCATTCACTGCACAGGACTCACCGGTCTCAGGGCTTGAACTTGCCATCATTCTGGTTATATTTGCCGCAGTGCTCACCGCGCTCATTGCGGCATATTTAGCCTTCCGGTATCGGTCATACGCGATCATGTATGTGGTCGGTGCGGGCATCCTCTACGGGTTTGTCGCGACGTTTGCGAAAGTTATTTTGGTGCGTATTATGGCCGAAAACTGGGATGCCTTGACCTGGATGGCCATCATATCTCTCGCGGTCGGTGCGCTTGTCGGGATGGTGTTTGTCCAGAATGCTCATTCGTCTGGTCCGCCTGATCTGGTCATTGCGGGTCTGACAGTGGTGGATCCAATTGTTGCGATCTGCATCGGTATTTTCGTCCTCGGGGAGGCTCGACACGCGCCGGGGTGGGCAATCATCGTGTTTGTCATTGCTGGAGCAATAGCGATTATGGGGGTGTTTGGTATCGCCAGGTATCA
>JBQDFP010000010.1:0-81503 GCA_052085365.1 Canibacter sp. | reverse complement strand
TGCAAGAGCGGCGTGCGCGGGTTACCGAAGCCGACCGTCAACGCGCTAGCGAAGCACAGCGCCGAGAAGCACAACGAGTACTCGGTTTGCCGACATTAGCAACGACAACTATTGGATCATTCCCGCAAACTAGTGAAATCCGTAGGGCTCGTTCCGCATTTGGGCGAGGTGAGATTAATGCCGACGCATATACCGAGTTCTTGCGTGCCGAAATTCGACGAGTTATTGAGCTCCAAGAAGAAATAGGGCTAGACGTGCTCGTGCACGGAGAAGCTGAACGCAACGATATGGTTCAGTACTTTGCTGAGAACCTAGATGGTTTCGCGGTTACTGAACACGGGTGGGTACAGTCGTACGGGACTCGCGCAACCAGACCGTCAATCTTGTGGGGCGATGTTTCGCGCCCCGCGCCAATCACCGTTGACTGGATCACATACGCGCAGTCGCTCACCGAAAAGCCGGTGAAAGGGATGCTCACGGGCCCTGTCACTATTCTGGCGTGGTCGTTCGTGCGAGACGATCAGCCGCTGAATGAGACTGCAGAACAGGTGGCGCTCGCCTTACGTGACGAAATTACGGACCTGCATGCGGCAGGCATAGGTATTGTTCAAGTCGATGAGCCCGCGCTTCGTGAACTCTTGCCGCTTGATAAAGACCGACAGCCAGAGTATTTGAACTGGTCGGTTGGCGCGTTCCGGCTCGCAACTGGCGGAGCCGAGGCGCAACTTCAGATCCATACCCACCTGTGTTATTCAGAGTTCGGAGAAATCATCGATGCGGTGGACGGACTCGATGCAGATGTTACAAGCATTGAGGCGGCACGCAGCCGCATGGACGTTGTTGAACCGCTCGGTGAAACGGGCTACTCGCGCGGTATTGGACCTGGTGTGTACGACATCCACTCGCCACGGGTTCCAAGTGTCGATGAGGTGACGGAGCTTGTGCGGATCGCATCTGGACAGATCCCCGCTGAGCAATTGTGGGTTAACCCCGACTGTGGATTAAAAACACGCGGCTACGACGAAACCGTTGCAAGCCTGAAGAACCTCGTGTCTGGGGCTCGAAAGGTTCGTGCAGAGGTTCAGTAATGCATCACTGGTTTGATGCGCAGCCGGGGCAGCTCCCTACGGAACCCGTAGGGTCGCTGCCCCGACCTGCGAAACTTCAACAAGCTGTACTCGATGCAGACGCGGGTTTATTTGAAGTGTCGGAACTCTCGCCGCTGGTTGACGAAGCGATTCGTGACACCGTCGCCCAATTTGTGCACACAGGGTCTCCTCTCATTACCGACGGTGAACAACGTCGGCAAAGTTTTGCGACGTATCTGCTGGATGGAACAGAAGCCACGCACGACGAAGTCTTCGCGGTCTTCGCTGACGGACATCATCGGGTTGTCCCGCAGCTTGCACAGCCTAGGTTCCAATTCTCCCACTGGGCCAGCGATGGTCTGGCGTTCGCTCAACAGACGCTGCACGGTTGTAAAAGTGAGGCCAAGCTTAAACAAGCTGTTGTATCGCCAGCGATGCTGTCTTTGATGTACCCGGAATCAGGATTTAGCCACTATTCACGCGATGAATTCTTGGAGGATGTCGTTCGAGGATGCGCCCAAGACATTGAACGTTGTTTTGAACAGGGTGCGAGCCGGGTATCGATTGATTTCACCGAGGGGCGATTAGCGCTTCGAGAGGACCTTCGTGCACCCTGGGCCGGGCGTGATGCGCTATCTGGATTTATTGAACTTGTGAATCGAGTGCTCGATAGGTTGCCGCCGGTAATTCGTGGAGCAGTAGGGGTACACACATGTCCGGGGAACGACCGCGACAGTGAACACAGTGCCGACGTGGATTATGCGAAACTTATCCCTGAACTGATGCAGATTGAAGCCGGTTATTTCCTCGTGCAGGCTGCTGGCGAAGACGATCCAGATCGTGTGGCGCAACTTATTGGGAAGCAGCTCCGAGAAAAGCCAGGGTCGGTGCAGCCTCGAATACTTCTGGGCGTGACGAAACCCACCTCTCCACGTCTTGAAACCGCGCAAGAGGTGGCACAGCAGCTGCTACGCGCAGCTCGATTCATACCCGCTGAACTCCTTGGTTCGACCGATGACTGTGGATTCTCACCGTACTTGATCGATGAAAAACCTCGGCATGGTTCACCAGACTTCGCGCGAAACGTTGCATTTGCGAAAATTGCGGCTCGCGTACAAGGGACACAGCACGCTGCGCGGGAATTGAGCGGAGTCGCCGTATGAATGATGTGCGTTTAACAGGCAGCGCCTCGACTGCTGCGCGGTTTTCTTTTGAAGTGTTTCCGGCACGTAGCGGCGCAGCTGCGCTTGCACTAGGGAATGCGGTGCAGCACCTTGCTGCGACCGAACCGGATTTTATCTCGGTCACCTACGGGGCAAACGGATCAAACCGTGACGCGTCGGCTGATCTGCTGCGCTATCTACGTGCTCACACTGAGGTACTTCCTATGGCGCATCTGACCACGATCGCAACTCGCCGCGAAGACCTCAGCCGCACAATCCACTCATTAATGGATGATGGAATTCACGACTTTCTCGCGCTCCGTGGCGATGTTCCTCAAGACTTAGGGGAGGACCACCCGGATGTGTTGTCGTCGCCTCACGCTGCTGAACTTGTTGAACTCATCACGCGCGCCAGAAATGAACGTCCCGCATTTTCGAGTGTCGGACGAACTGCTGTGGCAGCGTACCCGAATGGTCACCCGAGAATGTCATCGGTTGAAGCTGACATTGATTGGTTGATCAGCAAACAAGAAGCCGGGGCATCGATGGCGATTACACAGCTGTTTTTTTACGCTGATGAGTATCTCTTGTTTGTGGATCGTGCTCGCACGCGCGGATTAACAATTCCGGTGCTTCCAGGGATCATGCCGGTGTCAACAAGTGCACAGCTTCGAAAAGTCGCGGAACTTGCCGGGCAAAAAGCTCCGCCTCGTCTAGCACAAGCGATTGATGAAGCGGGTGGCTTTGCTCCTGAACTCGGAGTGGACTATGCAGTCCAACAGTGCCGGGAACTCATGGCTGGTGGGGCGCCGTCGCTGCACCTATATACGTTTAATCGTCACGAGCAGGTGCTTGCAGTGTTGCGAGAACTTGGGCTCGTTTCGACAGCTCCTATTGGCGCGTAAACAATTAGGCAACTGAACGGAACACCGCGACGACTTTGCCAACGACTTCGGCAAAGTCTCCGAGGATAGGTTCAAAGCTTGAGTTCCGTGGCAAGAGCCAAGTATGACCATCTCGACGACGGAACACCTTCACCGTGGCTTCACCGTCGAGCATCGCCGCTACGATATCGCCATTTTCGGCTTCACGTTGCTGACGGATGACAACAAAATCTCCGTCACAGATCGCAGCATCAATCATCGAATCACCGACAACTTTCAACATAAACAGGTCGCCTTCGCCCACAAGCGCACGGGGGAGTGGAATCAACTGGTCGACTTGCTGTTCCGCGGTGATGGGGATACCTGCAGCGATTTGTCCGACGAGTGGAATAACAGCCGCTTGCTCCGGCACAAGTGACGGTTCGTCTGGTTCAACGATATGTTCGGTGTCCGCAAGAATCTCAACTGTTCGACTACGGCCTTTGTCGCGACGAATATACCCCAGGGCTTCAAGTCGACTGAGCTGGTGAGTCACGCTCGACAACGACGCCATGCCTACCGCATCACCAATCTCACGCATGGTCGGCGGGTATCCCCGTAGCGAAATCGAAGTCGCAATGTAGTCGAAAATATCCTGCTGGCGCTGTGACAGCGGCGGAAGGGCTTGGTCGCTCATTGCTTCCTCAATCATTCAATGTCGGTGGTTGCTGATGGACTCAACTTGTCCCTCAATGTAGTTCAGATGTTCGAACTTCAGCAAGATTTCTGAGAGTGTCGGGGAAACTCGTGCGAAGAAATATTCGAATCAGTGCTTGCGTTGCAGGGTTTTAGAAGTTATATTCGAATTATTGTTTCGAACGAATATTCGAACACGGAGGTAAGGGTAATGAACACGCTAACACCGCAGGAACGTCCAACGCTCGAATCGACGACTGCGTCACCGCAGGCATCGAGCAAGCTTCGTTTGACTCGTCGTGGTCGGTTGGTGTTCGGTGCAATTGGTGCCATCGCAATTGCGGGTGTGATCGCCGGGGGTGCACTCCTAGGGCCGGCGAGTGCAGAAGCTACTTCAGTGAGTTCTTCATCTTCGTTCGGATACGTCCTCCCGGCATATGGCGATTCGCTGTGGTCGATTGCTGAGCGTCTCGATCCAAATTCTGACCCTCGTGATCTGGTGTACGAGCTGGTCCAGCTTAATAATCTTCCAAGTTCCGCACTGCAAGCGAACGAAGCGATTGCGGTTCCACTTCGGTATACCGAAGCCCCTGGCGTGGTCAGTGCAAGCGAGGCCGGTGTTCAGTAACACTTTCGCAAGTGTGTGCGTTCAAACTGAGTCGCGTGGGCATATCTAGCTAGCAACGTATTACGTTCGATGAACCGTTGGGAGT
Organism: Canibacter sp.; assembly: GCA_052085365.1. Taxonomy (GTDB): domain Bacteria; phylum Actinomycetota; class Actinomycetes; order Actinomycetales; family Microbacteriaceae; genus Canibacter. Next base: position 76,980 of record JBQDFP010000010.1, on the reverse strand, counting down.
TAGTCTTCAGTCTGGATGAGTCCGCGCGCCCGGGCTTCCGCGAGGGCCGCTGTTCGGCTTGATACTCCGAGCTTTCCGTAGACTGCGGCGAGATGACTTTTTACCGTTGCTACGCTCACGTGCAGAGCCTCAGCAATTTCAGCGTTTTTTAGGCCAGTCGCGAGCATAGATAGTACATCCTGCTCGCGTGAGGTGAGCTGTGTCTTAGGTCGCTGCACTTCTTGTGTAAGTTTGGTCAACAGCCTCGGTTCGAGCACGGTTTCGCCTCGTCGTGCACGCCCGACCGCAGACACAAGCTGCTCCGGTTCAGAGTCCTTCAGCAGGTAGCCAAGCGCACCAGCTTCGATCGCTGCAAGAATTTTTGCGTCCGAATCATAGTTTGTGAGCACGAGCACTGCAGGCGGATGTTCCAGACTGCGAATGCGTTTTGTTGCACTCACCCCATCCTCACCGGGTCCGAGGTTCAGATCCATGGTCACAACATCACAGGATCCCGCGAGTTGTACTGCTTCATCTGCTGTGCCAACATCCGCAATAACTTGAATCGTGCCCGACAGCTCAAAGACCGCGCGTAGGCCTGCCCGGACCACTGGATGGTCATCGCAAATGACGAGGCGGATCATGTTTCCTCCGAATTGGTGTGCTCGACAAACCGTTCTGCACGAGTTCGGGGAAGTTCTGCCCGTACTAACGCACCTTCTCCGGGTTCTGAAACGATTGCGAGCGTCCCCCCGAGCTCACGAAGTCTGGAACGCATGCCCGGGATCCCGTGCCCGTGTCCGTCGCCAATAAAGTATGACTGCGGGTCAAACCCGGTCCCATCATCGTTAATTTCAACAATTAACGAGGAGCGAGCGAATTCGATATGTACGGTCAGGTGAGTGGCGGCTGCGTGATTGACAGCATTGTTGACGGCTTCACCGCACACTCGAAAGAGCGCTGCGCTCACCGGTGGGAGCATCGGGAACCGATCGCCTGATTCTACATAGTCGATCTGAACAAGCGGCGCCCTCACATCCGCGTTTACGCGAGCTGACGTTTCAGAAACCAGGCGTTTGACTGCGTCGGGAAAGGTTTCGCCCTGCAGCGCCGGAGGGGTTAAATCATCAACGAGCGCACGAATTTCGGTGAGTGCATGCAGAGACAATTCATTGGCCTGCGTCAATAGCGCACCAGACTGCTCGACGTCATCTGATCGTCGTGCCGCAGCCAGGAGTAAGCGAATGCTTGACAAATGTTGCGCGGTCGTATCATGGAGGTCCCGGCCGAGTCGCGAGCGTTCTCCAGCCCGACCGGCTTCGCGCTCGGTGCGGGCAAGAGCAACACTCATTTCCTGTAATTGTTGAGCGAGAGCCGCGTTCTCAGCGGCCACACGAACCATGCTCCGATACCCCGCAAGCAGCGCGACAATAGCGACTGCACTGACTACTGGGCCCAGTACGCCGCCCACAGTCCAACCATGATGGACTGCCTGACCCGCCACCACACCCACACAGAGTGTCAATACCGCGACAGTTCCGATGGGATTCGGAATCAACCACAGCACCACGACATAGAGCGCGAGTGCCGCATACGCGGCCTCAGGGGAGAATGCGATCGCCGCTGCTACGGGCACACTTACAACTGCGGACCACACAACATTCACCGCGCGAACGTTCGTTGCAGGAGTGGCAAGCAACAGCGAGTTTGTGCGTACCCAGAAGAGAAAAACCGCACCAAGAATCACACTGCCGACCACAGTCGCGGTCAGGGCAACCCTGCTCATGTTTCCGTGACTAAAATCTGCCAATACGAGTGCAACGACGAGCAACAAATTCAACATAATCGCGGTGACCACGAGCGGATAGATGCCCTGCAGAGGGCCACGGGTCGAACGCACAGTCATACTTCCGATGCTAATCGCTCAGGTCCCAGATCTCCTCAACCAAAAGGATGAGAAGAAGATCGACCACCTACCCGACGCGCGAAGCATCGAACCAAACAACGATAGAAGTATGCCGACACGGCACAACGACTTTTATCTGAAAGGGACGCTATATGTTCTTAGCTCTTCGTGATATTCGGCACGCACCGGGGCGTTTCACATTAATCGCGGCCGTGATCGCACTCATGATGCTGCTGGTTGGTTTCCTGACGGGACTCACCGGTGGGCTCGCGTCACAAAATATTTCAGCTCTCGTGTCAAGTAACGCGAAAACTATTGTTGCTGAACAGTCCGATGTAACTTGGTCATGGGCAAATAGCGCAGTCAGTGAAGCGCAGGCCGAACAGTGGGCTGCAGATGCATCAGGCACGGATGTCTCGGTCACACCTCTTGGAGTTACCACTGTTCGACTCACTCCAGCTGAAACCGATTCTGATGCAGAACAAGATTCGGCATCAGAATCTTCTGCTGCAGTGACCCTGTTTGCCACGCCGAGTCACGACGATGGCATTACGCTGAACGAAGAAACTGCGGAAGCGCTTGAGATTCAGGATGGCGAGGTCGTTAGTCTCGCCGGTCATGAAATGACGGCAACGATTACAGATGACAACGGCCAATACTCACACACTGAAGTTGCGGGAGTTTCACTCGAGACATACCAGCACTACATGCGAGCGATTGGCGGGGGAGAGCGCTACGCCTCGGTGCTGCTCGTGTCCGGTGATGTCGAGAACCAAGACGCCGTGAACCTCGCGGCAGGCACCCAAAGCCAGTCACTGATTTCCTCGCTGATGGGTCTCGAATCGTTCAAAAGCGAAATTGGAACACTTGCGCTCATGATTGGCATGCTTTTCGGAATCTCAGCCCTCATTGTTGGTGTGTTCTTCCTCGTCTGGTCCATGCAGCGAAAAGGTGACGTGTCCGTGCTGAAAGCCCTCGGTGCCAGCAACAAATGGCTGCGTCGAGATGCTGTGGGCCAAGCCGCACTCGTCCTGGTAAGCGCAATCCTCATCGGTACCGCGCTCGCACTTGGACTCGGTTCACTTATCGCAGGTGTCGCCCCGTTTGTTGTGGCTTGGTGGACGATCGCACCGCCCGCAGTCGCCATGTTTATTGCGGGTCTCATTGGCTCGCTCGTTTCACTGCGACAAATTACCCGAGCTGACCCGCTCGTCGCTCTCAACCAGGCCGCGTAAACCCCACACAGGGTCGCGCACCGCGACCCACCCAATGAACCTAGAGGAACATCACATGCTCAAACTCGAAAACGTCACCCTCACCTACCCCGACGGCGACGCCGTACTTCGTGCAGTCGACCACGTATCCTTGCAGGTCGACACGGGTGAAATGGCAGCCATTAGTGGACCCAGCGGTTCAGGTAAGTCAAGCTTGCTCGCGATCGCCGCCACTCTGATTCGTCCAGACGAAGGCAGGGTGTGGATCGGTAAGGAAGAAGTCAGCAACTTGAGGCAGAAAGCACGAACCGATGTGCGACGCAACCATCTCGGAATCGTCTTCCAAGCCCCCAACCTCATCCCCTCACTCACCGTACGAGAACAGCTGGAAGTAATGGCACGAATCGGATCAACCGAGCTCGCGTCACTCAACAAAATCGAACTGCAAGCACGGATCAACGCGATGCTGCAAGAGGTCGGACTTGCTGACCGAGCGAGGTTCCTCCCAGAGAAACTTTCGGGAGGTCAACGTCAACGAGTGAACATTGCACGCGGTCTCATTCACGACCCTGAAGTCCTCGTTGTTGACGAGCCGACTAGCGCGCTCGACTCAGACCGGTCACGTGAAATCTTCGACCTGCTCGCACAACTCACACACGAACGCGACCTCGCAACCGTAGTTGTCACCCATGATGTGGAGTATGTTGATCGTTGCGACGCGCACTATGAAATGGTTGATGGGGCACTCGCGCCTTTTGAACGCTCTAGACTAGTGGCGTGACTGAACTGAGTGATCTTCCGCTTCGTGACAATCTTGTCGGTATGAAGCCGTACGGAGCTCCGCAAGAACCCGTGCCGGTTTCGTTGAACGTGAATGAAAACACGCATCCGATTCCAGACCACGTCATCAACGATATTGCTGACAAACTGCATGACGCATTGCGCGGAGTGAACCGATATCCAGATCGAGAATTCTCAGCGTTGCGCGCAGCGCTCGCCGACTATCTCGGTCACGATCTCACGCCGGAACAAGTCTGGGCAGCCAACGGATCAAACGAAGTACTGCAGCAGCTGCTACAAGCTTTCGGTGGTCCAGGCCGCTCATTTCTGAGCTTCACCCCGACCTATTCGATGTACTCACTGCTCGCGAACGGCACAGACACCGAATGGGTTCCGGTTCCGCGACCAGATGACTATGCGTTAACACCCGAACACGTGGTCGAAGCCTTACAGCACCACCGGCCGTCGCTGGCGATTCTCTGTGGGCCCAATAACCCGACTGGCACCTCACTCGACCTTGACGTTGTTCGAGCAGCATACGAAGCATTCGACGGAATTCTGATCGTTGACGAGGCATACTTTGAATTTGAAGAAGAGGCGGAAAGTGCGCTGACACTTCTCGAGAATCGTCCACGGCTAGTCATTTCACGAACTATGAGTAAGGCTTTCGCATTTGCAGGAGTTCGTTTGGGGTACTTTGCGGCAGACCCGGCAATAGTTGATGCGGTTAGGCTCGTTCGTTTGCCCTACCACCTGTCGGCGCTCACCCAAGCTGCTGCGACGGCTGCGCTTAGTCATGCCAAGACAATGCTCGCTACCGTCGACGCAATTCGCGGACAACGAGATCGGCTCGCCGAAGCTCTCGAACGGCTGGGATATATCGTGCACCAGTCGGGCACAAACTTTATTCTCGTTGGTGGGTTTCATGACACTGACCGCATGTTCGCACAGCTCTTTGAACGGGGGATTCTCGTGCGCAACCTGGGCATTCCCGGACATTTGAGAATCACCGCGGGTACTGAAACTGAAACCACGCAGCTGATTGACGCGATTACTGAACTGACACGGCAATAACTGACACTGGCTACCGCGTAACTCTTCGTTGCCGTTCATTACTGGATAAGATGGAGCATATGAGCGAATTGCAACGGACTGCATCACTCGAGCGAGTGACGAGTGAGTCAAAAATCAAACTGACCGTAAACCTCAACGGCACAGGTATAGCCGATATTGATACCGGTGTTCCCTTTTTCGACCATATGCTCGATGCGTTCGCGCGGCACTCTCTCACCGATCTCACCGTGAAAGCCGAGGGGGACACCCACATCGATATCCATCACACGGTTGAAGACACGGGCATACTCCTTGGACAGGCGCTTCTTGAAGCACTTGGAGATAAATCAGGGATTTCCCGATACGGTGACGCATTCGTACCGCTTGATGAAGCACTCGCTATGAGCGTCGTCGATATTTCAGGCCGACCATACCTGGTGCACTCCGGTGAACCGGAAGGTTTTGAATTCCACCTCATCGGTGGTCACTTCACCGGCTCGATGGTGCGGCACTTCTTTGAAGCGCTCGTGCTTAACGCCCGGTTGAGCGTGCACATCAAACTGCTCGACGGCCGTGATCCACACCATATTGCGGAAGCTGAGTTCAAAGCATTTGCGCGCGCGTTCCGTGCAGCAAAGACGTTGGACCCGTCGGTTCAAGGTATCCCGTCCACAAAAGGCGCGCTGTGACTGAAGTCAGGCGACCCAGCGTGGTCGTCCTTGACTACGGTTCAGGAAATGTGCACAGCGCAGTTAAAGCACTCACATCTGCAGGTGCAGCGGTTACCCTGACTAACGACGCGGCAACCGTTAGCATGGCTGACGGCTTGCTGGTGCCAGGGGTGGGGGCTTTTGACGCGGTGATGCAGCAGCTTCGCAGCGTCAATGGCCCAGCGCTGGTTCAAGAACGACTTCAACGTGGTGCGCCGGTGCTAGGCGTGTGTGTTGGGCTCCAAATCATGTTTGACGTCGGCACAGAGCACGAAGTTTCATCGAATGGTCTCGGTTATTTTAGGGGCAAGATCGGTAAACTTCAGGCAAAACGATTGCCTCATATGGGCTGGAATACGGTCACTGTACCGAATGGGTCCGTGCTTTTCGACGGCATCGAAAACGAACGTTTTTACTTCGTACACAGTTACGGCGCAGACGCTGCGCTACCTCACAACGATGCTCACGTTACGAAGGCCGAACATCTGGGCGCAGAATTCATTGCGGCTATAGAGCAAGGTCCGCTGTCGGCTACCCAATTTCATCCCGAAAAATCCGGCGCTGCTGGACTCAAATTGCTTCGAAACTGGCTTGACTCACTCGCGGGTTCGACACCCGCGAACGATCACCGTACTGTGTAGTGTGGCGTTCTCGTGTACTGACATGAGCGCGACAGATTGAACTATAAAAGGAAACCATGAGCCCATTTACTAAAAGTCCAAAACTTGAGCTGCTTCCTGCTGTCGATGTGGCCGACGGGAAAGCTGTTCGACTCCTCCAAGGCGAAGCCGGCAGCGAGACCAGCTACGGCAGTCCCGTCGACGCCGCACTGGACTGGGTGGATCAAGGAGCTGAATGGATCCATTTAGTTGATCTCGACGCAGCATTTGGTCGCGGAAACAACCAGAATGTGCTCCGAAAAGTCATTCGTGCAGCTAAAGGCGTCAACATTGAACTTTCGGGTGGTATTCGCGACGATGAAAGTCTTGAACGTGCCCTCTCACTCGGTGTCAAACGAGTCAATCTGGGTACAGCGGCTCTTGAAAACCCTGAATGGACGAGCTCAGTTATCGCTAAATTTGGGGAACAGATCGCCGTTGGACTTGACGTTCGCGGGGAGACCCTCGCTGCTCGAGGTTGGACTGAAGAAGGTGGAAACCTCTGGGACGTCTTCGAACGTCTCGAAGAAGCCGGATGTGCACGATACGTACTCACCGATGTCACAAAGGATGGCACACTTCGCGGACCCAACATTGAACTGCTCTCACAGTTGGCCCGTCGCACCGACCGGCCGGTCGTGGCATCAGGTGGTGTCTCGAGCCTTGATGATTTGCTCGAACTCCGTAAACTTGTTCCGCTCGGTGTTGAGGGTGCAATCGTTGGCAAGGCGCTGTATGCAGGCAACTTCACCCTGACAGAAGCGCTCGACATCGCAAGCAACTAACACTACCGGTCACGCACGAGCAGCATGGCAATTCGTAAACTTCCGTCCACGGGAGACAAACCACGAAATTCATTTTCGCCAACCGGGCTTCCTGACGGAGTTCACTCGGGAGGCGAAGGTGATTCCGCAGGGTTTACCTGGGCCGGGCGTACTTTCGAACACCACGACACCGCATTCGCAGACGATGACGGTTCGACTCCGGCATCATATGCTCAAGCGGTCGTACGCTTGCGGGAAGCAAATCGGTTTCTCCGAGAAGCACCAGACAAGCTGGCAGAACTCGGCGCAGACACGGTGCTGGAACACATTGCCACAGCTCACGGGCAGGTGCTTGTCTCGCTAAGCAAGATTCGCCTGCTTGTGCCGCTAGTAGCAGACGCTGGTGACATGGGGTTTACACCGGACGGAAAACCCGTCGAAAAAACTCAAGAACTCTCTATCGTCACCGTGCAAGCTCCCGATGGGCGCACCGTCATGCCAGTGTTCACGTCGGTTGCCGCAATGCAGGCTTGGGACGGCACCGCGAGACCAATCCCGGTTCCTGGGCCCCAGGCCGCACTGGCGGCCGCGCAAGAAGGCACTGACATGCTGATCGTCGATCCTGGTGCGAGCGCCACAGAGTTCGGGGTACGCACCACCGAACTTCAAGCCGTCGCACTCGGTCAGGCACGTCAGCCCGCTTGGTTACAAACAGCGCTGATCGACGCGTTCGCTCGGGCGGCTGAGCCTGAAGAATCGGTGCACACGGTGCAGTTGCTCCCGGGAGACGGTGAAGCGAGATTGCGTGCGCCGGAGGTTGATGTTGTGCTGCGTGTAGCGACTGGGTTGAGCAAAGAGGCACTCGCGGCCCTTATTTCGCGGTTGCAAGAAAACTGGGCGCAACATCCGGCGATCGGCACCGAGGTTGACTCGCTCCGAGTGCGGGTCCTCCCTAGCGACCACTAGCCTGGGCTCGTCAACCGAGCGTATTCAGTAATATGATGTAGCACGCAGTTCCGGCGGCAACGCTCCACACTGTCTGTCGCTTCGTTATGAGATGGACGCCAATGGTGACGACAATCGATACTGCAGCGATCCACCAATTATGTGGACCCACCAGAATTAAGTCTCGAACTGTGACCGCAACCAGAATCAGCAGAATTCCGATGGGCATCCACTTTCCCATTGCCTGCACGAACCGAGAACGTCGAATCTTGACCAGCGCTGCGAAAGGGAGTGCACGTAGCAGCACCGTAATGATGCCGGAGACGACAACTGCCGTAATCATGTATCCGACGGTCGGTGTCATGATTTCACCTCCCCATCGTCATCGCGTGACGCATCAGTTAGCGAAATTGGTCCTGTGACCGTTTCAACCGGTTCTGAGTCGTGATCGCCAATAATGAAGAACCTCAGGGTGAGAAGCGTGACAAACAGTAACAGCGCTGCCAGCATCGTCGCTTGCGGCACAACAAGCATTGCGACGCTCACGGAAAGCACCGCAAGCAACAGGCTCGGAACTTGACGTCGAGACCGAAACGCATCGAGGGTCATGACAGTGAACAAGGCACAGAGTGCGAACTCGAAACCTTCGATGGGTGCAGGCAGTGCACCAGAGATAAGAATTCCAACGAGGGAGCCCAACACCCAGTAACTTTGCGCGGCAAATTGCATGGTGACGATTCGGGCGCTCGTGATATTGGCGCTGAGGCGACCGGCATATGTTGCAAAGGCCTCGTCGGTCATTGAATACACCGAATAAACCTTTGGTAGGCCAGGCTTGACTCGATGGAGTGGGAACGAAAACGAATAAAACACGTGCCGAAAGTTGACCGCAAATACAGTCACCGCAATTGTAATGAGCGGGGTAACTGACGCTATGAGTGACACTAACAGGAGCTCGACGGAACCTGCATACACTCCAATCGAAAGTGCTGGCGCCAGCCACCAGGGAAGCTCTGCCTGCATGACGAGCATGCCTAGTGCGATTCCCAGCGGAAAGACACCGAGACCGACTGACAAAGAGTCCTTCAGCCCCGCAATAATGTCAGTGTTGCGGCTCGATCGGGACGCCGCAGCAGAAGTATTTGACATGGTCCCATTCTGTCAGCAGCGACCAACGGTGTTGAAATGCTGCGGTCCTTCGGAAAAGTGGGAAGGTATTAGATGACTGAGCCGGTCCACTTTTCGCCGGGGCCTGCGCCGGGAGCATCTTTAATGTTGGAGGCTTCGCGGAATGCGAGCTGTACACTTCGGAGCCCGTCACGAAGGCTGCGTGCATGCATATCTGATATTTCAGGTGCGCCAGCAGTGATGAGTCCTGCGAGCGCATTTATAAGTTTGCGAGCTTCATCGAGGTCAGTTTGATTCTCGGGGTCATCGGCAAGACCACACTTGACGGCTGCAGCACTTAAGAGGTGTACTGCTGCAGTGGTAATGACCTCAATTGCTGCCACATCAGCGATATCTCGGGTGGCCGCGTCGACTTCCTCCTCATACTGGCTGCGGAGGTCGTCGGTTAGTTCGGTCTCGGGAAGTTCAGAATCACTCATGCCTCTATAGAACCACAGATTTGCGTGAAACATTCCAAACGTGAAGAGTGACTATAGTGCGCATCGGTCGTTGGGTTGGTGCCTAGAAAACCCTGTGGTCGCAGTTGGGGGATCTTCGAGAAGATGTTATGATGGTTGCTGGCTCCCGGTATTCTGCCGGGAACGTAAGTGGACAACCTCCCACCTGAGTCCATCACAAGGACTCCAGGTAGTTGGCACTCCGTCGTGAACTTCACGATAGCTTGAGGGTGCGAAACCGCGTGTTGCGCGTGTTTTGATGTTTGCTTCGTAGTGCATTTTCGATGAGAGAACTGCACAGCCGCCGCAGTAATACGAAGGAGCAAGCGATCAGCGAACCGCGAACGAATGAACGAATCCGCGTCCCCGAGGTGCGACTGGTAGGTCCCAGTGGCGAACAAGTCGGGGTCGTCCCCGTCGATACTGCACTGCGCCTCGCCCGAGATGCCGATCTCGATCTCGTCGAGGTTGCGCCGAACTCGAAGCCGCCCGTGGCAAAAATCATGGATTACGGCAAATTCAAGTATGAGGCTGCACAAAAGGCAAAAGAGGCTCGTCGTAATCAAGCAAATACCGTGCTTAAAGAAGTTCGGTTTCGTTTGAAGATCGACACGCACGATTATGAAACAAAGATGAAACGTGCCGTCGGGTTCTTGTCGCAAGGCGACAAGGTGAAGGCAATGATCCTCTTCCGTGGCCGTGAGCAATCACGCCCCGAAATGGGTGTTCGCCTGCTCCAGCAGTTTGCAGATGACATTGCAGAGTTCGGCTCAGTCGAGTCGGCACCGCGCATTGACGGACGCAACATGGTCATGGTGGTTGCCCCGGTACGTAATAAGTCTGAAGCGAAAGCTGAACAAAATGCGCGCCGTGCCGAAGAAAAAGCCTCACGCAAAGCTTCACGTCAGGAACGCAGCGGCGGATCAGCAAATCCCGCCGAATAACATCGGCCTACAGAACGTGGCCGCGTCAGCGGCACACACATAACAAGGAGAATCATGCCTAAGCAGAAGACCCACTCAGGGGCGAAAAAGCGCTTCAAAGTAACCGGTAGCGGCAAACTCATGAAGCAGCAGGCGGGTATGCGCCACAACCTCGAGGTGAAAGCTTCGAAGCGTAAGCGCCGCTTGAACGCTGACCAGGTGCTGTCAGCTGGAGATGTCAAGCAGGCACGGAAGCTGCTCGGTCGTTAATCGCGCCCGATTGTCGTAAAACGTAAGGAAGTAATCACATGGCTAGAGTCAAACGGGCCGTTCACGCCCACAAGAAGCGTCGCGTTACACTTGAGCGCGCAAAAGGATACCGCGGACAGCGTTCACGCCTGCGTCGCAAAGCAAATGAACAGCTGCTGCACTCGTATGTATACAGCTTCAATGATCGCCGTAAAAACAAGGGCAACTTCCGTCGCCTCTGGATTCAGCGCATCAACGCTGGTGCACGTGCAAACGGCCTGACCTACAACCGTTTCATCCAGGGTCTGAGCCTTGCGGGTGTTGAGGTTGACCGTCGCATGCTCTCAGAACTCGCGACTCACGACGCAGCTGCATTCACTGCGTTGGTTGAAGTTGCTAAGGGCGCACTTCCTGAAGACACCTCGGCTCCAAAAGCTGCGTAATCTATAGCGTTACTTTTTTCTGACCCGCACATCGAATTTCGGTGTGCGGGTCTGTTCTGTTGGTATCTATGATTCCTTCCATGAGTAGGGTAGAAGCGTGATTGAAAATCCCGCCACCGGCCGTGTAAGACGCGCAGCGCAGCTTCATCGTAAAAAGGATCGATTCGCTCAAGGGCGTTTCTTAGTCGAGGGACCTCATGCGGTCGCAGAAGCTATGAAACACGCGGCGAATGACGTCGAGGTTGTGTTTGCGACGCAGCAGGGGCTCACACGCTCGCCTGAACTGGACCGGCTCGCAGACACATTCGGAGTTATCATTGAACTGGTCACTGACGAGGTGCTCACTGCCATAGCAGACACTGTCACTCCGCAGGGCATAGTTGCTGTTGTCAAACTTGCTGAGACCACACTCGAGAGTGTTCAACATGACCTCAAACTCGTAGCTGTGCTGCATGAAGTGCGTGACCCGGGCAATGCAGGCACCGTCATTCGTGGAGCTGATGCTGCAGGAGCCGATTTAGTGATCTTGACTGGCGATAGCGTCGACCCGTGGCACCCGAAGGTGGTGCGTGCCAGCACTGGGTCACTGTTTCATGTCCCTGTCGTTCGACATCACTCACTTTCGGACGCGCTCGATTTTCTTCACCGTTGCAACATCGTATCGGTTGCAACCGACCTGTCAGGCGAAGATATTGACGTTACCGACAGTCTGCTGCGCCGACGGATTGCATGGGTGTTTGGGAATGAAGCGCACGGACTTTCTCCGTCCGATATGCAGCTGTGCCAGCAGCGCAAGCGGCTCCCCATATTTGGACACGCGGAATCCCTGAACCTCGCGACCGCTGCAACAGTGTGCCTGTACACGACTGCGTTCGCGCAACGCGCTTAAGCTGCCGTGCCAGGCACACCACTGCTCTAGACGCCAACTTGAAAGAGTGATCCACCTACCATCTCTCCGGGTTCCCAACCCGGAGAGATCGCGAATACAGCGGACCCTATATGTGTGATCCACTGATTCATCAGGTCGAGTGTGTCGAGGCGCGCCTGAATCGGTTCGAACTGGGTCCGTGGGTCCTTTTGATAACAAATGAACAAAAGTCCCTGCTCATCATCCTCGTCATAATTCATGACTCGTCGATAGATGCGCTCATTCGGATCTTCGCTTTTTGCGCGCCGAATGTGTGCATAGTCCGCAATGATAGGAAAACCGAGGCCGTCAGTTGCGGACCAGTCCGGCTCTTCATGTTCGAGTCGACCTGTGAGCGGTGCGCCCACTGCAAGATCGCGACCAATGGCGCCTTCTCGCGCGACACGATCAACCTGATCCCATGAGTCCATCTCCATGCGGATACGGCGAAACACTTGAACCGTTCCGTGTTCCATCCAACCAGCATCCTGTCCGAGCCAAACCAAGTCAGGAAAGTCGGGGTCCTTCGGACTGGGATTTGTTGTCCCATCGACCTGCCCCATCAGGTTTCGCATCGTTTGCCCATCAGGGGCACTGGCTCGTGCCCGGCGAAAGCCATCTTGTCGCCACGCGAGCTGCGCGAAGCCTCGCATCGTTTTTGCTAGCATTCGTGACGCATGAGCAATCGTGACCTGATCATCTGCTGCGATCGCGAGCAACAGGTCACCGCCGCTGAATCCCGCATCAAGCTGATCTCTGGGAAACGCTCGAACTGGTTGTAACCATTCGGGAATTGCCATCGGGGCAACCCGCTGAACTAATTCGCGACCGAATCCTACTGTGACAGTTAACCTTGCGGGAACATGTGCGAGCTCAGGTTCGGTGTCTGCAATGGGGGAGACCCCTCGAGTCAGTGCTTCAATATCTTGAGTTACTACGCGAAGCATGCGGCGGATCGCATCGCGGTCTACTCCGTCTCGTAATGTAAATGCGAGATATCGCCCGTAGGGCGTCACTGCGGTTGCGATCCCAGCTTGATGGGTGCCGTGACAGGGAATAGTTTCCGTGCCGTGCTCGGTGGGTACGGCAGGCTCTGCCCGGGTCAATGCAGTCGCCGCAGTAGCCCCAATTGCGGTGCCTGCAAGGCTGGCACCAGCGAGGGCCGTGCCGAGCAGCGCACGCCGAGACAGGCTTGACGGAGTGTGATCTGGTGTACCGGAGTGTGACACGCGCCCTCACCTACTCTCCGTGGCTGGCATGCTCATCATTGCCCTCGTGACCATTGCCGTAGTCTTCGCTCGCGCCAGCAAAGTCTCGAATCTCAGCAGAGAACTGTTCCACGGTTCCATCCGCAAGTTCAACTTCAAGAGCGAGCTGGTCACCCGCGAGCAGGTCTTCGTGCAAATTCATGAGCATGAAATGATTGCCGCCTGGTTCGAGCTCAAGCGTGTCATGCGCAGGAATAACAAACCCACCTTTGACTTCACGCATTTTTGTGGCTCCATCTTCCAGATATGTTTCATGGAGTTCGACCTCGCTCGAAAGAGTTGAACGTACACCAGTGATATGCATGTCAGTATCGGTGCCGTTATCGAGCGTCCCGAATACCGAGGTCATGTCGCCCTGTTTTGCGGCTTTCGCCCACCCATCCAAGAGCATAAAATTGCCGTGGTTTTCTTCGGTTAGGTGCTCAGTTTGTGTTTGCTCTGTTGTGTTGTTTCCTACGCTGTTACTGCAGCCGGTAAACAGCCAAGCACTGAGTGCGACTACCGCTATCGCGGTTACGCCTTTTGTGCGTCGCCCAGTGTGAAATGTACGAGAAATTGGGTTCGAAAAAGTGTGTTGTGACAAAGTGTGTCCTTACAAGTTGTAGTGCCGCGAGATACCGAGAATTCAGTGCATCAATATTTTGGGTCGTGAACACTGCTCGAGCACCGGTGAGTTACGGCATACGAGAAAAATAGAAAATGTGCGGCGGTTCGCCTAGTCCTTATTGGTTTTCGTTGACTTTCTACTGCCACGGGTAAACCAGATCATGACCGCAATAATGACGCCCACACCAACGAGTGCGATAACCGAACCCCACACAACCTTCTGCGTGTTATCACTTGCTTCAGCGTTGTCGTGATCAGCTTGGTCACTATCGTTCGATACCTCATCATGATCATGAGAATGCTCGCCCTCTTCGTCACCGTGATCATGGTCACTGTCTTCAGATGAATCAGCATCGGGGAGAGCAGCTAGTGCTGCTTCACCGTCTGTCCCTACAGCAAAGGCGAAGCTGCCGCTAATGGGGTGCCCGTCACTTGATACGACACGCCAAACTACGCGGTATGCACCGTCTGGGAGATCTGCTTGGAGAGGTTGTGACACTACAGTGTTGTTGAGGTCGGGGTTCCCTTCAGAAACGAGATTGTCTGAAGCATCCCGCACTTCAATCAGAGCGCCGACGTCAAGCACTGCGTTGTTGAACTGTAGCTGTACCTCACCCGGTGCTTCGTCGAGGACTTTCTGGTCGCCCGGCTCAGTTCCGATGAGCGTGTCGTGCGCGTGAGCCGCTGATGGGGCTATGAGGAAGCCCGTAAGCGCAAGCGCAATAGCGGCAATAATTGCTGCCGCGAGAGTTGTAAATGAATATGAAGTTGGTCGTTGAATCGTGGTACTCACAAGTTTCTTTCTTGGTCCTCTTTTACTCACTGCTGTGAATGAGTAAGAACGTGCGTGTGGATTTGAAGATCCGCCACAAGAAAGCGGATCACATCAACAACGCTGGAGGGCCTCTCAGCGAGCGTGACGGGTGCAGTGAGAAAAACTTGAGCGATATGAAAACCCGTTCTACGGGTACCCGTACTGGGCTGATGGGCTCAGGGAGAGTGAACGCCCGAGTAACTCGCAGACGAAGTCGTAGCCACGCCTTCTGGATCGTGGTGAATGCCGCATCTGCGTAACGTAGTAGTGCGTATGTGAGCACGCCGGCAATCGCGTGGGCAAAAAACATCAGCGCCTGGGCACCACTTGCGGTAGTAGGTGCCAGTGTTGGAGACCAAGAACGTGACATGGCGGCAAGGTGCTCTGCGTGAGAGGTCCACCTCATTTGTGTGAGCTGAGCCGCTGCTGGAGCAATCCAGACAAACAGCCAGTGAAAAAGTGTCTGTGTCCCGGCGACACTGAGTGCAACACCAACAGGGGACTTCTTGCCGGATAAGAACACCACGAACGGGAGCGCGATCCCAAGACACAAAAACATTGCCGTTAGCGAAGGCGTATTTCCACCCGCAGCAATGTGAGAGAGCGCTGCAACAAATGTTGCAACTGCGGCGACAATGAGTCCACGCACGGTGCGTGTGCCTCGTGTCACCTGCTGCTGACGCGTCATGTCTCTATTCTACCGGCAGTCTCACTGTGTTCGGGCCGAGTCGTCCCATTTCTGAACACAGAGAATCTCGAAAGCATCTACTAAGATGGGGAACCGTGTCAGACGTGAATCCAATCCAACCAGACGCGGTTGAAGCAGCAGTCGTTCAAGCTATCACCGCATTCGAACAAGCAACGAGCGTTGCCGGACTGAAAGCCGAGCGTGCAGCGCATCTCGCTGAAGGTTCAGCCATCGCTAAACTCAACGGCCTCATGCGCGAGGTGCCGAAGGATGAAAAAGCCGAAACCGGCAAACTTATGGGCCAGGCGCGCGGCAGAGCCGAGGGGGCTTACAAAGGTAGAGAAGCTGAACTTGTAGAAGCTGAAGCTCAAGCGAAACTCATTGCCGAAACTGTCGATGTGACCGAGGCGCCACGTCGCGCACGCATCGGCGGGCGTCACCCGCTAAGCCAGCTCCAAGAAGAAGCCTCAGATATTTTCGTGGCAATGGGCTGGGAAGTTGCCGAAGGCCCGGAGCTTGAACACGAATGGTTCAACTTTGACGCACTGGGATTCGATCCGGATCATCCTGCGCGCGCTGAAGCGGATACCTTCTACGTGCAGCCAACCGGGCACCACTTAATCATGCGCACCCACACGTCACCGGTGCAAATTCGCTCCCTCCTTAACCGTGAGCTTCCCATATACGTGGTGGCGCCGGGACGCGTTTACCGCACTGACGAACTTGATGCGACGCACACACCCGTATTTCAACAATTTGAGGGCATTGCAATCGATCGTGGCCTCACCATGGCACACCTGCGCGGCACCCTCGAACATTTTGTGCAACAAATGTTCGGTAATGACGCCAAAGTTCGCTTGCGACCCAACTTTTTCCCGTTCACAGAACCGAGTGCGGAACTCGATGTATGGTTCCCCGGTGCCAAGGGTGGCCCGCGGTGGATCGAATGGGGCGGGTGCGGCATGGTTGACCCGAACGTGTTGAAAGCATGCGGCATTGACCCAGACGAGTATCAAGGTTTCGCCTTCGGTATGGGAATCGAACGAGCACTGCAATTCAGAAACGATATTAATGATATGCGTGACATGGTCGAAGGCGATGTCCGTTTTAACGCACAGTTCGGAGGGTTGGTCTAATGCGTATTCCACTGAGCTGGTTAGGTGACCTGGTGACGCTTCGCGATAATGCGACGCCGGAGTCGGTGCATGCCGACTTGGTCAGCGTTGGATTTGAGGAAGAAGACCTGCACGTATTTGAAAGCACTGGTCCCATCGTTGTCGGTGAAGTGCTTACCCGTGAACCGGAAGAGCATTCCAATGGAAAGACGGTGAACTGGTGTCAGGTTCGGGTGGCTCCAGAAGGCGAACAGGCTGCTGATGGCGGCGAAGACGTCCGCGGTATCGTATGCGGGGCACATAACTTTGACGTCGGCGATAAAGTTGTGGTGACGTTGCCAGGCGCGGTTCTGCCTGGTGATTTCCAAATCGCGGCGCGAAAAACTTATGGGCACGTCTCAGACGGAATGATTGCTTCACAGCGTGAACTCGGCCTCGGTGATGAACATGACGGCATTATCGTGCTTGCAGATCTTGGTCTTGACGCGCCTGTGGGAACAGCCGCACTCGAGCTACTTGGTATGCAGGATGCCGCAGTCGAAATTAACGTCACCCCGGACCGTGGGTATGCGTTCTCTGTGCGCGGTGTCGCCCGAGAATACTCTCACGCGACCGGAAGCGAATTTGTGGATCCCGCAACAGAGTTGACGCAACGGGCGTTCGCCGCGAACGTGTCGGGCTTTGATGTAGTGCTCAATGACACTGCGCCGATTCGTGGACGCGAAGGGGCCGCCGGTTTCATTGTCCGCACGGTACGCGGGGTCGACCAGTCGCGTCCGACACCGCAGTGGATGGTAGCGCGCCTCATCCTTGCTGGTCAACGACCTCTCGGACTTGCCGCCGATATCTCAAACTACGTCATGCTCGAACTCGGCAACCCTCTGCATGCCTACGATGCAGCGAAAGTTTCTGGCGGGATTACCGTTCGTCGGGCGGCCCAAGGAGAGACACTGGTCACTCTTGACGGTCAAGAACGTAAGCTTGATGCGCAAGATTTGGTAATCACTGACGACTCTGGTGTGATTGGCCTGGCCGGTGTTATGGGCGGTGAGAGCACCAAGACTGATGAATCGACGACGGACGTTCTTATCGAGGCGGCAACTTTCGACCCGATCTCAATTGCGCGCACCTCACGTCGCCATAAACTTCCCAGCGAAGCATCGAAACGCTTCGAACGTGGGGTGGATCCGCTTGTCGCTCGTGCCGCGGCTCAACGTATGGTTGATCTGTTAGTTGAATATGGCGGCGGTACAGCAGATTCGTTGGGAAGTGACCTTGCCGCGGAATGGACCGCGCAGGCGGTGTTCCTTCCGCAGGGCTTTGTGAACAGCCTGGTCGGTGTTGAGTACACGCCACACGAGATTCGCGAAGCGCTTGAACTGATCGGCTGTCATGTCGTCGAACGAAATGGCGACCTCGAGGTGACTGCACCGAGTTGGCGGAGCGATTTGACTCGCAAACATGATCTCGCGGAAGAAGTTGCGCGTATCCACGGATACGATCGCATCCCGTCGGTGTTGCCGACCGCGCCAGCAGGGCGGGGGTTCACACGCGAGCAGAAGCTCCGTCGTCGTGCAGCGAACCACATCACTGCGGTGGGCTTTACCGAGGTTCAAAACTAT
This sequence comes from Canibacter sp., assembly GCA_052085365.1. GTDB lineage: Bacteria > Actinomycetota > Actinomycetes > Actinomycetales > Microbacteriaceae > Canibacter. The sequence goes on along the minus strand of JBQDFP010000010.1, from coordinate 58,710 downwards.
CCGTTTGTGAGCCAGAGCCAGCTTGACCGTTTCGACCGCGAGCGCGGTATGGCTGAAAACACTTCGGTTCGTGCTATCAAACTCGTGAATCCGCTTGATGGCAGCGCTCCGTTTCTGCGTCGCTCACTCCTGCCGGGCCTGATCGCTTGCGCACAGCGCAACTACTCTCGTGGCCTTGTAGACTTGAGCTTGGTGGAATTCGGGTCTGTTTTCTTGCCTGAAGAAGGGCAAGTTCTTGGGACACAGGAGCTTCCCCCGCTCGCTGAACTACCGAGTGACGAGACACTGGCGGCGTTGAACGACTCAATTCCTGAACAGAATGTTCACGTGGGCGGTGTCTTCGTCGGCCAGCGGATTCAGAGCCAGCCATTCCAACCGAGCAATGTAGCAGATTGGGCAGACGCGATTGAAGCGGCCCGTCAAGTGGCATGGTCAGTTGGGGCGGAGCTTGCAGTGAGTCAAGGCAGCCATTCCGCATTTCACCCGGGTCGTACCGCGGTGCTTCAGCTCAATGGCGAACCCGTAGGTCGCGCAGGTGAATTGCTGCCACAGCTTGTTGCCGACCTGCATCTGCCGGTTGGAGCGAGTGCATTCGAAATTGATCTCACCAAGCTTATAGCGCTCGCTCCCAAGATGGCCACGGTGAAGCCGTTGGTGACCTACCCCGCAGCAACTCAAGACGTCACACTGATCGTGGACGCATCGATTCCTGCTGCAGACGTGCTTAGAACGTTCGAAGAAGGAGCCGGTGAGCTGCTTGAACATGCGCGTCTGGTTGCTGACTATCAGGGTGACGGCATCGAAGACGGGAAGCGTGCGCTCACATTTGCGCTTCGCTTCCGAGCAGCTGATCGGACTCTCAAAGCGGAAGACGCGAGTGAAGCGAAATTTGCAGGTGTCCAACACGCTGAGACTGTCTATGGAGCAAAAATCAGGGACTAGTATTCGGCCCACGTGAGTCTCAAGATATCCCGGTTGTGTCGTTGTACACAGCCGGGATATTTCTTATTGTTGTGCAGCCAACGGTGTAGTCGAACGAGTTATGTCCTGCGAGGGATAGGCTAGATCACGCAGACCAATCATCAAGGAGGCGTCGTGAGTATTCGTGTCGCAGTTGCTGGGGCGAGTGGCTATGCCGGTGGAGAAATACTCCGGCTCCTCACAAGCCACCCTGAATTTGAAGTGACGACAGTTGCAGGGCATTCCTCGGCGGGTGATCCACTTATTCAACATCAACCTCACTTACGATCATTGGCGCACTTGACGCTGCAAGCACTTACTCCAGAAGTTCTCGATGGTCATGATGTGGTGTTTTTTGCGCTTCCGCATGGTGCTTCCGGAGCCCTTACGGAGCAGTTAAACAATGTTCGCCTGGTGATTGACTGCGGCGCTGATCACCGACTCGAACGGGAAACCGATTGGGGCGCATTTTATACCGGTGCCTATCACGGTGCGTGGACCTATGGTGTCCCGGAATTGCCACTGGCGGAAGAACACGGCGGAGGAAAACAACGTGACTGTCTGCGTGGGGCCAGCCGAATTGCGGCGCCCGGTTGTAACGCCAGCACCGTTGCGATGTCTCTGGCACCCGGTATTCACGCCGGTGTTATCACTGCAGAAGATATTGTGACGGTCCTCGCCGTCGGACCTTCCGGCGCGGGAAAAGCCGCGAAAACCGAGCTTCTTGCCTCAGAAATGCTCGGTTCTGCCCGTCCCTATGCGGTGGGTGGCACCCACCGACATATTCCCGAGGTTGCCCAAGCGCTGCGAAACGCGGGCGCTCAGACTGACATCAACATCAACTTCACGCCAATGCTTGTGCCCATGTCTCGCGGAATTCTCGCAACGAGCACCGCGAAGATCGCACCAGGGGCGACTGCAGAGCAGATTCGGACCGCCTGGGAAGACGCGTATGCATCCGAAACCTTTGTGCGTCTCTTGCCAGAGGGGGTGCTGCCGAGAACTGCCGACACTGTGGGAGCGAACACGTGTCTGATGAGCTTAGTGATTGACGAGGCAACACGTCGAGTGGTGGTGACCGCGGCGCTCGATAACTTGACGAAGGGCACCGCGGGCGCAGCTATTCAATCCGCAAATATTGCGCTGGACCTTCCCGAATCGACCGGACTGACTGTGAACGGAGTCGCACCGTGACCGTGACCTACCCGCTTGGCTTTCGTGCAGCTGGCATCGCTGTCGGGCTCAAATCCACCGGTAAACCTGATCTTGCATTGGTGGTCAATGATGGTGCCCGACGGTCTGGGGCAGCTGTGTTTACGAGTAATCGTGCACAGGCGAACCCTATTTTATGGAGCAAGCAAGCAGACATCAGCGACTGCCATGCCATCATTTTAAATTCAGGAGGTGCCAACTGTTTCACGGGTGACTTTGGGTATGAAACCAGTTCACTCACTGCGGCCACCGTTGCTGAACAGCTCGGATCAGAATCGCGTAAAGTCCTCGTTTGTTCTACCGGGTTGATCGGTTTCGGGGATGAAGGTTTCAGAAACCGTATCGTCGGGGGTGTGCCGTCTCTGGTCGGAGCGCTTGCTGCAACCGATATCAGTGCGGCAGAAGCGATCCTCACTACCGATTCAGTCACGAAAACAGAAGAGTATGAACATGCTGACGGTTGGCGAATCGGGGCTATGGCAAAAGGTGCGGGTATGCTTGCGCCAGGCCTTGCAACTATGCTGGTCGTCATCACCACTGATGCGGACTTGTCCTCTGATGATCTTGACCAGGCACTTCGATCGGCAACAAGCTTGAGTTTTGATCGACTCGACTCAGATGGATGCATGTCTACTAATGACCAAGTCACGCTGCTCGCCAGCGGTGAGTCGGGTGTGACTCCAACTGTCGCAGAATTTACGACGCAGCTTTTAGCTGTCTGTGAGCGTCTTGCGGCCCAACTCCAGGCAGATGCAGAAGGTGCAAGTCACACCATAGATATTCGTGTCACGGGTGCTCACGATGATGAAGATGGGCTTGAAGTAGCTCGTTCAGTAGCTCGCAACAATCTGTTCAAGGCAGCAATTTTTGGCAATGACCCTAACTGGGGTCGTGTGCTCGCCGCAATTGGCACCACTCAGGCCGCGTTTGATCCCTATGCTGTCGACGTGTCTTTTAACGGTGTACGGCTGTGCCACGCAGGAGCTCCAGACCGTCCAGTAAGCGAATGCGATCTGAGTCCGCGTCACACTGATGTGCTCATTGAACTGCACAACGGTGATCACAACGTGATGGTGCGCAGTAATGATTTGACACACGATTATGTGCACGAAAATAGCGCGTATTCGAGCTAAGTAAAGGACATGATGAAGAACACACGCGATCTCATCTCACTAGAGAGCGAAGCCTCGGTAAAGGCCCAAGTGCTCATCGAGTCATTGCCGTGGATGAAGCAGTTCCGTGATGCCATCATGGTCATTAAATTCGGCGGCAACGCCATGGTGAAACCGGAACTTATGCAGGCTTTTGCAGAGGACGTTGTCTATTTGCGTCACGTCGGAATTCGCCCGGTGATCGTGCACGGCGGCGGTCCACAAATCTCTCGCATGCTTGAACGTCTCGAATTGGAAAGCGAGTTCAAAGGTGGCTACCGGGTCACAACGCCAGAGGTTATGGACGTCGTACGCATGGTCCTTACTGGGAAGGTAAATCCAGAACTCGTCGATGCAATAAATTCACACGGGCCGTTTGCTGTGGGTGTCTCAGGTGAAGACGCGGGACTTTTCAGCGCACAAAAACGTTCTCCCATGCAAATTGAGGGAGAGCACGTCGATCTCGGAATGGTCGGAGACATTGTCAGCGTGCGGCCAGAAGCTATCCTGTCGATGACAGACCGCGGCTTGATCCCAGTAGTATCATCGATCGCGCCTGATAGCGGAACCGACCGGAACACACTCAATATCAATGCCGACGCTGCAGCTTCAGCGCTCGCAAGCGCACTCCAAGCCGAGAAACTCGTGATCCTCACTGACGTTCCTGGACTGTATGCAGACTGGCCGGACACATCGTCAATTATTTCGTCCCTGAGCGTGAGCGAACTTGACGACATGATTCCTGACCTTGCATCCGGAATGATTCCAAAAATGAAAGCCTGCAGCGACGCGGTACATTCTGGAGTGCACAAAGCCGCAATCATCGATGGGCGAGAACCACACTCGATCCTGCTCGAAATCTTTACCACCAGTGGTATCGGTACTGAGGTCGTGCCCGACAACGAACCCGACACGGTGACAAGTTCGATACCCGTCGTGCGCACCTAATATCTACCCGTGCGCAGCCCCCGATGCTCACTCTTGTACTCTTCGCAGCGCTATCAGTCGCGTTGACTCATACTGACAGCCAAGAGCTCCGTCTCCCGAACCGCCTGCTTGGCTTAGGGACACTCACGATCATCACGAGTGACGTGGTCGCTCAGGTGGTAACGCCAAACGCAATATACGGTGCAGGAATCGCGTTCGTTTTTGGAGCGACACTTCGAGCAGTGTCTCCAGACGGACTCGGAATGGGGGATGTGAAGCTTCTGCCTCTGCTCTGCTGGGTCGTGGTAATCCACGCGGGCAGTGAGTTTCTGAGCCCATATGCGGTACTTGCAAGCGCCACGCTCTTCCTGAATGCGCTCTGGAAGAGAACCCGAGAAGGCAAAGGAGCAGTGTTTGCTGCCGGACCAATACTTATCGTCAGCGTATGGGCCGTTTTGTTCTATGCGCAGCTCGCATGAGCAAACTAGATTCGGTGTCGCGTTTGATACTGAAATGCAGCCCGAATAAAGCTCGCCGTGGGTAGGCTGGACGATATGAGCAATTCATTTGAGCCCGCAGTCGGCACAACTCCAAAATCTTCGCTGAGCGGCTTCTTATTCGATCTTGACGGAGTGCTCACCCCAACCGTTGAAATCCACATGCGTGCATGGGAAGAAACCTTCAACGACTTCTTTATCGCGAATGGCCACCCTGCCTATCAAGAACACGAATATTTCGAAACTCTTGACGGGAGAAGCCGCTTCGACGGTGTTCAAACGTTGCTCAACTCACGAGGTATCACGCTTCCATGGGGTTCAGAAACAGACACCGAACTCACTACTGTCTGCGGCATAGGCAACGAAAAAAACCGACGCTTTCGTGTGATTCTTGACCGGGACGGAATCCAACCGTACCCAGGTTCACTCGCGTTACTTGATCAGCTCAACTCCCCAAAGTTTAAACTCGCAGTGGTTTCATCTTCACGAAATGCGCAGCAGGTTCTAGAAGTTTCAGGACTAGCGGGCCGGTTTCAAACGGTAGTAGATGGCAACGTCGCTCAGGAGAAACAGCTCGCAGGGAAACCTGCCCCTGACACCTACCTCTATGCTGCACAGCAACTTGGCGTCGACCCGAGCGAGGCAATCGTGTTTGAAGACGCACTTTCTGGTGTCGCTGCTGGTGCTGCAGGAAACTTCGCTCAAGTCGTTGGCGTGAACCGAGGAACCGGGGCGAGCGCACTGAAACAGGCCGGGGCACATATTGTCGTATCGGACCTGGCCGACCTCATTTCAAGCAAGTAAGGATGAAGCGTGACAGATAGCTACCACTCCGTTCGCGACTACGGAGACAACCCGTGGCAGCTCGAGCTGACCAGCATTGACGCCACACACTGCGAACTGAACGAGACAATCTTTGCGCTCGCCAATGGTTTCGTCGGGTTGCGAGGAAATTTCCCAGAGGGTCTTCCCGTTGGTTCACACGGCACGTTTTTAAATGGATTCCATGAAACGTGGCGGATTGAGCATGCAGAAAATGCATACGGATTCGCTGAAATCGGTCAAACTATCGTCAACGTGCCCGACACGAAAACTATCCGATTGTATGTCGATGATGAACGACTAAACCTCGACACTGCAGAGCTGTACGACGTGAAACAGACGCTCGACCTCAAAGCAGGAACTCTCGCCCGTTCCTTTACCTGGCACACGCCTTCAGGCAAACGGGTCACGGTGAACTCGAAGCGTATGGTTTCATTCACGCATCGACACATCACCACCACCGAATACAGCGTGACTGTCGATCAAGACGCGAACATGACGATTTCGAGTCTCATCGCGAACCGACAAGACATGAATCGAATCACCCCGGGGAATGAAATGGAGCAGTCACCGGTTGGGGACGTGAAAATTTCAGACCCAAGGAAATCTGACTCGTTTACCGAACGCATTCTGAACCATGAGTCTGGGTTCGATGATGGCCCACGCAGCGTTCGTGCCTATCGCACGACGAATTCCCGTATGGGCGTCGTTGTGGGAGTGGATCACGAGCTGTTCACTCCTGATGAGGTTGAATGGAGCAGCGAGGTCCAGGCTACTGAAGACCGTGTCCGACACCTGTTCCAGGGCACGCTTGCAGCTGGGACAGAAATCACGCTCGTGAAAACTTCGGCCTATGACTTTTCGCAGGCCGCAAGTGGGCGAGAGCTCGTTGACCGATGTGTGCAGCAGCTCAATGAGCAGCAGCGACATCCCAAAGAGCAACGGTGGATCGAACAGCGAGAGTTCCTGGACAGGTTTTGGGAGCGAAGCGCGGTAGAAATCCACGGTGTTGACTCTCGTATGCAGCAAGCCGTGAACTGGAACCTGTTCCAACTCGCACAAGCATCGGCACGCGCTGACGGGCGTGGTATCCCTGCGAAGGGCCTGACCGGTTCAGGCTATAGCGGCCACTACTTCTGGGACAGTGAAATTTACGTTTCCCCATTCTTGACCTACACAAGCCCGCAGTGGGCCCGGAATGCGCTGCGATTCCGCGAACGGCTTTTGCCTGCCGCCAGAGCACGTGCCGCGGAACTCAACGAAAGCGGTGCGATCTTCGCGTGGCGCACGATTAATGGCGCAGAAGCGAGTGCCTACTATGCGGCTGGAACTGCTCAATTCCACATTAATGCCGATATCACCTACGCACTCGCACGGTATGTTCGGGCGACCGGTGACACTGAATTTATTGGTGGAAAAGCAGGCGATATTGCGATTGAAACTGCTCGCATGTGGATGTCACTTGGCTTTTGGCGGGTTGAACCAGATGGCACACGGGCATTCCATATTCATGGGGTGACCGGACCTGACGAGTACACCACCGTCGTGAATGACAACCTCTATACCAACGTCATGGCTCGCTTTAACCTGCGAAGTGCGCTAGACCTGCTTGAATTCCTTGACGAACGCTCGCCCGACGAGCACACAGCGATGCTTGAGCGTTTGGACGTGACTGAGCAAGAAATTGACCAGTGGCGTGATGCTGAGCAAGGTATGGCGATTCATTACAACGAGACGCACAAGATCCACCCGCAGGATGCGCACTTTCTTGAACTTGAAGTGTGGGATTTAGCCGCAACACCGCCTTCACAAAAGCCACTCCTGCTACATTTTCACCCGCTAGTAATCTACCGTTTTCAAGTGTTGAAACAAGCAGATGTCGTGCTCGCAATGCTCTTGGCAAGCGGTGACTTCACCGCCGATGAAAAACGCGCAAACTTTGAATACTACGACCGTTTAACGACGGGTGATTCCAGCCTGTCGGCCGTGGTCCAATCCGTTATCGCGGCAGAAGTCGGGTACCACGAGCTCGCGCTGGACTATTTCCATCATGCGTTGCTCGTGGACCTTGATGACCTGCATAATAACGCCAGCGACGGTGTGCATATTGCATCAGCGGGTGGGGTGTGGATTGCACTTGTCCAGGGCTTTGCAGGTTTGCGAGACACGAATGGCGAACTCGCCTTTGACCCACGACTCCCGAAGTCATGGGAAGCTCTCACCTTCTGTCTGCAGTGGCGCAGTAACGAGATGAAGGTCGAACTGACTGCTGATGAGATTCGTTTCACACACCTGTCTGGTGCAGGAAGTGTGCCTATCGGTATTCGAGGAGTGCAGCATGTGCTCGAGCCCGAAGGCACTCTCATCGTTGTGCTTGAAAATCAGGGTCCAGACTTGGGTGAATTTCCAGGGCTGTCCGCAAGTATGCTTCCTCGTCAGAATGGTAATTCTGAACTGGAGTACATTACCACTGACATCCCAACGATCGAAGTGATTGAGGAATATGAATCGGCGGTACACTGGCTGAAAGAGCAAGAGGGAGGGGATTCTCGGTGACATTTGTAATTGCGCTGCCTTGTGTAGATGTAAAAGATCGAGCTTGCGTAGATGAATGCCCTGTTGATTGCATATACGAAGGTGAACGCGCGCTATACATCCACCCGGACGAATGCGTCGACTGCGGTGCTTGTGAACCAGTTTGTCCCGTTGAAGCGATCTACTATGAGGATGATTTACCAGACGAATGGTCTGAATATTACTCGGTGAACGTCGACTTTTTTGAAGAAATCGGGTCACCGGGAGGAGCTGCACGAGTTGGTCCCTACGCGTTCGACCATCCGATAGTTGCGGCACTCCCGCCACAGGCATAGCGTAGAGAGAGTGAATTGTCACCGTGCGGCAACACCAGCCTTCGGGGTAGGATTTCAAGTAATGTCGTGAATAAATGGTCCTGGCGGAACGCTTCGGGATCTCGAAGTGAAAATAGGGGGACTGTTTCTATGAAGAAACGTCTCTACTAAAGCCATGCCATAGCAAGGAGAAAGCGTGACTGCACAAACACCAAGCAACGAGCAAGGTCAGACTGCGAAGTTTTTATACAACGGTAAAGAGACCGAACTTCCGATCATTCCTTCCGTTGATGGGCGTTCGTCTGTTGACATGAGCACCTTCATGAAACAGACCGATTTGACGGCGCTCGATTATGGGTTTGTGAATACTTCGTCGACTCGGTCAGAGATCACCTATATTGACGGCGATCAAGGCATTTTGCGTTACCGTGGGTACCCGATTGAGGAACTTGCTCAAGACTCAACATTTCTTGAGGTCGCGTATCTCTTGATCTATGGGGAACTGCCGTCATCTGATGCGATGGAAAAGTTTGATCAAGAGATTCGTCGCCACACGCTGCTTCACGAAGATATGAAGTATTTCTTTGAAGGTCTGCCACACACAGCCCATCCCATGGCTGTGCTCTCTGGTGGAATTCAAGCGCTCTCAACGTTTTACGAAGACTCGGTCAATAACAACTCTGAAGAAGCCATCGAAACGAATACGATTCGTATGCTTGCAAAGATCCCTGTTATTGCAGCCTACGCGCATAAAAAGTCGATCGGGCAGTCGTTCCTGTATCCAGATAACTCGCAAAATTTTGTTGAAAACTTCTTGCGACTCAACTTTGGCAACCGCGCAGAGCCCTATGAAATGAACCCGGTGCTCGTGCAAGCGCTTGACCGCTTGCTCATATTGCATGCTGATCATGAACAGAACGCTTCAACTTCAACGGTGCGACTGGTCGGTTCTACAGGTGCGAACATGTTCTCGTCAATTTCGGCAGGCATTAACGCGCTTTCCGGTCCGCTCCACGGAGGCGCCAACGAAGCGGTCCTGACGATGCTGGGACAGATCCGAGATTCGGGACAGGGTGTCGAAGCTTTTGTCGAGCGAGTCAAAAAGAAGGAAGCCGGCATCAAGCTTATGGGCTTTGGCCACCGAGTCTATAAGAACTATGACCCTCGCGCCCGCATTGTGAAAGACAGTGCACAGAGCGTTTTGGATGAGCTTGGAGTGAATGATCCGCTATTGGGTATTGCGCAAGAGCTTGAACAGATTGCGCTTGAAGATGATTACTTTAAAGAGCGTCAACTCTACCCGAACGTGGACTTCTACACTGGCGTAATCTACAAAGCCATGGGCTTCCCAACACGTATGTTCACTGTGTTGTTCGCTATCGGTCGTTTGCCGGGCTGGATTGCGCAATTCCGCGAGTCACTGAACGACCCATATACCAAGATTGGTCGGCCTCAGCAGCTGTATGTCGGTTCGGCTGAACGGCATCTCGACCGCAAATAGTATGTTACGAGATCGCTAACGACTGCTCACCGATAGGTCACGCGCCAGGAGGCTCGCGTGACCTATTTTTTTGTTACAGATGCGAATTCCATACGTTAAATCGAGATTTGGCACGCGTACATGACAAATCTGAGCACGGGCCGCGGCAAATCAGTAGAATGGAATAACCAAGAGCATAAGGAGGCGTTCATGGCTGCAATGAAACCGAGGACTAGCGACGGCCCTATGGAAGCGGTTCGAGAAGGACGGGTGATCGTTGTTCGCGTACCGCTCGAGGGGGGCGGTCGCCTCGTGGTTTCGGTTAACGATGAAGAAGCGACCGAACTTCGAGACGTGCTTAACGGAGTAGTTGGCTAGTCATTCAGCTTCAAAAAGAATCCCGCCGGTGCAATTGCGCAGGCGGGATTCTTTTATACGTATACGGTTATGCATATATGCAGGTACGTGAACTCACGAGATTGAGATACGAGTCAGCGTGAGTACTCCGTCGCCAGATGGCGACAATGATGGAACAATCGCCGGAGAATCGGCGACCATCTGTAACAGGTCTCGGAAACCCGCAGTCACATCGTCTCGAGCTGCTGGGTCGGATACACGGCCGCGCCACAGCACATTCGGGATAACGATGGTGCCGCCCGGGCGCACCACTTGGAGCCCATACTCGACGTATTCGAGCAGTCCTTCCGGATCCGCGTCAATGACCATCAGGTCGTACGCGTCGGTATTGAGCCGCGGGAGCACTTTATGGGCATCACCTTCGATGAGGCGAAGACGGGCGGCAGCAACGCCACCGTGAGCAAACAATTGACGTGCATTCCGGTGATGTTCGCCTTCAATATCGATTGATGTGAGATGTGCGCGTTCGGAGTAACGAAGCAGCGACAAACCACTGACACCTACACCGGTGCCAAGCTCACATATTGATTGTGCACCGGTGAGTGTCACAACGCTGGCGAGATATGCCGCAATAGACGGGCTCACCGGTTCGATACCGAGCTCCATCGACAAACGTCTTGCCTTCTGCACAGGTTCAGTTTCCACAGGGAACTGCTCGGCGTACTGCCAATTTCTTTCGATTTTGCTCATATACTTGCAGGCTCCTAGAACGGGTGTCCTAGCTAGTTTATGGCACCGAGTGTGTGTTTCCTCAGTGCAGCATGCGGATCACCCGAATACGATTCAGAGTCACCGAAGCGATACGATAGAAGCATGGGCCTGTCTATCGATAAATTCCTGGTGATCTTGGTGATCGCTTTGGTGTTGCTCGGGCCCGAACGCCTCCCAATCTATGCGCAAAAACTGGGCCAGCTGGTGAAGAACATTCGTCGAATGTCTGAATCAGCGAAAGATCGACTGCGTGATGAAATGGGGGAGGACTTCGATGAAGTCGACTGGAAGCAACTCGACCCCCGACAGTACGATCCTCGCAGAATCATTCGTGACGCACTCGAAGAGGACCGACGTGAAGTCGATGCCGAACGACGAACCCAACGACAAGCCCAGGCGATCAAGAGCCGTCAAATAGCGAGCGACGGCACCGCTACCGTTGCATCAAGCGGTGCCGCTATTGCGGCAGCAGCGCTGGCCAAATCACGCACGGATGGTCGCACCGACTTTAATTTTGATGATGAGGCCACCTAGCCGTTCGGCTAGGTGGCTGAACGATTACCTACAACGAGACGGGCAATCGCCGACCTTGAAGGCCACGACCCTGGCGGTCGAGCTCGTCCGCAATTCGTTGAACTTCCTGCGCGGCAGGGTCGTTAGGGTGAGTCAACACTGCCGGTTTACCTAAATCGCCGGCTTCGCGGAATTGTGATGATAGGGGCACACTTCCCAGCAGAGGCACCTCACCATGCTCATCATCAGTCAGCCTCGACGCAACGAGTTGGCCGCCGCCCGACCCAAATAGTTCGACCAGGCTGCCGTCCGGAGCATAAAAACTTGACATGTTTTCGACCACACCAACAACGCGCTGACCTGACTGCCGGGCGAGCACCGCACTGCGCACTGCGACATCTGCAGCTGCTTCCTGCGGTGTCGTCACTACCAGCACCTCAGCTTGTGGCAGGAGCTGTCCAACGCTAATCGCAATATCTCCGGTGCCGGGGGGTAAGTCAAGGAACAGAACGTCAAGGTCGCCAAACCAGACGTCTCGCAGAAATTGTTCAATCGTTCGGTGCAGCATCGGACCACGCCAGGAAACTGCGGTTTTTCGTGGGTCCGCATCTCCAAGAAACATCCCAATTGAAATAACTTGAACATCGTAAGCGATCGGCGGCAAAATTAGGTCATTAATCTTCGTGGGTGTTTGCGCCACGCCATCGTGAGTAAGTCCCATAATGCCGGGGATCGAAAATCCAAAAACATCGGCATCAATAAGGCCTACTTTGCGACCCTTTGCCGCAAATGCGGTTGCAAGTGACGCTGTGAGTGAGGACTTCCCAACGCCACCTTTGCCACTGGTTACAGCAATCACTCGTGTCAGGGAGTCTGGCCCGAATTGCACTTCGTGCGTTCGATCTCCGCGCACCTGTTGGATGAATTCTTTACGCTGCTCCGGAGTCATAACACCCACGTTGATGCGAGCCTGATCGACTCGGGGTGCAGTTAACGCTGCTGCGTGTGCTGAATCCTCAATGTGTTGCGCAGCTGGGCATCCCGAGATTGTAAGAAGAAGATCAACTTCTGGCACGTCGTCGGAGGCAATCCTCACCTCCTGGACCATTCCCAAGTCAGTAATCGGCTGACGTATTTCAGGATCATTTACGCGTGCGAGAGCCCGCCAAATTGCTGTAATGCGTGGATCAGGATTCGTGTCGTTATCAGGTGTGTGGGTCATTCTCCTCGTCAGCTTCTACTGGTTTAGAACCGGACTGCTCATGCTCGTGAGAAGGATCCGCACTCGAATCTTCTATGAGTTCTTCGAGCATGTCTTTCAACTCTTGGCGGAGCCAGTCTCGGTCTGGCAAATCTTTGAGTGCGAGCCTCAATGCAACGACTTCTCGAGCCAAAAACTCGGTGTCGGCAAGGTTTCGTTCAGCTCGCTGTCGATCTTGCTCGATCTGAACACGGTCACGGTCATCTTGACGGTTCTGCGCGAGCAAGAGCATCGGCGCTGCATATGAGGCCTGCAGTGACAGGATAAGGGTCAGCGCTGTGAATCCGATCGCTGCGGAGTCAAAACGCCAGGTTTCAGGTCCCCAGGTGTTCCACATTAACCAGGCGGCACACACGATCGTGAGAATGAGCAGGAACCAAGGCGTACCCATGCCGCGCGCGATTGATTCGGTCCAACGCCCGAAGCGGTCCGTACTCTCAGGTCTCGGGGCGCGAATGTTCACCGTTGGCAGGTCGAGTGGATGAGCGTCTTTACGGAAAAGTGCCATTTACGCACCTTCGTTCGGGTGGGGTTCTTCGGTGTGTCGCCAGTCATCGGGCAATAAGTGGTCGAGTACGTCGTCGATCGTCGCAACACCGAGCAGATTATTCTGATCATCAACAACTGGCATTGCGACGAGGTCATAGCTAGCCAGACGACGTGCTACTTCGGCAGCGCTTGAACTGACGTGAACCGGTTCGATCTCGCCGTCGATGAGCGCCGAGAGACGCTCATGGGGTGCAAACCGGAGCATTTGTTGGAAGTGCACGAGCCCCTGGAACTCTCCCGTTGGTGTTTCATACGGAGGGAGTGTGACGTAGACCGCTGCAGCCATAGCCGGGGGGATTTCAGACCGCCTGATCATCGCAAGCCCTTCGGCGACACTCGACTCTCCCGAAAGAATAATTGGAGTCGGATTCATGAGGCCTCCAGCAGTATCCTGCTCGTATTCGAGGAGGCGGCGAACATCTTCAGCCTCTTCTGGCTCCATCATTTCGAGCAGTTCTTGGCCACGCTTTCCAGGGAGTGCCGCAATTAAATCGGCAGCATCATCCGGTTCCATACGATCAAGCACATCTGCCGTGCGTGAGGGGTCGAGACGTGCCAAGAGTTCAAGCTGGTCTGCCTCACTCATCTCCTCGAGCGCGTCGGCAACCAGATCATCGGCAAGCTCTTCGATCACTTCCATCCGTCTCGCATCAGGAAGTTCAAGGAGTGCTTCAGCGAGATCCGCAGGTTTGAGATCCACCAGTGTTTGAATGAGCAGCTCGGCAGAAGTGTAATGTTCCGCTTCTGGATCTTGCGCAAGCTGCTTCCACGGCAATAGACGCGTTTCACCGCGTGTAAAAGCACCGGTCTTGGGAAACCGCACAAACACTTCAGCAACGATCCACTCACCAGAACGAGTGCGGGTGATCGCGGCATCTTCAATACGTGCTTTCTTCCCTTCGCTCGACACATCAACTTGTCGACCAAGAATCTCGGCGATGAGCCTCGTTTCGCCTCCGCGCGGTTCATAACGACGTACGTTGATGAGGCCCGTGCTGATTACCTGCCTATTCGCGATTGAAGTTATGCGCCCGATGGGTGTAAACACACGACGCCGACCAGGAATTTCAACGATCATGCCCACCACCCGTGGCGGATTGTTCGCGCGTTCAACGGTAATGATGTCCCGCACCTTGCCGATACGGTCACCGGCAGGGTCAAACACACCATTGCCGACAAGTCGGCCCACAAACACTCGAGAACTACTCACATTCACAACGGTAGTAGGTTTTTACCGAAACTGCGCTTAGAGACCGACGAAAACACGTCTGTTCGGGCGAAACTTCAGGCGTGCCGTGCTTGAATGAAGGTATGAGTTTCTTTGCACCGAGACAATCTAATCGTCGGGTACCGGCGCTCACCCAAATGCCAGAAGGTGAGATTGTATCGACGTATGACCGGTATGAGGACGTACAGCAGGCAGTGGACGTATTGGCGCGAGCTGACTTTCCGGTGCGACAGCTCTCAATCGTTGGTAATGGGCTCCGGAGCGTTGAGCGGATTACCGCTAAACTCAGCTACGGTCGAATCGCCATGATGGGCGCAGGCTCAGGCGCATATCTCGGGATATTCTTCGGGATCATCCTGTTTATCTTTCAACCCGGTGCGAGCGGCATACTTGGAGTGTTCTTTGCAGCACTCGTCATCGGGGCTGGCTTCGGCATGCTTTTTGCAGTGGTGACCTTCTCACTCAATAGAAACCGGCGAGAATACGCCTCAATCACTCAAGTGATCGGCACCAGGTACGACCTGATTACTGAGCACGAGCTCGTCATGACGGCGCGGGACGTGCTCGTGAAATCCGTGCAGGACTCACAGGACTAGCTACGTAGCGTTTCGTCCCGCCTGCACCCAGGCCTCAACTTCTGCAATGGTCCGTGGAATGTCGGCGGAAAGATTCACGCTCCCGTTCTCGGTCACGAGAATGTCGTCTTCGATGCGCACACCGATACCACGGAACTCCTCCGGAACAGTCAGATCGCCGTCGTGGAAGTAGAGCCCCGGCTCTACAGTAAACACCATGCCCGCCTCAACGATCCCGTCGTGATACATTTCGCGACGTGCAGCAGCACAATCATGCACATCAAGCCCTAGATGGTGACTGGTGCCATGGACCATATAGCGCTTGTGGTAGGGCACGTCAGAGTCTGCATCATCGGGCAAAAAACCCCACTCACGGGTATACCGTTCAATAACCTTCATTGCCGTTTCGTGAACGTCACCGAAAGTAATCCCGGGACGAATAATTGCGCGTGCCGCATCAGCAGCCTCAAGGACCGCAGCATAAATCTTTCGCTGAACGGGAGTAAACGTTCCCGATACGGGCAGCGTACGCGTCACATCAGCGGTATAGAGACTGTCCAACTCAATACCAGCGTCAAGCAGTAGCAGATCACCCTCGTTCACCCGGCCGTCATTGTTGATCCAGTGAAGCGTACACGCATGAGAACCGGAAGCCGCAATCGTTTCGTAACCTTCCCAATTACCGTCAAGGCGCGCCCGTTGATGGAACACACCCTCAATAACACGCTCCCCGCGTTGCTCACGGACGGCGTGATCAAAACTAAGGACAACTTCATCGAACCCGCGAGCAGTCGCATCGACTGCAAGTTGCATCTGTTCCTGTTCGTATACGTCCTTCACCAGTCGCATCTCACTCGTAACGCGGTCCACTTCAGGGTTTTCGAGAGTCAAGTCCCGATCTGTGGGAGCAAAATTTTCCAGCGGTTGAGTCTCAACACCCAGCAGGCTCGCAACGTGCTCAAGCGATGGGCGCTCACCGATCCAAAACTCACCAATTTCAGAATTTGCGAAGAACTCGCTGCTCGTTCGGTCTGCTCGCTCACGGAAGTACAAGGTGACTTCGTGCCCCGCTGCAATTGGTTCAAACACGAGCACTGCGCCCGGCTCTGCAGCGGACCCCCAACCAGTCAGATGGCTAAAAGCACTGTGTGCCCGATACTCATAAAACGTATCGTTGGAGCGTTGCTTCATCACGCCAGCGTGAATCACGAGACGTTCACCCGGGAATGCGTTGCTGAGCGTATTGCGACGCTTACGTGCGAACGGTGCGACAGATGACTGCTCAGGCAGCGCAATACTTCGGGGTTCCCAATGTCGCCCCATATAGTCAAGGAAACGCTGATTCTTGGGAAGCGTATTTCGCGACTCGTTGGTGATTTCCGCCTCGTGTGTTGCCTGAACAGGTGCGGAGTGCTCATTCGTAGACATGAGACCATTATCTCGTACCGAGTACTTCCCGCATTAGCCTGAGATATGCGAGCTGTATCCGGTGGTGCGTTTCGTGCTCTAGCATTGAGAACTGTGGCTGGTAGCAAACACGGACCGTTGCAATATGACTTGCATACGCACTCAAAAATCTCGGATGGCACAACTTCACCGACCGAGATAGCTCAAGCAGTTTCGAAACTGGGTCTGGGGGGTTTCGCACTGACCGACCACGACACGGCGGCCGGGTGGCCCGAAGCGCGACGAGCCGCAGCAAAATTTTCTATTGATTTTCTGCCAGGCATGGAAATCACCACGAAGTATCGAAACCGGTCAACACATCTGCTCGTGTACGGCCTTGACCCACGCGAAGCTGATCTCGTTCATGAACTTGAGCTTATTCAACGTTCGCGTGCCAGTCGTGCTGAAGAAATGGTTGAACGATTACGCGCTGACTTTCAGATTACTTGGGACGAAGTAGCTAGCGGGACTACCGAATCGATCGGTCGTCCCCATATTGCAGACGCACTTGTACGCCGCGGCTACGTAGCGGATCGCAATGAAGCATTTGAACGGCTGCTCGGACCAGGATCAATGTATTACGTCCCCACTTACGCGCCTGAGACCACGCATGCGATCGATCTTGCACGACGAGCAGGCGGGGCTCCGGTGTTGGCTCATCCCGCTGCGATTCGACACCAGCAGGTGGTTTCTAGCGCAGAAATAGGAACGTTAGCAGAAGCAGGGCTTGTGGGAATTGAATTAGCTCACCCGGAAAACCTGCAAGATCGCGTCCCTGAACTTACCTGGGCTGCGCACAAATATCAGCTGTTGATTACCGGCGCGAGTGACTACCACGGCGCCGGTAAATCAAATCAACTGGGGGAGTGCAGCACCCCGAAACAAATAGTGGATCAGTTGCGTGAACTTATGCGCGTCAAACGTTAGCTGTCGGAAGTGTTGTGCTCTGGGTTTGTCTTCTGTGAAGAAGATTGAGCACCAGCGTTGTTTGAACGCCGCCGGCGCCGACGCCGCGGCTTGCGAGGGCTTTCGGTATTTCCAGATCCGTCTGCACTCGACAAGTTCTGCTCATGATTCTGCGAAGACTGCTCCTGGGTGCCCCTGCGTGCTGGGGAGCGGCGACGATTTCGCGACCGTGATGATGACGTTGGTTTCTGCTCATGCTTTCGAGCTCCGGCCGATGCCGCACGTGATGACGCAACAATGCGTCCTTTTACGCCTTCAGGAATATTGAGTTCTTCACGCAAGTGTGGAGATGATGAATACGTTTCTTGTGGCTCTTCACCAGTCAATCCCAAGGCTCGATCGATGAGGGTCCATTTGTGGAGGTCTTCCCAGTCAATGAACGTGACCGCGATTCCGGTCTGACCAGCACGGCCCGTACGACCGACACGGTGGAGGTAGGTCTTCTCATCGTCAGGGACCGTGTGGTTGATGACGTGAGTGACATCGTTTACGTCAATGCCGCGTGCCGCAACATCAGTAGCAATCAGAACGTCTTTTTTCCCGGCACGAAACGAGGCCATGTGACGTTCACGCTGTTCTTGACCCAGATCGCCGTGTACGGCCGCTGCTAAGAATCCTCGATCAGTGAGTTC
The DNA here is from genome assembly GCA_052085365.1 of Canibacter sp. Classification (GTDB taxonomy): domain Bacteria; phylum Actinomycetota; class Actinomycetes; order Actinomycetales; family Microbacteriaceae; genus Canibacter. The sequence continues at coordinate 40,514 of JBQDFP010000010.1, read as the reverse complement.
TTCTTGAAGTTTGGCTGCCTGACGTTTAGTGCGTGTGAAGATCACTGTTTTGCCACGGCCTTCGGCCTGTAAGATCCGCCCAATCATTTCGTCTTTATCGAGCGAGTGCACACGGTAGACGAGGTGACGAATATTGGCCTGAGCAATTCCCTCATCCGGGTCGGTTGCGCGAATATGGATTGGCTTCGACATGAATCGTCGAGCAAGCGTCACAATCGTTCCGGGCATGGTGGCAGAAAACAGCATGGTGTGCCGTTTGACAGGGGTAAGCGAAAAGAGCTTCTCGATATCGGCTAGGAACCCGAGATCGAGCATCTTGTCAGCCTCGTCGAGCACCATTTCGCGAACTTTGCCGAGATCCAGCAAACGCTGGTTAGCCAGATCGAGAAGTCGCCCGGGAGTGCCCACAACAATCTGTGCCCCCTGTTTGAGCTGCTCAATCTGCCCTTCGTAGGCTTTGCCACCATAGATAGGGACTACCTGGACGGCCCGATTTTTCGCAGCGAGTGCGATGTCTTCAAATACTTGGTTCGCGAGCTCTCGTGTCGGCACTACAACCAACGCTTGAACGCCTGGTTCGGGGGCTTCACCGAGACGCTGCAATATTGGCAGGCCAAAGCCTAGAGTTTTACCGGTTCCGGTTTTAGCTTGACCAATAATGTCTTGGCCCGAAATAGCTAGGGGAATCGTCTGCTCTTGGATGGGAAAAGCGTTTACGATGTCTGCATCAGTGAGGGCATTCGCCATATCACCGTCAACACCGAGTTCAACAAAAGTTGTCAAGTGTGCGTCCTGTTCGCGTGTAGGTCTACGCCCTATTTTCTTCTCCACCAGGCGCAGCGACGGAGGCACCAGCGGCACTCCGTTCCTCAACTAGTGTAAGCGTCAGGGGGTGTGAAACAGGTAATGGCATACGCGAGAGGCTAAACTGGCTGAGTGTTCTCATGGTTGAAGCGTTTCAAAAAGCCAACGGCGCAGGCGTCTAAGTCGCGTACTGGCAATCGAGTCGACGATACAGTTCCGGTTCAAATTCCCGAGTTTGCGCCCGGAATCGTGCCTTATTTGGGTATGGTCGCCTTTCTTCAATTATCACTCTATGAAGCAGCAACCCAGGGCGTGTCAGGCGCTTCCACATTGGAAGCGAAAGAAGTTCTTGCTGAAGTTGCGGGTGACGCGCTGCAAAAACACCATAGATTTACGGCCGAGCTTGGTCGCCGTAATAAAGAACCACATCACGTGATGCGTCCATTTGCACCAATGATTGAACGGTACATTCGTCGTATTTCGGTTCCGGACTGGCATCAGCATGTTCTTGCAATTTGGCTTGTCGGCGGGTTGTTTGACGAGTTCTTTGCCGACCTAGCAGACGGCATTAACGATAAATACACAGCAGAAGCCGAAGCAATACTGCGTGAAAACTCTGGACGAGAACGACTACAGGCGCTGCTGGCAAAAGAAATTCAGCAGCAGCATGAGCTGACGGACAGTTTGGCACTGTGGGGGCGCAGGCTTGTCGGCGATACGCTCTTACTGGCGCGCGAAGTGTTACGTCTGAGCGAACACCAGAACTTTGACGCCGAGAAAATGGAACCGGTGTTTACTGAACTGACCGCGGCACACATGCGCCGTATGGACTCGTTACATTTGACGGCGTAGCTCATGTATTGCGAGCTTTTTGCGGCAGGCGAATGCACCTCATGCAGTCTCATCGAAACGCCATACCCGGTTCAGCTCGCCAATAAAGAAGCCTCGTGCCGTACCACCTTGGGCACGCATGCTAAGCACGCAACATGGCTCAAAACTTATACCGCCGGTCAACAAAACTTTCGTAATCGAGCAAAATTCGTGGTTGGTGGATCCACTGCGAACCTCACGCTGGGTATACCCGGTCCGCGCAAAACCGGGGTCGACCTCACCGCGTGTCCAATACAGTCACCGGGCGTGAATCAGGCAGGTGTAAAACTCACTGAGTTTCTTAACGCGACAAGGCTCGCTCCGTACGATGTGACGCGTCGTCAAGGGGAGCTGAAGTTCGTGCACGTCACGGAGTCACCGGATGGGGAGCTTCTCATTCGTTTCGTGGTGCGTAGCGAGCATGCTGGAAACGTGATTGAGGCTCACTCAAGCGCATTGCACCGTTCAATACCGAATGCTCGTACGGTTACGGTAAATATTTTGCCGGAGCACAAAGCCGTGCTCGAAGGTGATGTGGAATGGGCGCTGTGGGGAACAGATTTGCCAATGCGACTTGGTGACGTGAATCTGAGGCTGTTACCGCGAAGTTTCTTCCAAACAAATACTGGAGTTGCGCGTGAACTTTACCGTCAAGTCGCTCATTGGGTGGACGAAGTGTCACCGGCTTCCTTGTGGGACTTGTACTGTGGTGTGGGAGGTTTCGCGCTACATTGCACAGCGGTACATCGAGAAGTGCTCGGCGTCGAAGCAAGCGAAGCTGCTGTGAGATCTGCCCGCCAGTCAGCTGATGCGATGCGTGCATCAGGTAACAGTGCAGCCAAGTTTATTGCGCAGGATGCGACGGAGTTTGCGGTGACGAGTCGAGAAGAGTTGCGCCCCGACATGCTTATCGTGAACCCGCCGCGGCGGGGTATCGGTCATAAATTAAGCGAGTGGATAGAGAATTCTCATCTGCCACATGTGGTGTATTCGAGCTGCAACCCGATCACTCTTGCGCAAGATTTGGATAAGATGCCGAGTTTTAGCGCGCGCCAAGTGCGAGTGTTTGACATGTTTCCTCACACTCGACACGTCGAGGTTGCCGTGTTACTCGAACGGACTGCTTAACTTACGAAACCAACCTTGCGGGACTCAGTTCCACCAAATTCGATATAGCTGATGCTCTCGAGCGGAATGAGGTATTGGCGGTCTTTTGAGTCGGTCAGACTGAGCAGCTGCGTGTCAGCGTCGGCGTATGCTTGCTCAATAAGCTTACGAACTCCGTCTGTTTTCTGATCGGTTTCGATCGTCAGTTCACGTGGTGACTGTTGAATGCCAATGCGGATCTCCATAGCGTCCTCCCGATGATCTTCTTCAATAACATTCTTGAGTGTACGGGAGTTGCAGCGCTTGCCTCCCGGAAAACCTGCGGCGTTCGCTGAGGGCATGCTCCTGACGTGAGACGCTCCGGAACAGCAGATGTCGGGAGTAGAAACTAGGGTAGAAGTCATGAAGCTTGATGCCACCCAGCAGGCCATTTTGGGATTTGACAGTTCTCGTCATGCAACGATTCTTGGCGCTGCCGGCACTGGGAAGACGCAAACGATAGTTGAGCTGATTGCGCGCGAAACTCAGGCGCAACATAGTGACGCTCTCGAGAAACAGCACAGTGTCGTCTTAGTGCACAACCGGCGATCAGGTATGAAGCTTCGTAAACGAATTGAAACGCGGGTGAGCGAGCCGCTTCAAGGTTCGGTTGTTCGTACCCCCACTGCGTTAGCTTTTTGGATCGTCGCGAAGTTTGCTGCCGAGCACGGTCAACCAACTCCGCGATTGATCACCGGTCACATGCAAGATGATGCCATTGCTGAAGCAATGACACAGGCTTCTACCGGGCTCTTCGGGGTTGAGCTGGGAGAGTCGCAGACATTCCGAGCAGAAATACGAAATCTGTGGCGAATTTGCGATGACTACAACATGAGCTTTGAGCAGCTCGAAACTTTTGCTCGACAGCATATTGCTAAGTCGAACCTCGGCGAGCTGCCTGGCATGTGGGTCGCAGCGGCCCGCGTCTTAAGCAATGCTGCTGTTCGTCTCAGTGACAAAAACTACTTCACCGCAAGTGGCGTGCTTCGTGCTGCCCGCAGTTTGATTCAAGATTCTGAAGATCGTGAACTACGATTCATGCCTTCACGTCTCATTATTGATGATGCACAGGACCTCACCGAGGGCGCGCTTGGGCTCGTCGCGGAGTGCGCATCTCGAGGAATTGCAGTCTGGAGCTTTGGTGACCCAGACCTTGCCACGGTGGCGTTTCAGGGTGAGCGGACTGAACTGGTGACATCAGTCAGCGCAAGTATTTCAAGAAAGCTTGGCCGTCAGCAGCTCGCTGATGAACAACGGGCTGTGCTTCCGCTCGTTCATCGGGGAAATAACGAACTTCGTGCGCTCGCACGCACCGTTAGCAGCGCGATCGGTACGGCTTCGGCTGGGCAGCAGCGTTCAGCACGTGCGAGAGCAGAGACTCCCGGTGAAGGATATATCGAAGCGGTGCAGTTCACGCATCGAAGTGAAATGGTTGGTGCAATTGCGCACCGGTTACGTGAGACAAAGCTTGGCGTTCACGGCGAGGCACCAACGCCGTGGAGCGAAATGGCGATCCTGTGTCGCAGCCGTCTAGAGGCCGAGCTACTCTCGAGCGAACTGACCTTTAAAGACGTACCAACCAAACTTGTTGGTGGTGGCATGGTGCTCCGTGAACATCGAATCATTCGCGACTTGGTTGCACTTCTTGAACTCGTTTTCACCGGACGCACACCAACGCCAACAGAATTCCTAAAGTTTCTAACCGGCCCACTCGGCGGTCTCGACAATGTTGAAGTACGTCGACTTCGAACTGCGATACTGCTTCAAGAACGAAAGAATGCCCACGAGCTAGACCGAGCAGCGCGCCGATGTGATGACGTCATTGCTGAATACCTCCAGACCGTACCCGAATCGTCACTGATTGACAGCGCATCGGGTCGAAAGCTTCATCGACTGGTAAATGACTTCTCCGCAGCGAAACGAATGCATTCTGAAGGCGCAATCGCACGTGAAATTGTGTGGACCTTTTGGCACGGGGCGGGTCTTGCCCACAAGCTCCAGGAAGCAGCACTGACTTCACCGAAACAAGCGGTTCGTGCCGAAGCAAACCAGACCCTTGACGCGGTTTTAGCATTCATGTTTGTGCTGGAACGCTCTGAAGATTCGGCCCAAGAAATTCTCACTCTTCTTGCTGAAATTTTGACTTCTGACGTGCCCGAAGACACGCTCGCCGCAACAAGCTCGGATGATGCTGTCGTGATCTCAACCCCACAAGGTGTGATTGGCAGAGAATACGAACTGGTCATTCTGGCTGAACTGCAAGATGGAAGATGGCCAAACCTACGGCCTCGCGGAAGCATGCTTGGTCTTACAGCTCTCGAACGCCTGCTGCGCGGCGAAGAACTGCTGACAACTGAGCGAATTGACACCCTGCATGACGAGCTGCGGTTGCTGGTTCATGCAATGACACGAAGCACAGGGAAACTCTTCGCGGTAGGTCTTGAGAACTCGGAACAATTTAAGAGCTCCTTTTGGCAATACTTTTCCAACTATGAAGTAGAGCAAGTGCCAACATCCGGTCTCACACTTCGTGGAATGGTAGCAGTGCTTCGACGAGGCCTTGAAGCAAACCCAGACAACACCGAACTTGCTCGCCAGCTCGCGCTCCTTGCAAGATATAACGTCCCAGGGGCGCACCCTGACGACTGGTTTGGGGTCCGAGAATTAACAACGAACGACCCCCTCATTGACCTGAGCGACCCGAACTCCCAAATAAGAGTGTCGCCGTCGAACATGTCACGTGCAGAAACATGCCCGCTGTCCTGGGCGCTCGACAAACTCGGCGGACCCAGTCTCGCCTCTGTTTCAAGCGGGCTCGGAACGCTCATACACGCGGCGTTTGAACAAGCAGATGATGCGGACAATGATCCGGAATCAATGAAAAGGTTTATTCGTGAACACTGGCAAAAACTTCCATTTTCTGCTGAATGGGAGGCAGAACGACAAGAGCAGATCACGGAACAGATGGTTAACGCAGTTGTAGATTATGTTGCGAAGCAACACAGCGATTCGTGGGTGACTGCAGGCCAAGAAGTGAGCTTTTCTTTTACAGTAGGTCGAGCAAAAGTTGCTGGCAAGATTGATCGAATTGAGACGCGTCACGTGGGCGGCGCGGACGCGGTCCGGGTCGTGGACTTGAAGTCTGGAAAGAACGCGCTCTCAGTTGCGGATGCGGAACAGGACGCACAACTTATGGCATATCAATATGCACTCGAATCAGGCGAAATTACGCTTGATGACCCGGTGCGAAACAAGCACGCCAATCTTGATGGGGCGGGACTGTTATATGTGCACCCGGACCAGGCAACAACGAAACTCACGTACCGTGTGAGAACACAACCCCCGATGGACGAATCCATGAAACAAGAATTTGAAGATCGGGTTGTAAAGGTCGCAGATTCCATGGTCGGCCCAACATTCACTGCTCAGGTTGAACATCACTGCACAGACGACCAAGGCGGAATCAAAAATTGTGCACTTCACATTATTCCGGCCGTAAGTTTTGAGTAGGGGAAGCCTCAGAATGTATAACAACTTTTCCGCTCATGGATCTTCAATAGATTCCATGCCCGCATTCTCGGCTCAAGAAATCGCGATTCTCTTGGCAAAAGACCCAGAAAAAGCGCTGACGCCAACTCACGAACAACAGCGAATAATTGAACTTTTCCCTCAGGGGTCCGCGCTTGTCGTGGCAGGCGCGGGAAGTGGTAAAACTGAAACTCTCGCAAACCGAGTTGTCTGGCTCATTGCGAACGGGCTGTGTGCTCCGGAAGAAGTACTCGGGTTAACGTTCACTGTGAAGGCAGCAGGCGAATTAAATGAACGAATTCGAAAACAACTCCGGGCGTTTTCACAACACGCACGCGACCGGCAGTCTACGCTCACTGATCAACAACTTCAGCGGTTACATGAGCTCGAAACTGAACTGGCTGGCGGCCTCAACGTCCCACAAGTGAGTACTTACAATTCATTTGCAGCTGGGATCGTCACCGAGTTTGGCCCATATGCAGGAATCGGGGTCGCAACCACTATTCTTGATCAACCTGCTGCTGAAGAACTTGCTCTTGAACTCGTATTATCTAGCGAAGACCCTAGACTGCTTGCGCTCGATATCAGCGCAGACTCTCTTGCGAAAGACCTCATTACGTTTGAACACGAAGCCTCCGAGCACCTCGTGACCTCACTCGCTCAACCGAAACGCATCACTCAAGAATTTACCCGAGTGGGAACACTCCCTTACAGTGATAAAAATCCAACCACCGAAAAAACATATGCGGAAATCCGCAAACTGCTCAAGCAGGTCGCTGAAAAAAAGCTTGTGGCTGATCTTGCGATGGAGTACCGCCAGGCCAAAATGGACCGTGGGTTTATTGAGTTTTCAGACCAAGTTGCCTTCGCTCAGCAGATCGCGCTAGAACTGCCCGCGGCACGCGACACTTTGAAAGATCGTTACCGCGTGATTCTGCTTGATGAAGTACAAGACACGTCAGTAGGACAGACGCGCTTGCTCAGCAACCTCTTTCAAGGATCGGCCGTGATGGGGGTCGGGGACCCACACCAGTCAATTTATGCCTGGCGCGGCGCAGCTGCAGATGCGCTCGATAGCTTCCACCAACATTTTGCTGCCCCAGGGAAACTCGGCGAAGGCGCAGAGCTCGCACTCTCAACGAGCTGGCGAAACCCACGTGTTGTTTTACAAGCCGCCAACCACGTATCCGCACCACTACGTGCGGTTGCGACCATAGACGTGCCAGTATTGCGGCCGAGAGAGCACGCGGAATCGGGCACACTCAACACTGAATATTTCGAAACGAAGTCCGAAGAGCTCGATGCGCTCGCGCAGTGGATCAAAGCACAACGACACAACCGCGAGCAAGCGCAGCAGCCATTGCCCACTGTGGCAGTGCTTGTGCGAAACAAGAACAATATGTTTGCAATTTCGGAAGCTCTTCGAGAACAGGGCGTTCCAAGCCATGTGGTTGGACTTGGTGGGCTACTTTCCACACCAGAAGTTACTGACGTGGTGAGTGTTTTGGAATGTGTCGACGGCACTCATGCGAGCAATGCGCTCCTACGGGTGCTGGCCAGTCCAAGATTCAACGTCGGTATTCGTGATATTGCTGCTCTGAGTGACGTCTCACGATGGCTAGCTGATCGAGATATTTCTCAGCGTCCGCTTAGCGAGAGTGACATTGCTGAAGACCGGATCTTGCCTGACCCGGATCGAAATGTCACGAATATTGACGCCCTTGATGCGATCCGCACCATGCCAGACACGCACGCTGCGTTGGGAACCATCACTGCCCGAGGCAGACATGCCTTACGTGAGGCCGCCCACATGCTGCATCGGCTTCGTCGGCTCACGTCAGGAAAAATCAGTGAGTTGATTCGTGCGTGTGAACAAGAACTATTTCTCGATATTGAACTGGCTGTTCATCCTCGAAAAGAGAGCATGACGGTTGAGTCAGACCCGGCGAAGTCCGGTCGGGTGGACCCTCGGGCAAACCTTGACTTGTTTGTTTCTGAGGTGTCTCGTGCAGAAAAGCTATTGACACAACCCAGCCTGAAGGCTGTTCTCGCGTGGATTCGACGTTCTGCTGAAGCCGACGATTTTGAGGCCGCAACTCCAGCGCCTTCACGCCATACCGTGCAGATATTAACCATACATAAAGCTAAAGGCCTCGAATGGGATGTCGTGGCATTGCCCGGAATGCGAGAAGGAAGATTTCCAGGAAAAGATCGTGATGCGAGTGGATGGTTGTCCAGGCCACGACTGCCTGACGAACTTCGCGGCGATCGATCTTCGAGGCCCCAATTTGAGTGGCGTTTAAGCGAAACTCAGCAAGAACTTCGCGACCGATTTCATGAGTACAAACGTGAACGCGGAGAATTTCATGAACTCGAAGAACGACGGTTAGTCTACGTTGCGATCACTCGAGCGAAACAAAACCTCTGGATGAGTGGTGCGTTCTGGGACACCCAACAGTCAGCAATGCCGCCGTCACACTACATCACGGAACTGCGCGAAATTGGACTCGGTAATAGGATCCCTGAACAAACCGCGCATACGCACAAACCTGAAAATGAATCAACACACCTCCTCCATTGGCCATTGCCAGCCCTCGGCACTCGTGAAGAGGCTGTGCGTGCATCAGCACGTGCCGTGGAACAAGCGCTTGCAGACCCCACTGATCAGCACACAAACATTCAAATCCCTAAAGAAATTGAAGTGCTGCTCGCTGAACAGGTGCAACAGCGTGCCGATGCTGTGAGAAGCGATGAAACGACGGACCGAATTAATGCGTCGGCTTTCCATAATGCGGTAAACGACCCCGCTCAAACGCTCAAAGACGCCAGACGCCCAGTTCCGCAACGTCCGTATCGCGGTGCAGACATTGGCAACCGATTCCACGAATGGGTCGAAGCCAGGTTCACGACGGCACAGGGGAGCGCGCTCACAATCGCAGGAATTGATGAGTCACTGTTTGATGCAGACGCAGATCTCGACCTCGTCTCGGTGAAAGATCCCGACGATCAACTCGGTGTAGATGCTCAGGAGACAGGGAGGAGTGCTGTAGCCGATCATGTTGATGAACCGGTGCCGACGCGTCAGATTGACGCACGCAAGACGCTAGAACAACTCAAAACAAATTTCGAGAAGTCACGCTGGGCCACGCGTCAAGCACGTGCGGTTGAACTTGAAATCACGGTCCCGTTCGCGGGGCAGCGTTTGGTCTGCAAACTTGACGCGGTGTTTGAGCAGGAAACAGACGACGGCACCCGCATCGAAATTGTTGACTGGAAAACTGGTCGAGCGCCTCGTACAACTGCTGAACAGCGTGACCGCTTCTATCAGCTCGACCTCTATCGGCATGCGTATGCGCTCTGGTCTCGTACGGACCCGAAGTTGATCGACGCGGTTCTGTACTATGTCGCCGACGATCGAGAACTGAGCATGCCAATGCAGCACACACTCGCTGAGCTCGAAGATAAGTGGATCGCATCACAGCACGAACTTGACGGAGATTAATCGTCCTGAGACTCGTCAGGCGTATGTAGGTCTGACTCGTCCTCGAGGATGGTTGAGGAGGAGTCAGTCTCATCAACCTCCGATGCTTCGACGACACCGGTGTCAATCACTTCAGTTTCGTGCTCTGGTGCTTCTTGTGTTGGTCCGGTATTCCGAACTTCGGTGCCATGAGGAGCCTCAGAAGCCTGGTCAACCTCCACCACACCAGTGTCAGCAAAATCTGCGTCGACGTCGAAGACCCGCTCATCGTCCCAGCCTTCGTAGGCTTGCGTATCAGTACGCATTTGCGTGATTTCAGGCGTTTCGTCAAGCATTTCCGCCACTTGTTCAGCGTTTGGAGGTGCTGACTCATCCGCTTCTTCTTCGAAAGCAAGCCGGTCCACGAGCCGGTCAAGCATAGCGACCGCATCGTTCACAATTTCATCGTCATGGGTATCAACACCGTGAACGAGCCATTCTGCAATTTCTAGCTCATGCAAGAGCTGCGCACGTTTACGTAAATGCTGATTCTCTGAGGCAACACCGGCAGCGTAGAACCGGACAACCTGTTCGAAAATATCCGGGCCTGCACCGATCAACCACGCCAAGTCTGCGGCCGGATCGCCAACGGACAAACGGTCGAATCCAAGCACACCAACTACGGTGTCATCCTCGATGAGAATCTCGTCATCGTTCAGCCCCCCGTGCACCACGACCGGAGCAAAATCCCATGCTGACTTGTCCTGTAGTGCTGAAATCCAGCGGTCCTGAACTAGGTTGGGGAGCATACGTGTTTGTGCTGCCCGATCCACCAGCCGTGCTGTCTCAATACGGCAGTTCTCTGCGCTCCGTATCGGTAGACCCGCTTGTTGAACAGTGCTCAGTGGAAGCTCATGGATAGCAGCAATAGCTTCACCAATTGACTGCAATACGATCGCATCAGCGGTGAGGTCAGCAACATGAAACTTGCCGCCAGGAATGAATGTCGACACGACTGCTCGTGAGTCACCTGCTCGAGTCATGCCGAGTGTCTCAGGAACCTCAAAAGGTAAAAATGTCCGTGCTCCAGATGTGAGCGCTGACTGTCCCAAGATCTCGGCAGACTGGCGCACCTCTGCGGAACCTGACTGTGGAATTCGCACAATCATTTCATATTCGTCAGTTGCTATAACCGCCGACTCGAATGCACCTTCTTCATCCGAAGTGTGAACCCGAACTGACGTCGCTACCAGATCAGGAACAGCAGAAGTTGCAAGCGCAGCTAGAGTGAAGGGAGAGGTTGCCATACCTGACAGAGTAAGCAAATCTGGAACGACTGCACAGTTGCCACGCGCATAACAGGTTGAGCCGAGGACAGAGACCGATACAGTAATAGCGTCGATAGGGAGCAGATGAACCAATCGGAAAACTCGCGCGATGCACACCTTGATCGAGACGCAGACACTCGGCTAGATTCTGCAAAGCTCGACCAATTGTGGAACGACCCCACATCACGTGTAATCCGTATCTTTGGCGACCAGATCCCCATGTCTGATTCGAGACGACTGCTGTTGACAGCGCCAACTGGGCCGCGCACCGAGTCCCACTGGTATGTCGGTAAAGTCGGCCTCACGGCTCTCTTTGCCGAACCGGTAGACTCCCCGCCAGATGACGGAGTCTGGGCGAGGTACCTCGACGTTGCAGAAAAATTGAGCCAGCCAGAGCAAGAGGCCGTCACCGCCAGCATTGCACTCGCACGGTGGCACGAATCGGCTCAGTTTTCTGCACGTGATGGTGCACCCACCAGCAGTATGCATGCGGGATGGATGCGTAAAGATGTTCACGGTATAGAACATTTCCCACGCACTGATCCCGCAGTGATTGTACGCATCGAACACAACGACAAGATTCTGCTTGGCTCCAACGCGCTCTGGCCCGCAGGACGCTTCTCGTTACTGGCCGGGTTTGTTGAAGCTGGAGAATCTGCTGAGGCAGCGGTCGTAAGAGAAGTGTTTGAAGAATCTGGAATGCGGGTGGGAAGACTTGAATTCATTCGGTCGCAAGCTTGGCCATTTCCCAGATCATTGATGCTGGGTTTCCGTGCTGAACTCATTGCAACCCAGGATCCCGACAAACTCATTCCGCAAGCTGACGAGATCACTGAATTACGCTGGTTTTCGCGTCAAGAAGTCCAGCAACCACCGCCCGGTGTGACACTTCCCGGGTCAACTTCCCTCGCTGCGGGGCTCATTGCAGACTGGAGCCGTCGTGGCTGAACGCGGCAGTTCAGCGCAGCTTCTTGACGCTCTCGATGACACCCAGCGAGAAGTTGCTGAAGCATTACGTGGTCCAGTCGCAGTGTTGGCTGGCGCGGGTGCCGGAAAAACACGAACAATCACACACCGTATTGCACACGGGGTCTATAGCGGGGCGTATGACGCAGAACGTGTCCTATCTTTGAGTTTTACGAAGAAGGCTGCCGGTGAGCTACAAACGAGGTTGCGTGAACTTGGTGTTGTCGGTGTGCGAGCACAAACGTTTCACTCAGCTGCTTTGTCACAGTTGGGGCACTTTTGGTCCCAGCATATTGGCGGCAGAACACCACAACTTGTCGCGGGCAAGATCCCTACGCTCAGTCAAGTAGCGGCGAGTCTGCATTTGCATTTTGAACCCGCGACACTTCGAGATGTCGCCGCGGAGATCGAATGGCGCAAAGTTTCAATGTTGAGCTTTGAAGATTATGCGAAATATGTTGAGACCAGACCACTGCCTATTGGTGTGAACGCCGAACAGCTCATGGATCTTATGCAAGGATATGAGCGCGTCAAGAACGACCGTCGATCCATCGACTTTGAAGATGTTTTGATCCTCACCGCAGGAATGATTGAAGCTGAACCTCGCGTGGCACTCCAAATACGTGAGCAGTATCGATTTTTCACTGTTGATGAATACCAGGATGTGTCACCGCTGCAGCACACCCTCCTGAAAGCATGGATTGGTGAGCGTGATGAAATCTGTGTTGTTGGCGATGCAAGTCAAACTATCTACTCATTTGCGGGTGCAACTAGTCGGTACCTACTGAAATTCACGTCAGAGCACCCGAATGCACGTACGTTCAAGCTCGACCGTAATTACCGTTCTCGACCTGAAGTGGTGACTATCGCAAACCGTCTCGTACGTGATGAACCCGGCGCCCTGCATCTCACCTCAATGCGTGAACCGTCGCGACGCATTCCGCAAGCACTCTGGTTCGCAAATGAAACCGAAGAAGCTTCCGCAATAGCGTCAGCGATACGTGCCCAAATCAATTCCGGTGTCAGTGCTTCAGATATTGCGGTGCTTGCCCGAACTAATGCACAGCATGCGCTCGTCGAATCTGCTCTTGCAGCAGTTGGGGTTTCTGCACGAACGCACGGCAGTATGCGGTTTTTTGATCGGGCAGATGTGCGGCAGGCGATCATGGAAATTCGGGCGCAGTCCGTAGTGACTGATGGCCGACCAATATTTCAGGTCGTGAGTGACGTTGTACGTGCGCTGGGATGGACGCAAGAACCTCCCGAAAGCATGAGTCAACGCGAGAAATGGAATGCGCTGCAAGCGCTTGTGACAGTTGCGGAACAAACTGAAGCGAGATCACTACGAGAGTTCAGCACAGAACTACTTGAACGTCAGCGCAGTGGACATGAACCTACTGTGAGTGCGGTGACACTATCTGCTGTTCACTCGGCCAAGGGGCTGGAATGGCCTGTTGTGTATGTCATTGGACTGGCTGAAGGAATTTTGCCTATCCACTATGCGAACGAAGAAGAGCATCTGGCAGAAGAGCGCCGCCTCACCTATGTGGCGTTCACTCGTGCGCAAGAAGAATTGCGGCTTTCCGGTAGCAGCGGAAGCGGGAAGACACCGCGCGAGCCGTCTCGTTTCATCGCAGAAGCAAATCTTAGGCTGCGTCACATTCCGGCGACGTAGTTGAGGTATTTGCTGAGTCTGCGCTCGTGCTCATGCGCAACATATCCTGGCATGCACAGTCAGTCTGGGGCGGTATTACGCGAGTTTCGGCAGGAGCCACAACTTGGCCGTTTACTACGGGCAAGAAATACTGGGTGAACGTGTGGTCATCGGTAGATTGAAGCCCAGGCCGTGTCTCGGCGTAGCCTTGCAGAAGCCATGACACCATAGGCGGGATGTGGCGGATAACGTCAGGAGTTTCACTCGGGGGAGTGCTCCCCATTTGGGCAGCAACTATTGCCGGCCAGTCAGTGTCTCGGTGAGTTTCGTGAGTAATCAGACAGTCAAGACAGCAGCTGTGAGGAGCGCCGAGGCGAGGCCCGACGCGAACGCCCCCATCGCTGAGTAAGACAGGAACGACTAGGCGATCCTGTGTGAGCCAGGTATGTAAAAATCCGAACGATGGAAAGTAGCGCGCGAAAATTATTAGTGGAACGTCGTGATCCTGCACAGGACTCTCAGCGACTTCGGCGCGCATGTGAAAGAAATCGAATGCCTCCACTACGGTTTCTAGAAGCCGATCTTTTGGGCCGGTTTCGCTGTCGAACACCAGTTGTACTCTGGGCTGTGTGACCTGAGAAGCCCGGTTGGTGAAACGCCCCACACTCTCAATAGCCGTTCGTTTGCTCACGTTTCGTGGGAGCGGACTGGCCACATGCAGCAGGAGTGGTTCCAAAAAATGGAGAAGCTCAGCCAACTCTTTCTCGCTCAGGTGCACTCTTTGAGCAACCCGTTCAAGGTGTTGCCGTGTTGTGCCTGAAAGAAGTGAGCTGAGAACCGCTTGCTGCGCTGGTGATGGGTCGTCGAACTCCAGTAGCAACGCATCAAAGCCGAAACGAAGCCGAGTCGGACTGACCCAGGACATTGCCTGGTGTGGATCTATTTGCAGCACATTTTTAAGGAACACAGGTCACATTGTGGCCCGGCCGCGTCCATATTTGGAGTTATTCACAAAGTCGACTTGCAGCTGCTACCTACGGCTACTTGTGGACGGCGATAGATTCTCAACTCATTATGCTTCGAGCGCTGACTCAATCGCGTCAGTCAGGTCTGCTGGTTCGGTCTGAGGTGCGAAGCGATCAACCACCTCGCCGTTGCGGTTAATCAGAAACTTTGAAAAATTCCATTTCACGCGTTTGCCCAAGATTCCCGTCTGCTCGGCCGTCAGCCAATCAAATAATGGATCAATCTCAGTCCCGGTGACATGCACTTTCTCGAACATGGGGAAAGTAACTCCGTAGTTGGCGCGACAGAATTCGCCGATTTCATTACTTGATCCTGGCTCTTGCTGAGCAAAATCATTCGACGGAAAACCGAGCACAACAAAGCCGCGATCTTGATATTGTTCGTACAGCTTTTGAAGTCCGTCGTACTGGGGAGTGAACCCGCATTTTGAGGCCGTGTTGACGACTAATACCACTTGGTTGCGGTAGTCATGAAAATCGATCGGAACGCCTGCAAGCGACCGTGCTGAAAAATCAGTGAGTTTCGTCATCATTTCCCTCTTCCAGATCAGTTTCGTTAGGGGAAACATCCTTGTCTGAGTTCCCGCCGTCGTATTTGTCAGACCCAGAGCTCGCAGAGTTCTCAGATTCGTCCAAAAGTTGCTGGAGAGCACGATCGAAGTCGTCTTCAACAGTCTCAGGAGTCTCACCAGCCAGACCAAGGCGTTCGAGGAGCAGGGCAGGTCGGTCAATTTCTTCTGACGTTGGCAAAATATCGGGATGCTCCCAAAGGCCGTCACGAGCTTGTATGTCGCCGCGTTCAGCAACCATTGACCACATACGCGCAGCTTCACGGAGCCGTTTCGGGCGCAGCTGCAACCCTACGAGAGTTCCAAATGCACGCTCAGCAGGGCCGCCGGTTGCACGACGACGACGAACCATTTCAGCAATTGCTTCGGCTTCGGGCAAACGTGAAGTCGCCTGAAGCGTGACTGCATCTACCCAGCCTTCGATGAGTGCAAGAAGCGTTTCCAAGCGAGCAAGGGCCGCTTCTTGTTGCTGACTTCGGGGAGGAATCAGAGAACCACTTTGGAGAAGCTCCTGAATTTGTTCAGGGTTTGATGGATCAATATCCTCGCTCAGTGACAAAATGTGGCCCGAATCGATATGTATCCCTCGCGCATAGTCCGAAACTGCACTGACGACGTGAGGGCCAAGCCATTTCGCATGTCGGAACAAGCGCGCGTGAGCAAGTTCTCTGACAGTCAAATACGTCGCGACATCACCTAACGACTGTTCAAGCCCATCAGCAAAACCGACCAGATTTGCTGGAAGCATCGAACCACCGCTGCTACCCGTTCCAGCAAGCAGCGGAATTCCTACATCGCCGCCAGAAATAACTTCACTCGACAGCTTCCCGACAACTGCGCCAAGCTGTGTGGCAAACAAGGCACCACCAACACTGCGTAACATGTTTTCAGCCCCCGGCATTGCCGACGCGAGTTGTTCCGGGAGCTGTTCAGATAGCGCGCTCGTAAGCGCTCGCGCAATTGAGTCAGCCACTGGTTCAGCAAGCTGAATCCAAGTGTCAATCGACTGTTGCACCCACTGGGTGCGTTCAATCACCCGTGGATTATCAGCCGGCGTTCCCATGATCGTGACATCATCAAGCCACAGTGAGGCGAGCGTGAACGCTTGTGTCGTGGCACGCGTCGTCTCACTGAGTTTCTCAGTATCTGGTGCCTCAAGACGCTGCACCGTATCGAGGGCGGTTCGACGAGCAACTTGCCAGTCGATCCCATCATCGTTCGGGTTCTGCGATGCATTCTGCAACGTTGAGAACAACTGTTGGATCATCGCCGGATCAATTGGCAAACCAGCGGCCTGCGCAAACTGATTCGGGTCCATGCCACCACCGCCCCCGAGAAGCTCACGCATCATTCTCTGGAGCTCTTCAGGATCAAACCCGTTATCTGGATTCTCTGGACGGTCATTCTCAGCCATGCGAAAGTCTCCTTGAAATACGCGGTATCAGTTTCGCGGTGTTACTTACGCTACCGGCGAGGAACACAGAATGGGCTGATAAGTTCGACATTTGTGCCCGAGTTTCAAACGCCAACAGCGAACAGCAGCCAAACGGTAGGGGCCGGGGCCCGGCCAAGTAAACGCCAGCGACCGCTACTCAAAATTGTGCTTGCTGCGCTGATTCTTGTGTGCATCATTTCACTCCCGTCACCGTACGCTGTCGAGCGTCCCGGACCGGTCGTAAACACGCTCGGCGAAGTCACCATCGATGATGAGCAACAACCAGTTCTCGACATATCTGGCGCGGAACAATTCCGAGCCAAAGGAACACTGAACCTCTTGACGGTCAATGTTCAGGGGAGCCCCGATAGCCGGGTTGCCTGGGTGGGGTTGATCTGGCCGCTCATATCTCCGTCTCATGACATTGTGCCGCTTACTGATATTTATCCGGATGGTGAAAGTAGCGAGGACCGCAAGGCATACAACGAAGCTCAGATGGTGTCGTCACAAGACGTCGCTACAGCTGCCGCATTACGTGAACTTGACTATCACGTTCCCGGAAAAGTAACAGTCGGACAGGTGGGAGAGGACGCTCCAGCAACCGGAGTGCTTGAACCAAAAGACGAGATCGTGCGTGTGAACGGCGCCGAAATTAATGGACTGGGAACGTTGCGCGAAGCCATCCAGGCCGCACAGGGTGAGGCACTAGAAATCACATTTATTCGTGATGAGGGCGCCGGTGAACAGAATGAAACAATCACACCGACTCAATTGGCGACGGGCGAGTGGGTGCTGGGAGTGACGGTAGGGACCGAATACGACTTCCCAGTGGAAGTGGATATTGTCCTAGACCAAATCGGGGGACCAAGCGCGGGTATGATTTTTTCTCTATCTATTATCGATGAATTAACACCTGGAGAGCTGACGAGAGGGCACGTTATAAGCGGAACCGGCACGATCGATGACGCAGGACATGTCGGTGGTATCGGTGGTTTGACTCAAAAAATGTATGCGGCTGCACGCGCGGATACCGAACTGTTTCTCATGCCGCAGGAGAACTGCGGGACGGAACCGAAATCGATCCCTGGCGACATGACCGTCGCCGTGGTCGACACACTAGATGACGCGCAGAGCGCAATTCAAAAGTTTGCAGATGATGAGCCAGTTCCGGGGCTCGAGATATGTGATGCGAAATAGATTCAATAAATAGACAGTGTGTGGATCCTGACACCCAGGTGAATAGGAGCTGATAATCGGTAAGATGGGTGGCACTGTCATCTAGGACCAGGAAGGCTAATTTGACCGACCAGCCCGCTCCCGCGCAAAACCGCCGTAAACTCTCGCCACTTGTTATAACTATTGCACTTGTCGTCGTGCTGATCATCGCCTTTTTAGGTGTTGCAGCAGTCATGACGGACGTCCTCTGGTTCCGGCAAGTCGGATTTTTTGAGGTCTATCTCACTCAGTGGATTGCCGCGATTGTCATGTTTGTCATCGGGTATATCGGCATGTCCGTACCCGTTTTTTTAAGCATTGATATCGCTTATCGTAAACGGCCCGTATATGCCCGCATCACATCGCAGCTTGATCGCTACCAGGACCTGGTTGAGCCACTGCGTCGTGTGATCAAATGGGCACTGCCTGCGGTGTTCGGTATTGCCGGCGGAATCGCTGCTGGTGCGCAATGGCAGCAGGTGTTGCTCTGGGTGAACCACGAGCCGGCCGGAACAACTGATGCTCAGTTTGGTCTCGACCTTTCGTTCTACCTCTTTACGGTTCCGCTGATCCGTGGCGTACTCGCGTTTGCTTCTGCCGTAATCCTTATCAGCCTGATTCTGGGAGCTGCGACTAGCTACCTGTATGGCGGAATATCGTTTACCGACCGTGACTTTAGAATCTCCAAAGCCACTCGGGTGCAGGTTGCAGTTCTTGCGCTGGTTTACCTACTTCTTCAGGGCGTCAGTTTCTGGATGGACCAGTACGCGACGTTGAACGATTCACAGGGCCTCCTCACTGGTGCGGCATACACCGATGTACATGCGACCATCCCGGGTAAGCAGATTCTTGCGGGCATTGCGATCGTCGTTGCAATCCTGTTCGGCATCACAATGTTCACCGGTCGTTGGCGTCTGCCGCTGGTAGGCACCGCTCTCTTTATTGTTTCTGCTCTGGTGCTCGGTGCGGGCTATCCGTGGGCAATTCAACAGTTCAAGGTTTCACCTGATGAGAAGAGCCTTGAGGCTGAATATCTCGATCGAAATATTGCAGCTACTCGAGACGCGTATGGAATCGGCGACGTTCAAGTTGACAGCTATGACGCGCAGACCAACGCCGAATCAGGGGCGCTACGTGATGACGCGGTAGCAACAGCAAACATTCGTTTAATGGACCCCGCAATTGTTTCGCCAACGTTTGCACAGCTTGAACAGAGCAAACAGTATTACACGTTCTCAAAATCACTCAGTGTTGATCGTTATAACATTGACGGGCAGGTTGAAGACGCGGTTACTGCACCACGTGAAATCGATATTTCAGCTCAAAACGGTTGGTACAACCAGACGCTCGTGTACACGCACGGCTATGGTCTTGTGGCGGCGTATGGCAACCAGCGCTCGCCTGGTGGCGAGCCGGTGTTCATGGAGAACGGTATTCCAACAAGCGGTAAGCTCGGCGAATTTGAACCACGTATTTACTTTGGTCAAAATTCGCCAGACTACTCGATTGTGGGCGGCGAACGAGAGCGACCCATTGAAGTTGACTTCCCTGCAGATGCGCAATCAAACGCTGAAGCTGAAGCCGAAGGCGGGAGCAAAACTAACGACAAGCAGGTGCTTGAAGGTGAAGCCGATACTGATGCCACTGAAGAGAACGATGGTGAACGCCAAAACCTTACTTCGTTCAACGGAGACGGTGGACCAGTACTTCATGGTTTGTTCGAGAAACTTATCTACGCACTGAAATTCCAGGACATGGAAGTACTCCTGTCTGGCGCTGTCGTCGATGGTTCACAGATCCTGTATGACCGTGACCCAGTTGATCGTCTCCAAAAGGTTGCACCCTACTTGACGATCGATTCGCAGCCGTATGCGTCTGTTGTTGATGGTCGTGTGAAATGGATCCTGGATGGGTACACGACGTCGAGCAACTACCCGTACTCGCGCATGAGTGACATGAATTCACTCCTGGTTGACGCGGATAACCCCCGGACAGACTCCTTGGCGAATCCAGTGAACTACATTCGTAACTCGGTGAAAGCAACCGTCGATGCATATGACGGTTCGGTGACGCTCTACGCTTGGGATGACGAGGATCCCGTTCTGAATGCCTGGTCGAACATCTTCCCAGGAGCACTCAAATCGCAGTCGGACATGAGTGCTGATCTGCTCAGTCACGTACGTTACCCGAATGACTTGTTTAAGATTCAACGTGAACTTCTCGGTGAATACCACGTCACCGACGCTGGCGCGTTCTATTCGGGTGAGGATGCTTGGCGTACCCCGGATGATCCGGTTTCATCTCGAGCAGCATCAAACACGACGTCGCAGGCAACGAGTGAAGAACAGTCACAGCAGCAAGCTCAGAGCGCGGTTCCTGCACAGCAGGCTAATGCGCCTGCTCAGCCGCCGTATTATCTGACGCTTTCGGCCGGAGAGGACGTGGAACCAGACTTCTCAATCTATTCCACCTACATTCCTGACCAGAGAGGTGAGGGCGCGCGAGATATTCTGACGGGCTACCTCGCTGCGAACGCAAACGCCGGCACGGGCGAAGACGGAAAAGTGAACGAGAACTACGGCAATCTACAGCTTCTCGTACTGCCAAAGGGCGACACCATTCCGGGCCCCGGCCAGGTGCAAAACAGTTTCAATACTGACCCTGAAGTCTCTCGTGTCCTCAACTTGCTGAGGCAAGGCGAGACCCAAGTGATTAGTGGAAACCTGTTGACGCTGCCCGTAGGTGCGGGTCTCCTGTACGTCCAGCCTGTGTATGTGAAGGGTTCCACTGGTCGAGGTTTCCCGCTCTTGCAGAAGGTCCTTGTGTCGTTCGGTGACAAGATCGCATTCGAAGACACCCTTGATGACGCCCTAGACACTCTCTTTGGCGGAGACTCAGGGGCAGCCGCCGGTGATACCGGAGTCCCAGCCGCAGGTGAGGATACCAGCAGCTCTAGTGGTTCAGACACGGGCTCCAGTTCGGACGAGACTGATTCGGGTGACACTACTGACGAATCAAGCGATACGTCCACACCAAGTGGATCGGTAGCTGACGCACTTGCTGATATGCAGCAGGCTATTCAGGACCGTGAAGCGGCAATGAAAGCCGGTGACTGGGAGAAATACGGTGAAGCCGACGAGCGTCTCAAAGCGGCGCTCGAACAAGCACTGGGTGCTGAAGGCTAAACACCACAAGTGTCGCGGCACTTTTAGCACACGAGAGTGGGCGATCTTGGAAACAAGGTTGCCCACTCTCACCGGCCGTTGTTGCCTCTCGCGATGGCCTATTGCAACCAAGCTCAAATTCTGACGGTTTGAGACGGCGCCATACATCTCTCTGAACTGCACCAAGATCGAGCTGCGTGGATAAGAGACTGCGCTAGCGCAGATACATGCCGTTGCGTGTCCACGACGGGCGTATCTGGTATTTCGATATGGCGTGGACGAATAGTACTTCAGAGGCGGTTGTTCACTGATTATGCGGGTGGGGAAACGATTGTAGCACTCGATTCCACTCGGCAGTTGACGACAGGTTAGCGTCTAGAGCGAACCGCCCATTGTGCTGAATATGGGGTTGTTCCGGGCTCACACTGCAACCTCGTAGAAAGTGCAATGGCTCCTGATCAAGTAAATACCTGATCAGGAGCCATTTTCTGGTTGCGGGGGCAGGATTTGAACCTACGACCTCCGGGTTATGAGCCCGGCGAGCTACCGAACTGCTCCACCCCGCGGCACAAAAGATCACATTACCAGTGACTGCAGGCTGGTGCAAATCAGCCCAGTTGTGTGGACCCACATCTACGTCTCATAGAGTTCGAAATATTGGGTATGAATTCAGTTCATCCTTAAGTTATTCATAGACTTTCACGACAAGATCGTTGCAACAGATCAAAAACCTAGCAAAGGACGATCATGAGTAATTCGTTTGGGTCGGGTAACGACGCACAAGACCAGACGCGCAATGGGCAGAGCGCTGACGCGAACAGACCGCAACGAGCACACTCCGAACAGTCAGATCTCGGCAGCCCAGAACAGCAGGCACCGCAGCCACGCTACTCTCAACCACCGCAGGGTTGGGGGAGTCGCACTCCTGACGAGCAGATGAGTCCTGGCCAAGTTGCACAAAATATGACACGGCAAGCTCGGGAGCAACAGAACCCGCCGTTCGAGCAGGACCCGCAGTATCGACGGTCACAACCACCTCAGTATGCACCGCCGGTACATCCAGCGAATGAACAGCCCACTGCGCAATACCCACAACATCCGGCTCAGGGTGGATCCATCCCGAACTATACGCCGCAGCAACACGGAGTAGCCGGCCCGCAGGGGCCAGCCGGGCCAGAGGGCCCGCACCACAACCTTTCGTCCTCGGGCGAGCAGCCCGACAAGAAGAAATCGGGTAAAACTGGTGTGCTTCTCGGCGGTCTCGCTATTGGCGCATTAATTGGCGGACTCGTCGGCGGAGGCTCAGCGGCACTCGTGCTCGCAAACAGCGACAATGATTCTGTCAGCGCAACCTCATCGCAAAGCGGGCAAATTGAACTCAAAAATACAGAAACCGCGACCGCAGTTTCAGCCATCGCGCAAGCACGAACTCCGAGCGTCGTTACGCTCGAGGTGGCCGGAAGCAGCGGGCAAGGGTCAGGGTCGGGTGTGATCTATAGCAAAGACGGGTACATCATCACGAATGCTCACGTCGTCACCCTGGAAGGCGCTGCGGGCAATGACCCCACTATTCGCGCGCGCATGAGCGACGGGCAGATTCTGAACGCGAAAGTTGTGGGTGTTGATCCGTATGCTGACCTTGCGGTTGTGAAAGTTGATGGCGAAGACTTGCCAACGATTGACCTTGCTGACTCAAGCTCCGTCAATGTGGGTGATTTGACCGTTGCTATTGGTGCACCTTTGAACCTGTCGAGCACCGTCACAAGCGGTGTTATTAGCGCAACGAATCGCGGTATTACGGTTGGGAGTGCACAGGTACCTGATGACGAAGGCGGAGACGACCAGCCTGACGAAGATTCACCTTTCAGATTCCCATGGGACTTCCAAACCCCGGATGACGGACAGGAACCGGAGCAGCCGCAGCAGCCGCAGCAATCAACCGGTGGGCAGGTGACCCTGCCCGTGCTGCAAACCGATGCATCCATCAATCCGGGCAACTCGGGTGGTGCATTGCTCAACGGCGACGGCGACCTGATCGGAATTAACGTGGCCATTGCATCAACTGGGACACAAGAAACCGCGGGTTCGGTTGGCCTCGGATTTGCGATTCCGTCCAACCTCGTAAAACGTGTTGCCGATGACTTGATTGCAGGAGAAACGCCTTCCCACGGGCTACTTGGCGCATCAGTGGGCGACGCGTCTTCAAACGCTGAAGCAAGCCATGCCGGAGGGATGATCGCAGAGGTCCAGCCAAACAGTCCCGCAGAAAAGGCCGGTCTCAAGAAGGGTGACGTCATTACCGCAATTGATGGCGTCGGTGCCGCTGATGGAACCTCAGTATCAGCCCTCATACGCATGCACGAAGGCGGAAGTGACGTGGAGATTAGTTACAACCGAGACGGGAAAACACAGACCGTAGACATCACACTCGACACACTCGAACAATAACTCTCCCACGGATTTAGTACAGAGCAATTCAATGCCCGTGCAGCTTTCAGGAGTCTGCACGGGCATCGCGCTAAAGTAGGCCCGTGACCGAGCACAAGTTTCAATTCCAACGCGGAAACGCAGCAAAACTGCTTGCGATACCGCTCTATGTCATGGGCTGGCTGCTGTCTTGGTTCGTGCCGAGAAAGGCCACGAAGTGGGTGTTCGGTAGCGGTTCCGGTGTCGCGGAGGGCTCGCTAGCGGTTGCGCTAGAACTGCAGCGTAGCGATCAAGACGCTGACATTATTTGGCTGTGTGTGACGGAGAAAGAGCAAGCATCGGCTCGTGATCACGGATTCACCGCGATAGACAGAAGCAGTTGGTCAGGGCTGTGGGCCACGCTCACTGCGAAATTCTTGATCGTCACACACGGACTCGGTGACGTGAACCGGTACGGTATCTTCGGCGGCACGGTGGTGCAACTGTGGCATGGGGCGCCGCTGAAAAGACTGCATTTCGATTCACCGGTGACCACGCGAATATCAGGACCGGCCTTCCTGCGGCCACTTATGCAACGCATGTATCAGTCAGGTGCGAAGCGTGTGTCTCTATTTGTTGCTGGAAGCCCCACCAGCGCCGAACGGTTACGCTCGGCTTTTCGTGTTCAACCCGGCAAAGTTCTCACATTAGGTGACCCGCGAGACGATGAACTGATTCGAACGATCAACGACCACGAAGCGAGCAGCGACATTCGTCGACAAGTACTCGCGAGCGCTGGCGTGCAGGAGCATCGAGGACCCATACTGCTGTATGCGCCAACGTGGCGTGACGGTGAGTCGGATCCGGGAATTCCGACCGAGCAAGAGCTTGCGCGGCTGCAAGAATTTCTTCGCCAACGCGATGCCGTGCTGTTTCTTCGTCCGCATCCGTTGAGCGTCGGCGATTGGGACGCGTTACGGTCCGACAAGATATACATGTTTACTGACGAACGTGACCTGACGCCGTACCTTGCCGCCTTTGACACCATTATTACCGACTACTCTTCTGCCGCAATTGACTTCGCCCTCACGGATCGACCGGTCGTCTGGTTCGCTCCCGACCTTGAACAGTATCGGGACTCTCGTGGGATGTATGAACCACTCGAAGTGACCGCGCATGGTCGGGTGGATCAGCGATGGGACGACGTCATTACCCGGCTTGACGATATGTACGATCATGAAACTTCGCGCAGAAGCGCGGTCATCGCGACACAACAATTGAAACAACGCTTTCACACTTTGAGCGATGGGCACTCTGCCAGTAGAGTTCTCGAGGCAGTGCGAGAGTTAACCGTTCCCTACGCTGATCTCGTGCCTCCGGCCGCTGTGTTCTTTGAAAGTTTTTACGGCAAACAGGTGGCGTGTAATCCGCTCGCGATCTCACAGGAAATCTCGGCCCGTTCTCCGGAAATACCGCAATATTGGAGTGTGACCAGTGAGCGAGACCGGGTGCCCGAGGGCGCGCACGCGGTCCTCGTTGGGTCCCGTCACTACTTTGCGGCCCGAAAGCAGGCTCATCTGCTTGTAGTGAACGACTGGCTCAGGTTTGGTTTTAGGCGAAGGGTCGGCCAGCAAGTCCTGCAAACCTGGCACGGAACGATGCTGAAACAGCTTGCTCTGGGGCGGCCGAATGTCAGCCTGCGAACAAGAATTGCTATTCACCGGGAAAGCCGTCGGTGGTCCATGATGCTGTCACAGAACCCGCATTCGAGCCAGCAATTCAGGTCGAACTACGCGTTTACCGGCGACCTTATTGAAAGTGGATACCCGAGAAACGATCGGCTCGCGCGGGCAGTCATCGGTGACCAGCGGCATCCGATACACATCCGCGCAGCACGCGGTGCGCTGGGCCTGGCTGCGATGCCGACAGACCGCAAACACATGGTTGTTACCTATATGCCCACGTGGAGAGCGCGGAACCTTGCCCCAAGCCAGTTGCTTGATGTGCAGGCGCTTGCGACCCGGCTCGGCGACGAGGTCACGGTCTTAGTGCGTGGTCACACCCGAGCCGCGCAGCAAACGGCTGTGCATCCCCGGGTGAGAGACGTGAGTAATCACGGCGATATTAACGACGTTTTTCTGGCATCAGATCTCATTATCACTGACTATTCTTCAGTGATGTTTGATGCGCCAGTCGCGCATCTGCCACTTATTTTCTACGTTCCAGACTTTGAACACTATCGTTGCTCCGAACGTGGCTTCACGTTTGATTTTGAAGCTGACGCCCCGGGCCCTGTCGTGACAATATATGAGGATCTTGCTCAGCTTGTCGAAAAGTTTGTTGCGGCCGATATGAATCCGAACTGGTCGGGGGAGTACGCAGAACGATACGCAGCTTGGCGAGAAAAATTTGAACCTTGGGACGACGGCCATGCAGCCGAACGAGTCGTGGATGCTTTACAATCCCGGGGACTGCTCCAGCAGGGGTAATCTGTCTCGAGCAAGTACTAACTAGGTACGAGAACGATCCACTGTGTTTTTACCGCCACGTACGGTGCCCACCAGAAAACCCGCGCCCCAACTCACGTGCATCAGAATCAGCGCCATTGCGGACCGAACCACGCTCAAGAAACCGGTGAGACCCGGCATACGAGACACAGCAAAAATGATTCCGATGAGATACATCGCAGGAATCAAATAGACAAGGGACCACTCAGCGCCAGCGACACTCACGAGCTGAAGCACTGCAACTGCGAGAACCGCAATAAGCGTCAACACGAGTGTCCCCGGAACAAAAAACCTGAACGGCGTGTGCGACGGATACTTCCTCGTAATTACCGCACGCCATACTCCAGTTGCAAAAAACTGTTTGATCAGGGCGATCCAGGAGCTTCTCGGCCAGTAAGTGACCTTGAGTGACGGGTCAAACCAAATGAGATGACCCGCTTGGCGTAAACGTAAATTGAGCTCCCAATCCTCGCCACGGCGTATCGCGGGGTCGTAACCGCCTACCTCAAGCACGGCATCACGGCGAAATACTCCCAAATATGCTGACTCTGCCGCTGCGGGTTCACCATCGCCGTGATAAGCGCCGCCGCCCAGACCGTACGGGCTGTTATAGCCGCGAGCAATTGCTTCCTGTACTGGGCCGTCACCGGCGGCGCTCATGACACCGCCGACATTCGACGCATTTTGGGCAATGAGTGATCTGACGGCATGGAGGGTGTATTGGTCAGATAAGTCAGAGTGTGCATCGACCCGAACAATAATCGGATGTGAAGTGTGAGCGATCGCTAAATTTAGCGCGATAGGAATATCACGATCGGGATTAGCAACGAGTCGTACCCGTGGGTCAGACTGGGCAAGCTGATCGGCAATTTCATTGGTTCCATCTGTTGAAGGCCCTAACGCCAGCACAATTTCAACCTCGGCAGGATAATCCTGCAACAAGATGCGTTCCACGGCACGTTCGAGGTACTCTGCCTCATTTAACACGGGCATGATGTAGCTCACAGCAGGAAGTTCTTGCGAAACGGTCACAGTTCGATCATATTCAGAGTTTCTGGAGGAGGGTTGCGGATAGGCTTTGGTTTCGTGCGAATAGGTACCGATGTAAAACGAGCAACCCAACTGGTGAAGCGGGTTCTGCGGGGACGCAGAGCCCTAAGTACCGTGCGCGAGCTTACTAGACGACGCGGTCAACTGCCGAAGAACCGATTTGAAATTGGTGTGTATTTTGCTGACAGTGACGTCAACATTTACCAAATGCGGCAATGGTACGAACCGCTCAAGAAACTGGCCGAATCGCATCCAGTTCTTATTCTTGCTCGTAACGCGATGGGGGCGCGTGCCCTGATGCAAGAAAGTGGCCTACCCGTTCAATACGTACCGAAAATTTCCGACCTAGAAAAAATTGTTGCTGAACAACCGTTGCAAGTGGTGTTCTATGTGAACCAAAACACCAGAAACTTCCAAATGATGCGTTACGGTCGACGGTTCCACGTGTTTATTAACCACGGGGAGAGCGACAAAATGTACATGACAAGCAACCAGTACAAAACATATGATTATGCGTTTGTCGCAGGAGACGCAGCGCGTGCACGGTTGATGAGAACACTCTGGGACTACGACGTAGAAACTCGAACGTTTGAGATCGGGCGACCACAAGCCGACTATTTTGTTGGAGACGCGCCGTTTGAGCGCGACTATCGAACGGTCGTACTTTATGCGCCTACGTGGGAAGGGGACCGGGCCGCCGCGACCTATGGGTCAGTTGCGAGCCACGGTGAAACGCTGGTCCGTGAATTGCTTGCAAGTGACCGCCACCGAGTGGTGTACCGCCCGCACCCGCGTAGTGGCGTAGTTGATGATCATTTTGGTGCCGCTAACCAACGAATCATTCACATGATTCAAGAAGCAAACCAAAAAGACCCCCATGCGCAACACGTATATGACGATTCCGGAAGTCTGGGCTGGCAGCTACGTCTTCCTGACGTTGCGATCTGTGATATTTCTGCCATGGTGTATGACCGCTTGGCAACGGGTAAACCACTTATGGTGGTTCGCCCGGAGAATCCCGAAGCAGAAATTGATACAAGCGGGTTTCTCAAGGACTGCGAATGGTTGTCATCAGGTCAAACACACGAGATTGTTGCCGAGGTGGATCGCGTACTTCAGGACCAGCAGGCTCGTGAAAAACTCTCTTCTTGGTCCGACTATTATTTCGGTGACACGCGGCCTGGTGCACCAACGAAACGGTTCGAAGTCGCCGTTGCGGAACTGTTGGATAAGCATGCCGAGTACGTCGCGGGTAGTGTGGACGCGAGGTCGCATGACGGTGCAGGCGTAACTGAGAAGTAGCGCTTCGCACATACCAAGACTTTTACTGTAAGAAATGGAACTTCGTTTGATAGGTTATTCAAGTGCTGCCTGAATCCGCGAACTCGTCGTTACCCACGTCATCAACGGCTCCCGCGACCGAAAAAACGCGTCGCGTGAAGCCCAAACTTTCAGTTGAACGCG
Organism: Canibacter sp.; assembly: GCA_052085365.1. GTDB lineage: Bacteria > Actinomycetota > Actinomycetes > Actinomycetales > Microbacteriaceae > Canibacter. Next base: position 11,923 of record JBQDFP010000010.1, on the reverse strand, counting down.
CACGTGAGCGTGCACAAGCGTCAAGCGCCAAAGAAGTGGTGCTGAAAACCGAGGCGTTAACGAAAACTTACGGGACCCTTCTGGCCGCAAATGAAGTTTCATTTGAAGTGCGTGAGGGATCCATGACCGGCGTCGTTGGACCCAACGGTGCAGGAAAAACGACGACGCTATCGATGATTACAGGTCTGAACCGTCCCACCTCGGGACGTGTGACCGTGCGCGATATTGATGTGTGGTCTGACGGTCGCGCGGCAAAGCGAGTGATTGGTACGCTTCCTGACAGGTTGCGTCTCTTTGACCGACTGACCGGAGCTCAACTTCTCCAATATGCAGGAGTTCTGCAGGGCCTCGACCGGGAAACGGTGTCTTTTCGGGCTCGTGAGCTTGCCGAAGCGCTGGGTCTTGAATCAGCGCTTGATCGCCTCGTGTCAGACTATTCGGCGGGTATGCAGAAAAAAATCATGCTCGCGTGTGCGATGGTGCATGCGCCGGATGTGCTCGTGCTTGATGAACCATTTGAAACCATTGACCCTGTCTCTGCGCAAAATGTGACTGAAATTCTTGAGAAGTATGTAGCTGGCGGCGGCAGCGTGATCATGTCGAGTCACAGTCTCGAACTGATTCAGCGAGTGTGTGACCATGTGGTGGTTATTGTCGGCGGCGAAGTTGTTGCCCAGGGCAAAGTCGATGACGTGCGTGAAGGAATGACGCTGGAAGAGCGTTTCTCACATCTAATTCAGGAAAACGAGAAAGGAAAGGGTCTCGAGTGGTTACACGGGCATTCAGAATCCGTGTAGCGCTGCTCGGCAGCGGACTACGGGGCAGCGCACTTCGGGCTGTCGGTCTGATTGTGGGCATCATACTCGGACTCGCAGCCGCTATAGCGCTTGCATATGTTCCCGAACTTTTGTCCGCAGGTGACATTGGTGTACGCAATCAGTATGACATCGTGCTCACCTCTGCAGTGTCTATTGCTGCAGTGCTAACCGCATTTTTTGCAGGCAAAGGGCATGTGGAAGCACGTGCTTTTACACCGTTTCCGGTTACCTCCGGTCAAGTAGCGACAGGAATATGGCTCACCGGTTGGTGCACATGGAGCATGCTGGGCGTGCTTGCATGGCTCGTTGCCCGCGCTGTGTTCCGTGCCGAATGGTGGGACCTGCCGTGGGCAGTAATTGTGGGATCGATACTCACCTATGTAGTCATCATTACTTCGGTACGAGCTGCGTCAGGGCTCTCTCGTCTCGTGTTTGTGAACGGCGTTGGCGCAGCAATTCGTCGCGTAGTGTTCGTGCTGTTTGTAGTCGCTACATTGCCACTGGCAGTGTTTGGTGTGACCTCCATCATTCGCAATAACGATGGAGGGTTGCGTGACGCAAGTACGGTGCTTTCATGGTTGCCTGCCGGCTCAGCCACCGAAGGTATTCTTGCCGCGGGATCAGAAGTCGCACCGGTTCTGGCACGCTGGGGTGCTACTGCTGGGTGGATCGTACTGTTCGCGGTGCTCTGGTACTTGCTTGCCAGTATTTCCATGCGAACGATTCCCGCGCCGGACCGGTCGCGGCTTGCGCGTAGCGGGCTTGGATGGTTTGAGTATTTCTCTGACCGACCGGCACAAGTGATCGCTGCACGAACGCTGACATATTGGCGACGAGACCCTCGCTATGGCGTCGGGCTTTGGGCGTTACCCATTGCACCAACATTTATGGTGGCTGCGTTGTTGATCGCGGGTATGGATTGGCAAATAGTTGTTCTGCTTCCACTGCCGATCATGCTCTTCTTGCTCGGCTGGTCGATCCACAATGATGTTGCTATGGATTCAACGGCCATCTGGTTGCATATTACGAGCGGCACCCGGGGCCGTGATGACCGAATCGGCCGGCTAGCTCCGGTAGCCCTGATTGGGGTGCCATTGCTGCTCCTCGGCTCGAGTATTACTTCAACGATCGTTGGAGATTGGCAACTGTTCCCCGCAGTACTGGGCCTCAACATTGCGGTGCTACTGATTTCCTCAGGGGTCTCAAGCATGGTATCTGCCCGGTGGTCATATCCTTCGACACGGCCAGGTGACAGTCCATTCCAGCAGCCGCAGTGGTCGGGGTCTGGTTCTGGATTTGCGCAAACGCTTTCAGTCCTGGCGGCCGTAGTGTTGTCACTGCCCGCATTATTTGCGGCAATTATTGCGATGCAAGAACCTCACGACTTTATTGAAGTGATGACTGCATGTCTCGTTGGCGTGGGGTCCGGCATCGTTGTGCTGGTTGCATCGGTATTCATTGGTGGACGTGTCTTCGACCGCAGTGGCCCAGAAATCTTGGCAGTCACCGAGGTCTACGACTAGGTCACCTTCGCCATCTTTACACACCGTGATGGCAAATGTTGATCAGGGTGCCCTCACGCGGCAGAAGGATTACAATAGCTGTATGGGTACTTCGACAACAGACGCACCGTCAACCGGTGGTAGCACCGATGTGATGGATCGGGAACTTGAAAAACTGCTCGAACAGGATCATCTTGAAGATGGCGATCAAGAGCGGTTCTCGCACTATGTACCTAAAGAAAAAATTGTTGAATCTGCGGTCACTGGTAAACCCGTGCGTGCATTGTGCGGCAAGAAGTGGACCCCATCACGCAACCCGGACCGTTTCCCGGTCTGCCCCGACTGTAAGCGCGTTTACGAACGCATGAAAAAGTAGTGCTTCACGTTTCGCGCTGTGATCTTATACCGCTGAATCCTCAATAAACTCGGTCGGAAGAGCGGGGTCGCCGCGGCGCAGGCTTTGTGCCATTGCAGGAAGTTCGCGGACGCGAGCACGCAGTCGATTGCGTGCTGCCTCTAGCCCTGCCCGGCCGGTGTGGGCAGACTGAACTTCGCCTTCTACAACCAGCGGCACGAGAACATCCCGATTGCTGGTACCACTCGGGTCGACTTCTGCTTCGCCTGCGGGACCGTCACCAAGCAGAATGACTTCTGCGGTCGCAACATTTTTTGTATTGAAACGGCGCTGTACTGACTTTCGGCCACCCACTGAAGCCTTTCCAGAAGACTTTTTTGCGACAGGTACCCAATTGCCAGCATCATCTTGCCGCGACACGAGCTTATATACCATTCCCATCGTCGGGGATCCGGAGCCGGTGACCACTGAAGTGCCGACGCCAAAACTATCAACGGGGCTTGAAGCAAGCGCTGCCACCGTGTATTCATCGAGATCGTTCGTGACAGTGATTTTGGTATTGGTAGCACCGAGACTATCGAGTTGCTTGCGTACTTGCGCAACGACAACAGGGAGGTCGCCCGAGTCAATACGGACCGCACCCAGACCGGTTCCAGCCACCTCAATCGCTTGCCGCACACCCTCAGTGAGGTCATATGTGTCAATGAGGAGCGTCGTTTCAGACCCGAGTGTTTTAACCTGAGCCTCAAACGCTTCTTTTTCACTATCGTGCAAGAGCGTGAACGAGTGAGCGGCAGTCCCCATCGTGGGAATGCCGTAGCTGCGTCCAGCTTCAAGATTCGAGGTGGCTGAGAAGCCAGCAAGGTAGGCTGCCCGTGCGGCCGCGACCGCGGAATATTCTGAAGTTCGGCGTGATCCCATTTCAGCAAGCGGTTTGTTGCCTGCGGCCCCGACCATGCGACTGGCTGCGGTAGCGATTGCAGAGTCATGGTTCATGATGCTGAGTGCGAGTGTTTCAAGTATGACCCCCTCAGCAAAACTTGCTTCGACAGTGACAAGCGGTGAGCCAGGGAAGAAAACATCGCCCTCTGCATAGCCCCAAATATTTCCAGTAAATCGGTAATTTGCGAGCCAGTCGATCGTTTCAGACCGTAAGAATCCTGCTTCGGTGAGCCAGCTCAGTTCGTTTTCGGTGAAACGGAAGTCTTTGATGGCGTCAAGGAGTCGTCCCGTGCCTGCTACAACTCCGTACCTTCTCGCTCCGGGGAGGCGTCTGGTGAAAAGTTCGAACACGCTGCGACGGTGCGCGGTTCCAGACTGCAGGGCGGCGTCAACCATGGTGAGTTCGTATTGGTCGGTGAACAAAGCTGTTGATCTATGCACATGCATCAGCATACTTGGGTCCGCTATTGAAAGTCTCTCGACTTCACTGATCGCGGAGCAGGCAGCTCTTCAAAACTTTGTGCAATAACATGAAAGAGTCCCTCAGGTGAGCGTTCGAGTCTGCCACGAATAATCAGGGCGGGCGCGCTGCGAATGAGCGCGCGGTGACGCTCCCAGACACGCTTCCACACAATGGCGTTCACGCTGCCTCGCTCATCTTCGAGCGTCACGAAGGTAATGCCGCCCGCGGTTCCCGGACGTTGACGGTGCGTCACAATTCCCGCAACGCTTACGAGCTCATCACTCTTACGAGTCGCCAAGAGATCGGACCGGGTAATGTGCCGAGTATCGAGTTCGGAACGCATCAGCTCGAGCGGATGTTCACTGCTATGGATGCCGGTATGCCAGATATCGAGCGCAACTTGCTCTTGCGGTGTTAAAACGGGTAGCAGCGGAGGCTGCACAACAGGGGCGGTTCCAGGAAGAAACTCTTCTCGGTTCAACGAAGCGGGACCTGCCTGCCAGAGTGCTTCGCGTCGAGTCATGCCGAGTCCTTCACATGCACCAGAACTGGCGAGTGCTTCAAGAGTCGACTTTCTCAGATTTGCTCTCCTCGCAAGATCAGCCAGATCAACGAACGGTTGAAGCCCTCGAGCCTGCACAATACGGGCAGCTGTCTTACGATCAATGCCGCGTATCGAGGTGAGACCCAAACGGACTGCAGCGTTTGCATCGCGACGGTGTGTGAGACTCGTGTCCGGTGCGTTTCGATCAAAGGGCGGAGGAACTGGCTGATCGTGGTTGAGGCACGAGGGGAGTCCTGTCGGGGGAAACCGCGGATCGGTGTGATCGGTGTTGAGCGGTTCAATACCGGAATCAACATCGGACTGGAAAATATCGGGAGAGCGCACCTCGACGCCGTGCCTGCGTGCATCAGCAACAAGGGAACGCGGCGAATAGAATCCCAGCGGTTGGGCACGCAATAAACCGGCAAGAAATACTGCTGGGTAGTGCAATTTGATCCACGCGCTTGCATACACAATCAATGCAAAACTAATGGAGTGACTTTCAGCGAAACCGAACCCGGCAAACGCTTCGATTTGCGCGTAGAGATGTTCAGCATCTGCCGGGGAAATCCCGTTAGCGGCCATGCCGTCAAACAGCTGGCTCTTGAGCCTGTCGATGCGTTCAACACCGCGTTTTGATCCCATCGCTCGACGCAAAAGGTCGGCATCTTCCGCGGAGCATCCTCCGACTGTCATAGCTAACTGCATGAGTTGTTCTTGAAAAAGCGGAACTCCTAGAGTTCTGGCTAACACCGGTTCTAACGCGGGATGTGAATAAGTGACGGGTTCCTCGCCAGAACGTCGACGTAAGTACGGGTGCACAGCACCACCCTGGACTGGGCCGGGGCGAATGAGTGCAATTTCGATGACGAGATCTTCAAACTTTCGCGGCAGGAGTCGTGGCAGGGTGTTGAGCTGCGCGCGACTCTCAACTTGAAACACCCCGATCGCGTCGGCTCGGCACAGCATGTCGTACACGCCAGGTTCCTCTTTCGGGATTGTGTCGAGGTCGAAACGTTCAGCTGTGGTGGCGTGGATCATGTCGAAACACTGCTGCAGTGCGTTCAACATTCCGAGACTGAGCAAATCAAATTTTACTAACCCCATTGATGCGCAGCTTTCTTTGTCCCACTGCAGCACTGTACGTCCCGGCATTCGTGCATGTTCAATGGGGCAGATTTCACCTACGGGACGGTCGGTAATTACCATGCCACCGGAGTGAATACCGAGATGTCGGGGTGAGGTTAACAGCCGTGTCGCTAGATCAAGCACCTGATTTGGTGGAGCTGATGTGGGCACAGAAGAGGGCTGCGTTGTGGCTTTCCTTGCGTGAGTTTCGAGAGTGCTGCTGCGTTCGAGGGCGCGAGTAAAGGCACGCTGCTGCCCAGAGCTGTAGCCGAGCGCTTTTGCCGCATCTCGAACCGCGACTTTCGGACGGTAAGTAATCACGTTCGCTACTTGAGCGGCATTCCGTCTGCCGTAGCGTTCGTATACGTATTGAATAATTTCTTCACGTCGTGCTGCGTCAAAATCTACGTCAATGTCTGGTTCTTCTTCACGCATGCTTGACAAGAAACGTTCAAAGGGAAGGTTGTAGCGGATTGAATCAACTGCCGTGATTTCAAGGGTGTAACAAACCGCAGAGTTTGCTGCTGAGCCGCGTCCTTGGCACAGAATACCGCGTCGACGAGCCTCCTGGACAATGTCGTGCACGATTAGGAAGTAGCCGGGGAAATTTTTCTGTTCAATAACTGCAAGTTCACGTTCTAATCTCTTGTGAACGTGAGCATCAGCGTCGGGATATCGTTGTGCAGCTCCTTGCCATACGAGCTCCCGCAACCAGGTCATGAGGGTGTGACCTTCAGGAACAGGAAGTTTGGGAAGTTTTGGTCGTGCCTGTTCCAGAGGGAAGGCTAGCTGTGAGGCAAGCTCCGCTGTTCGTGGGACTGCATCTGGGGTGGCGTGATGTAGTTTTCGCATTGCGTTTCCACTGCGTAGAAAGTTGCTGCCACTGGCTGAAAGATAAGGATCGAGGTCGTCGAGACTTCTGCGGGAGCGAATTGCCGAGGCAGCCTCCGCGAGTTGTGTGTCAAACCGTGTGGCTGCGTGCACCGCTCCGGTTGCAACAGTTGGGAGACCCGTACGTGCGGCCAACTCTGCCAAATGTACACAGCGAATATCGTCGCCAGGGTGCCCGTGATGGGTGAGTTCGACGAATACATGTTCTTTCCCAAACAGTGAGGTGAGCTTGTCGAGCTCACGCACACACGCCTGTTCACGTTCACGTCGATTTTCAGAACTGTAGTAGGCACGAAGCAAAGGACCTTTTCGGCAACCGGTCAGTACTGCCCACTGATGGTTTGCGTATTCTGCAAGCTGCTCGTATTCATAGTTCGGGTGCCCTTTTTCACCACCTGCGAGTTGCGCTTCGGTGAGTGCTGACGCGAGCCGATGATAACCATCCTGCTGTTCCGCAAGCACCAAAAGGTGGGTTCCACCGGGGTCGGGCGCCCCCGACGCATCCGCTGGAAGGTCTAACGAGAGTTCGGCTCCATACACGGTGTCGAGATTTGGGTGTTGACGTGCTGCTTCAGCAAACTCTGCTGCGCCGTACAGACCATTATGGTCAGTGAGTGCGAGCCCGGAAAGCCCTAGTTCGTGAGCGCGCGCAAGTAACTCTTCGGGCGCATTTGCGCCGTCAAGAAAACTGTAATGCGAGTGTGCGTGAAGCTCTGCATACGGTACTTGCGGTGTTTGTTTGGCACGCAGTGGTTGTGGCGATCTGGCACCCCTATTGCCAGGTGTATCGGCGGCGGCAAGCGGCATCCCGGAGCCTCGTCCGGCGAGACGACGTTCTAGTTCTGACCAGGGCAGCGGGGGATTCTGGAATCCTCTCCCCATTAGTCGTACCGTCCCTCTGCATACCATTTGCCATGCCGGTGTAGCAGGAGCCAAGCAGTGCCATTATCCGTCGTGAGTTGGAGCCGGTGCGTTGGGGGAACCCCCCTCCACCAATGCTCTCTGATGGGCCACGGGGCAGACCACTGACTGACTTGTGACCTCTCGGATTTGAATTCGGATTGCTTCGAGTGGCGGGCAGCGACGGATTCTGCTGTGTCTTGGGGTGGATAGAAAGTTGCTGGCTGTTGCACCAAGAGGTCATCGTGATCAACTGCGATAGGCGTGAACTCCGTGCTGAGCAAGGTCACAGGCTGAGGCGGGGAGTACACGATGGTCGGGCGTGGCTCGGGAAGGCTTCCCGGCCAGGGCTCTGCAGTGAACATGTCCACTCCGTGTCGTGTGACCGAACTGCCTGACCCCCACGGTTCTGTGTGAGCACGTTCGTGTAAGAGGCGACCGCCCTGCACACGTGCAGTAGCAACCATTGCATAGCCCAGGGTTCCTTGCAGGCGGCTGAGCTGGTGATGCAGACGCTGACTCGCGGTTTCTGCCCACAATTCAGGTTCATATCGACGTGCATAATCCCAATGATCCACCCCCAAAAACACACGTGTCACACCATTCCATGTGGGAAGATCAGGGTCTTGCAGGGCAGTCTCGGCGTAGGACGTAGCCTGCCAGCGGAGCCGTGCTTGCACATCGAAATCAGTGAAATATTGAGGGTGCTGCCAACTGCGCTCGTATTGATTCCCTGCAGCATCAGTGAGAATGATGCGGAGTGTGGTGCATACGAGCCCCTTTCGTGTGAGATGTTGGATGAAGCTGTCTGCGGCAATCGAGCACGCAAACGCAAGCTCTTCTGCGGTGGTTACTAGTGAGTCGAACTCGACTGTCTGAGTGACTTGACTGCGTACTTCAGCATCAAACAGTGCGGTCTCGGTTGCCTGCTGTTCGGGAGTTCTTCGAAATGCCCCGTGTGCAATGTGGGGTGTGTCACTGTCACGCCCGTGCGCATGATGCCAAGCAATAAGACCGGTTGTCCCGTAACGCTCTTGTACTGAATCTTCTGACAGTTGAGCAAAATCTCCAAGCGTGCGCAGTCCCATGTGTGTAAGCAGATAAGCAAATTCGCCATCGATGGCTTTTTCAACAGGTAACGGTCGTAGGAACTGAGCGCTCCCACCTGCAGGTATCACGAGAACTGGATTGGTGTCGTCTGCTGAAACGCTATGAAACGCAGCCTGACATGCAGCAAAATGACTATCTGCAATAGCGACACCGACAGGCAGACCCGCCCGGTGAAGTACGGTGTGAACGTGTTGGGCCGCCGCATTTTCTCCTCCGTAATAGCGTGCCGGGCCACGGCTTGGAACCGTCATAAGACCAGGCGTCACCATCGTCATATGCGGAATCTGTTCACTGAGTAGCGTCATAATCGTGTGAAACTGTCGAATATCGCGTTGCATGTCGTATGTGAAAAAACTCAAGTCCGGGCAGTTGGACTGGGCTTCTGCTTCGCGCTGGCCCAACTGCACTCCAAGACGTCTGGCCCCCGGAGACGTTGCCACAACGAGATGCTTGTTGAGTAGAGCGAGCGGGTCGTGTAGCGAAAGCGACTCTCTCACCGAAGTGGGTGATGAGTCACCGTGAATGCGCGAAGTGTTTTCTGCCTGTTCTTGAAGATCAGCAATAAGTGCGTGGATCGACCAGTCAGGCACCCATATTGCAAGGTAACGAGTTGTTGAGAGTATCGTCATGAGCGCACCGCTTGAAGCCGTGTGGTGTTATGTGAGGAGAGGCGCTGCAGTTGCTGTTTCTCAAATTTGAGGACGCAAGACCGAGTGCCATTTCGGTCATGAGATCTCACGGAAAGCTCCCGTGTGTTGAGGAGTCCAAAACCGTTTGCGAGCCCGCTCCAATGAGAGCCTTCCACGGTGAGCCTTGATTCGGCCCCGCGAACCGGGACAGTTGATGAGGATCGGGAAGTTGCGGTGATAAGTGTTGACTGGTGTTCACGCAGACGACCGGTGAGTCGCTCGTTTTGGTGTGGGCTCAACGGGAGTGGTCCAGTGAGAATGACTCCGAGAACTTCGGTGAGGCTGCTGACTGCGGCTAGAGTTTGCGCGCCAGGAGAGGGGATGAGTATCAGTCGGTCGAGGCGGATTCCTAAGTCATAGGCGGCTTCAATACCAAGGTGGGGGAGCCCGACAATACCGCACCACACCCCCTCGCTTGAGGCTTTCATGATTAATGTCAGTGCAAGCTGTAAAGATCCTTCTACTGCATAGGTGCAGCCGCGACGAAGGGAACCGCCAATAAAAAGTTCAGAGAGTGCTGGATGCGTTGGTAGCGTGTCATGCGCAAGCTTCGGAGCTTGCATCCGGTCAATCTTTTGACGGAGCTGAGCAACAGTTGCGGTGTGGGACATGTAGCAATATTCGAACAAATATTCGAATAAGTCAAATGAAAAACACCTCACTATTGTGTTCAGAATTTGAGTGCTTGAGGCGGTATTTTGTGTGCCCAAAATGTGTATAAATTATTCAAACTGTGGGGGAGTTTCACTTCCTGACTCCCTTCACTAGGATGGGCAGTGATGAATGACGGCGACATAGAAGACTTTGAGCGTGAGGCAGAGCTTGCCTTGTTTCGCGAATATCGTGACGTAGTCGGTCAGTTCCGGTATGTGATTGAAACGGAACGCCGCTACTACCTCGCGAACACCGTCGACGTTAAACGCCAAGATGCCGGCAGTGACTTCTACTTTGAGCTCAACATGGAAGATGTTTGGGTGTGGGATGTGTACCGTTCAGACCGTTTTGTAAAAAAGGTTCGGGTCTTAACCTTCAAAGACATTAACGTCGAAGAGATGAATGCGCACGAACTGAAGCTCCCAGAAGAACTCTCACTGGACGATTAGCCGCGCTGAACCACACTGAATAGAAATAGCACGGTGTAAGCGTGAGTGCACTGACATTGTGATGTCCACAATGCGGGTGGATCTCATCTTGCGCAGATGTTATGCAGACGCGAAGGTGCCAGGTCGCAACGTGCTGACGTTTCGGAGACGCTCATTACAGAGGTCTTATGCGTATCTGTCATCACACACCCCAGCATGCTTCGAGCCAGTCCACTCAATGTATTGGTGCATACGGAGAAGACCTTGTAGCGCATGCACTTGTGCAAGCAGGATGCTCGATCGTTGCACGTAATTGGCGCACTCGATATGGCGAACTCGATCTTGTTGTGCGCGACGGTGAAACTGTGATTGCGGTCGAAGTGAAAACCCGAAGTGGCCCCAAGTTTGGCACTCCATTCGAAGCCATCACGGACAAAAAAGTGCGTAGGCTGCGCATGCTTTTGGGGATATGGCTGCATGAACACTCTTCCCAGTGTCAGCAAATTCGAATCGACGCCATTGCCGTGACCTTGTCACAAAATGCACCCCCACACATCGAACGAATGCGGGGCATCGGCTAGCGTTGTCCACCGCGTGTATTCACACGCAAACACACACTCTTCTACACCGGCTCAAAGAGTTCCACATCGCGTTAGCCTTCCGCGAACACAATCGAAGCGGAGGGACTATGAACCGCGTATGTAGAACGAAAACGATTACACTCACAGGACTCACCGGCGCCGAGGTAACTGTAGAAGCTGCTGTGACACGATCGCTTCCTGGAATCGCAATTATCGGACTGCCTGATGTCGCGCTCGCCGAAGCAAAACTTCGTGTCAAAGTGGCCTCAACAAGTGCGGGCTATCCGCTTAGCGACAGATTTATTACAGTGAATTTGTCACCGGCTGCACTTCCCAAACACGGATCTAGCTTTGATCTTGCCATTGCGATATCCGCGTTAGCAGCATCAGGAACTCTTCCGAAAAATTCACTTCATGATGTGGTCTATTTGGGCGAACTTGGTCTTGACGGTTCGCTTCGCAGGCCTCAAGGACTTCTCGGGCTAGTTCACCAAGCAGCAAAGCTTGGCTATCACACCATCATGGTGCCCGAAGAAGCTTCATCAGAAGCATTACTCGTACCCAATATTCGAATCATTGCGGCACCCACTCTGAAAGACGCCATCCTGTGGCATATTGATGCCGCTGCCATCTCGCGTCCCTACACATTACCTGCCCCGAAAAGTGACCACGCGCGATATGCAGTTGCCCCAAATACAACGTTTACGGCGGTACGAGACAAACCTTGCACATCTGCGGCGTCTCCGAGCCCGGCGGATGCACAGCACCAGGCTGACCTAGCTGACATCATCGGTCAAACTGAGGCGGTTGAAGCGCTCATTATCGCGGCAGCAGGCCAGCACAATCTTTCGATGGTCGGCCCTCCGGGCGTAGTCACTTAAGTGATTACGTGGTGCGTCGGAGCTTCGAGCATGAGGA
>JBQDFP010000009.1:0-85016 GCA_052085365.1 Canibacter sp. | reverse complement strand
GTCGGGGGCACGGAACGAAACGGCTCGATCGCGTCAGCGGTCGGGCCGTTTTGCAAATATTGCAGGACGACGGTCGTCATTTGGCTCACCCAGTAAGTAACCAACGGCCGTATCGAGCACCTCCGCCATATCTTTCAGCTCACAGGGCGACCATTGGTGCCGACCTAGTTATTCTCCTCAAGACCGACTTTCCATGCGCGAAGGTCACGAGCCGGCCGAAGCTGTAGACATTCAGTAAGAAGAGCTTCATCAATCGGCGTAGTTGCGGCTTTAATCGCACTGCGAATATGCGGCAATTTTGCTGACCCGATAACTGTTGTCGCAGCCATCGAGCGTTGAATAGAGTATTGGTTCGCGAAAAACGCGATGTCGGCTTGTCGTCGTTCAAATAGACCGCGCATCCCTGCGGCAGCTCGTTGCACAGGCTTTGGCGCTGGATGATCATAAGCAAACCGGGGACCCTGAGGGGTCAAAAGACCCAGCGCAACGGCTGCAGCGTTCATCATACCGACCCCCTTTTCTTCAGCGAGGGGAAGCAGCTCAGTCGTGAAAGCATCATCGAGAAGCGTCGATTTAGCGTAGGTAAGCACGACGTCCAAATCTGTTTCTTGAATAACTCTGCGAAAAGTGGGAACCGGATACCCTGTCATCCCAATAAACCGGCACTTGCCAGCATCTTTCAGAGCATGCAACTCTGCCAATCCATCTTCAAAGACGCTGTTCAACTCTACGAATTCAATGTCGTGTAATTGAAATATGTCGACGTAATCGGTTCCCATGAGTCGGAGGCTGTTGTCCAAACTTTCTCGAATACGCTTGGGCGAAAAATCAAAATCATCAATGCCATAACGGCCGGCTTTCGTTGCCAGGATGACTTTGTCCCTTTTCGAGGGAGTCAACGCTCGCCCGAGTCGTTCCTCAGCAAGCCCATAGTAAGGCGAAGTATCAATCAGGTTGATACCCGAGTCCAGGACCTCATCGACAATTTGGGCCGTATCGGAATCATCGACGCTTCCGAAGAGGCCACCTAAAGGCGCGGTCCCAAATGAAACGATAGACACATCAAGACCGGTGCGACCAAGCGCTCGGCGTTCCATACTCTCTCCTGATTTCACTCGTCTTCACAACGCTTTAATTTTGGTCACTCATTGCACGGCGACCGCTCTAACGGATTACCTGTCCGAGCGCTTAGATTTCTTCTTTGAAGCGTTAGCATCATGTTGGCGCATTTAATATCTACGCGCAGCCATCGTTCGTCGAGGATGCGTCCATATGGTGATCGCTTATGAGAATCTTTAATGCATCTGGCGCTTCCCTCAAAGCGTGTAAAGCTTCACTGGCTCGTGCAACAGGATAGACCCCGGTTATCAAAGGAGAAACATCGATTCTTCCTGACTCAACTAACCGAATTACTTCTTCAAATTCGGTCGTGTAAATAAAACTTCCTTTGAGGGTAATTTCTTTAAAGATCAGCTCAGCGGATTCAAAAAATGGGGAACGTCGACTCAACCCCGTTACAGTCAGCACGCCTCGAGGGGGTAAGACTGATACCGCGGTACTAACCAGCTCAGCTACTCCCGAGCATTCAAACCCGAACTTTGGACGTCGATCTTCTAAAAATTCGTTGAGATCTTCATCCTCAAATGGATTAAACACTCGATCAGCACCAAGTTCTAATGCCTTCTGGCGCCGAATGTCTGAAGGCTCCACAACCGTAATTTGGGATGCTCCTGACGCCCGCAACATCATCGTTACGAGTAAGCCGATCGGACCGCCGCCAAAGACAATGGCGTCTTCTGCAAGCGAAATGCCGGAATTGTGCACCGCCCGTAGTGCCACTGCAGCAGGCTCCACAAGCGCAGCCTCAGCGAGAGGGACTTCTGTTGAGATTTTTCTTAGCATTCTTGCGGGAAGAGCAACGAAGGGTGCTAGCCCGCCATCTGCAGCAAGGCCGACTGAATGATTCCAAATATCAGGGCACAAATTGACGGCTCCCTGTCGACATTCCCGGCACTTACCACACCATGCTCCATTCGGATTCACTACCACGTGGTCTCCACGGTCAAACCCGGACACTTTGCTTCCGACATCCAAGATCGTTCCGGAAATTTCATGGCCCATGACAGTGCCGTCCCTAAAATCTGGTTCTGCGGCATGAAGATCACTCCCACAGATCCCGCAAAAATCCACCCTCAGCAGCACCTCACCATCCGTATGCTCGGGAATTGGTCTTTGCTCGTGGCGCAGTCCTTCCGTGTGGAAAACCAAAGTATCCATGAACGTCGTCATTGCTACGCCTTCCCTAAGATCTACCTCCGCCTCATGGCAGGGCGACAATTGGAATTGTTTGCCAGACGGGACTTGTTACGCTTCGATCCTCAGCTTGTGGATTTACTCACTATCGCTGTCTTCGTCGAATTGTGGAGATACCGCATCCAGATTTTCCTGCGTAATAATCGAAGGTCCGGTGAGAACTGGCTGCCCTCCCCCGAGCTTGAATCCACCATCATGGTAATGTCTCACCGCTTCGATTGCGGTGTACGCCATGAGCCAGGGCTGCTGGTCATTTGCGAAAACAATATTTCCATCTTGCAGTTCTTGGAATACCTCGTCGTTCACATCAAAGGTGGCGAGTTTAGCGCTACTACCGGCATCTTGTATCGAATCGAGGGCAGTCATCGCGATAGGAGCCGCTAGCGTCACAACAAAATCAATGTCGCTGTTGGTTTGAAGTTTAGAACTGATCGTCGAAGACACGTTCGTCATGTCTGTACCCTGAACGTAGAGAAGTTCCGAGTCGCCTTCAAAAGTGTCTGCAACGCCTTCACAACGTGATTCAAGCCCCACGTGTCCCTGTTCTTGAATGACACAAACGATGCGTTTAGCGTCCTCTTCGTTGAGCTGTGTCCCGACAGCCTGGCCCGCCACGAACTCATCCTGACCGACGTGGCCAAGTATTCCGAGGTCTTCGTAGTCATTCATTCCAGCGTCTTCACTAAACACTGGAATTCCCGCGTCTAGCGCTTTTTTGATAGCGCCAGAGAGTGCATCTGGTTTTGACAGTGAAACGACGATTCCGTCCACGTTCTGATCGATTGCTTGCTCAACGAGCTGTGCTTGCTTCGCTCCTTCAGGGTCAGAGCTGTACAACAGTTCTATACCGTTACGCTCGGCAGCAGACTCGGCGCCACTTCGCTGAATGTCCCAATAGGTATCACCAGGAGGAGCGTGGGTCACGAAGGCAACCCTCAGCTCATCTAGCTGTTCACCGCCAGATTCTCCACCTGCGCCTGCGGGACCTCCCGAACACGCGGTGAGCACCAGCGCGCCAACTGCCATTATTCCGGCGAGACCGAGCTTTGTAAGTCGATTCTTG
This sequence comes from Canibacter sp., assembly GCA_052085365.1. Lineage (GTDB taxonomy): Bacteria > Actinomycetota > Actinomycetes > Actinomycetales > Microbacteriaceae > Canibacter. Next base: position 81,640 of record JBQDFP010000009.1, on the reverse strand, counting down.
TGTGCCTTCAATTTGAACTCCACCTCATCGTGTAGCAAGACGACTGTATCGATCCGACATGACGTAGTACCTCTGTCACTTATCTTTGGACCGGTCCTAATAGTGTCACAACATATTTATCAGCGTCAAGGGTATACAGCGCTGGCCCAACCAGGAATGGCGAGCTTTGTCGTCAAGCTCGCTCAGTCTCGCATCAAGTTGACTTTCCGTTGACATCTTTGGCAACCCTTCTGAAGTCGTGTGGCTTACTTTCTAAGTGATGAGTTACACATACTGCGCAGTAAGTTGCATGCAACGCTACATATACGGTGCGAGAGCCTCAAGACACGTAGGTCACCTCGAGCGCGATACGGTGAGCAGCGAACTCTTCCCGCAACACAACTTATGGACTGAACTGCAGGTACTCAGGAACTCGGCGTCGCAGCCACTCTCAGATCTGTGCTGAGGTTTCCTGGCGGCACCATTATCCCGTTCTTTTATGAACACGTGGTTTCGGACGTAACTGCTGTTCCTCAAGCCACATACCGACTCACTTACGAGAACTATATTCGGGTCAGCTTTTGGAACTTGAGGCAACAAAAAATCGAAATCATGAGGCCGCTCACAATGGAGCGCAACCTATAAAAATAGGGCTACAACAGCACTCACAGTGAGTACGACACCGGTGACCAGGCTTGCACGTCCGGCCTGAACTACAGATCGTTGTTCCTCTGGTAGCTTGGCTCGAATTTCAACGCCCATCGCTGCCGTAACTTCGATAGCCACGGCAGCACCCATTATCAGGTAGAGCGGCGTCGCGTACAGCCATGAGTACGGTGCAAAATGCACCACGAGCACAATCGCCGTCCCAAGCGGTACCAAAGTGTAGCGGCGCGACGCAACGAGGTAGATTACCAGCGGCAATGCAAGCAGTTGTCCAGCGCTGAGCAATACAGAAAGCGTATTCATTCCTTCCGGCTCTGGCCGGTCAACGCAGTTAGGCCCACCGCGAGCGGTACTGCAAGCATCCGCTGGAACAGGGTCGCGTAGGCAGCTGTGCGTGGGCTTGCCCTGCGCCAAAATACTGCGCACACTAGCCACGTCACACCGTACGCTGCGAGGACCCCCAGCCGTGCCTCGTCGCTTCTGCCAGCGCGTGAGTGTATTCAGGTATCGATATTGCGTCCCCTCCAATGCCCTTTGCCAAACCAGTCTGACATTCCGCCAAATTCAACCAGCTTAGATTTCTTCGGTATTGGACCGCGTGAGCCGTTTGTGAGCGGTATCTGCTCAACTACAAATTACGGTGCCCCCCTCACAAGTGACCCGTACCCACGACTTGAAAGGCATGATCATGACTGACGCCAATTCGCAGCCACAGCCCGAGAACCCCGCCAGTGCAGCTCAGCCGGCCGCAGCAGCGAGCGCACCATTAAGCGCTGCAGACGATGCCCAGTGGGCAATGCTCTCCCACTTCCTCAACATCATTTTAGTGTTGCCAGCACTCATCATTTTCCTAGTGTTCAAAGACCGAGGTCCTCGCGTTGCAGCAGAAAGCAAAGAAGCCTTGAACTGGACGATTAACGTCGCCGGCCTGGTCATTATTTTGAATATTGTCAATATTGTGCTCAGCTTCGTACCCGTTATCGGACTGATCTCTTGGATCCTGTCGACGTTAGTGATCTGGGCAATCATCATCGTCAACATTATTTTTTCAATCCGCGGAGGAATGAAAGTTAAAGCAGGCGGATCATACCGATACCCGATGAATCACCGGTGGATCAAGTAACCTAAGTTCGACTTATCGTCGGGGTCAACAGAGTTACGTACGCCAAACCAACGATGGTGTCCGCTCTGAAGAGGGTTGGCTACACGCTTTTTGCGAGAAGCTCTTCTTCTGTTTCACCCCGCACAATCATACGAGCTGAACCGGCTCGCACGGCAACCACTGGAGGTCGTGGCACATAGTTATAGTTACTCGACAGTGACCAACAGTAGGCACCAGTCGAGGCGACCGCGATCACGTCCCCTGGTTCGACGTCGGCTGGCAAATATTCTTCATACACGACGATGTCGCCTGATTCGCAATGTTTACCTACGACTCGAGCTAATGCGGACTCAGCATCGCTTCGACGGTTCGCGATTCGTGCGTGATAGGCAGCGTGGTACAGTGCCGGACGCGAGTTATCGCTCATTCCTCCATCAACACTGACATACAGCCGCTCGTGTGCTGAGTCGCCTGTGTCAGCCTGGTCACTGCCGGTCAAGGAAACAGGCTTGACGGTGCCGACCGAATACAGAGTGACCCCAGCAGGACCAATAATTGACCTACCGGGTTCAAATGCCAGTCGCGGAACCTGAAGTCCGAATTCGGCACTGACTTCAGCCACAATCGTCGTGATTTCTTCAGCAACCTGGGTAAACGTTGGCACATCATCTGCTTCGCTGGGCAGGTAGGCAATACCAAACCCGCCACCAAGGTTGAGTTCGGGGATCGCTGAACCAGTAATTCCAGCGAGTTCTTTATACACGGAAAGCAGCCTGCGGGCTGATTCCCTAAACCCATCGGTAGCGAAGATTTGTGAGCCGATGTGGCAGTGTAAGCCTCGGAAATCGAGGCTGGACTCTTCAGTAATCTGGCGCACCAGTCGGGGTGCGTCTGCCAGTGGCATTCCAAACTTTTGGTCTTCGTGTGCGGTAGCAAGATAGTCATGTGTTGATGCATGCACCCCACTATTGACGCGCAAACGCACCTTCTGCTGCGCTCCTGCCGTTGCGGCCGCCGAGGCCACCCTTTCGATCTCGATCTCACTGTCGACAATAATGGTTCCCACACCCGCAGCGACCGCACGCTCGATTTCTGCCACCGATTTGTTATTGCCGTGAAAACCGATTCGTGCAGGGTCAACCTGTGCGGCGAGCGCTACTGCGAGTTCACCACCACTTGCAACATCAATGTTGAGACCTTCGTCGTTCATCCATTTCGCTACTTCTACGCAGAGGAAGGCTTTGCCGGCATAATAAACCGACACCTCGGTGCCAATTTTCGCTGCTGCGCGCTCAAATGCTTCACGTGCTGCCACTGCTCGAGCTCGCGCCTCGTCCTCATCGATGATGTAGAGAGGCGAACCGAACTGTTGAATGAGTTCGGTGGCGCGAATTCCGCCTATTTTGAGCTGGCCGCATGAGCGTCCACGGCGCGCAGTAGACGGAAACACCCGAGCATCAATGAAGTTGGGGTCTGCAGTGGTCACGTCGGTGCTCATAGTGCCTTTCGAATTTGTCCTGGTGTTTTCGAGGATATTACGGAGAGGTGAGAAAGATACCGATACTGCCCGGGTTATGAGCGTGCACGAGTACGAGAAACACGAATGCGTCAAACAGCAGGTGCACCGTGACTACGTAGCTCAACGACTTCGATTTCTTAAAAATATACCCCTGAATCAAAGCAAACGGAATGGTCAAGAGCGGGCCCCACGATTGGTACCCGAGTTCCCACAGGAACGACACGAACACGAGCGCTTGAAGCAGGTTCGCTTGCCAGTCTGGAAGGTGCCGCCGTAGCAACGCAAAGACGATGCAGATGAAGAAGAGTTCATCCCATATTCCGACCGCACCAACTCCGATGAAGAGTCGCACAATGAGGTTTGCATCCGTGACTTCTGGCCAGTTTTGGTATGCGCCGCTCGAAATGAAGTACCAGGGCAGGATCAGCCATGCCGCAACCAACACAAATGCGAGCCACGCGAAGTGCCATACTCCCCAGCGTCCTTCGCCTCGCCATGGAAATTTGATGGCGTGGTCACGGTACAGGTTCTTAGAGATGACGTACGGCACAAGCACTGCGAGACCGAGCGCGACGGTGAATCGAAACATCGACCAGGTATCGAGCTGTGCTTGAAGCGGGATTGAGTGAACAATCAGCATTCCCAGAGAAATTACGAACAGGTCACGCGTGAGCCCCGGCTGTTTCAAACTGCGTTGATATCCAAACACTTGGATAAGCGATATTGGGCTTCGTGGGTCGGGGGTGCTTTGCAGGAGTTCTGCCCGTTGTTTTTGTTTCGCCTCCCGCTGCCACGTAAAGGAGAGAATAAGTCCCAACAGGATGAGTAACCAGGCCACGGGCGTGAGTTGAAACACGAACATAGTAGGGGCCGCGAGGCAGACCAGGAGCGCCGGTATCCATGCGTTGGGCACATGGAATTCCCCGGTTGGTCGTGGTCCAGAACCGCTGTCGATATTCCAGTGTCCGACACCATCTTGGGGATCTGAAGCACCGTTACTGTTGTTGTCGGAGTCGCTAGGAAGTAGCGTCATGCTCGTCCCTGCAATACGTCAGGTCACGAATCTCACGACCTTTGTCTTTCCCTTTTTGTTCAAAGGCGGTGAGTACTCTCCCGTCGAAACGTGGAGCCCACTCTCCGTCAAAACACCGTCTTAAGCCGTCTGCACCATCAAGTACGTCACGCATTTGCTCAGCGTAATCTTCCCAGTCTGTTGCAAGGCGGATCAGACCGCCGGGACGGAGCGCTTGTGTGACAAGGCCCGCAAACGCTGGGGTGATCAGTCGGCGTTTGTGATGGCGAGCTTTGTGCCACGGGTCTGGAAAGAAGATCCACAATTCGTCGACTGAACCAACCGGGAGCACATGTTCGAGAACTTCAGGTGCGTTTGCTTCGATCATGCGTAGGTTATGCACGTCGTGTTCCTCGGCAAGCACCATGGTACGAGCAAGCCCCCCGGTGAATACTTCTAGCGCAAGAAAGTCCCGTTCCGGCGCGTGCTGCGCAGCATGCACAATTTGGTGCCCTTGGCCACTGCCGATTTCCACAGTAAGCGGTGCGGTTCGCCCAAACCATGTCTTCAAGTCTGCAGTGAAATTGGGTGCGACACTAGTTGCGGCTCGGTCACGGGGAACAGTAATCAGATATTCCGGTGCGAGATCGCGTAGCGCGCGTTCCTGACCACTGGTGAGACGTCCTCCACGACGCACAAACGACACTTGCCTACGATAGGGAATCTGGCTCGGGTCTTGTTCTGTCTCGTTCATCACGTGTCTACGCTACTGGTCCTGCGCTTCGAAAACTGTTTATTGCGCGAATAATTCGATGCAGCGACCCCACTTGGCGGGGCTTGGGCACGAAGACAATTCGGGGTGATTCTAGGTCGTCGTCATCACGTACTTCGTCTGGAAGGGGTTCGCTGAGTGTGAATTCGCCAGATTCGAGGAGGTCTGTAAATCTCCGGTTGAGACTCGCAATTTCTTGCGGAGTAGGCGTGTGTTTGAGTCGAAACACGAGCCGATCATCAACCCAGCGAAGGGAGCGATAGTTATGCCAGAAGGTGAGGATTTCTTGCACCGCGGCTTCCTCAGAATGGGTGAAAAGAATTCGATCGAGATCGTTTGCGGTAATCATGCCGAGGCCCGCGAGTTCACGGGTGACGTAGTCACGAAGGCCCGACCAATAGGTTCCCCCTGGGCGGTCTAGCAGCACAATCGGCACAGGCTCTGCTTTACCAGTTTGTTGCAGTGTTAAGAGTTCAAACATTTCGTCCATTGTGCCGAACCCACCCGGGAGGCAAACGAAACCTTTTGACTCTTTCATCAGCATGAGCTTGCGGGTGAAAAAGTATTTCATCGACACGTGTTTCGGGTCCTGCTGAATGAATTCGTTCGGCGCTTCTTCAAACGGCAACCGAATTGACACACCAATCGAAAGTTCCGGACCGGCTCCCTGGGCCGCAGCCTCCATGATTCCGGGTCCGGCGCCGGTCACCACCATCCACCCCTGATCAGCAAGCTTTTTCGCTACATCGTGGGCTGCCCGGTACAGCGGGTCGAATGTTTTCGTACGTGCGGAACCAAACACGGTGACCTTCGGCACGTCGCCGTAAGGCACGAAAATTTGGAAGGCACGGTGCATTTCTTCAAGCGCTGCTGCCGCGATCTTTAAATCAAGCCTCGGAAGGTCGTCCGTGCCCAGAGCAACCGAGGTTCGCATAAGACGGCGCACGAGACTCGTTGAACGGGTCACCCCCGCCCGTTCAATAAGCTGCGAGATTTCTTGCTGCAGTTCATCGGAGGTGAGAGGTTCAGGCTGCTGGTTGTCCACACTGCCAGTCTAGGCTCCTGATATGACATTTCGCTCAGCGCATGCCTTCGTGCGCAGGCTAGCCAAATAAACTCACGGGCTTCACGAGGTCAGCGTAGACGAGCAGGAGTGTCATCGCGCCAAGCAACAGCACAACAACAAAGGTCACAGGCACCATTCTTGCGGTGTCGACCGGGCCAGGGTCCGGACGGCCAAACAGCTTCGCAAGCCGTCGCTTCGCGCCTTCATATAACGCTCCGGCAATATGTCCGCCATCTAGTGGCATGAGTGGAATCAAATTGAACACAAACAGCGCAACGTTAAGGCCCGCTAACAGGCTCACCAACGCTCCCACTTTTTGAACAACGGGAGCGGTGTCGAGGCTCGCAATTTCTCCGGCCATACGCCCAACACCAACCACACTAATGGGGCCGTTAGGGTCACGCTCCTGTGCACCAAACGCTGCATTCCACACGTCCACCATGCGCTGCGGCAGCTTTGCGAAGACCCCCGCTACAGCTGAAATGTTTTGACCAACATAGGAGGGGACTTCTGTCACGGGCTGCTGTTGAATTTCTGATGCAGGTGAGGCACCGATCATACCCACCTGTTCGGTCGCCTGTTTCCCGTCCTCATTGTTTACGGGCCGACCGAGATCATCATAAACAGCACGTTCATTCAGCGCAGGCGTGAGCTGTAATTCTACGGGCTGCCTGTCACGTTCAACGACAACATTCAGTGTGCTGTCGGGGTGTGCTGCAATAAGCGAACGAAACTGTTCCCATTCGGTGATGACTGTTGCGTTGACTTTTTCAATGCGATCACCCGGTTGAATCCCGGCTGCAGCCGCGGGTGCGGCAATGTCGTCACTGTCGCACGTGGTTTGGGTGGATCCTGCAGCGACGAGACACTCGCTCACGCTGCCGATCGTGGTACTGCTCGTTGCTACTCCGATACCGCTGACAAGTACTGCGAAAAACACAAATGCAAGAATGAGGTTCACAAACGGACCACCAAGCATGACAATGATCTTCTTCCAGACAGGAAGCCGATAAAAAGTCCGGTGGTCTTCACCTTCTGCAATGGTTTCGGCGCTTGCCAAACGTGCATCGTCGACGAGCGCAGCTACCCGCCCACCACGGTTTCTTGTAACCGTAGCGCTCTCTTCAACGACTGAGTTCAAGAACCCGGTCGTTGATGCTCGCGGCGCGTCCCCCGGTTTTGCCGGCGGATACATGCCGGTCATCGCGACATATCCGCCAAGGGGAAGAAGTTTCACGCCATATTCGGTGTCACCTTTTTTCTTCGACCAAATTGTCTTGCCGAAACCGACCATGTATTGAGTTACTTTCACACCGAACAGTTTTGCCGGCACCAAGTGACCAATTTCGTGGAGCCCGATAGACACTCCGATTCCGATCAAGACGATCAAAATTCCGAGTATGTAGAGCAACACTTCTTGCATATTCGACTGGTTTCAGGTTGAAATTAGCGCTCAGATGCGCGAACTATTCGGCATGCACGGTTCCGACAATGTCAAACACAAACACCATCACATCATCGGGTTCAAATCCACGTTGCACGAGTCCGTCCGCGCCGTACCCATCTTCAGGTGGAATGATTGCCACAACTTGCGAGCCGACAGTGTGTCCCTCGAGTGCTTCTCGAAAACCGTTAATGACTTCAATGGTAATGAAACCGGCAGGCTCGCCTGTCTTCCAACTCGAATCAAACTCTTCGCCGGTCCGCCAGATTACACCGCGGTAGGTCACCCAGACACGATCTCCGGGCTGAACCTCTTCACCGTCACCTTCGATCAACGGCGAAATTTCGAGTTCGCTCGGGGCTTCGGCGCCTTCCGGCATCGTAATGGTCGGCTCACCATTGTCGGCGAGTGTGACCGCTGGGTAGTCCGCCGGCGCCTGCTGCGCAGTGCCGTCAGCTTTCTCAAGCAAGTCCTTGGGTGCCTCTTCGCTAGGCAGTGCGCCGAGCTTATCAAACACCATAATGACGTCACCGTCTTGCTTCAGCTTGTCAAGCCCAGTTTGTGCGACATCTTCCCAGATGCTTGAGACAGGTGCGGCAGAGACAACGCGTGCTTTCGAGTCACCGCAGGCAAGCGCATTACCGACCCATGCTTGCACCTGATCGGTTTGGATGCCCACAGCTGTCGCCTCAGAGGTGACAGCGTCACCTGATTCGCCGTCGAAGAGACTAATAACGACTGAAACTGAGTCGCCCTCTTCAATTTCGCGACCGTCTCCAGATTCAGCAACGGTCGATTCCTGTTTCTTGACGCTGGAGGGAGTGTCAGCTGTAATCTTCAGGTCACCGCCGCGATCGCCGGAGACTTTCACACTGTCGCTGACCGCACCCGATGCGGCACATTCAAACCCGACATCTGTTGGCCCTGAAGACTCGCTTTGATCGTCGGACGATGAACAAGCAACCAGCATTGAGGCAGCCAGTGCAATTGCGGGAATGAGCACGAGAGTGCGTTTCACGTATTCTCCTTATTCCGATCAGCACGACAGCACAGAGGCAGGGGGCCGAAGAAATCTACAAGCGGATCAGTCCATTGTGTCGAACCGAGGTGTTGGAAACCTGAGGGGCCGCCCTATTTTAGCTGACTGTCGACGCCAATAGCTGCGGCCTTCGACGCCTGCAGGATTGCTTGCCTTTGAGCAACCCACAGCGCACGGCCCGCCGATATTGCCACAGCAATGAGCAACACCAGGGTCACCAGGTCTGCGGCAATGTACCAGTAATGCCACACCGACTCGCCGGGCTCAGCACCTGCAAGCACCAGGTCCGTGCGCGAGTTCAATGGCGGCCTGACTATTCCGACCTTTGCCACAAACGTGACCGTCAAGGCGATCACGAGCCAGAGTCGTTTCTTCACCGCGCGACTCGCGCGTGGCCACACGTGCACCGCAACTAACGCGATCAACAACGCGGCCTCAGCGGCATTTAATACGGCAAATACGAGACGCCCGATTCCCAGCCCCAGAGGAATTGTGATGCCGGGGGCCTGAAACTTCAGAGGTGCCTCAATAAACGAAATGCCTGCAACTAGGCCAAACCAAACTAACGGAACCGCCATCTGCCACAGGTATGCTCGCGATAGCAGTGTGGCTTTCGACCTCCCGGCTGTGCTGCTCGCTTCTGTGCTGTCACTCACTTGAGTCATCTACATCCTCTTCTGCACGGCGGGCGACTGCCCTGTTGTATAGCTCTCGAGCCTGTAGGCCCGATACTTCAGCCACCTGCCTCGTTGCAGCTTTTAACCTCACGCCGTCAGAAACCAAGACAGCAACTTCTTCGTCACCACGTTCAATGGTCCAGGGACTCCCCCGATAGCCGGCAACAACAATCACAATTTCCCCACGGACCCCTTCGCTCGCCCACGCTGCGAGTTCTTCAATAGATCCACGTTTCACTTCTTCATACATTTTCGTAAGTTCTCTGCAGACCGCTGCTTCGCGATCCCCGCCGAAAACTCGCGCAAAATCATGCAGAGACGATGCGAGCCGCTGCGGAGACTCAAAGAACACCATCGTGCGCTTCTCCTGTGCAAGCTCACGTAACAGTGCGTCTCGATCTCCGGCTTTTCTGGGAACAAAGCCCTCAAAACTAAACCGATCGGTTGCGAGACCTGACACGGCGAGCGCACTCAGCACAGCGCTGGGTCCTGGCACGACTGAGACAGGCACACCCGAATTTTGAGCTGCGGCAACGACACGAAAACCGGGGTCAGAAACGGTCGGCATTCCGGCGTCACTGACGAGTACCACCGTTTCATCCCGAGCACGTTCAACGAGTTCAGCAGCTTTGCTGTGCTCGTTATGGTCGTGCAGCGGGACAATATCTGCGCGCGTAGAAATATTCAGCAACTGCATGAGTTGCCGAGTACGGCGTGTGTCCTCTGCAGCGATCATGTCAGCTGTCGCGAGGGTCTCTTTGAGCCGCTCTGACGCGTCAGCGAGGTTACCTATTGGGGTGCCGGCCAGAACGATCATGCTAGTAAGCCTATGCTGTTTCGCTGAACAGGTATTCTAAGAACAATATGACTCAAACTTCCCGGCCATCACTGTTTCGCCTCACGGGACCGGAATATTTCCCGCTCGCATTTCTCGCACGATTCCCGTACGCAATGATGGTGATTGGTGTGCTCACGTTGATTGTTGTGGCGCGTGGATCAGTGCAAACAGCTGGAATTAACTCTGCGTTCGTGGGGATTGGGTCTGCGTGTTTTGCTCCGGTAATTGGAGGCTGCGCTGATCGATACGGGCAGCGCATCACAATTTTGGTCACTGGCACGCTCAATACAGTTGCGATCTCAGCGCTCGCATGGGTGGCGTACACGTCGGCAGCGGACTGGGTCGTGTTTGTGCTGGGGTTTTTGGTCGGCGCAACTGCCCCACAGATGTCCCCAATGTCGCGTGCACGACTCGTTCACGTCATACAAAATGGGGCTGAGAAACGGCGACGGCCGAAACTGTTTGGGCAGGCGTTCGCAATCGATTCAACACTGGATGAAGTCAGTTTTGTGTTCGGGCCGGTTTCTGTGGGCCTGCTCGCAACACTCTTTAACGCATGGCTGCCGTTGATTGTGGCTGCGGCACTGACAGTGATCGCCGGGTACGCGTTCGCGTTCCACCACACGACGCCTCCGGTGATTCCAAAATCTTCCCGCGCCGATGAGGTCGATCCATTACGTGACGTGTTCCGATTCGGTGTTGTTGTGGTCGTGTTGGGTACAACATTCATGGGGGTCTTGTTCGGCAGTGTGCTGACCGCCCTTACCGCGCTCATGGGCGATCACGGCGACGCGGAGTCTGCGGGCCTGTGGTACGGAATCATGGGTGTGGGCTCCGCAATATTGGCGCTATCAGTCTCATGGTTCTCACCCCGTTTCCCGAAGCGGTGGCGGTGGCTCGTCTTTGGCGCACTTCTCGCGGTCGGAACTGCGTTGTTGAGCGTGTGGCATACTCCGTCGGGCATTGTGATCTCGCTGTTGGTCACCGGTATCGGTATCGGCCCGGTATTGGTCACGTTTTACGCTTTCGCTGCGGATAGGAGCCCACGTGGCCGGTCTGCAACAGTGATGACGGCGCTCAGCTCTGGTCTGGTGTTGGGGCAGTCACTCGCAGCAGCCGCAACCGGTTCACTTGCCGAGATCTACGGCACGTGGGCGGCGCTTCTAGTACCTGTTGCTGGCGGGTTCTGTATTTTTGCGGCCGGGGCCCTCAACTTTTTCTGGACGCCGCCAGGGCCTGAAACAACCGGTGAAACAGAACCGATATTGGTGAACACTGACGATACGCCACTGCAAGAAACAGCCGAGTTGCTGACTCCCGGCGAAGGGCATGTTCGCCAAGCGCTAAGTGACGAACCCCCGATAGGTCCGACGAAGTGAGACAATGAGGCCATGACCTCGGAGACATTTAACGCACAAGAAGTAGAAGAGCTTCGACAAGAATTTCCTTACTTTGCGAACCTGCCGGAGGTTGACGGAAAACCCGTCGCGTATCTGGACTCCGCGGCAACTGCGCAACGTCCGGAGCGTGTGTTGAATGTTGAGCGTGAATTCCTCACGCACCGTAATGCGGCCGTCCACCGTGGTACGAGTAACGCGGTCGGCGAGGCGACAAACGATTTCGAAGAGGCGCGAGAAGCTATTGCTTCTCTCGTTGGCGCGGGTCGCGACTATTCAGTGGTGTGGACCGCCGGAGCTACCGATGCGCTTAACCAGATTGCGCAGTCGCTCACCGACGCCACGATTGGCGCACAGGTTTCGGCGCTGGCGGTACCGGGTTCCGAACGGTTCGCTCTGGAAGCAGGCGACGAAATTCTCGTGACCGAGGCAGAACACCATGCGAACCTCATACCCTGGCAGCGGCTTGCAGCACGCACCGGCGCAACACTCAAATACATTCCGGTGAATGAACACGGTACGTGGTCTCTGGAGGCCGCAAGTGAAGCATTGAACCCTCGGACGAAGGTTTTTGCGTTCTCTCACGTCTCAAACGTGACCGGCTGGGTTGCTCCCGTAGCTGAACTCGTGGCACTTACCCGCGACAAAACACAGGGTCGTGCCCTGACAGTGCTCGACGCATGCCAGTCGGTGCCGCACATTCCGGTGAACTTCTCAGCACTCGGTATTGATTTTGCGGCGTTCTCTGGCCATAAGATGTTTGGGCCGAACGGTATTGGAGTGTTGGTAGGCCGGACCGAAGTGTTGAACGCACTCCCGCCGGCGCGTACGGGTGGCTCAGCAATTACGCAGGTGACGATGGAACACGCTGAATATCTTCCGGCCCCGCTCCGATTCGAACCCGGCACCCAACCAGTGTCACAGGTGGTGGCATTGGGTGAGGCTGCTCGCATGCTCCAAGAGCTCAACATGAATCGTGTTGCCCGCCGGGAACACGAACTGGTTGCTCGTCTCGTTGAGGGTCTCAAGGGTCTGTCCTCAGTACGCTTGCTCGGCCCACAGTCCGACGAACGTGTAGCGCTTACCGCTGTTGCAGTTGCAGGCCTACACGGACACGACCTGGGTCAAGTTCTCGATACCCAGGGTGTGCTCGTTCGGACCGGTCACCACTGTGCACAACCCTTACACCGTGCGCTCGGAACGCCATCCAGTGTTCGCGCGAGTGTGCATGCCACCACAACAGAAGCAGAGGTGGATCGCTTCGTTTCAGGAGTATCTGACGCACTGCGCTATTTTCAAATTGACTAACGCTCACCAGCGTTTCCAAACGAGGTATTAAAAAGTGAACGGACTTGACTCGCTCTACCAGGAGCTCATTCTCGACCATTCGAAGCGTCCCATCGGCCGCGGCGAACTCGAGCCGCCCGCAGGCACCGAGACCTTCGAGCATCACGAATACAACCCAAGCTGCGGTGACGAGATCACGCTTCGCATCGCAATGAACCGTGAGACCGGAGTTATTGAAAAGCTTGCTTGGGAAGGTCAAGGGTGCTCGATCTCGACCGCATCTGCTTCGATTCTGTCCCAAATGGTGCGTGATGAGACTTGGACTGTCGCAGACGCAACTGAACGGATCGGTCTCTTTCGAGAGATGCTTCGTTCAAAAGGTGTCGGTATCGCAGACGACGAACCGTTGGGTGACGCAGTGGCGTTCCAAGGCGTCGGCAAATTTGTGATGCGTGTGAAATGCGCCATGCTCGCATGGGTAGCGCTCGAGTCTGATCTCACACAGTTCGACTCAACTGGGCCAGAAGCTTCATAGTTTTACTGGTTCGGCCCAGCAATATTCTGTTGTGCACGCCAAGAAGCGCGTGCAGCTGACACTCAGTTGTCCACAGCACGTCAGACGCGCGCTTACGTCAGTATGAGTTCTTGCATGCTTCTGAGCATGACTCCTTCATCCTCATCGCCATTCTCATCTGCTGTTACGTGTTCTAGCGCACGAGACCTCGTGGCTGCGGCACCGTTTCTGCTCGGCTATACCGTGACGAACAGTGTCGTTGTTATCCTCTTGAGTAGGAAGCGCAGCCGCGGCGCCTTTCGCATCGCGATTCCAGAACCGACGTCCGTCAAATCGAAACCAGCCTCTTCAGGCTCACAGGACGCGGTCTATAAAGAAGTTGCACAAACGCTCGCGGGAATGGTGCGGGAGCTTCGCGACATCGATCAGATTGCGCTGCTCTATTACACCGCCCAGGCAATCACTACCCCGGACACCCTTCCAGGCACAGACCTCATCAAGGTCTGTCAGGCAGAGGTCTCTCTCACCGGTCGCGAAACTGTTGAAGCGGTCTGCGTCTCTGAGACATCGTGGGCGAGCTATCACCCTGATGGTTCAACACCGTTGGGTGGGCATCCACTTACAGAGGTGCGCAACTCTGACGTAGCGCTCGAATGCACTGCTCGAATCGACCGGCCCATCGATAATCTGTCTCATGTAGCTCAACTTCCTGAGGTATGGAATGACGTAGCTGCGGCCGTCCACCGCTCCTGCCACCGTGCGTCGCCATGGCCCAGACAAACTCAGGATCCAACAAAAACGGTCACAGACATCACATCGATCACTCCGCTCTGGCGTGAAATAAATCTTGGTTCACCCGCACAAACGAAGCACACCATCCACGCCAAGCTGATCGCTGCAATACAACGAGAGGAACACTGGTTAAATGCGGCCTTCGTTGCGTCTCTCACCACGGATGGATGCCTGGACCTCATTACTGAGAGTCTCGACCTGCACGGTGTGACCATGAGAGAGTTCCTTATGCGTGCACCCAGTGGGAAACTTTTTGATACGGCCGTCCGGCAAAGAATACTGAGCACTGTACTGGCAGAACTCGGTAATGAACGGCCGGACACCACACATCTCAGGCTCTTCTGCGAATATTTGGGCACACTGTGTGCCTATGCGCCCAGCCGGCTTCAACCGCAGATTCAAGCGCTACGTGTATTTTCCTGGTGGCTGCTCGGTATGACCGGTGTCGCAACAGACATATTGAAACGGACTGAAACTCATCCACACCGCAATGGGCACGTGTGCTTCTTACACGTGGTGGCCGACCTTATTGCCGCACGTCAACATCCCGCTTGGATCCTTCGCGAGCATAATTCTGCTCAAGAAGATCTTGCAGCATGAACTCGTCTAAGACTTCAGTTCTCCCCGTTTTGGTCGGGCCCAACGAGCTGGTGTGTCTGGCCCATCCCAGATTTGTATGACTCCCCACACAACCGCAGCAATTGGGACCGCAAGCACAGCACCCAATATCTGAGCGGTCACTGTACCGATGGTCAACGCAAGCAAAATCACAAGAGAGTGGAGTTTGAGCGCGCGCCCCATGAGTACTGGCTGCAGGAAGTTCCCTTCAAGCTGGTTCACCAGAACAACCACACCAACAACAAGTAATGCGTTCACGATCCCGTTCGACACCAGCGCCACAAGCGCTGCAAGAACGCCGGCTAGTACTGCACCAACGATCGGAATAAACGCGAGCGGGAACACGAGCACCGCCAACGGAATGGCCAATGGAACCTGCAAAATGACCAGTCCGATACCGATACCGATCGCATCAACTGCGGCGACACTTGCTGTACCGCGTACATAGGATCCAAGTGTCTTGACAACTTTGTCCCCGATTCGGTCAGCACGGTCCGCAGCTTCGCCTTCGAACGGGCGGCATAAGAAACGCCAGATTTGTGGTCCGTCTTTCAAGAAAAAGAACAGAATGACAACGGTCAACACCATTCCGGTGATCAGGTTCGTTACGACGCTGACTCCAGCCAGTGCACCAGACCCAAATTGTGAGCTGGTGAGAAAATCAATCGCAGTTTCCCGCCAGGATTCAATTTGTTCAGCCGTCGGAGAGAACGGCAGCTGGTTTGCCCAGACAATCACCTGATTGAACCCGTCGGTCGCTTGCTGTTGCAGTTCGTCCCACTGGTCTCGCACGGCCCAAGCAACCAAATAGCCTAAGCCACTCAGCAGAAGCACGAGTGCTAACAAAACAATAATAGTTGCCAGCAACGAGGGCACTTTATGCGCGCGTAGCCAGCGCATCACTGGGTTGAAGGTTGCCGCGAAGATGACAGCCAACACGATCGGAATCGCGACCGTTGACAGGAAGTGGAGCCCCCAGATGGTCGAACCGGCAAGCAGCACCACAATGATGATCTGTAGAGCTCGTGACGCAACAGTTCCAAACCCATCACTCCATAGCGAAGCGGCGCGTGCGGGTGCACCCATCTTCGTGATGGCTTCGGTCTTTCGGGGCGCTTTCCCTCGTCTGAGAAACATGAGGCTCCTTAGCGGCAGTGTTAGCGGACTGTAAAAGCATTCAGCTTACTGGTCAAGTACGCGTTCAGTCTAAAGGCAAATCGTAAGATGTTTGCGCAATAAGATGAAGGTATGGAATCTCAGACCGACATTCAACGAGATGGTGACGTTAACTTTCACACACGGAAATGGGTGCGTCCAGAAGATCTCAATGCGAACGGCACTCTCTTCGGCGGCAGTCTGCTGCGATGGATTGATGAAGAAGCTGCTATATACGCAATCATCCAGCTCGGCAACCATCATGTGGTTACTAAGTTCATTTCGGAAATTAATTTTGAGTCCTCTGCACAGCAAGGTGACCTGCTGGAACTCGGACTGATCGCAACGAAATTTGGTCGAACCTCGCTGACCATGCGTGCGATAGTACGCAATATGATTACCCGCAAAACAATCCTCTCAATCGACAAGATCGTCTTTGTAAACATCGGTGAAGACGGCCGCCCCGAAGAACACGGATACAACAGCATCACCTACCAGCGTGACCGTATGCCATATGAACACACGTCAACCGAGACAGTTCGACTTCCCGTCAACGATTCTTAATTCAAGCGGCCCGGACACCGTCCGGACGCAATGCGCAATGCAACGGCATGAAATATAGAACCCCTGCTCACCGATGTTGTCTCTGCGAGCAGGGGTTCTCCTTTGGTCGGGATGACAGGATTTGAACCTGCGACCCCGTCGTCCCGAACGACGTGCGCTACCAAACTGCGCCACATCCCGATTTACGCGATACGAATCCGCATCAAGCGCAACTAGAACAATACTCCAGAAATTTCGTCGATGCGAATCCGCTGCGTCACAAATTCAATTCATTCTGCTGTGGCACGATTACTGTTGTGACCAAACTCCCACGCCTCATTGCCTTCGACCTCGATGACACTCTCGCACCCTCAAAAGCACGTATTCCAAACCGTATGAGTGATCTACTCACGAAGCTACTGGAACAAGCACATGTCGCGGTGATATCGGGCGGTGCGATCGCACAGTTCCAGCAACAACTTCTCACACCTCTCGAATCTGTAGTACACATGACGGAGGAAAAACTCGAGAACCTGCATGTGCTTCCGACGTGCGGGACTCACTATGAGGTACGCCGCAGCGGAGCATGGGTGACCGTGTTTCGCGAGGTCCTGACGGCTGAAGAACGAGCCGATAGCCTAACGGCGCTGCGCGAAGAAGCACAGCGTCTGGGATTGTGGGTCGATGACCCTTGGGGGCAGATCCTTGAAGATCGTGGTTCACAAGTGACCTATTCCGCACTCGGGCAGCAAGCCCCGCTCCCCCAAAAAATGGCGTGGGACCCTTCAGGTGAAAAAAAGAACCAGTTGAGCCGTGCCGTGCAGAAGCGTCTTCCGAACCTGGAGGTGCGAAGCGGTGGATCCACGTCAGTCGATATCACGCGCCGCGGCATCGATAAAGCCTACGGTATGCGAAAGCTTGTCGAGCACACGGGCATTCCACTCGATGACATGCTGTTCGTGGGTGATCGGCTTGATCCCGACGGAAACGATTACCCTGTGCTCGCCATGGGTGCACGCTGCCACGAAGTGTCAGGTTGGGAAGACACCGCCTCGTGGCTCGAAATACTATTGCGGAGGTTCGAGGTGTCTACTGAGCTCGGAGAGTAGGTCTTGAATCTGCGGTTCAACAAAGTGTGTAATCGCTGAACTAATTCTGCTCCGATGTTCAGCAACGGCAAAGCACACCTGCTGCCCCGCTGAGACCGCAATCTGATCGGCCGCATCTATGTCTCGCCGCAGCTGCGCCTTTTCATCGGCGCTCAGCGGCGGTCGGGGCAACGCCGGCTCCGGCGTAGTTTCTTCAGCAAGACCCTGGAGCGTGAACAAGAACGGCTGTACTTCACTGTCAGGCAAAGGATCCACGTCGACCCCATCATATTCAGGTTCGAGACCTTCAGTCGGGTCGAATGCGGGAGCCTTCCACAACGATTCGCCTTCGAGCTCGGCATGCAACGCAGTGAGGTGCCGTTCAGTGTAGTCATCAACAGTTCGGTCGATAATGCGGTGCAGTCGCGAAACTAACGCATGCGTCACCTGGTGCGGGACGTCTCCATTGATTCCAGCGGCTTGTACCAGCGGTGAGCCCGTACATTTTCGGCAGAGGTTTGAGCGGGTCCGCTGTGACCCTGGCTGCCATTTCGCCACCCATCGCAGCCAATGGTCCACGGCCACGTTGACAGCCTGCACGATTTCAGGGTTCGGTGCCTGGCTGTGCTCGCTTCCTGCTTCGTTCACAGGCGCTCCTGCGGCGGAGTATCATCATCACCTTCGTCGCTCGACGAATGCCAGATATCATTGAGCTCTTCGATTTCCCGCTCCGCCTGGTCTTTTTTCTCCCATGGCCACTGCGGGGTCGGCTTATTTGTGTATACACGACGAAGCAGTACCCACCATCCGCACAGCGCACCAAGCACAAAGATCGGAATTAACTCGATTGCGAAGGGGCTCAGCCACGTTTCAGCAGCAGGCATACCGGCAAGCATTCCCAAAACCGACCAAATTACATACACGACGACGGCCACACCGATCGCACGCCCTATTGGCACCGCCACATGCCCGCGCAGCACATTCAGCGACTGCTGCCACATTGACCACGCTAGAACACCGATTGTCACCATAATGATGCCGGGGGCGGTGATTCGTGGAACCTGGGTTTCGACGGGAAACTTCAGCGTGATCAGCGAGGTGAGCCCCCAGAAGGCAACAATGAGCGAGACCGTCAAGAGTACCGACGCAAAAATCAGCATCCAGACGTATCCTCTTGTGACTCCCCTTCGCTTCTGTTCAGCCACCGTTACCTCAGTTCGTGGTTCAGCTCACTTGAGACTTCGATTTTGATTCAGCAACCGCTGCTTCATAGTCTGCGATCGCTTCTCGGTTCCTAGCAGTCATTTTACGCCCACGTCGGCCGATCCACGCCCCAAACCAAATTGCGACTTCGCGAGCCACGAGTGCGGCCGCGAGCACCTGAGGCACACTTCCTACGGCAGCCACCGACGGCAGGTCCCATTCGAAGTTCAGTCCCGTAATGTCAGGTGAGTATCCGTAGCCAACTGTTGCGGCCGCCCAAACGAATACAGCAACCCAGAAGCCGCCAAGCACGTAGGCCCACCAGCCTGCTCGACCCACAAACAAGACGAGGATCACCATGCCGACAAAGAACCCCACAGCAGATGCTATGAAGCCGATCGACGTAATGTGTGGCAGTAACCCATCGGTTACGAAAGTGGACGGCGGATAGTGCCGTGCGAGTCCGAGCGCAATAATGCCTGCGTAGACCGCTGCAAAAATAATCGCGCCGAGCAGTGAAATGAGAATACCTGCGCCACGGTTTCCGTACAGTTCTGGCGGAGTCGGTGCCTGCAGGTACAGTGCGGCCATCGGATGGTCTTTTTCAACCTGGATTGTTTCCGGTTCTTCGGCTTTGCGAGCCTTCTCAACCGCGTCTTGCGCTGCTTGTTCGTCAGCGATTGGATCATACGGTTCTGTGTCCGGGGCAGCAGACCGTTCTTTATACGCCAAAGCAGAAGGCAGTTCTTCATGGTCTGCGATTTCCGGGCGGGTATCTGAAGTTTCAAGAACTTCAGTCTCGCGGACTTCTTCTTCGACCACGCTAGAGCCGTCACCTCGGATGACCTCTTCGCGACGATCCTCAACGAAATACTTGCTTCGTTCGTTGTCCGTGGCGTCAGCGCCCGGCGCTGAATCATTCTCAGCGTTGAGATGCTCGTCTGACATCTTTGCCTGCTGAGCACGTTTCACGGCAGCGCGTACGTCCTCTTCGTTCGCTGCGGTTTCTTCAACAGGAGAACCGGCATCTTCGGGTCCGCGTGCTTCGCTCATTGTTAGCCTCCATGCAGGTTGACGCTCTTCAGTGAGCACACTAGCAACGCATAAGCAATTATTTGCCCGCGCGCGCCGTCTGTGTCGAATTTTCTGCTCTCGAACGACATTTTGTTGGCGGATCCATGTCTGAGGACGCAAAAGCGGGCACCCACCAAGGTGAGTGCCCGCCGTTGTGCGCTATCGACTAGCGGTCTCTACTGCAGTTCTTCACCCGAGTAGCTTTCGTAGTCAACGAACGAAAAATCGTTCTCGTCGAATTCGCCATCGCCTGAGAAGATACGGTTCGGGTAACGTTCGGATTTCGCCTCTTCAGTTGCCTGTACCGTAACATCGCGGTAGACATCCAGGCCGGTACCGGCTGGGATGAGCTTACCAATGATGACGTTCTCCTTGAGGCCGATGAGCGGATCCTTACTTCCTTCGGTGGCAGCCTGCGTCAGTACGCGGGTTGTCTCCTGGAAGGATGCAGCCGACAACCATGATTCGGTTGCCAGCGAAGCCTTGGTGATACCCATGACTTCAGGACGTGCTGTCGCCGGGCGTTTACCCTCGAGCACTGCTTCACGGCTGATGCGCTGGTAGCGCGAACGATCAACCAGTTCGCCCGGCAGCAGATCGGTTTCACCGTGGTCAACTACGGTGACCTTACGCAGCATCTGGCGAACAATAACCTCAATGTGTTTGTCGTGGATCGGCACACCCTGTGAACGGTATACGTCCTGGACTCCGCCAACGAGGTACTTCTGGACTGCGCGTTCGCCGGGAACGTGCTTGCCCGCGTCGGTTGCGCCGACCTGCAGCACATCCTTCGGGTCAAGCGTGCCTTGAATGAACGGCTGGCCCAATTCGACCTGGTCTCCGTCTTCAACGAGCAAAGTCGCACGTTTCAGGATCGGATAGGTCTTCTGCTCACTGCCATCGTCCGGTACGAGCACGATGCGACGGCTCTTCTCGGTGTCTTCGATGGTGATGCGACCAGCGGCTTCTGCGATCGGTGATGCACCCTTCGGGGTACGAGCTTCGAAGAGCTCCTGCACACGTGGCAGACCCTGGGTGATGTCGTCGGCTGATGCTGAACCACCGGTGTGGAACGTACGCATCGTCAGCTGGGTACCGGGCTCACCAATTGACTGAGCAGCGATAATACCAACTGCTTCACCAATGTCGACACGCTGACCAGTTGCGAGTGAACGGCCGTAGCAGGCTGCACACACACCGACAGCTGATTCGCATGTCAGCACCGAACGAACCTTAATTTCGGTTACGCCGAGCTTGATGAGCTTCGAAATGAGTACGTCACCGACGTCTTCACCTGCGGTAGCGACAGTTGCACCTTCGGCGTCAACGACATCTGCGGCGAGCGTACGTGCGTAGATCGAGTTTTCAACATCTTCATCACGCACCAAGACACCATTAGCGTCTGGAGTTGCGATTTCGAGGTCAAGTCCGCGGGCCGAACCACAGTCTGCTTCACGAATGATGACATCCTGTGAAACGTCCACGAGACGACGGGTGAGGTAACCCGAGTCAGCGGTACGCAGCGCGGTATCAGCAAGACCCTTACGAGCACCGTGAGTCGCGATGAAGTACTCAGCAACTGACAGGCCTTCACGGTACGAGCTAATGATCGGCCGAGGGATAATTTCACCCTTCGGGTCGTTCACCAGGCCACGCATACCCGCGATGTTACGAATCTGTAGCCAGTTACCACGTGCCCCCGATGACACCATGCGATAAATCGTGTTGTCAGTCGGGAATGCTTCCTGCATTGAGTCAGCAACTTCGTTCGTCGCATCGGTCCAGATGTCAACGAGTTCACGGTGACGTTCTGAGTCAGTGATGAGACCCTTGTCGAACTTCGTCTGAACAGCCTGTGCCGCATCCTCATGCTTCTCGATGATTTCCCGCTTGTTCGTCGGGGTCACCACATCGCTGAGGGCAACGGTCACGCCTGAACGTGATGCCCAGTAGAAGCCGGCGTCCTTGATCGCGTCAAGTGTTGCCGCAACTTCAACCTTCGGGTAACGCTCTGCAAGGTCGTTCACAATGCTTGCGAGCGTGCCCTTGTCTGCGAGGTTTTCGAAGTACGGGTAATCCTCAGGCAGTGCTTCGTTGAAGAGGGCACGACCGAGAGTGGTTTCAACCAGACGAGGCTTCTCGCTGGTGATGCCATCCGCATCGGTGTAACCGGTTACACGCAGTTTGATCGGTGCACCCAAATCGAGGCTGCCCTGATCCATCGCGAGGATAGCTTCAGCAACTGAACCGAACGCACGGCCTTCGCCAACTGCACCTTCCTTCACCGTGGTGAGGTGGTGCAGACCAATGATCATGTCCTGCGCAGGAAGGGTTACTGGACGACCGTCTGACGGCTTCAAGATGTTGTTTGAAGCGAGCATGAGCAGACGAGCTTCAGCCTGGGCTTCAACTGACAGCGGCAGGTGAACCGCCATCTGGTCACCGTCGAAGTCAGCGTTGAATGCAGCACACACGAGTGGGTGAAGCTGAATGGCTTTACCCTCAACAAGCTGTGGCTCGAATGCCTGAATACCCAAGCGGTGCAGGGTCGGTGCACGGTTCAGCAGAACTGGACGTTCGCGGATGATTTCTTCGAGCACTTCCCAAACCTCGGGATGTGCACGTTCAACCATGCGTTTAGCTGCCTTGATGTTCTGTGCATGTGACAGGTCGATCAGACGCTTAATAACGAACGGCTTGAACAGTTCGAGCGCCATTTCCTTCGGCAGGCCACACTGGTGCAGTTTCAGCTGCGGGCCAACCACAATCACTGAACGACCGGAGTAGTCAACGCGCTTACCGAGCAGGTTCTGACGGAAACGTCCCTGCTTACCCTTCAGCATGTCACTGAGTGATTTCAGCGCACGGTTACCTGTGCCGGTCACCGGACGTCCGCGACGACCGTTGTCGAACAGTGCGTCGACAGCTTCCTGAAGCATGCGCTTCTCGTTGTTCACGATGATTTCGGGAGCACCGAGATCAAGCAGACGACGTAGACGGTTGTTGCGGTTAATTACACGACGGTACAGGTCGTTGAGGTCACTTGTTGCGAAGCGGCCACCGTCAAGCTGCACCATGGGGCGAAGTTCTGGTGGAATCACCGGAACTACTTCAAGCACCATAGCGGCAGGGTTCGTGCTTGCCTGCAGGAAGCTGTTCACGACTTTCAGGCGTTTGATCGCACGGATCTTCTTCTGGCCTTTACCTTCAGCGATCTGCAAGTGCAGTGATTCGCTTTCAGCTTTCAGGTCGATGTTTTCGAGACGGTGACGGATCGCTTCTGCGCCCATGTATGCCTCGAAGTAGTCGCCGTAGCGGTCTTGAAGTTCAGCGAAGTTGGCATCTTCAGGCTTGAGGTCGCCAACTTTCAGAGTACGGAAGTCTTCCCATACCTGCTGCAGACGCGTGAGCTGATCATCAGCTTCGGTACGAATCTGGGTCATTTCTTTTTCAGCAGCCTGAGTTGCGCGCTTGCGCTGTTCAGCCTTTGCACCTTCAGCTTCAAGAGCTGCAAGGTCAGTTTCGGCCTGCTGCTGACGCTGAGCAATCGCCAGGTCGCGGTCGTCTTCGATCTTCTTGAGTTCGAGACGCAATTCGTTTTCGAGCTCTGAGAGATCTTCGTGGCGTCCTTCTTCGTCTACATCAATCACCATGTATGCAGCGAAGTAGATGACCTTCTCAAGGTCCTTGGGTGCCATATCGAGCAGGTATCCCAAACGTGAAGGGACACCCTTGAAGTACCAAATATGAGTGACAGGAGCAGCGAGCTCAATGTGGCCCATACGCTCACGACGCACACTTGACTTGGTAACTTCTACGCCACAGCGTTCACACACGATGCCTTTGTAACGAACACGCTTGTATTTGCCACATGCGCATTCCCAGTCCCGGGTGGGGCCGAAGATCTGTTCGCCGAACAGACCGTCTTTCTCTGGTTTGAGTGTGCGGTAGTTAATGGTTTCTGGCTTCTTTACTTCGCCAAATGACCAACTGCGAATATCCTCGGCGGTCGCCAGACGGATCTGCAGTTCGTTAAAACTAGTACCTTCGAGCACTTGTTCTCCTTGGTAGATATCTGTCTGGTTACGGCTTAGAGTTCGTCAGCTGACGACGGCTCGAAGCGACTTGAGAGGTTAATGCCGAGTTCTTCGGCAGTGCGATGTGCCTCATCATCGTTGTCGCGCAGGTTGACGGCTGCGCCGTCAGCACCAAGCACTTCAACATTCAGACAGAGTGACTGCATTTCCTTCATGAGCACGCGGAACGATTCTGGAACGCCTGGTTCCGGAATGTTTTCGCCACGCACGATTGCCTCGTACACCTTGACGCGTCCGAGGATGTCGTCAGACTTTACGGTGAGCAGCTCTTGCAGAGCGTATGCGGCGCCGTATGCTTCAAGCGCCCACACTTCCATCTCACCGAAACGCTGGCCACCGAACTGAGCCTTACCACCAAGCGGCTGCTGGGTAATCATCGAGTACGGTCCGGTTGAACGAGCGTGAATCTTGTCGTCAACAAGGTGGTGCAGTTTCAGAATGTACATGTAACCGACTGAGACCGGGTACGGGAACGGCTCACCTGAGCGGCCGTCAAACAGACGCGTCTTACCGGTTGAGTCGATCAGTCGCTCACCATCACGGTTCGGAATGGTGGAGTCGAGCAGTCCGGCAATTTCTGCTTCAGAAGCGCCGTCAAACACGGGGGTGGCTACCTTCGTGTCTGGGGCCGCTTCGTAGGCACCTTCGGGAAGGTTCTTTGCCCAGTCTTCAAGGCCGTCAACCTTCCAGCCCTGTTTTGCGATCCACCCCAGGTGGGTCTCGAGGACCTGTCCGAAGTTCATACGACCAGGAATACCCAGCGGGTTCAAGATGATGTCAACTGGCGTGCCATCATCAAGGAACGGCATGTCTTCAACAGGAAGGATCTTCGAGATGACGCCCTTGTTACCGTGACGACCAGCAAGCTTGTCGCCCTCGGTGATCTTACGCTTCTGGGCGATGTATACGATTACACGCTGGTTGACACCAGAGCCAAGTTCGTCATCGTCGCCGTTTTCAGCGTCAAATACCTTCACCGCAGTGACGGTGCCGGATACGCCGTGAGGCACCTTCAGTGACGTGTCGCGAACTTCGCGGCTCTTCTCATTGAAGATGGCACGAAGCAAGCGCTCTTCAGCACTGAGTTCGGTCTCACCCTTCGGCGTTACCTTACCGACGAGGATGTCGCCGGGACGAACCTCTGCGCCAATGCGGATGATGCCGCGATCGTCAAGGTCCTTCAGCGCTTCCATTGACGCATTCGGGAGGTCTCGAGTGATCTCTTCTTTACCGAGCTTGGTGTCTCGGGCATCTACGTCGTACTCTTCGATGTGGATCGATGAGAGCGTGTCATCTTTCACCAGGTTCTGGCTCAGAATGATCGCGTCCTCATAGTTCAGACCTTCCCACGGCATGAATGCCACGAGCAGGTTCTTACCGAGAGCGAGTTCGCCGTTTTCGGTAGCGGGTCCGTCAGCAATAACTTCGCCCTTTTCGACGCGCTCCCCCGCCTTAACGATGACACGGTGGTTGTAGTTCGTGCCCTGGTTTGAGCGGTCGAACTTGCGCATGTAGTAGCTCTTGGTTCCACCGTCATCAAGTTGGAGGGTCACCACGTCAGCTGAAACAGACGAAACAACGCCAGCAGATTCTGCGGTGATCACATCACCAGCGTCGATCGCGGCGTAGCCTTCCATACCGGTACCCACGAGCGGTGACTCAGCGCGCACCAGCGGCACAGCCTGACGCTGCATGTTCGCGCCCATGAGCGCACGGTTCGCATCGTCATGCTCGAGGAACGGAATCAGTGACGTCGCTACCGACACCATCTGTCGTGGTGAAACGTCCATGTAGTCGACACGTTCTGCGTCAACGAGTTCCACCTCTGAACCACGTGGCCGTGCAAGTACCTGCTCGTCGGCGAAGTGGCCATCGTCAGTCAATACGGCGTTTGCCTGAGCGATAAGGAATTCGTCTTCTTCGTGAGCGGTCAAGAAATCGACACGGTCAGTGACCTTGCCGTCTTTCACACGACGGTACGGGGTCTCGATAAAACCAAATGAGTTGATGCGTGCGAATGTTGCCAACGCACCAATCAAGCCAATGTTCGGACCTTCAGGTGTCTCAATCGGGCACATACGGCCATAGTGTGACGGGTGAACGTCACGGACTTCAACACCAGCACGGTCACGTGAAAGACCGCCCGGGCCGAGAGCCGAGAGGCGACGTTTGTTCGTCAGGCCCGCGAGCGGGTTGTTCTGGTCCATGAACTGCGACAGCTGGCTCGTACCGAAGAACTCCTTGATCGCAGCCAGCACTGGGCGGGTATTGATCAGGGTGTTCGGGGTAATTGCTTCAATGTCCTGCGTGGTCATGCGCTCACGAACGACACGTTCCATACGGCTGAGACCGGTGCGAACCTGGTTCTGAATGAGCTCACCTACGGCACGGATACGACGGTTACCGAAGTGGTCAATGTCGTCAGTGTCGAGGCGGATGTCTACTGGCTTGCCTTCGCGCACACCGGGCAGGCTTTCAACACCTGCGTGCAGGCCAACCAGGTATTTAATGGTTGACACAATGTCGTCGATCGTCAGGACTGACTGATCAATCGGCAGATCAAGGCCAAGCTTACGGTTGATTTTGTAACGACCAACTTTTGCCAGGTCGTAACGCTTTGAACGGAAGAAGCTGTTGTCGAGCAACGCGCGGGCAGCTTCGATTGCTACCTGCTCGCCGGGACGCTGCTTCCGGTAAATGTCTTTGAGCGCTTCTTCTTGAGTCGTGACCGTGTCTTTTTCCAGGGTCAGGGCGATTGACTCGTAGCCGTCGAAGGTTTCGAGGATCTCTTCACTGGTCATACCCAGTGCCTTCAAGAAGACAGTCACTGACTGTTTGCGCTTACGGTCGATGCGCACCGCAACCTGGTCACGCTTGTCAATCTCGAACTCAAGCCATGCGCCACGGCTTGGAATCACACGAGCGGAGAAGATGTCCTTATCGCTGGTCTTCTCCTGTGCACGTTCGAAGTAGACGCCGGGTGAGCGCACGAGCTGTGACACGATGACACGTTCACTGCCGTTGATAATGAAGGTGCCTTTATCGGTCATGATGGGGAAATCACCCATGTAGACCGTCTGGCTCTTCATAACCTGAGTCTCTTTGTTGTAGAACGCTGCTTCTACATACAGCGGAGCAGAATAGGTCTTGCCGCGTTCTTTGCACTCATCGATGGTGAACTTCTGTTCGTCGAGAATAGGGTTCTCAAACGACAGCTCCATCTTCTGAGCGTTGTCTTCAATTGGTGAGATCTCTGTAAAGATCTCTTCGAGTCCGCTGACTGTAGCGACGTCGTCACGGCCATCGGCCTGTGCTTGTGCGACGCGCTCCTTCCAGTCATCGCTTCCAACGAGCCATTCGAAGCTGTCGGTCTGCAGTGCAAGCAGATCGGGAACTTCAATGGTGTCGGAAATCTTGGCGAATGAGAGTCGCTCGTGGTTGCGACCGTTCTTGGGTGATTGTGATGCGTTGCGCGCAGCAGCCAAGGAAATTACCTCCGTGGCCCTTATGGGCCGGTTGACCGAGTCTTGCGATTGTCGATGCATCGGAACGCGAAAAAGACTCTAATGTGAGCGTGACGGCCGACCACTATATGAAGGCACGCAGACATTCCGAAGTGCAACTACCAAATATAGCTCAAATACTCAAACTTGTAAACACCGAGCAAATCTACGGAGTGAACGTTCAGGTCTCTGTCCCGGTTCGAGCGTACGCGAGCATGCCGCTGCCTATGATGACGGGTAAGTTACAGCCCCGTCCGCGCCTATTTGAGCGCCGCGAGTAAGCGTCGCTTCACTCGTTTTGCCCTGCGGCATGAGGTGGCTGACTCGATGTTTGTGTGCGAGTAAATAGTCCGCGATGATTCTCCTGTGGCACCGCCACCAAACAGCTTCAGCACACATCACGGCCGGTAGCTTTCCGCTGCCGATAAGCTCTTCGAGCTCGGCGAAGCCCTCTCGAAAGTTCTGAGTGAGTGCATAGTCGGCGTAACGGCGAAAACTTTTGTTTTCCCAGAATGCATTCACGTCGTCACTAATCTCCGGCGTTTTCTTGCGCAGCCCACCGAGCTTTTCGATACGAACGTACGATATGCCTGCGTTTTCAAGCACTGGCATCAAATTCTCTTGATTGAACTGCGGATACTTGGTGGAGCCCGGAAGACTACGGACGTCAACAACCGAGGTAACTTCCGCGCTTTGGAGCAACTCAATAAATTCCTCGATCGGGTGCGTCGAATGACCGACCGTAAGAATCTGAGGACGCTTCGGCATTTTCCTATCCAATCGTCGCGTAATGCACAAGCTACTCGTTCACAGCGGGTCTCCACAACGAACGAACGGTGAAGTTCTCGTGGCGTCGGCGACGTACACTATCGGTATGAGCGACGCACAACCCTTTCCTGAAGACTCCCCGGCAGTAAGTCAGAACTCTCTAAACTCAGAAATCACCATGTTTGGAGCTGATTGGTGCATCGATTGCCGTCGCGCGAAAGACACTTTTGCTGAAGTTCGAGTGCCCTACCGTTTCATTGACCTCGAGGCCGACGAAGAGTCTGCAGAGATTGCTCGAGATATTTCTGGTCGCACGAATATTCCCGTCATTGTGTACCCCGACCATTCACATCAAGTTGAGCCTTCCCGCAGCGAAATCATTTCTAAACTGCAGGAGCTCGGACTCGCGTGATTCTCCCAGCCCCGGTCGTTCTTCCCTCTGGAGAACGCGCCGAATTCATTCCAGACCCCTTTGTTCCCGGCACTTTTCAATTGGTCGTGGCGGGAACGCCACAGTCTCACATCAACCCGTCTCACCCCGAAGAACTTTTCTTCGATTATATTCGCCGTATTGGCCATGTCATCGATGAGTGTGTGCCGACGGGTGAACCAATCACGGCCGTGCATTTAGGCGCAGGAGCATTAACACTTCCCCGCTATATTGCGGCAACACGTCGCGGCTCACTGCAGCAAGTTATTGAGTTGCACGGTGAGCTTGTTGATTTTGTACGCGAAGCCTTTCCCATCCCCAAACAGGCACGCATTCGAATACGTCGCGGCGATGCGAGAGAAGTGGCAGCAAAGCTCCCCAGTGGGGTCCGCGGTAAAGCAGACATTGTGGTCGTTGACGTGTTTGCCGGGGCACAAACCCCTGCGCACCTCACAACCGTCGAGTTTTATCGAGAACTCTCACCACTGCTTGCATCCCACGGAGTGATCGCGGTCAATGCCGCCGATGGAGCGGGCATGATGTTCGTGAAGTCTCAACTTGCAACCTTAAAAAACGTGTTTCGACACGTAGCGGCAATAGGTGAACCTCAGGTATTGAAGGGCCGCAGATTCGGCAACGTTATTCTTCTCGGCACGAATGCTGAAGATGGCTGGAGTTGGCTTCCCCGTACGGTCACCTCGGGCCCATTCCCTGCGCGACTTCTCGAAGGTGATGAGCTTACGGTCTTTATCGGTCAGGTGCGCCCAGTAGCAGACACTGCCGCAAAACCTTCCCCGCTCCCCCCGAAGGATGTGTTTGGCACCAATGGCTGAGTTACAACGCGTCACCGTATGGGCACACGCGCTCATTCGCATGCACCTTGATCCAGATGAATGGTCGTTCGCGTATGACCGGGCAAAACGCCGTGCCGGGCTGACGAACTACTCCAAGAAGCAAATCTCGCTTTCACGGTATCTTGCTGAAAAGTGGGACGACGATGACGTTTATCAAACGCTGCTTCACGAAACTGCGCATGCCATGGTAGGCCCGGGAGTAGGTCACGGTCCACTCTGGAAAGCTACCGCGCGCGAAATCGGATATGTGGGCGGACGGGTCCACTATGGAGAGCCCGCAACTGAGCATGCTCCGTGGCATGGGGAATGTCCAGCAGGGCATATTCACTATAGGTTCAGACGCCCGACCAATATTCACTCATGCGGGCTCTGCGAGACTGGGTTTTCACAGCACCATCTCATCACCTGGACAAAACGGCACCTGCAACCCTGAAACGGCTTTAAACGGCCTGCGCCTCAAGCGCATCATTACTCCGCGCATACCGTTCAATAAACCGCCCAAGCACCAGATGCGACGCTCGCACATCGGCAGCGTTTACCTCATCAATGAGCTGGTCAACATGCGCAGCATCAAAATAACCATGATTCTTGTACGCATGGATACGACCAATCATCGCGTGAGAATCCATTTCAGGATGAAACTGGGTGGCATACACATTCTGTTTCACCCGAAACGCCTGCACCGGGCACGTCGGTGAGGTCGCTAATACAGTGAAGTGATCTGGCACGCTACTGATTGCCTCTTTATGGCCAACAAAAGCATCAAATACTTGAGGAAGTTCACGAAGCAAAGAATCGTTCTTTCCTGCATCAGTCAATGCGACGCGAGCTACCTGCACTTCTTCACCGTGTTGGTAATCAACCACCGCACCCTGATGCTTCCCGATCGTTCCCACTCCGTAGCAAATACCTAAAAAAGGAACATCTTCGGCAATCACGCGATCGAGGAGCCGCGAAAGTTTTTGCTCCACCAGTAACTCAGTCTCAGTTTTTTGCTGCGCGGGAGCGCTTACTGTGAACGGTGAACCGGCAAGAATAATGCCCGAATACTCATGAACGTCAACATCATCCAAAGTGGTGGTTTCTGCTCGTCGCCACACCATATCGGCATCGGTAAGGCCCGTAAGCTGCTGATACGACGCAACTTCAGGCAGCGCCACCTCGTTCTCAGCGCGAGTGGTAATGAGCAGAAACGGTTTCACACCTTAACAATAAGTTCCCGCGGCCTCGTTTACCATCTCCAACGTTATATTTCGTCACCGAGCTGTCTGCAAAGCACGAATTATTGTTCGTGAGACAGCTCCGGAACATGCTCATGCAAGAACCGAGAAATATCCTCTAGTTCTTGCGCATTGATGCCGTGCAGAATGCCGGGATAGAGGTTCTCGGTCAAGGTTGTGAATTCCGGTGCCCATGCCGCGGTATGTTCAACTGCTTCACGAGAAATAATTGGATCCGCGTCATCACGACCCCAAAATAACGGTGTCTTCACTCCTCGAAGTTGATCGTCGCCCGGCAACGCTACCGGGGCCACAAAGCCGGAACAGTTCACACCTGCCTGAAAACGTCCGGGATGTAACCGCAGCAAAGTGGTAACCATAACGCCGCCCTGCGAGAACCCCATAGGCACCACTGAACCTCGGGTACCACCGGCCGCATCGATTTCAGCCTCCAGGTCATCAATCCACTCTGTGACACTTCCGGCTGCCTGCAACGCGAAATCCACAACCTCTTCCGCAGAGATCCCCTCGTCTTGCAGAGAAAGCGGAAACCATGAGAAACCATCAACGACCGGGGCTGGCGCCACCATCGGTGCACGCGGTGATGCACACACGAAACCCTGAGGCAACTGCGGTGCTCGCTGAATCAAATCACCCTCAAATGAACCATAGCCGTGCATCAGCACAAGCAATGGTCGGCCTGCGGCGAGCGCCTGTTTCGCCGTGACAGCGTCGCAGAGCGCTCCGTCAACAGCCCACTGAATAACATCTCGATCTAGGTGAAGTTCCTGCATATCGGAAGCCTACCAATTCACTGATTTAGTAAAGAACCTCAGCACATCCGGGCCTGTCTCGTGCACAATGGGAGTCATGGTCATTGATACGGCTGACTTACCCGAACCGACAGACCCGGATGATCTCCCTCCAGAAAATCCTGGCTGGCTCAGCGAAGACGAGCTCCGGTTTGTTCGCGGACGCATGCCAATCCTCTATGTCGAGGCAGTGCCGGTCCGTGTCGACGGTGAGGGACGAGTCAACGAGGTTGGGCTCCTTGTCAGATCCACCCCAACTGGCGTGATGACACTCGCACTTGTTGCTGGGCGCGTCCGGTATGGCGAAACCGTTCGCGATGCACTCTTCAGACATCTCGAAAATGATCTCGGCCCGATGGCCTTCCCACAAATCCCAACTTCTCCGGTGCCCACACAAGTTGCAGAATACTTTCCTCTGCCGGGCGTCACGTCATACTACGACGAACGCCAGCACGCCGTGTCACTCGTCTTCGTCGTCCCTGTCACTGGGAGCTGCAGTCCCAGACAAGATGCGCTCGAGGTGACGTGGATGCCTCCAGCGGAAGCCCTCCAAGACGAAACACTGAACGATCTCGCGGGTGGTCGCGGCAAGTTGCTCCGCCAGGTGCTGAGCTCGCTGGGCCACTAGCCTGCATTCGTTCCGAACACCACATGTTTCTCACACCGTAAGGACGCTCATGTTTGAAACCCCACCAGCAGGTTTTCCTGATCTGATAGGTCCACGCGTCACGCTTCGCGATCCACATCCACAAGACACCTCTGCGTTATTTAATATTCTGCTCGAGCCAGAAGTCGCCCACTGGTGGGTTGACTATTCAGAAGCTCGAGTTCAGGAAGAGATCATTGAAAACGACCAGACCCGCATCATTGAAGTCGATGGACGCTGTGCGGGCGCGCTCCTGGTTATACGAGGGACCGACCCGGAATATCCCACAACGGTGATGCATATTTTTTTGGGCACCGATTTTCGAGGTTCACGTCTGGGTGAGGAGAGTCTTGCGCTCGCAATTCGACACGAATTTTCAGTGGGGGTCACTCGTGTCACTCTTGACCCGAATGTGCATAATACCGGCGCAATCAGAAGCTATCTTCGTTTAGGTTTTCGAGAAATTGGAACACTACGCGACTATCAGGTACGGCCGGACGGCAGCCTCGATGACGCACTGTTTCTCGATATGACCCGCTCAGATTTTCCAGAGGGCCCGCCGTTTCCATTCTCACAAGGAGTTCCACAACAATGATTCACCCACTCGATATCGATCTACGATTGCCGGTCGTTGCCGCGCCGATGTTTATTGTGTCGACGCCAGAGCTTGTCGCAGAGCAGTGCCAGGCCGGCATTATTGGGTCATTCCCGGCGTTAAACGCGCGCACCACACCGCAACTTGGCGAGTGGATCGATCGGGTCCGTGAACTCGCGGGTGATGACGCTATCTTTGCGGTGAACCAAATTGTGCATCGTTCAAATACTCGACTGCTCGAAGATATGAAACTTATTGTGGATCGGCAAGTTCCGATCGTAATCACGTCTCTGGGTGCGCGTCCTGAGATTAACGAGGCAGTCCACTCTTACGGTGGGATCGTATGGCACGATGTGATTAATGATCGCTTCGCTCGCAAAGCAATCGAAAAGGGTGCTGATGGCCTCATCGCGGTTGCTGCCGGCGCCGGCGGTCACGCAGGTGTGCAATCACCGTTTGCTCTCGTCCGAGAAATCCGAGCTTGGTTTGATGGTCCCCTGTTGTTGTCCGGCGCGATCGCACACGGTGCTTCGGTGTTGGCTGCGGTCGCGGCCGGGGCCGACTTCGCGTATGTAGGTTCTGCGTTCCTGGCGGCCGAAGAAACGAACGCAAGCGACGAATACAAGCAGCTGATTGTTGACAGCTCTGCCGCTGACATTGTGTACTCGAATCTGTTCACCGGAGTGCATGGAAACTATCTTCGCGGCAGCATTGAAGCCGCGGGCCTTGATCCAGACAATCTCCCGGAGTCCGACCCGTCGAAAATGGATTTTGGTTCGGGCGGCACGACTGCTGCAAAAGCGTGGAAAGACATTTGGGGTTCCGGGCAAGGAATCGCCGCAGTGGATGGGGTGAAGCCGGCACGCGAAATCATTGCGCGGCTCGAACAAGAATTTACTGAGGCGAAACAGCGCTTGCGTAGTTCAATCGAGCAGTGAGGAGACTTACCGCACGGACCGTTAGGCGCTCGCCCGGTTCATTTGTATCTCGGTAACCGGCAGCGTTGAGTCTGCTCCAAAATCGAGCGTTGATGGGGCGTGTCCTGCACGAATTAATTGCGCACCCAGTGACGCGATCATCGCCCCGTTGTCAGTGCACAAGCTGAGCGGTGGTACCCGCAGCTCGATACCGTGTTCTGCACAGCGCTGCTCTGCAAGTTCACGTACCCGCACATTCGCGATAACCCCTCCTCCGAGTAGGAGGCGCGGCACGTCAAGGTCGACACATGCCGCGACCGCTTTACTCACGAGCACATCTGCGACAGCTTCCCTGAAACTTGCTGCAACGTCAGCGACTGGCACAGGTACACCTGCGGCTTGCTGTTTCTCGACCCAGCGTGCAACTGACGTTTTGACGCCAGAAAATGAGAAATCGTACCGGTGCTTCTTCATGTCTTTCGTGCGTGTCAGCCCGCGCGGGAACCTGATTGCCTCAGCATTGCCGTCTTTGGCGACTCGATCAATGTGAGGTCCGCCGGGGTAGGGTAGCCCGAGCACACGCGCGACTTTGTCGAAAGCTTCGCCCGCAGCATCATCTATCGTCTCACCCAACAGTTCTACATCGCTGACAAGGTCACGAACATGCAGAAGTGAGGTGTGTCCACCCGAAACCAGCAGCGCAATAGTGGGAGCTTCAAGATCTGACTCGGATGCGAGAATTTCGGCTCCGACATGCCCAACGAGATGGTTCACCGCGTACAGGGGCCTATCAAGTGCGAGCGCAAGCCCTTTCGCCGCGGCCACTCCTACCATGAGTGCGCCTGCAAGACCGGGCCCGCTCGTGACCGCTACTGCATCAATGTCTGTAAGGCTCAAGTTGGCGTCATCCAAGGCTTGCTGGATCGTGGCATCGATTGATTCGAGATGGGCTCGGGCTGCAACTTCAGGAACGACGCCACCAAAACGCGCATGTTCTTCCATTGACGACGCGATCGCATTCGCGAGCAACGTGTTCCCGCGCACAATGCCAACACCCGTTTCATCGCAGCTCGTTTCGATACCAAGCACTACCGGCATGTTCGTCATGTGGTCTCCTCAGTTTTCGCGCGATAGAGCGCGGCAGCTTCACGCAGTGCGGCGCCGTGAAGCCGCATCACGATGGCGTCGACTCCGTCGGGTTGATAGTACGCGGTCCGTCGACCAATTTCGACGAACCCGAGGTCAATATACAGCTGTTGGGCTGCGTGGTTGTCTGCGCGCACTTCCAAGAACACCTGAGTTGATTTTCTCTGAACCGCCGCGTTCAACAGCTGGGCCAAGAGCTTACGCCCCCAGCCGTGACGACGGATTTGGTTCGACACTGCAACTGTTTGCACATCAGCTTCGGCACCGATCGTGAGAATCCCGGCATATCCCAAGATTTCGCCCGCACGGTCAACAACATAATAGTCCCGAAAATCGCCCGTTAATTCGGATTCAACTAGCGCTTCGCTCCATGCGTCTGTGCCAAAAAGTTCTGTTTCTAACCGCACGATCTCATCGACATCTGTGACCTGTGCGCTCCTCATCACTGGAGGAATCACAGCGCGACCCGCTTGGCTGGAGGTCGCACGTCAGGGTCTCTCAGATAAAGCGCCTCAGGTGCCGCAAACGGTTCGCCTGACTGAAGCTTATGCAGCGCTGCGGCCAGCAGACCGATTCCTGACACTGCCTCAGGTGTCACATCGTGATCAGTTGGCTCATAGCCTTCACGTGGCACCACACGTGGCTGTGTAACCAGTAGGGGTGGCGCGGAGTCTGTAGTCCGTACCCAGTCTGAAATAAACAGTTCTTTACGCCGAGCGTCCTGCACGACACGGACCTCACCGACCGCCAGCTCATACGCGTTCCCCTCATGACTCACCACCGGAAGAAGAGGAACAGCATTGCCCGACGCGAAACCGTGAGCCGCAGCCATACCGACGCGAAGCCCGGTGAATGGTCCCGGACCGACCCCCATTACGACACCGGTTACTTGCGCAGCACGTACATCGGCAAGTTGCAACGCTTGGATGATCAGGTTTCCAATGTTTTCGGCATGACCCAGCGGGTCAGCATGCGCTACTTGCCAGGCCGTGTCACCGACCGACACGGCGGCGACGCTCCCCAGTGATGAGTCAATAGCGAGTAGCACTTCGTCACTGTGCGGAACACTTCCTGTCTTTTCCATAAACGTCATGTGTGCTCCCCCGGCAGTAATATCTCTAGGTCAATCCAGCGCGCGCCGTGACGGGTGATGGTCACGAGCCGAGGCTCGATCGGTTCTTCGTCCCAGTGTTGCTCAGCGTCGGCGACATCGTCCGCGTCGACGATGTCGCCCTCGGGACGCGCGATCACCAGATGCAGCCAACTATCACCGGCGTCAATTAACCCGTCCCCCCATTCGGCGACGACCACCGAGCTGTTGAAATCAAGGTCGAGATCATCCAGTTCAGTGCTATCAGCTAAACGGTACGCATCAACATGCACCAGCGACGGGCCATCATCCAGCGAGGGGTGCGTCCTCGCAAGCACAAAGGTAGGACTGGTCACCGGGCCGCGCACGTTCAACCCGTCGCCGATACCGCGTGTGAGCGTTGTTTTACCGGCGCCGAGGGGGCCAGTCAGCAGAACCAGGTCACCGGCACGAAGCTGTGCACCAAGTTGCTGACCCAGGGCATGCATCTCGTCTGGGTCCGTGATGGTGAAGCGGGTCGATTCTGTCACGCTACAACAATACCGCCCCGCAATAGAGGTCACGGGTGCAAGCCGCTCACAGGTCTACCGCAACACGGCTGAGCCTAGACCCCAGTCGTGCCACGACTTCATAGTTGATGGTGTGTAAACGGTCCGCCCAATCTTCAACTGGCGGGTCGCCCTGTTCCGGATCACCGAACAGCACCACTTTGTCTCCAAGTGTGACTCTCGCCCCCAGTTCACGACCGAGGTCAACAATGCACTGGTCCATACCGATGCGTCCAACAATGGGTCGATGTTGCCCGTGCACCGATACTGTCGCGCCCGAGTTGTTCAGCGCGCGTGGCATCCCGTCAGCGTATCCCACCGGGACAAGCGCTAATACAGTGTCTTCCACGGCTCGATAGTTGTAGCCGTACGACACCCCGGTCCCTGCGTTCACTTCCCTGAGCGACACAATTTCTGCACGCAGCCTCATCGCTGGCCTCAATCCAAGGTCAGCGCTCGTGACGCCCGCAAACGGGCTTAATCCAAAGCACGCCATACCAACCCGCACCGTGTTGTAGCGCAGACTTGGTCGGTTCAGTGTGGCAGCGCTCGCCGCTAAGTGTTTCAGAGGTGGATCAATGCCGTGCTTGTGTGATAATGCGATCGCACGATCGAACTGTGCGGCTTGTTCAAGATCGCTCTCTTCGCCAGCATTTGCAAGGTGACTAAAGACTCCTCGTACTCGCACTGCGCCGTCCCGTTCGAGCTCTGCAGCGCGGGCAAAGAGTTCTTCCCATTCGCCTTCTCCGGCACCATTTCTGCTCAGTCCGGTGTCAAGTTTGAATTGGATGACGGCAGGAGCTTGAGCTTGCACGGCGCCACGTTTACGTCGTGTTTCTCGCGCCTCTGCCACCTGTTCGAGCTGTGACAGGTGATTGACACCGAGTTCAATGCGGGTGGCGAGCGCTTCACCAAAGTCAACGTCAGTCCCGTGCAACCAACATAAGAGAGGCGCATCTATTCCTGATTCACGTAAGAGCAGTGCTTCTTCGAGGTCAGCAACGCCGAGCTGCGTCGCACCACCATCCATTGCGGCTTTCGCAACGATTTCACGCCCGTGACCGTAGCCATTTGCTTTAATCACGGCAATCAAGTTGCCACCTGTGCGCGCTCGAAGCGTACGCACATTCTCCCGAATTGCCGCTACTGAAACTTCAGCGACTCGCAT
This sequence comes from Canibacter sp., assembly GCA_052085365.1. Lineage (GTDB taxonomy): Bacteria > Actinomycetota > Actinomycetes > Actinomycetales > Microbacteriaceae > Canibacter. Next base: position 44,061 of record JBQDFP010000009.1, on the reverse strand, counting down.
TCTGCCACTTCTCACGCCGCACTCCTCACCGTTGCACCCGAGGTTACTCGCGTTCAGTGTTGTCGCGGGTTGGAACACTCGCTTCAAGCACAACAAACGCGGTAGCGAGCCCGCCGTCGTGTGTGAGCGACAAGTGCGCTCTAGTTACTCCTGCAGCGTGCATCATGCAGTCAAGGCCCGTGGTTCGCGTGAACTCAGGCCGGGTTTTTGGAACGCGAAGCACTTCGATATCTTGCCATCCGAGCACAACAGTCTCACCCGGCTCAGGAGGGTGCTCCGACTGAACCACAAGGGACGAGTCACCGAATGCCTTCACGAGTGCTTCTTTTGCCGCAAACCTTGCCGCTAATGACGCCGAAGCCAGGTCACGCTCGTCGGGTGTGAACAGCCTGGTGAGCAGTGCTGGCGTTTTCTCGAGCTGTGCCTCGAAGCGTGCAATATCGACACTGTCGACTCCGATTCCGTAGATCATTGAGCCTCACACCTGTTATTCAGCACCACCAGCCGTTTATTCGACGGTCACCGATTTGGCAAGGTTACGTGGCTGATCCACATCAAGTCCTTTCGCTGTTGACAGTTCAAGCGCAAACCATTGCAGGGGGATCACCTGCAGCAGCGGTTCAAACATGGCGTCGGTCAACGGCAAGCGAATTACTTCATCGGCATAGGGCAACACCGAGGTGTCGCCCGTCTCAACAATCGCAATCACCCGCGCACCACGTGCACGAATTTCTTGGATATTCGACAAAACTTTCGCGTGCATCACCGGCGCAACTCGTGGGCTCGGCACCAGGACGAAAACGGGCTGGCCGTGGTCTATGAGCGCGATTGGTCCGTGTTTGAGCTCACCAGCGGCGAAGCCTTCAGCATGAATGTAAGCGATCTCTTTCAGTTTGAGCGCACCTTCAAGCGCGGTCGGATACCCCACGTTTCGCCCCAGGAACAGCACTGACCGCGAGTCGGCCATCCAGTGTGCTAGCTGCTTCACTTCGTCATGAGTGTTCACCGCTTCGCGTACTCGTTCTGGCAGCGCATTCAACTCGGCCACCGCATTCGTTTGTTCCTGAGCATCAAGCACACCGCGCACACGGCCAATATGCAGCGCAATCAGTTGCAGAGCAACGACCTGCGCCAAGAATGCTTTCGTTGAAGCTACCGCCACTTCGGGACCGGCATGCGTGTAGACAGCTGCGTCTGATTCGCGAGGAATCGTCGCGCTCTGCGTATTGCAGACGGACAGCGTGCGCGCGCCCATTTCTTTCGCATACTTCACGGCCATCAAAGTGTCCATTGTTTCGCCCGATTGGCTCACCGAAATCACGAGTGTGCTTTCATCAATGAGTGGTTCCCGGTATCGGAACTCGTGACTGAGCTCGACCTCTACGGGAATACGTGCCCAGCGTTCTATACCGTACTCGCCAATCATTGACGCATACGAGGCGGTTCCACATGCGGTGATCACAATGCGGTTGATGCCCTGAATCCAGTCATCTCCAAGTTCCGTCAGTTCAGGAATCTCAATGTGGTCCTGGTGGACGCGACCGCGCAGCGTGTGGTCAATTGCTTCCGGCTGTTCACTGATCTCTTTCGCCATGAATGACGACCAGCCGCCTTTATCTGCGGCCTCTGGGTCCCACTCAATTTCAAATTCATCAAATTCGACTGGGTTGCCTGCAAAGTCCGAGATCGTCACACCGTCAGCGGTAATCACTGCGATATTGTCTTCGTTCACAGCGACTGCGCGTCGCGTGTATTCAACGAAGGCGGCAACATCGGAGCCGAGGAAGTTTTCCCCTTCGCCGAGTCCAATGACCAGCGGTGAATGGTGGCGGGCGCTCACCACTTTTCCGGGCTCATCACGGTGTGCTGCGAGCAGCGTGAAGGTGCCTTCGAGTCGTTTGACAACGTTCAGGAATGCTCGCTCAAGATCACCTGTTTGTTGGACTTCGCGCCCGAGCAGCACGGCAACCACTTCAGTGTCGGTTTCGCTCTCAAGCTCCGCATCCGCGATTTCCTCACGCAGTGCCGCAAAGTTCTCGACAATGCCGTTGTGAATCAGCGACAGCTTGCCGTCTTCGCTGACGTGCGGATGAGCGTTCTCGTCGGTTGGGCCACCGTGCGTCGCCCACCGGGTGTGCCCCAGTCCCGTCGTGCCCGCGTGCACTGGTTCAGCTTCAAGCGCTTCGCGAAGCATTTGCAGCTTTCCTGAGCGCTTGCGCACATCAAGGTTACCCTCGTCATCGATAATCGCGATTCCCGCTGAATCATAGCCGCGGTATTCGAGTCGCGACAAACCAGACATCAAGACTTTTTCGGTGTCGCCGTAGCCGACGTATCCAACAATTCCACACATGCGACTTAGTTTACTGGCACGATAGTAAAGATGACTGCAGGATCCACCCTTAATACGCAAAGTGTTCCTACGGCGGGTGCCGGGAGCATGGCTTCACCTCGCGCTGATGAGTTCTCGCCATACACACAGATTCCTCGTGTCGAGTGGGGGAGCCTAGCGAGTGATCTGAATGTGCACCTGTCTCATGACGAACTTGAAGCGATCCGCGGTGTGGGCGAATTCCTTGATTTGGCTGAGGTCGCAGAAGTGTATTTGCCTCTGAGCCGTCTCATTAACCAGTACGCAATCGCCGAGCAGGAGATGCATGAACGCACTCGCACCTTCTTAAAGCATGCTGACGAACAAAAGACCCCGTTTGTGATCGGTATTGCTGGGTCGGTTGCGGTCGGAAAATCAACGGTTGCGCGCGTGTTGCGCGATCTGCTCTCTCGCTGGCCCGAAACCCCGAAAGTGGACTTGGTTACTACTGACGGGTTTCTGTATTCGAATGAAGAACTTGAACGACGCGGGCTCACTGAGCGAAAAGGATTCCCCGAGTCCTACGATCGACGTGCCCTGCTGCGGTTCGTGTCCGAGGTGAAGGCCGGCGTTCCAGAGGTGGTTGCGCCGGTCTACAGTCATCTCGTGTATGACATTGTGCCTGATGAGCGTATTGTCGTCAGTCAGCCCGACATTCTGATCGTCGAAGGCATCAACGTGCTGCAAACGCCCGCACCCAACCATCCGCTCGCTGTGAGTGATCTATTCGATTTTTCGATCTATGTTGATGCGAGAGCTCGGGATATTCGGCAGTGGTTTCTTGACAGGTTTCTGCGGTTACGGGAGAGCGCGTTTTCTGACCCTAATTCATATTTCAAACAGTTTGCTGAGCTCGATGATGAGACTGCGCTTGCAACAGCTGACAAGTTTTGGACGGAAATTAATGAGCCCAACCTGGTAAAGAACATCCGTCCGACCCGGCCCCGTGCCACACTCATTCTGCGCAAGGAGAGCGACCACCGGGTTCAAAAGGTGTTGTTGCGGAAATTATGACCGTTGTTATTGGTGGATCTGCGTTGAAGAGCTGGTCGGTGATTTGAGTCCTGACCCAGTCAGGACGACAACACTTGTATCTTCGGCTGAGACTTCGCTGGTTGAAAGCAGTTTCTGGTAGCCGGCGACAGCGACAGCGCTCGTGGGCTCCGCGTACAGGCCGTGCCGTGCGGTCCGGGCGTGAGCTTCACGGATTTCTGTCTCGGTGACGGCAATGGTGCCACCGTCGGTGTCTCGCAGGGCAGCGAGAATTTGTTTCAGACGTAGCGGCTGTGCAATTGCCGTTCCTTCTGCAACCGTCGGTTGTATTTGTCGCGTTTGTTCACCGCGGAACGCGGCATCAATCGGTGAGCAGTTGAGGGGTTGTGCCGCATAGAGCTTCGGTTCTTGCGTAATCTGTCCAGCACGTTTGAGTTCAGCGAACCCAATCGCACACCCCAGGAGGGTGCTTCCTGCTCCTACGGGCACGACGACATTGTCTGGAGCTTCGTAGCCGAGGTCCTCCCAGATCTCGTATGCGAGGGTTTTTGTGCCTTCAAGAAACATTGGATGCCAATTGTGACTGGCGTAAAATCCCCGCCCGATTTCGTGCGCGTGTATTGCGGCGGACTGTGAGGCGTGACGCGGGCCAGGAACCTTCACAATAGTGGCACCGTAGGCAGCTGCTTGGGTGAGCTTTCCATCAGAGGTACTCTCTGGCGCAAACACGGTCACATCGATTCCTGCAGCAGCCCCGTATGCAGCGATTGCTGATCCTCCGTTACCAGAACTATCTTCAAGAATTGAGCTCAGGCCTTGGGTTTTCAGCATTGACACCATAACGCTCGCACCACGGTCTTTGAAGCTGCCGGTGGGGTTGGTCCATTCGACTTTACAGCGCGCCCCAGAACTCAACCACGGTGTGTCAACGAGTGGTGTGTTGCCTTCACCAAGTGACACCATTTGTGTGTGTTTTGCGGCGAAAGCTTTCTTAAATCGCCATATACCACGTGTGGCATATTCAATGTTGGCGCGTGATATTCCCGGTAGGTCAGCAACGATGAGCGGGTTTCCAGCGTCGGATTTCCAGCGAAGGTCGTTCAGCGAGTACTGCTCCCCCGTTACCGGGTCGACGTAGTGCGGCGCATCTGACATACGCTCGGTGGCCTTAGGGCGTACGCTTCTGCGTGAATTTCACGCTTCTGCGGCCGATCCATGAAACGGTGAGGTTAATCGCGAGGTATATAACGACAGCGATTAGCCAGAATGTAAACATGTAGCCGTTACCGTAGAAGTTCGACAGGTTCTTCACGACGGATGCGAGCTCGGGGTAGGCCACGATATAGCCAAGCGACGTATCTTTCAGCAACACCACCATTTGCGCGATCAAGATCGGCATCATTTGGGTGAATGCTTGCGGAAATTCAATCATGAGTCGAGTTCGTACTGGGCTCAGCCCGATGGACAATCCGGCCTCGCGCTGTCCTTTATTGAGCGAGACGATTCCGGCTCGGAGGGCTTCACCAACGATTGCACCGTTGTAAATGATGAGGGCAATGACCACGGCCCAGAAGGCTCCGCTCGACGCCACCAACAGGATGAACAGCATCATTAGCAGCACCGGCATGCCACGGAAGAACTCAAGAATGATCGTCGTCGGGATGCGAATAATTGCCAGATCAGCGAGGCGACCAAACGCGAACAAAATACCTACGAGCATGGCGCCGACAATAGCGACGGCTGCGGCACGCAGGGTGGCGAGCGCACCCGCACCAATGTATTTCCAGACGACAGGATCTTGAAGTACGTCCCAGCGACTCGGGTCGAACATGCCCGGGCGTTCTGCCCCGTTCACAGAGATTTGTGGTTGGGCCAGACGCCAGATTACCCATGCCACCAGTAGGAGCAAAGCAAGTGTGCCTATGACCGAAATGAGGCGTGAACGTGCTCGCGCCTTCGGCCCGGGAGCGTCGTAGAGAACGGTAGCGGTAGCAGTCATCGCAGCACCCGAACTTTCTTCTCAATCTGCCCGGCAATCAGGCCAAGCGGCACCGTAATGATGAGATAGAAGACCGCGACTCCCATCAAAATAGCCAGCACCGCGTGCCCGTTCGCATTCGTGAGCTGTCTGGCCGTAGCAAACAGCTCCACAACAAAGAATCCGCCGGCAACGGAGGTATTTTTTGTCAACGCAATAAACACGTTAATCAGTGGCGGCACCACCATACGTAGCGCTTGAGGCAAGACAATAATTGTAAGGATTTGCCCGAACGTTAACCCGACCGAACGTGCCGCTTCTGCCTGCCCCACTGGGACACCGTTAATCCCGCTACGAAGTGCCTCTGCGACGAACGGTGAGGTATAGATCGCGAGACCTATTGACGCAAGCACTTCATACGGTGGCTTGCTTGGCACAATAAGTGGAAGGACGAACACCATGAACATGAGCAGTAGCGTCAGCGGAACATTTCGAAAAAGTTCCGTGTACGCGGTTGCAAAAGTGCGCAATGAGCCGATCGGAGAGATCCTCATAGTGCTGATGATAAGCCCGATGAGCATCGCACCTATCCCGCCGAACACAAGCAGTCTGAGCGTCATAAGGAATCCGGCGAGAATATCACCGAGATTCGCAATGATCACGTCCACTTGGGGTTCCCTTCATCAGTGGGTTAAACGGGAGTGCGTGTGGACGAACGAGTGTCCGCCCGTCCACACGCAGGAGGTTTAGTAACGATCGATGGCTGGTGGTTCAGGCGTTTCGAGGACAACACCTGCGGTGTTTTCCCAAGCCTTTGCCCAAGCGCCGTCATCGTATGCGTCCTGAAGCGTGTCGTTAACGAATTCACGGAAGTCGTCATCGCCCTTCTTCAGACCGATGCCGTATGGCTCTTCGGTGAAGGGGTTCTGAATAACTTCGAATTCGCCTTCGTTCTGGTCTGCAAGACCAGCGAGAATCACGTTGTCAGTAGACACGGCAACGACCTCGCCCGAACGCAGTGGTTCGAGACAGTTCGAGTAGGTGTCTGTTGCGAGCACTTCGACGCCTGCGTCTTTAAGGTTCTGCTCAGAAGTGGAGCCGGTGACCGAGCAAACCTTTTCGCCCTTCACATCGTCAACGCTCTCGATGCCGTCGGGGTTGCCTTCAAGGACGAGCAGATCCTGGCCTGCAATATAGTATGGGCCAGCAAAGTCAATGACTTCCTTACGTTCGTCATTGATCGTGTAGGTGGCGACGATGAGGTCGACTTCACCGTTTTCGATGAATGGCTCACGGTTCGCTGACACCGCTTCTTTCCATTCAATATTGCCTTCGTCAATCCCAAGACCCGCAGCAATGATTTTTCCGATCTCAACATCGAAGCCTTCTGGGGTACCACTTGGGCCCATCAGACCAAAGAGTGGCTGGTCGAATTTAGTACCGATCGTGATTTTGCCTGCATCGGCAAGTTTCGCCATCGTGGTACCTTCATCGAAGCTCACATCTTCGGCGGGCTTTGGCGCGTCGTCGCCTCCGCCGCCACCTGAACAGCCGGCTAGTGCGAGTGCACCAATGGCAGCAAACGCTATCGCTGCTTTTTTGAATCGCATGGGATCCTCTTTCTCTTCATTGAGGCGAGATGTTGTCTCGCGGGGGATGACCTGTTCGACAGGGTTGTCTGGTCTAGTGGTCGAGAATCTTCGAGAGGAAGTCTTTCGCACGAGACGTTTTAGGATCGGAAAAGAACTGTTTTGGAGTTGCTTCTTCGACAATTTGGCCATCGGCCATAAACACTATTCGGTCTGCAGCACGACGAGCAAAGCCCATCTCGTGTGTGACCGCCACCATGGTCATACCGTCATTCGCCAGTCCGATCATTACATCGAGGACTTCGTTAATCATTTCTGGGTCAAGGGCCGAAGTTGGCTCGTCGAGCAGGATCACTTTGGGGTCCATTGCCAAGGAACGAGCGATCGCCGCGCGCTGTTGCTGACCGCCTGAAAGCTGCGACGGGAGTTTTTTCGCTTGGTTCGCGATACCGACGCGTTCCAGCAGCGCCATCGATTTCTCTTCTGCTGCTTTTCGCTTCATCCCTCTGACTTTAATGGGGCCGAGCGTCACGTTCTCGAGAATAGTTTTATGCGCAAAGAGGTTGAATGATTGAAACACCATTCCCACATCTGCACGCAGCGTCGCCAACGCTCTGCCTTCCTCAGGCAGTGGGGTGCCATCGATTTCGATTGTTCCCGAGTCGATCGTTTCGAGTCGGTTGATCGCTCTGCACAGCGTTGACTTACCTGACCCGGATGGACCGAGCACAACAACTACCTCGCCTCGTGCGACCTCAGTATTGATGTTGTTCAATACGTGCAGGTCACCAAAGTGCTTATTCACTTCCGACATGATGACGAGGGGTTCTCTATCGTCGCGGACAACTCTGACCGCAGTGGTATTTGCCATATCTGGAGTATAACAGGCGTTGAGCATGATCTGCACTTTTTCGATGAACTGAGCGTTTGCACAGCGGTCGACAAATTTTCTGTCGAAATCATATGAAGTTCCGCGGAATTTGAACGATTTTTATCGAAATACACATGCAGCAAGGTGCCGACGGCACAGCAAATTGTTACCGATTCGTCATGCGAGAAACGGCGGGTTTGAGTACCCGGGGACTATATCGCGAGACGGTCTGCCACAATTGCAGCAAGATCATCAGCAAGCTGTTGAGCCTGCTCAATTTTGGCAGCTTCAACCATGACCCGAACCACTGGTTCTGTGCCTGAAGGTCGGAGCAGGATTCGGCCTTCGCCGCCGAGCACGATTTCTGCCTGCGCAACCGCTTGCTGCAGCACATCGTCAGAGTTCACAAGCGTACGATCTACGCCTCGAACGTTCACGAGCACTTGCGGGTACACCGTCATACACTTCGCGAGCTCAGCGAGAGTTTTCCCAGTGCGCACAATTTCAGCTGCGATATGCAGACCGGTCAAGATTCCGTCACCGGTGGTGGCATAGTCACTCATGATTACGTGACCGGACTGTTCGCCACCGAGTGTATAACCGTGCTCATTGATGGACTCAAGCACATAGCGATCGCCCACACTGGTTTGGATCACGTCGATGCCGTTATCAGCCATTGCCAGTTTCAATCCAAGGTTGCTCATCACCGTGGCAACCAGCGTGTGCTTTTCGAGACGGCCACGCTGCGCCATAGAGAGCGCGAGGATCGCCATAATATGGTCACCGTCGATCACATCGCCTGCTGCATCCACCGCGAGGCAACGGTCCGCGTCACCATCGTGAGCAATGCCAAGATCAGCACCGACTTCACGAACTTTTTCTTGCAACGGTTCAAGGTGGGTAGACCCGATACCGTCGTTAATATTGAAGCCATCCGGGTCATTACCGATGACAGTTACCTGTGCCCCTGCATCAGCGAACACATCAGGCGAGATTCCTGACGCCGCGCCGTGAGCACAATCTAGGACGACATGAAGACCATTCAAACTCAAGCCTTCTAGCGTTGACAGCAGATGCACGACATAGCGGTCTTCTGCGTCTGAGAACCGTCGAACACGGCCAACTTCACGGCCGGTGTTTCCTGCGAGCGGCCGCTCCATTGCGGCTTCAATCTCGATTTCAACTGCATCAGCAAGCTTCTTTCCACCTGCTGCAAAAAACTTAATTCCGTTATCGGGTGCGGGGTTGTGCGATGCGGAAATCATCACGCCGAAGTCTGCGTTCGTGTCTGCAACCAGATATGCAGCAGCGGGCGTGGGAATCACGCCCGCATCTAAAACGTCCACGCCAGCGCTTGCCAGCCCCGCGGAGACCGCTGCTGAAATGAATTCACCCGAGACTCGAGGGTCTCGGGCAACAACAGCGGTCGCGCGTCGGCTTTCTGCACGGGCGTCACGGCCGAGCACAAATGCTGCGGCCTGGGCGAGGTTCAGGGCAAGAGCCGCGGTCACATCGACCCCGGCTAAGCCCCGAACCCCGTCGGTGCCAAATAGGCGACCCATAGTTACAGATCCTCGAATTAACGCTTCGAGTACTGAGGTGCCTTACGTGCCTTCTTGAGGCCAGCTTTCTTACGTTCCTTCGCACGTGCGTCACGGCTCAGGAAGCCTGCCTTCTTAAGTGAAGGACGGTTGTGCTCGGCGTCAATCTCGTTCAGTGCACGAGCGATGGCGAGGCGAAGTGCGCCAGCCTGCCCTGAGGGGCCGCCGCCGGTGATGCGCGCGATAACGTCGTACGCGCCACCGAGCTCAAGTACGGTGAACGGATCGTTGATCAGCTGCTGGTGCAGCTTGTTCGGGAAGTAGTCTTCCAGCTCGCGGCCGTTTACCTTCACGCTGCCTGAGCCAGGCACGAGACGTACGCGGGCAATTGCGCGCTTGCGACGGCCAACGGCTGCGCCAGGAACGGTCAGCGCTGGACGCGGTGATGAAGCTGTTGCGGCTTCGCTTGCCGGTGATTCGGTGGTGTAGCTCTCAGGGGCCACAGTCTGCTCTTCGGTCACTTGATGTCCTCTTACTCTCTTGTGGCCGTTACTGTGCGACCTGGTCGATGGTGTACACGGTGGGCTGCTGCGCCGCGTGCGGGTGCTCTGCACCGCGGTACACCTTCAGTTTGCGGAACTGGTCGCGGCCGAGTGAATTCTTGGGCAGCATTCCACGGATCGCTTTTTCAACTGCGCGCTCGGGGTTGTTTTCCAGCAGGTCAGCGTAGCGAACTGAGCGCAGACCACCGGGGTAACCCGTGTGGCGGTGCGCAAGCTTACGTTCAGCCTTGCCGTTGGTGAGAGCAACCTTTTCAGCGTTGATGATAATGACGTGGTCACCCATGTCCATGTGAGGAGCAAAGGTGGTCTTGTGCTTGCCGCGCAAAAGTGCGGCTGCTTGTGAAGCAAGGCGACCGAGGATCACGTCAGTGGCGTCGATAACGAGCCAGTCGTGTTTGCGGTCCGCTGCCTTCGGTGAATACGTGCGAGTCACAGTGGTACTGCTTTCTGTCGAAATGGAGGTGTTCGTGGATCCCACTCCGTGCCGTGTCGCATAAGCGCGGGCGGCGGTGGAGGGCTCACATTCGGGCGCACGACAAGCGTGCACCAAGGACCAATGTTATCACAGGTCAGTCGCGGCGTTGCACATCAATCTGCACGCTTGAAGCCGAGAAATTTCGCGTATCGATTCACTACTCACAGGGGGTCTCGCCGTGCTCGTGTCTGTACGGCGCGTGCGGCGAGAGCAGCATCATTCGGATATCCAATTTCTTGGAGACTCAAACCATGAGCTGGCATAACAGTAAACATACTCGAACGCTCTTGCGCGTCAGCGAGTTCGACTACCTGATCTGCGGTTATCCTGCCGGTGGCCGCTGCAACCGCTGCACCAACAAGGGCCCGCACCATGGAATGACAGAAGGCGTCCGCTTCGATACGAGCAACGAACACCCGGTCGCTCTCGCGCTCCCATTCAAAGTGAGTCAGGTGCCGCACGGCAGTCGCGCCTTCACGTGCTTTGCAAAAAGTACTGAAGTCCCGAAGCCCTGTGAGTTGCTCACTTGCGGCTTGCAGTACGTCGAAATCAATCTCCGATTTCACTGATGCCGTCATGTGCCGTAGGAGTGGGTCGCACTCCCCCACTGAAATTCGATATTCATATCTGCGCCACAGTGCGCTGAATCGCGCATTGAAATCTTCCGACACCTCATCCGCACGCCAAATGACAATGTCCGGCGCAGCCTTTCGAAGCACACCAGTGAGCTTTTGAGCCCGAGCTATTGACTGAGCCGAAGAATCCTCAATCCGAGTAGCCTTCCCAGTCCATTTTTCAAGTTCAGCTGGAGTGACATCAAGATGAGCAACTTGACCGCGCGCATGGACGCCTGCGTCAGTTCTTCCCGCAACGGTCAGTCGAACATCATTTTCACGTCTCAAAATCTTGCCGACAGCGTGCTCAATTTCACCTTGCACTGTCCGCAGCCCGGGCTGTACGGCCCATCCAGAAAATTGACTACCGTCATATGACAGCAGTAATTTGAGTCGAATCAGTTCAGGCAACAGTGGGTCTCTTCACTCAGGAGGCAAGCGTTCACAACACTCTCAAGACTAATTCATTTCACGCGATCAAGCCTCTGCTAAACCTTTCAGATCCTCATGATTTAGAATGAGTTGGTTTCATTTACAGGTCAGGAGTGTGATGTCTGCAGTTCATTCGAAGGGTCGTTCCTCGGGTGATCTGAACCTGATTTCACCGCCGGGTCGTTTCCATTTGTCTGGCTTGGACGGGCTGCGAGCCATTGCCGTGGGGATGGTGCTCGTGTACCACCTGTTCCCCACCAGTCTTCCCGGTGGCTTTCTCGGCGTTGACATATTTTTCACAATCAGCGGTTTCTTGATTACCGCACTGCTCCTGCGCGAATACCAACGCGATGGCAGCATTCATCTTGGCGCTTTCTGGGCGCGACGTGCGCGACGCCTCATTCCCGCGATCGTGCTCGTGACGTTAGTTACGACAACTCTCGGTCTCATAATCAGCCGTGACGTGCTGGTTGGCATCGGTGCTCAAGTTTTTGGCGCACTGTTCTTTGTCAGCAACTGGGTATTCATTGGTCGCGGTAGTGACTACTTCGCCCAAGATACGCCTGAGCTGCTACGCAATACGTGGTCACTCGGCATCGAAGAACAGTTTTATCTCGTACTTCCACTGGTACTGCTGCTGCTGTTTCGGTTCCGCAAACGTGGCATAGTTTCGACAGTGCTGCTGGTGTCAGGCAGTGCCTCCGCGGTGTGGATGTCTGTGCTGGCAGGCGCGGACGCTGAACCAACCCGTATTTATTTCGGGTCAGACTCACACGTTTTTGGCCTGTTGCTCGGTGCTGGCGTTGCCGCCCTGATGCACCGCGCAGACTCTCAAGATACCCATCGTCCAATCCTTCTCCAACTGGGGTGGATCGTTGCAGCGGGCACGGGCCTGGTGACCCTCGGGTACCTTGCGATGACCCTACCTGAGGCGTCTTCTGCAAGTTTCACATGGGGATTCCAACTCGCAACGCTTGCTGCTTTGGTCGTGGTCGCCGTCGTCACTCGAGCCGGTTCTTGGGCAGGTCGTGCACTAGATATTGCACCGCTGCGCTGGATAGGTGTGCGCTCCTACGGCATTTATCTCTGGCACTGGCCAATCCTCGTGCTTGTTCATGAAGCGTTGCCGAAAGCGAATCAATATGTCGCCGGTGTTGCCGTGCTGGTGGTAACACTCATTGTTTCAGCATTGTCGTTTACGTTTATGGAGCAGCCGGTACGCAGGCTCGGCGTCCTTCGTGCCGCGGGACGAAGCGCGCGCCCCTCACTGCTGACGCGCCGAGGTCGTGCGTCCGTTGCGGTGCTCGCACTCTCGCTGCTGATCACCATTCCGGCGACTGCGCTGGCCATCACACACGCGCCGACCGAGACAAGCGCTGAGCAGGCTGTTGAACGCGGCTCAAAATATACTGCTGCGGCACCACAATCACAGCACCATGAGGGCGGATCCACCCTCCACAGCAGTTCGCCTGATCATGAAAGTCAAACCACTCGACCACAGAACCCTCAGGAGCCTGGCGACAAGTTACCGGTGGGTTCGCAAATCGCTGCAATTGGCGATTCGGTCATGCTCGCAAGCGCACCCGAAATTGCAGCGGCGTTCCCAGGTATCGAGATTGATGCCGAGGTGTCTCGAGGTCTCGAGGCCGGGGTTGATCTGGCCTCGAACCAGAGCGTTCGCGATCCAAGAAAAGTCATCGTTGTTGGGCTCGGCACGAATGGTCCGATTGATGAGAAAGATTTGAATGCGTTGAAGCAGGTCGACCCTGATGCTCGGCTCGTGTTGGTAAACGCTCATGCCGATCGCGACTGGGTACCGGGCGTCAACGAACAGTTGAAGAAGTTCGCTGACGAAAATCGTCGCGTGGTGCTCGCAGACTGGGACTCAGCCATTGATCCACATCCTGACTTCCTTGCAGGGGATGGAATTCACCCTGGCCCTTCTGGTGGTCGGATCTACGCGGACTGCATTAAACAAGCTTTGCAAGAGTTGCATACACCAGCTGAAGCCGAGGGGTTCAAGGCGGCGCGTTACTAACCAACACAGATCACTTGGGCGCCCAATTCTTGCCGCGGCCAGGCCTACAGACACAAAAACGCCGATCCAGTATGTCGGATCGGCGTTTTTGTGTAGAAGAGCGAGCTTACTCGGCTGTTTCCTCTTCAGTTGTTTCTTCAGCAGCTTCTTCAGGCGCTTCAGTTGACTCGTCAACATCTGCAACATTTTCTGCTTCAGGGGCCTCTTCTTCGACCGGCGCAGCTTCTTCAACCACGGGTGCTTCTTCAGCAGCCTGCTGGCGCTTCGGCTTTGCGTTTACCGGCTCAAGAACCAACTCGATCACTGCGAGAGGGGCATTGTCCCCCTTGCGGAACCCGGTCTTTACAACACGGGTGTATCCGCCTTCGCGGTTCTCAACCAGCGGTGCGATCTCCGTGAAGAGTTCGTGCACGACTGACTTGTCGAGAATGTTGCGCATGACGCGGCGGCGTGACGTAAGGTCCCCACGCTTTGCCATGGTGATGAGTCGTTCAGCTACCGGCTGCAGGCGCTTAGCCTTGGTCTCGGTAGTCTGAATGCTCTTGTGCTCGAAGAGCTGTGAGGCGAGCTGGTTCAGCATCAGACGCTCGTGGCTCGGTCCGCCTCCGAGGCGGGGACCCTTGTTGGGCTTCGGCATGGTTTATAACTCCAGAAATTGTCGAATCCGTTGGCTACGGATTCGGATTAGTTGTCTTCTTCGTAGCTGTAGAACTGTGCTCCGTCGAAACCGGGCACCGCGTCCTTGAGTGACAGACCCATTTCGAGGAGCTTGTCGCGTACCTCGAAGACGGATTTCTGACCAAAGTTGCGGATGTTCATCAGCTGAGCTTCTGAGAGCGCCACGAGTTCGCTCACCGTGTTGATGCCTTCACGCTTCAAGCAGTTGTAGCTGCGAACCGACAGGTCCAGATCTTCGATCGGGATAGCGAGTTCGCTCTCGGTAGCAGCCTCGACTGGAGCCTGACCGATTTCAACACCTTCAGCAGCAGTGTTGAGTTCACGTGCCAGGCCGAACAGCTCAACCAGCGTCGACCCGGCTGATGCCAGTGCGTCGCGTGGGCTGATTGCTGGCTTGGTCTCGACATCTACAACAAGACGGTCGAAGTCGGTGCGCTCACCTGCACGAGTTGCCTCAACGCGGTAGGTCACCTTCAACACGGGTGAGTAGATTGAGTCAACCGGGATACGGCCAACCTCAGCATCTTCGTTACGGTTCTGAGTTGACGATACGTACCCACGTCCGCGCTCGATCGTGAGATCGAGTTCGAACTGTGCGTCGTCGTTCAGAGTTGCGATCACGAGTTCAGGGTTGTGAACCTCAACGCCCGCCGGAGCTGAAATATCAGCGGCGGTTACCTCGCCTGCACCGTTTTTGCGCAGGTAGGCGGTGATGGGCTCGTCGTGTTCGCTTGAAACGACGAGGTCCTTAATGTTGAGGATGATCTCGGTTACGTCTTCTGCGACACCGGGGATCGTAGTGAACTCGTGTGCAACTCCCTCAAAGCGCACGCTGGTAACAGCCGCGCCAGGGATTGACGACAGTAGGGTACGGCGCAGTGAATTACCGAGCGTGTAGCCAAATCCTGGCTCCAATGGCTCGATAATAAAGCGCGAACGGTGCTCAGAAAGATTTTCTTCTGTCAGTGTGGGTCGCTGTGCGATGAGCACGGGTTTCTGTTCCTTTCGCTGGAGTCCGCTATATGACTCATGCGGTTTAGGGGTGGGATGAAGGCGCGGCCCCGAAAGACCGCAGTGCTCTCGTTAGACGCGACGACGCTTCGGCGGACGGCAGCCGTTGTGCGTCTGCGGGGTCACGTCTGTGATGGAACCAACCTCAAGACCAGTGGCCTGGAGTGAACGGATCGCGGTTTCGCGACCTGATCCCGGTCCCTTGACGAAGATGTCTACCTTCTTCATGCCGTTCTCTTGAGCTTTGCGTGCAGCGCTTTCTGCAGCCATTTGAGCAGCAAACGGGGTGGATTTACGTGAGCCTTTAAAGCCAACGCCACCCGATGATGCCCAGCTGATTACAGCGCCGGTTGTGTCAGTGATTGAAACAATCGTGTTGTTAAAGGTCGACTTGATGTGCGCCTGACCAATCGCAACATTCTTTTTATCTTTACGGCGCGTTTTCCGCGCCCCTGCCTTTGGTGCAGCCATGAAATGTTCTCCTGAAAGCTATTCTGTGTGGTCGGTACCGGTGTCGACTACTTCTTCTTACCGGCGACGGTGCGCTTCGGTCCCTTACGGGTACGAGCGTTCGTCTTGGTGCGCTGACCATGCACGGGCATGCCACGACGGTGGCGCAGACCTTGGTAGCTTCCGATTTCAACCTTGCGACGAATGTCTGCTGCAACCTCGCGGCGCAGGTCGCCTTCAACCTTAAAGTTACCTTCGATGTAGTCACGAAGTGCAACGAGCTGGTCGTCGGTGAGATCTTTCACACGAGTGTTTGCGTCGATGCCGGTTTCCTCGAGCGCCTTGAGTGCTCGAGTACGGCCAACACCGTAGATGTAGGTGAGTGCAACTTCCGCGCGCTTTTCACGCGGAATGTCGACTCCTGCGAGACGTGCCATGAGGCTTCTCCTCTTGAGATGTGTGGGGGTGTGGAGCATATCGTGTGCCAGAGCCCCCGGCTCTGGGTGTCCTCACCGCTCTAAACGGTGATTCTTGGATATGCGGGGAATACGTTCTGCAATTAGCCTTGGCGCTGTTTGTGACGTGGATTACTGCAGATAATCATGACGCGTCCGTTACGACGGATTACGCGACAGTTGTCACAAATTTTCTTAACGCTGGGTTTTACCTTCATGAGGCATCCTTTACAGGTTCGCTGTCCTCGTACTTACAGGGTCCTGCAAGCCGTTACTTTGGAGCAGACCTACTTATCGCGATAAACGATACGGCCGCGGGTCAAGTCGTAGGGTGTAAGTTCCACGATGACGCGATCCTCAGGAAGGATACGAATGTAGTGCTGTCGCATCTTGCCTGAAATGTGTGCAAGGACTTTGTGACCGTTGCTCAGCTCAACACGAAACATCGCGTTGGGCAGCGCTTCAATTACGCGTCCCTCTAATTTGATTACGCCTTCTTTTTCCGCCATTAGCCTCTCGATTGCTCGCTGACAGATTGCTCCTCTTGCGAATGCTTCAACCGTAATTCGACAAGCGAATAGACGGCATAAAGCACCAAGGAGCTATTCTATCCCGATTTCAGTGCATTGTCCACTTTCTTCTAGCCTGTGGTGAACAACACGCTCTGAACAGTTAGTCAATGGGTGTGGGTGTGATTCCAAACGGGGCTAGACCGGCGGCTCCCCCGTCTTCCGCAGTAAGTACCCAAATCCCATTTTTGTGAACAGCAACTGAGTGTTCCCACTGGCAGCTATCTGCGCCATCAACCATGCGCACGGTCCAGTTATCGTTTTTATCGACCATGGTGTCGTTACGCTTTTCGGCGATGATCGGCTCGATAGCGACTACGAGTCCGGGCTTTACTTCGGGTCCGCGGCGCTCGACTGCATAGTTGAACACTGGCGGGTCTTCGTGCATTGACCGCCCAATTCCATGGCCGATGTATTCCTGGACAATGCTGTACGAGGAGTTTTGCTGAATATATTTCTCGACAGCCTCGCCAACCTCGTTCAAATACTTGGCACGAGCGAGTGCCGCAATACCGTGCCACATCGATTGCTGTGTATGGTGGCTCAGCGTTTCACGTTTTTTAACCAGCTCTGGATTATCAGGGTCTGGAACCACTACGGTCAGCGCAGAATCCCCGTTCCAACCTTTAATAATCGCACCAGAATCGATAGAGATCAGGTCACCAGGCTTGAGCACATAGTCAGTTGGAACCCCATGCACCACCGTGTCATTCACGTTCGCGCAAATGGTGTGCTTGTAGCCGGGTTCAAGCATAAAGTTTGGTTCCCCGCCGTAGTCGCGAATTGCCTTTTCGGCTGCTGCGTCAACATCAAGCAGGGTCGCTCCAGCAACGGCCGCTTCTCTTGCCGCTTCAAGTGACAGACGAGTGGCCTCATTCGGAGGCAACATCAGCCGTAGCTGGGCAGGAGATTTATATATTGACCGGCGCAGTGGGCGCAAATTAAGCTCCGATTTTGTTCTCAAGTGCAGATTGGATGCGAGTAGCTACCTCATCGATTTCTCCGAGACCATCAACGCGAACAAGAATTCCTCGGTCGCCATAGAGCTCAACGAGCGGAGAAGTTTGGGCAAGGTAGACGTCTTGGCGATGTCGAATTACATCTTCTGTATCGTCCGCGCGGCCTTGTTCCTGGGCACGCTTCAACAACCGCTGCACGACCTCATCGGTGTCTGCCTCGAGCAGCAAGACTGCATCGAGTTTGTGCCCCTGCTGAGCCAATACGCTATCGAGCGCCTCAGCCTGCTGCACCGTACGTGGGTAACCGTCAAGCAAAAATCCTGCTTGTGCATCTTCCTGGTCGAGCCGATCGGCAACGATCTTGTTGGTCAGCTCATCCGGAACCAGTTCCCCGCGCTCGGTAATAGCCTGAACCTCTTGACCAAGTTCAGTGCCATTTTTAATGTTCGCGCGAAAAATATCACCGGTCGAAACTGCAGGTACGCCATAGTGCTCTGCAATTTTTTCGGCCTGAGTTCCTTTGCCGGCCCCGGGAGGGCCAACAATCAAGAGACGTGCAGTTTTGGTCATTTTAGAAGCCCTTCGTAGTGGCGCTGCTGGAGCTGAGCGTCAATTTGTTTGACGGTCTCAAGACCAACGCCGACAATAATCAGGATGGATGCGCCACCAAACGGGAAGTTCTGGTTTGCGCCGAAGAAAGCAAGAGCGACAAGTGGGATCACGGCAACGATGCCGAGGTACAGTGAGCCCGCGGTTGTCACTCGGTTGATCACATACGACAGGTATTCAGAAGTCGGACGTCCGGCACGAATACCGGGAATAAATCCGCCGTACTTCTTCATGTTGTCGGCAACCTCTTCTGGGTTGAACGTGATGTGAATGTAGAAGAATGCAAACGCAATGTTGAGGAAGAAGAAAACAATCATGTACAGCGGCTGATCGCCTTGAACAAGGTTGTTCGCGATCCACACCACCCATGGGTTGGCGTCCTCGCCGGGTGCTGGCTGATTGAACTGTGTAATGAGCATCGGCAGGAAAAGGATCGACGACGCAAAGATCACCGGGATCACACCGGCCATGTTGACCTTGATCGGAATATACGTGCTGCTGCCGCCGTAAGTGCGACGACCAACGACCCGCTTCGCATACTGAACAGGAACCCGGCGCTGCGACTGCTCAATGAAGACCACCGCGAGCACGATCAACAAACCAACTGCGATGACCAGCAAGAAGACTTCCCAGCCTTTTGACTGCTGGATCGTCCACAGCGCGCTCGGGAACGTTGCAGCGATTGAAGTGAAGATCAACAGTGACATGCCGTTACCAATGCCACGCTCGGTGATCAATTCACCGAACCACATAATGAGCCCAGTGCCTGCTGTCATTGTCAGGATCATGATGAGCATTGCCCACCATTCAGTCGAGATCAGGTTCTCACAAGCAGCAGAGCCAGCAAAGCCGAACAGGAGGCCGGAACGCGCGGTCACAATCAACGTTGTTGACTGAAGAACTGCAAGTCCAATAGTGAGGTAACGCGTGTACTGTGTGAGCGTTGCCTGCCCGGCTTGGCCTTCTTTATGCAGCGATTCAAAGTGTGGAATAACTACCCGCAGCAGCTGCGTGATAATTGAAGCCGTAATGTATGGCATGATGCCGAGGGCAAAAATTGACAGCTGGAGCAGCGCACCACCCGAGAACAGGTTAATCATCTGGTACAAACCGCTAGCGTCCTGCGTGGACACCAGACAGGCCTGAACGTTGTTAAAGTTCACAAATGGCGACGGCACGAATGAACCGAGCCGAAAAAGCGTCATGATCGCGAGCGTAAAAAGTATTTTACGTCGCAGGTCGGGGGTGCGGAAGATCCGCCCAATGGCGCTGAACAAATTCTGCCTCCTGAGAGTTCGTCACGAGGACGATGACGTGAACCAAGAATCTAGCTTACACGTAGGGTTCCGTGAATGAGTAGAAAAAGAGCCGGGTCGTGCATCGCACGACCCGGCTCCCCCGAGTCGAACTCGGAAAGTGTTACTTCACTTCTCCGCCGGCGGCAACGATCTTCTGCTCTGCTGAGCTCGAGACCTTGTCCACCTGAACAGTGAGCTTGACCTTGAGGTCGCCATTACCAAGAACCTTTACAGGCTGGTTCTTGCGCACAGCGCCCTTTTCTACGAGATCTGCAACGGTTACCTCGCCACCCTCAGGGTAGAGATCGCCCAGTTTGCCGATGTTGACAACCTGGTATTCCGTGCGGAATGGATTTTTGAAGCCGCGAAGCTTCGGAGTACGCATGTGCAGTGGCATCTGGCCTCCCTCGAACCCGGCTTTCACCTGGTAACGAGCTTTTGTACCCTTAGTTCCACGTCCAGCGGTTTTACCCTTCGAGCCCTCACCGCGACCAACACGGGTTTTCGCCGTTTTGGCGCCTCGGGCCGGACGCAAATGGTGAGCCTTCAGCAGCTGCTGTTCGTCTTTCTCGCTCATGCGTCCACCTCCTCTACTTCGACCAGGTGACGGACTACATGAACGTAGCCGCGGTTCTGGGAATTGTCTTCGCGAACAACCGACTGTCCAATTTTCTTCAGACCCAGGCTGCGCAGGGTCTGACGCTGGTTCGGTTTCTCGCTGATAGTTGATTTAATCTGAGTGATTTTCAGGTTCTTCGCCATGGTTAGGCACCTGCCTTCTCAGTTGCTGCCTTCTTCTTTTCAGCAGCAGCTTCTGCTTCAGCACGGACGAGACGGGCTGGAGCTACATGATCGAAATCGAGACCGCGACGGGCAGCAACTGCACGTGGCTCCTCGAGTTCCTTCAGCGCAGCAACCGTTGCGTGAACGATGTTGAGAGTGTTTGACGAACCGAGTGATTTACTCAGCACATCGTGGATGCCAGCACATTCGAGAACGGCACGCACGGGACCGCCCGCAATAACACCCGTACCAGCAGCAGCTGGACGCAACAGCACTACGCCTGCTGCAGCCTCACCCTGAACGGGGTGCGGAACGGTCTTGCGGACACGTGGAACGCGGAAGAAGTTCTTCTTCGCTTCTTCAACGCCCTTTGAGATTGCCAACGGCACTTCTTTTGCCTTGCCGTAGCCAACACCCACGGTTCCATCGCCATCGCCCACCACAACAAGTGCGGTAAAGCTGAATCGACGGCCACCCTTAACAACCTTTGATACGCGGTTGATGGTAACCACACGTTCCATGAACTGGCTGTCACCACGGTCACGACCGCCACGCTGATTACGGTGGCCTCGTTCGCGGCTGCCCTGGCGAGCCTCGCGGGGCTCGTTACGGTGTTCCTGCGTGGGTGTGCTCTTGTCACCCTGTTCCGCAGTCTGAGCCTCTGCAGTCACTTCCTGCTCCTTCGTTTCGTTGCTCACAGGTTCAGCCCTGCCTCACGAGCGCCCTCGGCAACTGCAGCGACGCGTCCTGCGTACCTGCTGCCACCACGGTCGAAGACCGCAGCTTCGATGCCAGCGCTCTTTGCGCGTTCAGCGACGAGCTCGCCAACTTTGCGGGCCTGAGCGGTTTTATCGCCATCTGATGAGCGGAGATCCGCTTCCATAGTTGATGCTGACGCGAGAGTGAAGCCTCGAGCGTCGTCAATAACCTGGACAAATACGTGACGGTTTGAACGGGTCACCGACAAGCGAGGACGCTCAGCGGTGCCAACAATTTTCTTACGCAGACGGGAGTGACGGCGGATGCGTGCTGCCGAACGACCCGAAGCGCGTTTAGTTGAAGCGGCCATGGGTTATTTACCAGCCTTTCCTGCCTTGCGGCGCACATTCTCGCCCGCATAACGGACGCCCTTGCCTTTGTAAGGCTCGGGGCGACGCAGCTTGCGAATGTTTGCGGCGACTTCGCCAACGGCCTGCTTTGAGATACCGCTGACGGTGATTTTGTTGTTGCCTTCAACTGAAAGCGTGACGCCTTCAGGTGCTTCGAAAGTTACGGGATGTGAGAACCCGAGTGCGAGTTCAAGTCCGTTGCCTTTCTGCTGCACACGGTAACCTGTGCCGACAACTTCAAGTGATTTCGAGTAGCCCTCGACAACACCGACGATGTCGTTGCTGATGAGGGTTCGAGTGAGTCCGTGCAGCGCGCGTGAGTCACGCTCATCATCGGGTCGGGTCACAATAACCTGGCCGTCTTCAAGTGCTGCGCGGATAGGTTCTGCAACGACGAGCGATAGCTCGCCCTTCGGGCCCTTGACCGTCACTGACTGTCCGTCGATAGTGACGTTCACGCTGCCCGGAATAGCAATAGGAAGCTTTCCAATACGTGACATGACGAACTACCACACGTAGGCGAGAACTTCTCCGCCTACGCCCTTCTGCTCAGCCTCACGGTCAGTCAGGAGACCGGAGGAAGTGGACAAGATCGCAATACCGAGGCCACCAAGGACACTCGGGAGTTCGGTTGAACGTGCGTACACACGAAGGCCGGGCTTTGATACTCGCTTCAGGCCTTCGATGGAACGTTCACGGTTAGGTCCGTACTTCAGCGACAGGGTGATGCTGGTGCCGACGCGAGCGTCTTCAACCTTCCAGTCAGTGATGTAGCCTTCACGTTTGAGGATCTCTGCAATGCGCTCCTTGAGTTTGGAGCCTGGTACAGAGACGGTTTCATGGCTCGCCGAGCTGGCGTTCCGCAATCTGGTCAGCATATCTGCGACCGGATCAGTCATCGTCATGTGTTTCTTCTTTCTCGCCTGGTTTCGTCGAGCCGGGAAGGGCTGACGACCTGGGTGTTTCGTTGGAACTGGGAGATTTCATGCTGACGCCGACCCGTTCGGTGAACGGATCGGCCCAGCCCAACGTTGGATAAGTGTTTAGTTGTCAGCTTTGAAGGGGAACCCGATTGCACGAAGCAATTCGCGTCCCTCTTCATCAGTCTTTGCGGTGGTTACGACAGTAATGTCGAAGCCACGCTGGCGGTCAATCTTATCCTGATCGATCTCGTGGAACACACTCTGCTCGGTCAGGCCGAACGTGTAGTTTCCATTTCCGTCGAACTGCTTGCCGTTCAGTCCGCGGAAGTCGCGGATACGGGGCAGTGCAAGGGTCACGAGGCGGTCAAGGAATTCCCAGGCGCGATCTCCGCGCATGGTGACGTGTGCACCGATCGGCTGTCCTTCACGCAGTTTGAACTGTGCGATTGACTTGCGTGCACGAGTAACCATCGGTTTTTGGCCGGTGATCTTCGTGAGATCGGCAATTGCGCCGTCGATTACTTTACCATCGCGAGCGGCTTCGCCAACACCCGTGTTGATAACAACTTTTACGAGACCAGGAACCTGGTTCGGGTTCGCGTAACCGAACTTCTCAGCCAGTTGACCCTTGATCTCATCGCGGTACTTCTGCTTCAGGCGCGGCTGGATTTTGCCAGTCTGCGCAGCAGCTTCTGCAGCAGCCATCAGAGGTCCTTTCCAGACTTCTTTGCGTAGCGAACACGAACGGTCTTCTTAACGCCGTCCTTTTCAACTACTTCTTCACGGAAGCCAACGCGGGTCGGCTTCTTCGATTCTGGGTCAACGATAGCGACGTTCGAGACGTGGATCGGAGCCTCACGGGTTTCGATGCCACCTTCTTTTGTGCCGCTATCGGACTGGCCAACGCGCACGTGCTTCGTAACGAAGTTCACGCCCTCGATAACCACGCGATCGCTGTCGGTCATGACCTCGATGACGCGCCCCTGCTTGCCGCGGTAGCCACCGCGCTCCTGGGTTGCGCCCGAGATAACCTCTACAAGGTCACCCTTTTTGATCTTCTGAGCCATAAGACTAGATCACCTCCGGTGCGAGCGAGACGATCTTCATGAACTTTTTGTCACGAAGCTCACGACCAACTGGGCCGAAGATACGGGTGCCGCGAGGCTCACCGTCGGTCTTCAACAGCACAGCTGCGTTCTCGTCAAAGCTGATGTATGAACCGTCGGCGCGACGCGTTGATTTCCTCGTGCGTACTACGACGGCCTTAACGACCTCACCCTTTTTCACGTTTCCACCAGGGATGGCGTCTTTCACCGTTGCCACGATGACGTCGCCGAGCCCTGCATAGCGGCGGCTCGAACCCCCGAGCACGCGAATGGTGAGCAACTCTTTGGCGCCGGTGTTGTCGGCGACCTTGAGTCGGGATTCCTGCTGAATCACTAGCTACTCCTTCTCTTGTAAGCCGAGGCTTACTTCGCCTTCTCGAGAATCTCAACCAGACGCCAGCGCTTGGTCGCGCTCAGCGGGCGGGTCTCTTGAATAAGCACGCGGTCACCGATGCCGGCAGTGTTGTCCACATCATGTGCCTTGAGCTTCTTCGTGGTGCGAAGCACTTTGCCGTAGAGCGGGTGCTTCTTGCGGTCTTCGACCTCTACCACGATGGTCTTGTCCATTTTGTCACTGACCACGTAGCCTTGAGCAGACTTGCGGTACGGACGCTGTTGGTTTGCTACCTCAGCCATGGGTTAGGCCTCCTTAGTCTCAGCGGCGTCGTCCGCCTGCTTGGTCTTCTTGGTCTTCTTAGCGGGTGCAGGCTCTGGCGTTGCACGGATGCCAAGTTTGCGCTCGTTGAGCACAGTGTAAATGCGCGCAATGTCGCGCTTGACCTGACGGACGCGTCCGTGGTGCTCAAGCTGACCAGTAGCTGACTGGAAACGAAGGTTGAACAGTTCAGTCTTCGCTTTCTTCAGCTCCTCATGCAGACGCTCGTTCTCGAAAGTATCGAGTTCGGTGATAGCGAGATCTTTGCTTCCAATAGCCATTTACGCGTCACCCTCCTCACGCTTAATGATGCGAGCCTTGAGCGGCAGTTTGTGAATTGCGCGGGTCAGAGCTTCGCGAGCGAGCTCTTCATCAACACCAGCAACTTCAAACAGCACACGGCCGGGCTTCACGTTGGCGACCCACCACTCGGGTGAACCCTTACCGCTACCCATGCGGGTTTCGGCGGGCTTTTTGGTCAATGGAATGTCAGGGAAAATATTGATCCACACTTTACCGCCACGCTTGATGTGACGGGTCATCGCGATACGAGCTGCCTCGATCTGACGGTTCGTCACATAAGCCGGCGTCAGCGCCTGGATGCCGTAGTCACCAAAGTTTACCTTGGTGCCACCGGTAGCCTGACCGCTGCGCTTCGGGTGGTGCTGCTTACGGTACCTGACTCGACGGGGAATCAGCATGCTTACTTCTCCGCTCCTGCTGCGGCAGGCGCAGCCTCGTTCTGGCGGTCGCGATCACGACGTGGGCCGCGGCGACGATCGCCACGCTCGCGTGAAGGCTTCTTAGCAGCTTCTTCACGTGCGAGTTCCTTGTTCGTGATATCGCCCTTGTAGATCCACACCTTCACACCGATACGACCGAAGGTGGTCTTTGCTTCATAGAAGCCGTAGTCGATGTTCGCACGCAGGGTGTGCAGTGGCACACGGCCTTCGCGGTAGAACTCTGAACGGCTCATCTCAGCGCCACCGAGGCGGCCTGAGACCTGGATACGTACACCCTTAGCGCCTGCGCGCTGAGCACCCTGCAGTCCCTTGCGCATTGCGCGACGGAATGCCACACGAGCAACGAGCTGCTCGGCGATGCCCTGAGCGACCAGCTGAGCATCTGCTTCGGGGTTCTTAACCTCGAGAATGTTGAGCTGAATCTGCTTGCCGGTGAGTTTTTCGAGCTGGCTACGCACACGCTCTGCCTCTGCACCGCGACGTCCGATGACGATACCCGGGCGTGCCGAGTGAATGTCAACGCGAACGCGATCGCGGGTACGTTCAATTTCGATGCGGCTTACACCTGCACGATCGAGCGTATCTGCGAGGAAGTTGCGAATCTTGGCGTCCTCGGCGAGGTAGTCAGCGTAGCGCTGTCCGGGCTTCGTCGAGTCAGAGAACCAGCGCGACACGTGGTCGGTGGTTACCCCAAGACGGAAGCCGTAGGGATGAATTTTCTGGCCCATTTACTTGGCTCCCTTCTGTGCGACTGTCGCATCTTCCGGTGTGGCGAGCACAACGGTGATGTGGCTAGTGCGCTTGTTAATACGGAATGCGCGCCCCTGAGCACGGGGACGGAACCGCTTCAGTGTGGTGCCTTCGTCTACGAATGCGCGAGCAATGACGAGCTCGTCTTCGTTGAGACGCTGGTTTTCGTTGTCAGCCTTTACACGTGCGTTAGCGAGAGCCGAAGCTACAAGCTTGAACACGGGTCCAGCGGCCGACTGCGGGGCAAACTTCAAAATGGCGAGTGCTTCTTGAGCATTCTTGCCACGGATCAGGTCTACGACGCGTCGGGCCTTCTGAGGCGTAATGCGGATATGACGCACGCGGGCAATCGACTCCACCATGTTGCTTCCTCCTTCACGTCACCGCGTTAGCGGCGACGACCCTTCTTGTCGTCCTTCACGTGGCCACGGAAGGTACGTGTGGGTGCGAATTCACCCAACTTGTGTCCAACCATTGACTCAGTCACGAACACTGGGATGTGCTTGCGACCGTCGTGCACGGCGATGGTGTGTCCGAGCATTGACGGAACAATCATCGAGCGACGTGACCACGTCTTGATTACGTTGTTGGTGCCGGCTTCGTTCTGAGCAACTACCTTGTCAAACAGGTGGTTGTCAACGAAGGGGCCTTTCTTTAAACTACGAGGCATTCTGTTTCTCCTACCTGTCGACTAGCGCTTCTTGCCGGTGTAGCGACGACGCACAATGTACTTATCGCTTTCCTTATTTGGACGACGCGTGCGGCCTTCCTTCTGGCCCCACGGGCTGACCGGGTGACGGCCACCAGAGGTACGGCCTTCACCACCACCATGCGGGTGATCAACCGGGTTCATTACCACGCCACGGACGGTCGGGCGAACGCCCTTCCAACGCATGCGTCCAGCTTTACCCCAGCTGATGTTGGTCTGTTCTGCGTTGCCAACAGCACCGACGGTTGCACGGCAGCGCGCGTCAACGTTGCGGATTTCGCCTGACGGCAGGCGCAGCTGCGCGTACGGGCCTTCTTTAGCAACGAGACGTACTGAAGCGCCTGCTGAGCGAGCGAGCTTAGCTCCCCCGCCTGGCTTGAGCTCAATAGCGTGAACCACGGTACCAACCGGAATGTTGCGCAGCGGCAGGTTGTTGCCTGCTTTAATATCTGCACCCGCACCTGATTCCACAACGTCACCCTGCTTCAGGCGGTTCGGCGCAAGAATGTAGCGCTTAGTGCCATCAACGAAGTGCAGCAGTGCAATGCGTGCAGTACGGTTCGGATCATATTCAATGTGCGCCACGCGAGCGTTCACACCGTCTTTATCGCTCCGGCGGAAATCGATTACGCGGTACTGGCGCTTGTGGCCGCCACCAATGTGGCGGGTGGTGATGCGTCCCTGGTTGTTACGACCGCCAGTTTTCGAGAGCGGACGAAGCAGCGACTTCTCGGGGGTTGAGCGTGTGATCTCTGCGAAATCGGCCACACTCGAACCGCGACGACCTGGGGTCGTGGGCTTGTATTTACGAATAGCCATATTGTTTCCTCTTCGCTCCCGACCTACAGTCCAGCCGTGAAGATATCGATGGACCCGCTCTTCAGAGTGACAATGGCGCGCTTGACATCTTTGCGCTTACCAGTGCCGAAACGAGTGCGGCGAGTCTTGCCTTTGCGGTTCAGGGTGTTGATTCGATCAACCTTGACACCAAAAACCTGCTCGATCGCGAGCTTGATCTCGGTCTTGTTCGCACTCGGTGCCACCTCGAAGGTGTACTTACCGGTGTTGTCAATAAGACCGTAGCTCTTCTCGGACACGATCGGACGAATGATGACGTCGTGTGGGTTCTTATTCAGGCTCATTACTTCGAGACCTCCTTGGCGGCACGCGAATCGACGTACGCGTCGAAGGCGGCCTTAGTGAAGACAACGTCGTCGCTTACGATGACGTCGTATGCGTTGAGCTGATCCCAAGTCAAAACGTGCACGTTGGTGAGGTTACGCGCTGACAGGATAGTGAGATCATCTTCACGATCTACCACTACGAGCGAACGGCCACCAATGGTGATCGATTCGAGTACCTGACGTGCAGCCTTCGTGCTGGGCTTATCATCGATGCCGAAGTTCTCGACAACGTGCAGACGACCCGCGCGTGCGCGGTCCGAAAGCACACCGCGGATAGCAGCAGCAATCATTTTCTTGGGGGTGCGCTGCGCATAATCGCGCGGCACTGGACCGTGAACGATGCCACCACCGGTGTGCTCAGGCTGACGGATCGAACCCTGACGAGCGCGGCCGGTGCCTTTCTGCTTGAACGGCTTGCGACCTGAGCCTGAGACTTCAGCTCGAGTTTTGGTCTTGTGGGTGCCTTGGCGTGCAGCTGCAAGCTGAGCGGTGACAACCTGGTGGATCAACGGGATGTTGGTGACGACGCCGAACAATGTCTCGGGGAGGGAAACCTCACCGGACTTTTTGCCCGCAGCGTCGAGCACCTGAAGTTTGGTTGCGGTAGCCATAAGCTAGGCCCCCTTCACAGCGTTGCGAACAAATACGAGACGGCCGCGCGCACCAGGAACAGCACCC
The DNA here is from genome assembly GCA_052085365.1 of Canibacter sp. Classification (GTDB taxonomy): domain Bacteria; phylum Actinomycetota; class Actinomycetes; order Actinomycetales; family Microbacteriaceae; genus Canibacter. Next base: position 15,927 of record JBQDFP010000009.1, on the reverse strand, counting down.
TTCACGAGGATGAGGCCCTTCTCTGCGTCAACAGCGTGAACGGTCAGGTTCTGAACGGTTACTCGTTCGCCACCCATACGACCGGCCATGCGCTGGCCCTTGAACACACGACCAGGAGTTGCAGCGCCACCGATTGAGCCTGGCTTACGGTGGTTACGGTGCTGACCGTGTGAAGCGCCTACGCCCTTAAAGTTGTGGCGCTTCATGGTGCCTGCGAATCCCTTGCCCTTTGAAGTGCCGACGACGTCGACCTTCTGGCCCGCCTCGAAAGTCTCACCGGCGGTGAGTTCCTGCCCGAGCTCAAAGTTCGCAGCATCTGCGGTACGGAGTTCGGTGACGTGACGGCGCGGGGTTACACCGGCTTTTTCGAAGTGACCGGCCAGTGGCTTGGTCACCTTACGTGAGTCGATCTGACCAGCTGCAATTTGCAATGCAGTGTAGCCGTCGACCTCTTCGTTGCGGATCTGGGTTACGACGTTGGGAGCCACTTCAATAACAGTGACCGGTACAACTGAGCCGTTTTCATCCCAGACCTGAGTCATGCCAAGCTTGGTGCCCAGCAGACCCTGAAAAGTCTTGTTGGTTGCTGTAGACATGATTCCTCTTAGAGCTTGATCTCGATGTTGACGTCGGCCGGGAGGTCGAGACGCATCAGCGAATCAACGGCCTTCGGTGTGGGATCGACGATGTCGATCATGCGCTTGTGAGTGCGCTTTTCGAAGTGCTCACGGCTGTCTTTGTATTTGTGTGGAGAACGGATAACTGCGATCACGTTTTTCTCCGTAGGAAGCGGCACCGGACCAATAACGGTCGCGCCTGCACGTGTGACCGTGTCGACAATCTTGCGTGCCGAGCTGTCGATGACCTCGTGGTCATACGACTTCAGTCGAATGCGGATCTTTTGTCCCGCCATGTGACTCTCTCTTTCTGTTGCGTCGTACCCATGCTTGTGGCATTGGCATTGGACGTCTTGCGTATTAGCGCCCTGGCATTCACGGAGAATGCGCAATCGCTGTTCACCTGTCAACACCGCGAAACTTCGCGGTCGGTCGCACGCACCAAAACATGCACCCGAGGGTGTAAGTCGAAGCCTTTGACCGGGATCGTTCGCTGCAAGCGGCCTAATCTGAACGCGTATAGTATCTACACACGCGACTATGCACAGTCTTCGCAGTGATCCTCGCGAGCGAGGAATTACTGAACTTCAACATTCTCGCACAGGGTCGGGTGTTCGTGCAACCCGGGCGTGTCGCTTTTTTCTCGCGTATTTCCGGCATTCTCTGCGCACTTCCGGTGGTGCGCACGTCGCGGTCCGCCTTTTGCATATTTTTCGAGCCATATCGGGAGCAAACAAGTAGGATTTCTGGCATGGAGACTTTCGCTGACTACCTAGAAACCATCGATGACACGGACCATCGCGCCACGTTGCGGGACGTGATCGAACAGATTCAGGTTGATAATTCTGGTCTCAAACTTGAAATCAAGTGGAACCAACCGATGTTAACCGACCACGGTACCTTCATCATGGGGTTTAGCGTCGCCAAGAAACATTTCTCAATCGCACCTGAGCGGCTTGTTCTCGATGAGTTTCGCAGTCAAATCGACAGTGCCGGGTACGATCTTTCGAAAGCACTTATGAAAGTTCAATGGGATCAAAAAGTGAATTTCGAACTTCTTAATGCGATCGTCATGCATACACGCGAGCTCAAGAAGAACACTTCAACGTTCTGGCTGCGTTAACCGCGCGGGAAGCAGTTTCGGCATCTGCAGGTACACACACAGCACAAAGACACCGGCAACCAGGAGCGCAATCCACCAGATCGGCGCCACCAGATACGATGCGAGCCCAAGCAGGGAAGCTAGCGCGCTAAAGAGCGCAGCAATGCCCGATGCAACAAAATGCGAGTAGCCTTTTTGCTGGATGCGTTGATAGACGTGTTCTTTGTGGGGGTCGCTCCATTTTTGACCACGTCGCACACGCTTGACCAGGGTCACGCCTACGTCACCAAAGTAAATAATCATTGGTCCGATGGTGGCGAGAATCGGCACACCCACAACCAGTGCAGCAAAACTTGTCACCGCGGTCGCACCGCCGAGCAAATAGCTGCCGATGTCCCCCATGAATCCTTTACCGGTGAGGTTCGCAGGCAAGAAGCCAGCAAACGCCGCCGCTAAAATAATTCCGGTCACGATCAGCCATGGAATGTTTGAGAACGTTCCGCACAGTGCAAAGGTTGCTCCTGCGACGACGCCATGGAATCCACTAATGCCGTTCAGACCGTCCATGAAGTTTGCAACGTTGATGTAGCTTGACAGGAAAAACACCGCGTAGATCGCAAGCCACCATGGGGCACCTGCTTCTGCCGTGAGTGTCCACGCTGCAGCAACGGCAATGACTAACTGGATGGTGCTGCGCACCGGCACGCTCAAACCTCTCAAGTCTTCAGCAAGACCGAGTAAAGCCGCGGCAACTGACGCGCTCACTACAGTTATGACGATCGTGACTCGCGTGCGATGGTCCACCCCAAACGCCAGCGCCCAGCCGACCACAAAAGCAACGAAGATGCCCAGGCCCAAGCCTCTGATTGCGATGCTGGTGTGCGATGAGCGTTCGGAAGGTACGTCAACGACGCCGAGCTTGATCAGGACGGGACGCAGGACCGCGACAGCGAGAAAGCTCACAGCAATTGTCACGGCACCGAATATCAAGTAGGTCATGTTAGTTGTCTGTTTGTGGACTCATTGTGGGCAGCGTGATCGGCTGCGTAGGAGCAAATTCTTGAACATCAGTTTCGGTCTTCGTATAGTGCCTCGCAGATTCAGTGAGATCGAGGCGATCGACCCAGCCAGTGTAATCGAGCACATCAGGAGACATCGTGTGTACTTTGGCGTGTGAAATTTTCGGGTGGAATGGCCGTTCGTCACCTTCGCCGGCGCCAACAAGCTCTTCGTGCAGTTTTTCGCCGTGACGCAGACCGGTGTACACGATTTCAACAGACTTACCGGACTGCGCAATCATACGTTTGGCAATATCGAGGATCCGGACCGGCTCCCCCATATCGAGAATCATGACTTCTCCCAGACGGCCAATAGCTCCCGCTTGCAGCACCAACTGACAGGCTTCAGGAATCGTCATAAAGAAGCGTGTCGCTTCGGGGTGCGTCACGGTTAATGGTCCCCCGGCAGCGATAAGACGCCGGAAGGTTGGCAGCATAGAACCTCGGCTACCAATAACGTTGCCAAACCTAACCGAGAGGTAACGCTGTCCGGTTTCGTTTGCCATCCAGGCGGTAAGTTTTTCTGCAACGCGTTTGGAGTGACCGAGGACACTCGTAGGGTTTGCTGCTTTATCAGTCGAAACGTTGACGAAGACTCTCACGTCAGCGAGCCGTGCAGCTTGGAGCACATTCAGCGACCCCAACACGTTCGTTTTCCACGCTTCGTCTGGGTATTGTTCAAGCATCGGTAAGTGTTTGAGTGCGGCAGCGTGGAACACAACATCGGGTTTACGGTCGAGGAAGATCCGGTTCAATGCTTTCGGGTCACGAATATCCGCGAGCACCACTTCGTTGGTGTCAAGCAGGCCATTCCCACTAATTGACAACTGTGTTGCTTGGAGTCCAGTTTCGTCACGGTCAAGCAGAATGATTTCTTTCGGCGCAAAGTGCGTCAGTTGGCGACAGAGTTCTGAGCCTATGGATCCACCTGCGCCAGTTACAAGGACCACACGCCCCTGCAAGTACTTCGCAATCGAGTCAGTGTTCAATCGCACGGGTGTACGTCCGATGAGATCTTCAATCGAGAGTTCACGCACGTCTTCAAATGCTGAGACACCATTCAAGATTTGATCGAGTGGCGGCATCACCATCACCTGCACTCCTGCGTCTTCAGCGATTTCACTAACGCGTCGCAAAAGCGCCGAGTCAGCGTCACCGATACATACGATGAGGCGTTCAGCAGAGGTGGTTTCGGCGACTCGTTCTAGATCGTCAAGCGTGCCGAGCACTCGAACACCCCGGACTTCAACGTTTCGTTTAGTCGATGAATCGTCAAGAAAACCCACTGGCATATACGCCGCTTGTGGGTCGGTGAGCAGGCGACGAGCGGTCACACTTCCGGCGTATCCCGCTCCATAGATGAGGGTGCGTTGCGCTTCGGTGCCGGGCTTTAATAATTGCTCTTGGTAGAGGCGCATGAGGTAGCGGCCAACACCCATCAAGCTAAACGCGATGGGAGCTGCGATGACCATGGCGCTTCGAGGAATACCATTGCCGTACCCCAGTAAGTAGGCGAATATCCAGCCGATCGCCATCACAATCGTGATGTCAATGACCAGTGCCCGCACTTCGTCAAAGCTGCCAATCGCATAGCGTTTGCGGTAGAGCCAGGTCACCCATCCGACAGTGAACTGGAGCGCCGCAATTACGACGATAAGGAGGATGGTCGGGATTGGGTGAATACGAAGCAGGTTGAAGTCAAAGCGGAGCGCAAGGGCTGAACAAATTGCTACCGCCCATGCAAGCACATCGATGACAACGAGCATCCAGACGCTTCGGCTGCCGCCCTGTGCGTTTACGCTTTGGCCGTGACTCACTCCAGCGTCCTCCCCATTTTTCAACAGTATCTAACTTCGATCGTACCGCGACTCACGCGCTTCTCCGTGCAGCGTCAACGCACAAAAAGAGGAACGCCCCGGGGAAACCCCGGGGCGTTCCTAAATTCCAGAGCAAATTGCTTAGGAAATAACCTTGGTCACGGTACCAGCACCAACGGTGCGTCCGCCTTCGCGAATTGCGAAGCCGAGGCCGTCTTCCATAGCGATCGGCTTGGTCAACTCAACAGTCATGTCGGTGGTGTCACCAGGCATAACCATCTCGGTGCCCTCTGGGAGCTCGATAACGCCAGTCACGTCAGTCGTACGGAAGTAGAACTGCGGACGGTAGTTGGTGAAGAACGGGTTGTGACGACCGCCTTCTTCTTTCTTCAAGATGTAAGCGGTGCCTTCAAACTTGGTGTGCGGGGTGATTGAACCTGTCTGCACAACAACCTGGCCACGCTCTACGTCTTCGCGCTTGGTGCCACGAAGAAGCAGACCACAGTTCTCGCCAGCCCATGCTTCGTCGAGCTGCTTGTGGAACATCTCGATACCGGTAACGGTGGTCTTCTGGGTCGGACGCAGACCAACAATCTCAACCTCTGAGTTGATCTTGAGGGTACCGCGCTCGGCACGACCGGTTACAACGGTGCCACGGCCGGTGATAGTGAAGACGTCCTCAACTGGCATGAGGAATGGCTTGTCTTTGTCACGAACCGGGTCGGGGATGTTGTCGTCAACTGCATCCATGAGCTCGAGAATTGAGTTAACCCACTTCTCTTCGCCCTGGAGTGCCTGGTAGCCCGAAACGCGTACCACGGGGAGGTCATCTCCGGGGTAGCCCTGCTTGGAGAGTTCTTCACGAACTTCCATTTCCACGAGCTCAAGCATTTCTTCGTCATCCACCTGGTCACACTTGTTCAGTGCAACGAGCAGGTAGGGAACGCCAACCTGCTTCGCGAGGAGGATGTGCTCCTTGGTCTGAGCCATCATGCCGTCAGTCGCAGCAACCACCAGGATTGCGCCGTCCATCTGGGCGGCACCGGTGATCATGTTCTTGATGTAGTCAGCGTGACCGGGAGCGTCTACGTGTGCGTAGTGACGCTTCGGAGTCTCGTACTCAACGTGCGAGATGTTGATGGTAATACCACGCTGGCGCTCTTCAGGAGCGGAGTCAATCGTTGTAAAGTCACGCAGTACGTTTGTATCTGACGGGTACTTATCAGCGAGCACCTTTGAGATGGCCGCGGTAAGAGTGGTCTTACCGTGGTCAACGTGCCCGATGGTACCGATGTTCACGTGCGGCTTGGTCCGCTCGAACTTGGCCTTCGCCACTGTAGGTCCTCCTCAGGACGGTTGTGCATAGGCGACACTCTCGACGGATTTCGAGAGCTTCCCTATACAAGGTTTTGTGTATTTATGTTACTTGCTCACTCGCTGTGTAGCGAATGAGAGTTTGCCGGGAGCTGAACCATAGTAGCAGCCAGCTCCCGACAGCGGACGACGTTACGCGCCCTGAGCCTTCTGAATGATCTCATCGGCCACAGCCTTCGGCACCTCTGCATAGGAGTCAAAGACCATCGAGAACACCGCACGACCACTGGTCTTGGACCGCAGATCGCCGATGTACCCAAACATTTCTGAAAGTGGTACGAGCGCAGTGATGATCTTCACACCTGAAGCATCTTCCATGGACTGTACCTGACCACGACGTGAGTTGAGGTCACCAATTACGTCACCCATGTACTCCTCAGGAGTACGAACTTCAACGGCCATCATAGGCTCGAGAAGTGCGGGCTGTGCCTTACGAGCAGCCTCCTTGAAGGCCATCGATCCAGCAATCTTAAACGCCATCTCTGACGAGTCAACATCGTGGTACTGACCGTCGAGCAACGTAGCCTTCACACCCACCATAGGGAAGCCGGCAAGAATGCCGTACTGCATGGCGTCCTGAATGCCCTGGTTCACTGACGGGATGTATTCACGAGGAATACGGCCACCAGTGACCTTGTCCTCGAATTCGTAGATGTTGTCGCCTTCAACCTCAAGCGGTTCAAGTGCGATCTGCACCTTCGCGAACTGGCCTGATCCGCCAGTCTGCTTCTTGTGCGTGAAGTCGTGCTTCGCCACAGTGCCACGAATAGTTTCGCGGTACGCAACCTGGGGCTTACCCACGTTGGCTTCGACTTTGAACTCACGCTTCATGCGGTCTACAAGAATGTCGAGGTGAAGCTCACCCATACCCGCGATAACCGTCTGGCCAGTCTCGGCGTTCTGGCTTACGCGGAAGGTCGGATCTTCTTCAGCAAGTTTCTGAATAGCGATCGACAACTTCTCCTGGTCGCCCTTGGTCTTCGGCTCAATAGCCACTTCGATCACAGGTTCTGGGAAGGTCATCGATTCAAGGATCACCGGGTTAGCGGCGTCACTGAGTGTGTCACCGGTGGTGGTGTCCTTCAGACCGATCACTGCGTAGATGTTACCCGCACGGAGTTCGTCAACAGGGTTTTCCTTGTTGGCGTGCATCTGGAAGATCTTACCGATGCGTTCCTTCTTGATTTTGGTCGAGTTAATGACCTGGGCACCGGTTGCTGCGGTTCCTGAGTACACGCGAATGTAGGTGAGTCGACCAAAGAACGGGTGAACTGCAACCTTAAACGCGAGCGCAGAAAATGGCTCGTCTGAACGGGGGCGACGTACGGTTTCTTCTTCCTCTTTGCCAGGGATGATGGCTTTAATGCCGCCAACGTCCTCTGGGTTCGGAAGGTAGTCAACCACTGCGTCAAGCATTGGCTGGATGCCGCGGTTTTTGAATGCTGAACCGCAGAATACCGGGAATACATCACTATTGAGAACCATTTTGCGAATGGCACCCTTGATTTCATCGATGGTGAGCTCTTCGCCCTCGAAGTACTTCTCGAGCAGAGCTTCGTCGCTTTCAGCAACGGTCTCGATGAGCTTCTCGCGGTATTCTTTCGCACGCTCGACGAGATCTTCAGGGATCTCGCGGGTTTCGTAGTTTGCACCGAGGCTTACGTCACCCTTGGAGTCGCCAGGCCATACGAATGCCTGCATACTGAGCAGGTCGACGACGCCGAGGAAGTCTGATTCAGCACCGATAGGCAACTGCATGACGAGAGGGGTTGCGCCCAGACGGTTGATGATGGTGTCTACGGTGAAGTAGAAGTCGGCACCCATCTTGTCCATCTTGTTGACAAAGCAGATACGGGGAACTTCATACTTGTCAGCCTGACGCCAGACTGTTTCAGACTGAGGTTCAACGCCTTCTTTACCATCGAACACTGCGACTGCTCCGTCGAGGACGCGCAGTGAGCGCTCTACCTCAACGGTGAAGTCAACGTGGCCTGGGGTGTCAATGATGTTGATCTGGTTGTTGTCCCAGAAGCAGGTGACAGCAGCACTCGTAATGGTGATGCCGCGCTCTTTTTCCTGATCCATCCAGTCGGTGGTCGCGCCACCGTCGTGGGTTTCGCCAAGTTTGTGGTTCACACCCGTGTAGAACAGGATGCGCTCGGTAGTGGTGGTCTTGCCGGCATCAATGTGCGCCATAATGCCGATATTGCGGACCTTAGTTAGGTCGGTGAGCACGTCTTGTGCCACGGGGTCTCCTCTGAGTGATTCGAACAGGTCGGGAGGTTCCTTCTCCCAGGTATCTGGGCAGCGCATGCGCGCCGCCCAGATAAGGGATGACTACCAGCGGTAGTGCGCAAAGGCGCGGTTTGATTCCGCCATCTTGTGGGTGTCTTCGCGACGCTTCACTGCGGCTCCGAGGCCGTTGGATGCGTCAAGAATCTCGTTGGTCAGACGCTCAGTCATCGTGTGTTCACGACGGGTCTTTGCGTAGCTGGTCAACCAACGCAGTGCGAGAGTATTCGCACGGTGTGGCTTAACCTCGACCGGAACCTGGTAGGTGCTGCCGCCAACACGGCGTGAGCGAACCTCAAGTGTGGGGCGCACGTTGTCGAGCGCTTTCTTGAGAACGGTCACAGCGTCCTGTCCGGACTTTTCAGCAACTGTTGACAGTGCGTCATAAACGATGCGTTCTGCCAGGCCTTTTTTGCCGTCGAACAGGATCTTGTTTACGAGCTGGCTGACAACTGGAGAACCATAAACTGGGTCAGATACAACGGGACGTTTTGGAGCAGGGCCTTTACGTGGCATTACTTCTTCTCCTTCTTCGCACCGTAGCGGCTACGAGCCTGCTGGCGATCTTTCACTGCCTGAGTGTCGAGCGCACCGCGAACGATACGGTAACGAACACCAGGAAGGTCTTTCACACGGCCGCCGCGCACGAGCACCATTGAGTGCTCCTGGAGGTTGTGACCTTCACCGGGGATGTAGGCGGTCACTTCGGTACCGTTTGAGAGCTTCACACGTGCGACTTTACGCATCGCTGAGTTCGGCTTCTTGGGCGTCGTGGTGTACACACGGGTGCATACGCCACGCTGCTGCGGGTTCGCTTTAAGCGCGGGAGCCTTGGACTTTACAGCCTTGGTCTTGCGCCCCTTGCGAACGAGCTGCTGAATTGTAGGCAACTTGTTCTCCTTATTAATGCTGCACGGTGACAGCAATGCTGGAATTGGTTCAGCATGTGGGAGCTTGCGCTCTCACGAACCTGCTGTGCTCTTGAGGGAGTCACTGGTGCAGGTATGCCGTGGGGGTGTGAACAGGGAATTGCTCAGGGACCCTGGATGGTGTCTCCGCTCAATCTCCTTGTGCAACAGTTTGCGACACAGTGAAATCTGGTGGAACACACCAATTGTCTATGGTACGCGCGAATTGCACTTTTTTGCAAGTGCGATATGCACGACACGCTGAGTATCTTTTAGTGTTTGAGCTGCAGCGTTTCGGCTGTGGACTTGAGGGAGTCTTGCGCAGCCTCGGCGTCACCGTTCAGCCCGGTACCAAATGCGGGGATTTGTGCTTTGAATGTATCTTTCCAAGACGAAGAGAATTCTTCTGGGAAGCACTTTTCAAGAATGCCGAGCATTGCAACCACGGCAGTTGACGCACCGGGCGAAGCACCGAGCAATCCTGAGATGGTTCCATCTTCTGCGGTGATCACTTCAGTACCGAATTGCAGGATTCCGCCCTTTTCGGGGTCTTTCTTCATCACCTGTACACGCTGGCCGGCAGTAATCATGTGCCAATCATCAGCGTCGGCTCCCGGATAGTACTCGCGCAGCGCTTCGAGCTGTTTCGCTCGATTTGCGAGCAGCTCACTGACCAGATATTTCTCGAGCGCGAATTCGGTAACGCCAACTTTCAGCATTGGGCCGATGTTGTGAGGGCGGATTGAGCCCGGCAAGTCCCACCATGACCCCTTTTTCAGGAAGTTTGGGCTGAAACCTGCGAACGGCCCAAAAAGCAGACTCGTTTTACCGTCTACCACGCGAGTATCAAGGTGCGGCACCGACATCGGTGGCGCACCTACTTTAGCTTTACCGTAGGTTTTTGCCTGGTGATGTTTCACTACTTCGGGGTTGTCACAGCGCAAGAACTTACCACTAATGGGGAACCCGCCGAAGCCTTTGATTTCAGGGATGCCGGATGCTTGCAGAAGTTGGAGCGCGCCGCCGCCAGCACCGACAAACACGAACTTCGCGTGGGCGACGCCGCGACTGAATCCATTGCGGTTTCGGTACTTCACGTCCCAACCATCGCCATTACGTGTCAGGTCCGTGACTTGAGTTTGAAGTTTAAGTTCTGCCCCGTTTTCAGTGAGGTAGTCCATGAGCTGTTGCGTGAGCGCACCGAAGTTCACGTCAGTCCCGCTGAGTGAACGCGTAGCAGCGATGACTTCGTCTTTCGCACGGCGATCAATGAGCAACGGCGCCCACTGAGCGATAACCTCTGGGTCTTCTGAGAATTCCATGTCCGCGAAGAGCGGCTCTTCTTTCAGGATTTCCCACCTGCGGCGAAGATAATCAACGTTTTCTTCGCCTTCAACGAAGGTCATGTGTGGCGTGGAGTTAATAAAACTGGGTGGATCTGTGAGGATGCCCTGTTCAACCAGGTAGGACCACCATTGGCGTGAGAGCTGGAACTGTTCATTAATGTTGATGGCTTTGGTCGGAGTTAAACTTCCGTCTTTACCTTCGGGCATATAGTTCAGCTCGCAGAGTGCGGCGTGGCCTGTGCCAGCGTTGTTCCACGGGTTCGAGCTTTCAGTGGCAACTGCGTTGCGTGATTCGTAAATCTCGATGGACCAGTCTGGCCTGACCTGTTTGATTAGGCTGCCCAGTGTTGCGCTCATAATGCCGCCGCCAATAAGGGCGACATCTACAGTCTTGTTACTCACGATGTTTCAGTCTACTCGCTTCGTCGTTGACTTCGAACATTGTCACGTTCAGGCTTGCTTTCGTGAAGCACTAATTGCAATCTCGCCTGCTCGCGCAATCGTTTTTGCACTCGCATCAATAATAGTGCGGTAACCAAGCCTGGTGGCTTCTGAACTTCGTTGCTGCTGTGCAACTACCGGCCGGACCTCCCCTGCCAAACTGAGTTCGCCAACTGCAGCCGTGGTGTGGCCTAGCGGAGTGTCGGTGGCTGCGCTTGCAATTGCTAATCCAATTGCAAGATCTGCGCCGGGTTCTGTCAGACGCACTCCCCCGACGGTCGACACGTATACGTCTTTGTCGTGCAGTCGAATACCGGCACGACGTTCCATAACTGCGAGGATCATTGCAACTCGCGATGAGTCGACGCCGCTGGTGACCCGCCTCGGGTTTGGAGTGGCGCTCGGAGCCACGAGCGCCTGCACCTCAACAGGGAGGGCTCGACGGCCTTCAAGTGCGAGCGCTACACAGGTGCCACTTATCGGTTCTGGGGATCGACTCAAAAAGAGTCCGCTCGGATCGGGCACTGGCACGATGCCCGATGACGCCATCTCGAAACAGCCGATTTCATCCGTTGGTCCAAACCGATTTTTGAGACTCCGCAAGAATCTGAGTGCAGTTTGTCTGTCGCCTTCAAAGTGACATACCACATCCACGAGGTGTTCGAGCAGTCGTGGTCCGGCAACTGTGCCATCTTTGGTGACGTGGCCAACCAAAACAATTGGTGTGTTTCGACTTTTCGCGACGCGCACGAGGACGGCAGCTACTTCACGCACCTGCGCCGGCCCACCCGCGACCCCATCAACATCGGCGCTGGCGAGGGTTTGCACCGAGTCAACGATAATGAGGGAGGGGTCCACCGCTTCAATCTGGCCGAGGACTGACGCAAGGTCAGTTTCGCTTGCGAGAAATAACGAGTCAACCATGGCGTTGGTACGTTCAGCACGCATACGAATTTGGCCGGTCGATTCCTCGCCACTCGCGTACAGCACTTTTGCGCCGGTACGTGCCACGTTTGCCGCAACGTCTAGAAGCAAGGTTGATTTCCCCACGCCAGGCTCACCCGACAGTAAAATTGCGGCACCCGGGACGACTCCGCCGCCGAGAACACGATCGAGTTCTGAAATGTTCGTTGGCACGTGTCGTGTGTTATCGCTCGATACCTGGGTGATAGATTGAGCCGCTCGCTCAGGAGCACGAGCACCCTGCGTTTTCGTCCCAGACGATGCCGTCGCGCTCGCAGATTCGGTGACAGTGCCCCATTCACCGCACCCGCCACAGCGTCCCACCCATTTTGGTGCAGACCAACCACATGCGGTGCAGGAATAAGAAACGCGAGACTTTGCCATGGTGCCAGCTTAGAAGGCGCCCCTGACATTCGTTCTGAATTCGCGCGGTTACCGGTTTTCCGTTACACTTTCACGCGGTGACGTGTCCGAGCGGCCGAAGGTGCAACACTCGAAATGTTGTGTAGGCAACCCCTACCGTGGGTTCAAATCCCACCGTCACCGCCAGAGAAAACCCCCGCACATCCCTTGAAAACACTGGGATCGCGGGGGTTTTTGTTTCTCACTACTGGTCTTGCGGTAACGCACCGGTAACAAAAGAAAAAATCACTCCTCCCACTCGGATGCTCGGGGTGGCTCTTGCCAGGGGTCGTTTTGCACGTTTCGGAGGCGCGGATATTTTCGATATAACTCCGCAAGTTCCTGCTGGGATGGTTTCTGCTGGGGTGCTTTGCGCTCTTGTCGACGCTCTGCTTCTCAAATCCGACCGTCACAGTCAGAGAAAACCCCTGATAAGTCAGGGGTTTTCGTCATTTCAAGAAGATTTTTAGCACACATTCAGTGCGTTATGAGCGCCCTCGAACCCGCTTGGCGAGTATCGCAAGAGCAGCTCCGAGTGCCAGGGGCAACACCGGGTCGACCTCGGTCTGCGCTACCTCAATAGGTTCAGCCTGAGTCACTTTTGTGGAAGTTGTAGTTATCGGTTCATCACTTAAGCTAGAAAGCACCCTTCAGATCCCCTAACTTATGCTGCTCGCTAGGGGGATCAGGCGGGGATTGGGGCGGGGGTTAGAGTCCCTCGTATTGACTCCGAACCGCCCCAGCCTGTGAGCCTGGAGCCGCGTAAACTTATTTGGGTGACGCTCCACGAAGATGCCCATAGGAATATCGGTCGGCCAGGATTTGTCTACTACCTGGGCCGAACGGTGCTTCGTCCCTTGCTCACGCTGCTGTATCGCCCCCGAGTTACAGGACGCGAGCATGTTCCTCAATCGGGGCCAGTGCTTTTCGCAAGTAATCACCAGTCAGGGTGGGACACGATCCTCATCCCGGTGGCATCCCCCAGGCCCGTGCAGTTTCTGACCAAGTCCGAGCTGTTCTCGAGCAAACTCGGTCGCTGGTTCTTTACGTCCATTGGTGGGGTACCGGTTATTCGGAGTTCTGGCCGCGACTCACGTGCAGCGCTTATTTCGGGAAGCCACATCCTTGAAGCAGGCAACGTTGTTGGGGTTTTTCCTGAAGGCACACGTTCACGAGACGGCCGCCTGCACAAAGGGCATTCCGGCGCTGCATGGATGGCCGCGACGGCCGACGCAAGCATTGTGCCGGTGGGGCTTGTCGGAAGCGACAAAATGGTGCCGTTTGCATACCTGTTCTCAAGAAAGTATCGACTCCAAATTCACTTCGGAACGCCGATCCACACACGACATTTTTCTGACATGCCAGCGGGCAAAGCACGGGCTGCGATTACTGAAGAAGTTATGACCAACATTGCTCGGCTCTCCGGCCGCGAGCGCGCCTAGACGGTTCCTCCGTCGTAGTTCGTTTGAATGAACCAATAACGTCAAAGCGTTAACGCCAGTTATTAACCGAAGGTCAAATGCTGCTCAATAACCCACTCGTAAGAATGGCTCACGCGCAGCCCGCAGAGCGAGGTCGAGTGCTTGCAAACTCGCATTCGAACCCTCGATACGTCCAGCATCAACGAGTTCTCCGACTGAGACTCCCCCAAGATAGAGCGAGGCCAATTCCGAGACATCAAGGAATACGCTGTTTTCGGTATCAACCTGATCTTCGTCGTCGAGCTCGCTAAGCGTCGCGGCGTAACCGTATTCAGTGTTGTCTACCTTTTGCGTGCTGAACTGCCATGATCCACTCGCAAAGCCAAGATCGTCATGCACCCGCAGCGTTATCGACAGCGGCGCACGATACCTTCTGCTTTCAAGCGCAGTTTTCGTGTCGAGAATGCGCAACCAGTGGTCGTCCTCTATTTTTGTCGAGATGGCACGACGATCTTTTACAAGCCACGAAATCGAGTCATCGATCGCGCACTTTTCCATTTTGACCGTTCCGATCAGATCGTGCTGCAACGCAAACTGCCACAGTGCCGCGTGGGCGGCAGGTGTTTCAGCGGTAACATTGCCAATCAGCTCCGAACGCGACCAATCGCCGTCAGTGTGCACCCGGTACTGTATTGCTCCACGAGCGTCGCCCTGTTCATCAAAATAGACCACGCCACGCATCTCATCTTTGTGGTCTGGTCTAGCACCGATACCGGCAACTTGTCGGTACACTTGGCGGCTTGTGTGGACGGTGCCAATTTGTTGTGGCCGTGAACGATCTGCGATCTCATACAGGTATTCTGCGAGCCGCTCGAGCGAAACGTATTGAAAGCTTCCGGCTACTTCACCTGCTCGCCACCCTGCACGGCGCGCATCCACAGTGAGTTCAGACAGCCAGCTTGCCGGGCCGAACCCGTATCTACTGTAAATTGTGGCCTCAGATACCGTGAGCCCAGCAACTGCGACTCCGGCTTTTGCCGCGTCACGGAGTTCGCCTTCAACCATCGCCCGCGCGATACCGCGACGCCGATGCGTTGCAGAAACGGTCAGCTCACTGATCGCCCACAAAGGTATATCGCCACCGGGGACGGTCATCTGAGTCATCCACGACGCGATTGTTGCGATTGGGAGGTCGACCTGTTCTGACTGCGCATCAAAAATACCGATGCTCCGCTGCTGGGTTTCTGCCTGGCGCGCACGGTTCGCAGCGAGCACTTCTGCCCGCGGCTCAGCATCAATGAATCCGCGAATCGTTGATCGGTAGTGCGCATCGATAGCAGCATGATCGTCTGGGTTGATCTCACGATATTCAAGTCCAGAAGCGGCAAGCTTTTCAAATGATGTTGCGTCCAAAGTCATCCGTTCAGTTTACTGGTGCGGCACTGACTCGTTTCAAGGCCTGCATGAGGACTCGACGGCGAGCGCGACCCTCTACAGAATAGGATCTTGCATCGACCATTAGTTAGTGCTATAGTGAATCTCTTAGTCCATTTGAGACGCCGCTGGTAACTCAGGCGGAAGAAACCGCAACTCGTTCACAAAGGTTGCGAGCCAAATGGATCGTTGAAGTTCAACTGATCGTCATCACGTGGTAACCCCACGGTGACAGAGTCACAGTTATGAACTCACTGCGATAGCACTCGCCTACCGGCGAAAAAGTGCCACCAAGATTTTTATTACCCCAGCCGCAGCGCATCGTGATTGCCAGCGAAGGCAACGTTAGCGCACAAGTCGGCACGAAAGGAAAACACTATGTTGAACCCAACTCTGGGTCGCCAGTTTGGCACCCAAGCAACACCATTTCACAGCTTGAGCACCACTGATGCTCCGCGCGTTCCGTCATGGGTCGGACGCCGTCAGGTCGTCCGTTCAGGTGATCGTACTTTTTATCTTCTCGATACTTGGAACCTTGAGGCCGCACAGAGCGACCTCGATTCCCTTACGAGCAACGGCTGGAGCATTTCAGTAGACAGCCGAGGAAATATGGCTCGTGTCACACTCACCCAAGATGATGTGGCACGCGCGGCATAAATTCTTCACGCATTTAGTCCCGGGGCAGCAGCTGGTTCTCCCAGAAATGCCTGAGCTGACCGCTTTTCAAAAACACGATCTCATCCCACTCTTCG
>JBQDFP010000008.1:47589-98982 GCA_052085365.1 Canibacter sp. | reverse complement strand
GCTTCGCTAGCGCGTTGACGGTCGGCTTCGGTAACCCGCGCACGCCGCTCTTGCACCGGCGCGCGATGCACTCCTGGCGCGGACTCACGGTCGGCAAGGACTCGATCATTCTGGAGAAGTGCATCTTCAATACTGGGTCCACCGGACGTCAGACCGCCCGCCAACAGCGCTGCCTGCTGAACCTTCTGGTCGGCAAACGCGAGCCAGCTTACCAGCCGTGAATCAAGTTTCGTTTCTTCACGTACGTCGTGAGGAACATGCTGCAGGCTCACGGAGGTGCCGACGACGACATCGACTCCGGATGCCTGCAGAGCTTGCAGCTGCGTGAACTGTGCACGCAAGTTAGTGCGCCAAATATTTCGCCCGTCAATGACGCCTGCAACGAACTGGGTATCGCCGAGCGCATCACCGAGTGTGCCGTCTTCAATAACACCCTCGGGCAGTGACCCACGCACGAGGTCCGCATGCACAGCTTCAATCGGCAATGCCGCGAGTTCGAGCAGCGCCTTACTTGAGTTGCCGTATGGGGCTGTCAGCAGAATTGCGGGACGGTCGGGCTGTTCTCCGAGCTGACGATAGGTAGTAAGTACCAGCTCTACAAGCGTGCGGCGTGGTAACCGCAATGAGTCACTCACAATTGCAGGTTCATCAAGCTGCACCCAAGTCGCCCCTGCGGCGCTCAACTCCGTCAGTAACTGACGATACACAGGAATCAGTTCATTGAGTTTATCGAGTGGTTCGAAGCCTTCCGGCGCATCATCAGCCGCTTTCGCGAGCGCGAGCAGCGTTACTGGGCCTACCAGAGTCGGACGTGTTTCAACTGCTTGTTCTCGGGCTTCGTTGAGCTGAGTGACAAGCTGGGTCGCGTTCACCGCGAACGCGGTATCCGGGCTAATTTCTGGGACGCTGTAGTGATAGTTTGTGTCGAACCATTTAGTCATTTCAAGTGGTTGAAGCTCATCTGTCCCTCGCGCTAACGCAAAGTATTTCTCGAGGTCACTTCCACCGACTCCTGAAAATCGTCGCGATGTCGCCCCTACTGCGTATCCAGCGTCTAGGACCTGGTCGTACCAGCTAAAACTCTCGGGGATTGCTGCGCCATTGGTAGTAAGTCCTTCGGCCACGAGGTGCTCCCGGGTGAACGCGCGCAGTTCGCTCGCAATGACTTGTAGCTGAGTTTCGGCGATGTCCCCCTTCCAGAATTTTTCAATCGCGCGTTTGAGCTCTCGGCGTCGGCCGAGTCGCGGGTATCCCAAAATAGTTGCGGTCGGGAGTTTCGGTGTAGACATGAAACGGCGTTCCTCTCGGTCAGTTACCGAAAGATTACGTTGTGCTGGCTGCCGATTGCGAAGTGTGTTGCACGCTGTGACTCAAGGTTGCAACGTGTGACATGCAGGTGTCGTCTCTGGGCAGGGTCTGTTATTCTGCACCGCTTACCCGAACTACGAGTTGTAAAAGAGCTGCTACAGGTGCACGGGGCGGGACTCGAGGAATGGTTGTAGTTTTGCAAGCATTTCGTCACTGACGTGGGCGTGGATCAGCGTGCCAGCGGTGTCATATTCGGTGTGCAGGACCCGGTTACGTTCGTGAAGTTCAGCCACGATTTCTCCACGATCATATGGAATGACTGCAGTAATTTCATGCTGAAGTTGCGGGAGTGCTGACGCGATACGCGCAGTAAGCTCTTCGATTCCGTCTCCGGTTTTTGCTGAAACAAACACGGCATCTGGTGCGAGGCCAATCAAGACAAGACGCTGGGTTTCGTTGATCAGGTCAACTTTGTTGAACGCAATAATTTCTGGAATCTCTTGCGCATCCACTTCCGCGATGACGTCTCGAACAACTTTGATCTGAGCTGCTGGGTCCGGGTGTGAAGCATCAACGACATGCAGAATCACGTCGCTCTCGGCAACTTCTTCGAACGTGGAACGAAACGCTTCAACAAGTTGGTGTGGCAGGTTTCGAACAAAACCCACGGTGTCTGCGTACGTGAAGTTCCTGCCGTCTTCTGTTTCGGAAGCACGAACCGCAGTGTCAAGGGTAGCGAATAGTTGGTTCTGTACGAGGGAACGGCTCCCCGTCAGACTGTTGAGCAAGCTTGATTTTCCGGCATTTGTGTACCCAGCGATTGCGACCGTCGGTACTGCACCTCGTCGTCGGTTCGCACGTTTGGTCACACGGGCAGGTGCCATACCCGCTATTTCCTTGCGCAGTTTCGCCATTCGCGTGTTGATACGACGGCGATCGAGTTCAATTTTTGTTTCACCAGGGCCACGCGAGCCCATACCAGCACCGCCAGCACCGACCTGTCCACCCGCCTGACGTGACATCGATTCGCCCCAGCCCCGCAGTCTCGGCAGCAGATACTCTAGCTGTGCAAGCTCGACCTGTGCTTTACCTTCGCGGCTCTTTGCGTGTTGACTGAAAATATCAAGGATAACTGCGGTACGGTCAATGACCTTCATTTTCACGACGTCCTCTAGCGCACGCCGTTGGCTGGGAGCAAGTTCTGAGTCGGCTACGACCGTGTCTGCGCCGACCGACTGGACCAGGTCATGAAGTTCCTGCGCTTTTCCTTTGCCCAGATAGGTCGCAGGGTCGGGATGCGGTCTGCGTTGTAAAAGACCATCAAGCACAATTGCACCGGCAGTTTCTGCCAGAGCCGCGAGCTCACGAAGAGAGTTTTCAGCATCTTCAAGTGAACCTTGCGTGTATACGCCAATGAGGATCACATTTTCGAGTCGAAGCTGGCGGTATTCAACTTCGCTAATGTCTTCAAGCTCTGTTGAGAGCCCGGGCACTCGCCTCATGCCTGCGCGTTCTTCACGTTCGAGTTCAATCTCAGCATCGTACGCAGAGTGATCATATGAACTTGTGTCGAGCGCTTGCGCACGACCGTCGCGAATCACATGGGCCGAATTTTGGCGGCGCGCAAGGATGCGCTCAAGCGGATCAATTGCGCTTTCGGGCGATTCAGTGAACTCCGCGTCGTTTGGCATTGCGCGATCGTCGTCAGAGTCCCGGGGC
This sequence comes from Canibacter sp., assembly GCA_052085365.1. Lineage (GTDB taxonomy): Bacteria > Actinomycetota > Actinomycetes > Actinomycetales > Microbacteriaceae > Canibacter. The sequence continues at coordinate 95,955 of JBQDFP010000008.1, read as the reverse complement.
TGTATGTCGTCTTTGCTCATCTACTGTCTAGTCTAGGCGGTCTTGCTGAATCACGGCAGTGCGAAGGTACGCCATGCGACGTGGGATACTGTTCGGGTGAGTTCGAGCCATTATTTTTCTGAGTCCCCTAGTTCTCCTGCCAAGCCGCGAGACATCTGCGTCGCACTCGCGGGTGAGAGTTATCAGGTCACGACATCGTCAGGCGTATTTAGCCCAGAGCAACTCGATCGCGGGACCTCGGTATTGCTTCGTCAGGTGCCTGACCCACCAGCCGTCGGTGACATTCTTGACATTGGTTGTGGTTGGGGGCCGATCGCTCTCGATGCGGCGCTGCGTGCTCCGCAAACGCGCGTATGGGGTGTAGACGTCAATGAACGTTCACTTGCACTCACGAAGCAGAATGCTGAGCGGCTCGGCCTGACCCAGGTTCGGGTCGCGCGTCCCGAAGACGTTCCGGCCTCGATGAGCTTCGCTGAGATTCGATCTAACCCTCCGATCCGGGTCGGTAAGCAGCAGCTACATGAACTACTTGAAACCTGGCTGCCACGGCTGGTGTCTGGTGGCGCCGCATATTTGGTGGTGGCAAAGCACCTGGGCGCAGAATCATTACAAGCGTGGATTACGAAACGTTTCGCCGAGACTCATGAAGTTGACCGTTACGCTCGTGACAAGGGATTCCATATTATTGAAGTTCTTGCCCGGGAACGTGAATCCGAAGAAACGGACTCACGGGATCTCGACTGATTGCTCCGAGCAGCGTTTAGGCGCCCTCGGTCAGTGTTTCTCCAACAAACGACAGTGACACGGGCGCAGCTGTCGAGACATGTTCCCCTTCTTCGGTTGGGTACATGCGGACTGCAGCGGACCCTTCTTTGGTGGTCACTCTCCAATGGTGCGGCATTTCAGGCCCACCCCAGTGGCGGAAAGCCAGCGCACCAGCCGCGAGTGCCGCACCCGTCGCTTGTGTTTCTCCGTACATGCTTGAGTGTGTTCGTGCGTGTATTTGCCCAATACCGTCTTTAATGACGTTCTCGCTCGGGGTGACATAGATCACGAGCTGCTCACCCTCGGTGTGCGGTGCAACTTCGACTGTGCGCGAAAGATTGAGGCTGTCGAGCTCGCTCGAGCTCGCAACAGCAACCACGGTGTACTCTGCGTCGATTGATATGCCAAGCCCGGGCCGTTGCACCCGCTCCTCGGCTGACAAGACGAGACGTTCTCCATCAAGCTTCCAGCGCCCCAGATCAATACTCGTGTTCACAGAACCGATAAGGACATCAGTGATTCCCTCGGTGGTCGCAAATGGGATAGTGTCTCTGCGTTCGAAACTTTCTCGTCCTGTTTCGATGAGCACATTTGCAGCCACACGCAGCGCAGTTGAACGTTGAGAAGTGAGTTCGCCTTGTGCGTTAAATACTTGCGCAACCCATTTCAATTCGGGATCTAGCTTGCGTAGTTTCGCGGCCTGCGGGTCATCTTCGACACGGTGGAGGACGGTCAGGCTTTGCGCACCTGGCCCAGTATTTCGGTTGCAAAGCTGGCTAATCTGCGGACCGGTGAGGGGCTGCTCGTTGGAGGCCATTACAACGATTGTGTCGCTGCCGTTGCAGTGTCCTTTATAAAATTTCAGCTTCACCATATGTTTATTCTATTGGGGAGTCTGGTCGGCTCTCCCAGTCATTGATAAGCCGTCGCACTGTTTCTTCCCGTGTGGATTCATCGCTTGTCACCGTGAGCCGATCAGGTAACCGCTTAAACCAACTCACCTGCCGCCGTGCGTATCGGCGAGTAAGTTTTTGTGTCAGCTCAATCGCTTCGCTTTCGGCGAGATCGCCATCGAGCTGAGCAAGTGCCTGCATGTACCCTATTGCTCGGCTCGCGGTCGGTCCGGTACGGATTCCATGCTGAATGAGCGTCTCGGTTTCTTGGACGAGACCAGCTCGCCACATTTGCGTTACTCGCCGATCGAGTCGCTCAACGAGGGCACTGCGTTCTTCATGCACATCGATCACCATGGTGTCACGAACGGGGATCGGATCGCTCGGTAATTGGGCTGCCATGGGTTTGCCGGTAACGGTGAGCACTTCAAGCGCGCGAACGACTCGTCTGGAGTTTTTCAGGTCGACGGTTGTGGCCGCTGCAGGGTCCCGGCTCAGGAGCTCATTTACGAGCGAGTCGAGGCCCGTCAACTCTAATTTCTCATTCAGCGTTCTCCGCACGTCGCTGTCACTTCCGGGAAATTGGAAGTCGTACAGCACAGCATTCACGTACAGACCGCTTCCGCCCGCAATGATCGGTACTGCACCACGTGATTCAATTGCTTCTACAGTCCTGCGGGCATGTCTTTGATAGCCAGCAACGGTTGCTTCTTCGAACGGCTTGAGTACATCAAGCATGTGATGACGGATACCGCGCTGTTCTTCCGTCGTGATTTTGGCGGTGCCGATATCCATGCCGCGGTAGAGCTGCATCGCATCAGCACTGATAATTTCTGCAAAATATCCACGCTCCGTGAGTTCTTCAGCCAGTCGTACTGCGAGAGCACTTTTTCCAGTACCTGTCGCACCGATGACAGCAATCAGTGGCTGAACTCTGGAGACTGTCACGACTCTCGTACTCGTAACGATGGAAGACCAAGGTTTACAGCGCCTTTTGCTCCTCCCGGTGCTGGCACTCCGCAGCTATCTGCCTGGCTGCGGTCCCAGGCATCTCCTGAACGAGTCCGACGCACTGAATACGCTGAGGTGTCATCTGCCAGGAGGAAGAACGGCGTCGCATCGGTTGCGATAGCCGTCACGATGTCTCCGGGACGTGGCAATTCGGCACCACTGGGAACAGTGAAGTGAACCAGGCGATGATCTCGAGCACGACCGCTTAAACGGTGTCGCGAGTCGTCCTTTCGTCCTTCACCTGCGGAGACCAGAATCTCGAGGGTACGACCGAGCTGCTTTTGGTTTTCTTCGAAGGAGATCCGTTCTTGCAGCTCGGTGAGTCGCTCGTATCGTTCCTGCACGACTTCTTTCGGCACTTGATCCGCCATCGTCGCTGCGGGTGTTCCGGGACGTATCGAGTATTGAAAAGTGAACGCGTTCTGGAATCGGGATTCAGTAAGAACCCGCATTGTTTCTTGGAAGTCTTCTTCAGTCTCCCCCGGGAATCCCACAATAATGTCAGTCGTGATGGCTGCGTCAGGAATGAGCTCGCGAACTCTTTCGAGAATTCCCAGGTATTTCCGGTTGCGGTAGGAACGACGCATCGCCTTGAGGATTCGATCAGAACCGGACTGCAACGGCATATGCAACTGCGGCATCACATTGGGAGTCTCAGCCATCGCTTCAATCACGTCGTCGGTGAAGGCTGCCGGGTGCGGGCTCGTAAACCGTACGCGTTCGAGACCCTCAACTGTGCCCATTGCTCGAAGCAATTTGCTAAATGCTTGACGGTCCCCAAATTCGACGCCGTAGCTATTCACGTTTTGCCCCAGCAAAGTCACTTCGATTGCGCCGTCGTCGACGAGGGCTTGAACTTCCGAGAGAATATCGCCCGGTCGACGATCTTTTTCTTTACCGCGAAGCGTTGGGACGATACAGAACGTGCAGGTATTGTTGCACCCAACAGAGATGGATACCCACCCGCTAGAAACTGACTCTCGTTTCGTCGGCAATGTTGACGGAAAGACTTCAAGAGACTCAAGAATTTCGAGTTGTGCTTCCTCATTGTGCCGAGAACGCTCGAGCAGTGCAGGTAACGACCCCATATTATGGGTGCCAAACACCACATCTACCCAGGGGGCTTTCTCAAGAATCGTTCCTTGATCTTTTTGCGCGAGGCAGCCGCCGACCGCAATCTGCATACCTTCATGCTTACGTTTCACACTCGCGAGATACCCGAGGTTTCCATAAAGCTTGTTGTCGGCGTTCTCACGAACTGCGCAGGTGTTAATAACCACCACGTCGGCCTGTTCATCTTGGGCGGCAGGCAGGTAACCCGCCGCTTCGAGGGAGCCCGCGAGTCGTTCAGAGTCGTGCACGTTCATTTGACACCCAAATGTACGAACCATATAGGTGCGGGGTGACCCATCTGTGTTCAGCGCTGCAGACGATGGACTAATCCGGGTTGGTTCGCTCAGTACAGTACTCATGATTGCCCATTCTACGTGGGATTTTTAGCGAAACCTTACACTGCCACGAGAACCTATGCCTGCTTCGTCGAGAGCCGCGCGAGCCGCGTTCCGGGCCGCCTCACCTTGCCACCCACGCCGTGCGAGAAACCCTAGAAGACGACGCTCGGCCGTTTCGCGGTCGAGTCCTAGCAGTCGGCGTGACCGTTTCTGGGCTGCCTCGTCAAGAAGCGAGTATTCGCTTTCCATATCTATTTCGGCCACCACTGCATCAACTACGGCGCGATCGATAAATCGTTGATGTAGTTTGCGAGCAATTTCAGCCCTGCTGGCCTGCTTCTTTTCTCTCAATGATTCACTCAGTGTACGAGCAAGTCCTTCATCATCGAGGTAGAGACGGTCGATGAATTCAAACACCACTTCTTCAACGTCTTGTGGATCGTTGTCCCGGTGCAACAGTTCCCGCCGTAGCTCTGCAGCGGAGAGTTGTTTACGGGCAAGGATTCGAATTCCTTCAGTGTATGCTTCGCGTTCTTCGAGCGGGATGTCACGAGTACCCGCGTGGGTAGTCACTGCCTCGGTCCGCGCATGTTCGTTGGCTTGCACGGTCTTGTGTTCTGCAAGAGATAAGACCGTTCTAGCTTCTTCAACTGACCGTTCGTGCAGGTCGTTTCTGTCAGACCGTTCGTGGTCTCGCGACGCTGTTGTTCCTTGCTCAGGCTTCCCCAGAAGGCTTCTCAGTTCAATGATCTCAGCGAGATCCTCACGATCTTCACGATGTTGTTTGGGCGGTGTCTCATCCGGAATGAATCGAACAACCATAGTGGCTATGCCCCGAGTCGTGCATCCTGAGCTGCTTGATCAGCATCATCTTTGGTGAGCTTCTTGGCAGCCGCTTTTTCAGCCACAGCCTCGGCACCAATCCCCATATCGTTCAGAATCTTTTGCTCAATCTCAGCTGCCACGTCTGGATGCTGCTTCAAGAAGCGTCGTGCATTCTCAAGGCCTTGACCGAGCTGGTCACCCTCGTAGGTGTACCAAGCACCACTCTTCTTAACGAAACCGCCTTCAACACCAAGGTCAATAAGCGAACCTTCACGGGAGATGCCTTCACCGTACAAGATATCGAACTCTGCTTGTTTGAATGGCGGCGCCATCTTGTTCTTCACAACCTTCACACGCGTGCGGTTACCGACCGCGTCTGTGCCATCTTTCAACGTCTGTATGCGGCGGATGTCGAGTCGCACAGACGCGTAGAATTTGAGGGCTTTACCACCCGAGGTAGTTTCTGGGCTGCCAAAGAAGACCCCGACTTTTTCACGGAGCTGGTTAATAAAAATCGCGGTGGTTTTTGTCGTGTTCAGACCGCCGGTAATTTTACGCAGAGCCTGCGACATTAGCCGAGCTTGGAGTCCAACGTGAGCATCTCCCATTTCACCCTTGATCTCAGCTTCGGGAACAAGCGCTGCAACGGAGTCGACGACTACGAGGTCAACTGATCCTGATCGAATCAACATGTCGGCAATTTCGAGTGCTTGTTCGCCAGTGTCAGGCTGTGAGACCAAGAGCTCATCAATATCAACACCAAGCTTACGAGCATACTCAGGGTCGAGCGCATGCTCGGCATCGATAAACGCCGCGATTCCGCCACCTCGCTGCGCATTCGCAATTGCGTGGAGTGTCAGCGTGGTTTTACCCGATGATTCAGGACCATAAATCTCAACAACGCGACCGCGAGGTAAACCTCCTATACCCAGCGCAACGTCGAGTGCAATTGAACCAGTGGGAATCACTTCGACCGGTGGACGATCATCGCTACCCATGCGCATGATCGCGCCTTTGCCGAACTGCTTATCAATTTGTGCGAGTGCGACCTCGAGTGCTTTATCGCGATCTTTTTGGGCCATGATGCTGAGACCTTCCATGTTTTCGACGTTTTCGTCTGGGTTGCTGCCTACAGGCTGCCTCGCACCGAAGCGCGGACAAGGCGTAGGGGGTGAATCACTCTGAACTCTAAATCACACGACCGACATTGCTGACTTTGAGGGGCGACTTGTGGGTTCTTTTGAGTTGATTACTCCCTGTGAAGGACAGTACCACTCTTCGAACAGATATTCGAAGCATGACTCAAGGCGTGTCGAACGATCACTCGTCTTTCGGGTCGAGCAGCCCCCGGCCATACCGACGTTCAGCAGAAACATGAAACTCATCGCACAGCGCGAGCCACACATTTCTCGGAGTGGCACCATCGTCAAGCGCCTCACTACCGGTCATTCCCAGACTGGGCAACCAGTAGTCCCGCAAAACTACGCCAGAATAAACTTCGCCGAACTCTTCTTCTACCGCACGTCTAAATTCACTGCGTTTCATGAAGGTCCTTTTGTCTAAAAATAGAAATGCGCCCGAAACCACGTGTTTCGGGCGCATTACACATAATGTTATGGGCGTGCAGCTAACGCTGAACCATACCCAGTAACGAGTTCGTCAGGAACTGTGTCTGGAACGGTCGTGCTCAGCGGAGCAGCAAGGCCTTCAACGACCGACAGTCGTTGGCTTACTTCCCCCATTATCACCGATAGCGGCGTATCTAGCGCTTCGGCAACCGCGGCGAGAATCTCGCTGGACGCTTCTTTCTGTCCACGCTCTACCTCGCTCAGGTACCCCAGCGCTACGCTCGCGTCACCAGCGACCTTGCGCAGCGTCCGACCTTTTTGCAGCCGGAAATCACGCAGTACATCGCCGATTTCTTGACGCACAAGCACCATGTGGGTCCTCCTTTAAGTCTGTGTAATCAAGCCTAGCGGTCAATACCACCGTTGTCTTGTCACATATTTTTTGCTGTCACAGGCTGTAACCACAGAGGGTGCGCGGTTATTCCCATGTTTTATAAATATGAGTATATCTGACTCAAGTTTGTGAATTTGTTGATAAAAGTCCTCAAATTTGCCTCAAATACGCCTACGACTCATGCTCACTTGAGTGAGCTCGGAGTTCTGCGAGAAGTTCAGCAAGAGCAGCGTTGACGGTCGCTTCTCGTATCGCTGTCCGGTCTCCAGTAAGTTGTAGCTGCACCGACCGGTCGCCGCGTGGACTGCTCACACCAATAAACACGGTTCCTGCAGGTAACCCAGTTACCTGATCAGGGTCTGGCCCCGCAACACCGGTGGTTGCGAGCCCAAATTCTGGCTCGTGCACCTGACCGAGAATTTGTTGCGAACACCGTGTGCGTGCACCTCGCGCCATGTGCATAGCCACAAGCGGGTCTACCGCTCCTACTTGATCAAGTCGTCGCTGATCCACTGACAAGAGACTGTGCTTCAACGGGGTTGCGTAAGCAACAACTCCTCCAACAAACACATCTGAAGCTCCCGGAACATCAACTAAGCGTGCACTGAGCATGCCACCGGTCAATGATTCTGCGGTCGCAAGATACACGTGGCGTTCACGAGCTTCGTGTAAAACATTCGACGCGAGCTGGAAGGTTTCGGAAGTCACTAATATCCCAACTATTTATTGTTTGCCTGCTGTCGACGAAATTTCATGAAGTTCACAACGTAATCGAGGCCGCTGAGAAGAGTCATAACGACAGCAATCGTCATTGTGACAATGTTGACCCAAATAACCCAGTCGCCCACAACCTGCGCAAACGGGAAAAGTGCAAACGGTATTGCAACCGACTGCGCAATCGTCTTAAGTTTGCCCATCCACGCTGCTGCCACAACAACAGTTTGCGCTTCGACGAGTCGGTGAATCGTGATCCCGACTTCTCGAACTAACACAACAATTGTCACCCACCAGGGCAGCTCACCCAATACCGATAGTGCGACCAGTGCACTCCCGATCAGAAATTTATCTGCGATCGGGTCAAGAAGCTTTCCAAGGTTCGTTATCAAGTTACGCGAGCGCGCCAAATAGCCGTCATACGCGTCGCTGAGCATCGCGACAATAAAGAAGAGTCCAGCCCACCATCGAAGTGGCTCATTTGCACCACCATCCGCAAGTAACATCCACACAAAAAACGGTGTGGCGACAATACGTGCGAGCGTGATGAAATTCGGTAGGTTCCACGGGCTCGGTTGCGCTGAACCTGAATTTGATGGCACAGTCTGTCCCCTACTAGTCACGCCCGGTGAGCTGCCAGGCATCTTCACTATCTTCAGCATCTACTTCTTCCAGAGAAGTCTCTTTTCTGCTGAGCGGATCGTCATAACGTGAACCTGAAGGATCCAAAACTGTTGTTTCAGCGTCTGCAGCGCCTCGTGCTTGCGATTGCAGTGGCGCCTGACTCGGTGCAGGTGTCGGGGTTGGTGGTTCCTCGCCTTTAAGCTGGGCGAGAATTTCAGGTAACTGTTCAGGTGAAACAAGCACGTCACGCGCTTTAGACCCTTCTGAAGGACCGACGATGTCACGGGACTCCATAAGGTCCATAAGACGGCCAGCTTTTGCGAAGCCGACGCGAAGCTTACGTTGCAGCATGGACGTTGAGCCGAACTGTGATGAAACCACGAGCTCAACTGCCGCAAGAAGCACTTCAAGATCGTCACCAATATCGGCGTCGATTTCCTTCTTCTCGGTGACCGCCTCAATATCTTTCCGATATTCGGGGCGCGCCTGCTGCTTCACATGATCGACGACCCGTTGAATTTCGGCTTCGGTAACCCATGCACCCTGCACGCGAAGCGGATGACCGGCACCCATTGGCAGAAAGAGGCCATCTCCTTGGCCAATGAGCTTATCGGCGCCCGGTTGGTCCAGGATGACACGCGAGTCAGTTACAGAGGCAACTGCAAACGCGAGACGGCTTGGAACGTTCGCTTTAATCAAACCGGTGACGACGTCGACTGATGGACGCTGTGTAGCCAGAACAAGGTGGATTCCCGCTGCTCGTGCAAGTTGCGTGATTCGCACGATTGAGTCTTCAACATCACGCGGTGCAACCAGCATCAAGTCCGCAAGCTCGTCAACTACGACAAGCAGGTATGGATACGGCTTGAGCTTGCGTTCACTGCCCTCTGGCAAGACGATTTTATCTTCACGTACGGCTTGGTTGAAGTCATCAATGTGCCGGAAACCGAAACTTTGCAGATCGTCGTACCTCATGTCCATTTCTTTCACGACCCACTGCAACGCCTCAGCGGCTTTCTTGGGGTTCGTGATGATGGGCGTAATAAGGTGCGGTACACCTTGATAGTTGGTGAGTTCCACCCGTTTGGGATCCACCAAAACCATTCGAACATCAGCCGGAGTCGAACGCATCAACAAACTGGTGATCATCGAGTTAATGAAACTTGATTTACCTGAACCAGTTGAACCAGCTACGAGCAGGTGTGGCATCTTTGCGAGGTTCGCGACAACAAACCCGCCTTCGACGTCTTTGCCAACTCCAATGGTGAGCGGGTGGGTGGATCGCTTCGCCTTCGCCGAACGGAGGACGTCGCCAAGGGCAACATTTTCACGGTCGCGGTTCGGTATCTCAATGCCGATCGCTTTCTTACCGGGAATGGGCGACAAAATGTTGACCTGGTTGGAGGCAACCGCATACGAAATATTTTTAGACAGTGCGGTCACGCGCTCAACTTTGACACCCGGCCCGACAGCAACCTCGTACTGGGTAACTGTTGGCCCACGCGAGAACCCGGTAACTTTCGCTTCAACTTTAAACTGTTCAAAAACCTCGTTGATCGCGTGCATGATCTCATCGTTCGCTTCTGAGTGTTCCGCGGGCGCAGCACCAGCAACAAGCGTGCCTGTATCAGGCAGTGAGTATTGCAATTCCGGCTGGTGTTCAGGAGCTACCGAGAATTTGCGGTCGTCTTGAGGATTATCGTCAGTGACCAGGACTGGGCTATCGTGACTGGGCCCATCGGCTTCGAGCGAATCATCGGTCAACCCTGATGCCGGCGACAGGTTATGACGCGCTAACGCGGCTTCTGCCGCGTCAAGCGAGGACTGAATACTCTCGTTGGGATCTGGTTCGAGCGCGGAATCAAACGCTTTCTGCCGCTGAGTGTCACTGTCGCCTCCCGACAACAGACCCGTGTCTGGCGCTTGAAAATCAGGGTCAGATTCACGCCCAGAATCATTGCGACGCCACCAGGGCAGCTGGTCGGTAGGAATCTGTCCATCATCACTGAGCTCTTCAGCGTCAAACAGCACCGTCTCGCCGCGACGACGGCGCTTCTTCGTTTGCGGTTCGGGAGCATCCTCTAAGACTTTCGTCTCAGGTTCATTTGTTCGGGCTTCACTATCGGATGTAGGCGCTTCACCAAACAAGTATCGATACGCTTGCGCGATACGTGAGCCGATTCGCGCGGGAGGGGTCTTCGTAATAATTAGGAGCGAGAGCGCAATCAGCAACATATGCAGAGGCGCAGCAAGCCACACGTGCACCAGCGCAAGCGGTTCACCAAACACCCACCCAAAAAGACCACCGGAACCAGCAAGCGTTGGCATGCCATCCTGAGGCGTCGGACGTCCATCAAAAATATGGCAGAGCGCTGCTGCTGAACACACGAGTATCGCAATACCAATAGCGATACGCCGATTATCGTTCACACTCGAAGGGCTATTAAACAGCCACATCGAGAACACCATCATGACTACGGGAAGTCCGAATGCGACGTGTCCGAAGAGCCCACCAAAAGTCCAAGCGTGAAGCTGTTCAGCAACAGGCTGACCGATGAAGAACCACTCGACGACAATACCTGCGACACCGAGCAAGAAAAGCACAAAGGGAAGACTGTCCCGCCGATCTGCAGGGTCAAGGGGTTCTGCCCGGAATGATCTTGCGACCGCTCCAATACCGTGAGCCGTTCCAAACCACGCGCGCGCTAAAACTCCCTGGGTCTCTTCTTCAACCGGGAGCTTTTTCGTGCGCGCAGTCGCATTACTCGTGGTGTTCTTTCCACGAGCCTTCGCTCCGCGTGAACTCGCGCGTTGTGACGTGGTCTTAGCCATGGCCTCTAGGGTACGTTTCACCGGTGACATAGCTGCGAAACCGGCCCGGCGCGCCGAGAAAGTCGCGCAAATACAGGCATCTACCGTTTCAGACGCTGGGCCACAAGCGTTTTGATCACGGAGATTTCCGGTGCCCGCATGACTGCCATTACCGCGAAGAAGACCGCCGCTACAATTCCAGCTACAACAACGGCTAATCCGATATCGACAAGCACATGCTCCCCGGGGAACGTGCGCTGGAAGAAAATAACCAAAACCACGCCGAGAATCGCCGAAGCTACAGTGGCCGGAACCATTCTCAGTAAACTCATAAGGATTTGACTCAGCCCAATATCGCCGACTTTTCTCTTCAACAGCCAGAACGCGATAATCACGTTTGAGATTGTTGCGATTGAAGTTGCCAAAGCAACGCCAGTTGCAGTGTATTCCTTTGGAAGCCACAAGCATGGCACCATAAGCACCACTTCAACGACGACCAACAACACCTGGAGCACAAAAGGGGTGCGGGTATCTGACAGAGCGAAGAATGCACGGTTGAGCACAAACATGAGGCTGTAGGCTGCGAGCCCAATAACATACGCCTGAATCAAGAACATGAACAGATCAATCTGTTCCGTCGTGGCACCCACCTGCATGACGTGGCTCGCGTAGCGCGCAATCGCGAGAAGCACGGCAGACGCCATGAGCATCACAAGCATGATGACACGTGTGGATGCAATAAATTCCTTACGGAAGCCTTCTTTATTGCCTGTTTGCCCAGCTTCACTTAAGCGTGTGAAGTACGCAGTGGCGATTGAGACAGCGAGCACTGAATGGGGAAGGGTGAAGACAAGCCATGCATTTTGCACCGCAAGCTGCGCCGGGCCTTCACCCGAAGCAGTATTCACAATGTTTGTTGTGATCAGCGTGCTGACCTGTAGCACCAGAACCGTTGCGAGCGCCCAACCTGCAAGTTTGACGGTCTTGCCGAGCCCCATCCCACGCCATTTAAAGTCTGGTTTGAAATGTATGCCTGCGCGCCGCCATGAAACAAACAAAATCAATGCCTGCGCGACAATACCAGCCGTGGCGCTTCCGGCAAGTAGCGCGATTCCCCCGGGAGTCCATTCGGTCACGCCTCGCTCACCTGAGGGGTCGGCGCCAAAGAACACGATGAACAAGAGCAATCCAATAATTGCGATCACATTATTAAGCACCGGTGCCCAGGTGAACGGGCCAAAGACACTGCGCGCATTCAATACTTCGCCGAGCACTGAGTACAATCCGTAGAAAAAGATTTGCGGTAAGCACCAATAGGCGAAGGCAGTTGCCAGCGCTAGCTGATCATGAGTCCAAGTCACCGCAAGCATGCGTACCAGCCACGGTGCAGCGATCACGGAGAGAGCAGTGATGACCAGCATTCCGACACTGATGAGTGTCAGAATTTTGTTAATGTAACCGGCCCCACCATCGGCCCCTTTGCTCGCCGCAACAATCTGAGGGACGAGCACCGCTTGAAGCATGCCGCCGAGCACAACGTAGTACAGCATATTCGGCAACGCATTACCGTTTGCGAACGCGTCCGCTGACAGCGATGCTGTTTGGCCGATCGCTTGAATCAACAGAATCGCTTTAATGAAGCCGAGGACACGAGAAACGATCGTGCCGGTAGCCATGACCGCGCTTGCACGCGCGATACTTGACGCCATATTCGTTATACCTCTACGACAACCGGCACAATCATGGCGCGGCGACGGAGTTTCGTTCCGACCCAACGGCCTATTGTGCGGCGTACAACCTGCTGAAGCTGGTGTTGGTCGCGCGTCCCATTCGCCACAGCTTCTTTCAGCGCAGCGGCAACCTTTGGCTTGATCGAATCAAATACATGGTCGCTTTCGGCCACACCCTTTGCGTGGATCTCTGGTCCCGAAACTAGACGGCCATCGCTGCTGGAAATAACTGTAATGACAGAGATAAAACCTTCTTCTCCGAGCACGCGTCGATCTTTCAGGTCAGCGTCTGTGATTTGTCCCACGCTTGACCCATCAACGTAGAGTGAGCCTACGTCGAGCTGACCGACTGTGGTCACGTCACCATCACGTAGGTCTACGACGGTACCGTTTTGACCAATAATTGCTCGTTCTTGGGGCAGCCCTGTTTCGATCGCAAGTTTAGCGTTGGCGATGAGGTGGCGGTATTCACCGTGGATAGGCATAACATTTTTTGCTCGAACAATGTTGTAGCAGTAAAGGAGTTCCCCTGCTGCTGCGTGACCGGACACGTGAACTTTTGCATTGCCTTTGTGCACTACTTTGGCACCGAGCTTCATGAGGCCATCTATAACTCGGAAGACTGCATTTTCGTTGCCTGGAATGAGGCTTGAAGCAAGAATAACGGTGTCGTCTTCGCCGAGCTCAACTTTATGTTCCCGGTTTGCCATCCGGCTAAGGACCGCCATGGGTTCGCCCTGTGAGCCGGTAGACATGTATACAAGATGTTCGTCAGGAATTTGGTCAGCCATTTTCTGGGTGACAATGACATCGTCAGGTGCGTCGAGATAGCCAAGATCTGAAGCGATTCCCATATTTCGGACCATTGAGCGGCCCAGCAGAACCACTTTTCGACCGCATGCATTTGCTGCGTCTAGCACCTGTTGTACGCGATGCACATGGCTTGAGAAGCTCGCAACGATAACCTTCCCCGGAGTTTTCTCAATGACCTGTTCAAGCACAGGACCGATGTCTTTTTCAAGAGGTGTGAAGCCAGGCACATCAGCGTTGGTGCTATCTGTCATGAAAAGGTCAACTCCTGCTTCGCCCAGGCGAGCGAACGCACGAAGGTCGGTGATACGACCGTCGAGTGGGAGCTGATCCATTTTAAAGTCACCAGTGGCAAGCACAGTTCCCGCAACCGTAGAAATAGCTACTGCGAGCGCGCCCGGGATGGAGTGGTTGACGGCAACAAACTCAAGGTCAAATGGCCCAACCTTGCTCGTTTCGCCTTCAGCAACCACCTGCATTTTCGGGCTGAGACGGTGTTCTTTACATTTCGCAGCAATAAACGCAAGCGTCAGTTCAGAACCGATCAGTGGAATGTCTTCACGTTGTTTAAGCAGGTACGGGACGCCGCCAATGTGATCTTCGTGTCCGTGCGTCAGCACCACCGCAACGATATCGTCCATACGTTCTTCGAGCTGAGTAATATCCGGCAAAATTAGATCGACACCCGGCTGGAATGTTTCTGGAAACAGCACACCGCAATCAACAACAAGAAGTTTGCCGTTAATCTCGAACACCGTCATATTGCGGCCGACTTCACCCAAGCCCCCGAGCGGGGTGACGCGCAACGTGTCTTCTTGCAGCATGGGTGGATCAACTGGTGTGTGAAACACAAAACCTCCTGGCAGATAAGCCGAGTTAAACTCCGGCATCGGCAATACGCCGAAATATTTCGAACTGATAACGCAGTCCGCTTGATGATGTTTCTACTTCCCCCTGCCAAGTACGACCCCATTCAAGCTCCGTGAGGTCGGGCGCAAAGGTGTCCGCTTGAGGAACTTCGACGTGAATCTGAGTTCGAGCAATGAGATCAACGTGAGGCAGCATTTCTTCATAGAGTGAGCCACCTCCCATGAGCCAAGCGATTTCTCCCGCAACTTCAGCTAAAGCCTGTTGCGGAGCATTCACGACAGTCGCCCCTTCAGCAACATATTCTGAGTCTCGCGTGATGACAATGTTTCGTCGGTCACTAAGCGGACGAAATTTTGGGGGCAATGATTCCCAAGTTTTGCGGCCCATAATAACTGGGTGACCGTTCGTCAGCGTTTGAAACCATTTAAGGTCTTCGGGCACGCGCCAAGGCATCGTCCCATCTTTCCCAATAGCGGGTAGACCACCCGCACCAATTCCTTCAGCCCAGATCGCACCGATCCGTTGCGGCTCGTACTCGTGAGGAGAGATGTTCATACCGCAACCGGTGCTTTGATTCCTGGATGGTGTTCATAACCAACAAGTGTGAAGTCATCAAAGTCGTAATCAAAGATCGACGGCTTCTCAGCAATTTCAATGGTGGGATATGGGAATGCTTCACGGGAAAGCTGGGTTTGTACCTGCTCCACATGATTGTCGTAGATATGGCAGTCACCGCCGGTCCACACAAATTCGCCCGGTTCAAGACCGAGCTGCTGCGCGAGCATGAGCGTGAGCAGTGAGTAACTCGCAATGTTAAACGGCACGCCGAGGAACATATCGGCAGAGCGCTGATAGAGCTGGCACGACAGTTTTCCATCTGCAACGTAAAATTGGAACAGTGCATGACACGGCGCCAATGCCATCTGGTCGAGCTCTCCCACGTTCCACGCAGATACAATGTGTCGGCGTGATTCTGGATCCTGCTTTAGGTTCGAGACAAGTGTTTGAATCTGGTCAATATATTCACCGTTAGGTGTCGGCCAATTTCTCCACTGGACCCCGTATACCGGTCCAAGGTCACCGTTCTCATCCGCCCATTCGTCCCAAATTGTGACACCGTTCGCTTTCAGAAAACTGGTGTTCCCTTCACCACGTAAGAACCAGAGCAGTTCTATCACCACTGATTTAAAGTGGACGCGCTTCGTAGTAATGAGGGGGAAAGACTCTGATAAGTCAAAGCGAATTTGGCGCCCGAATACGCTGCGCGTTCCGGTCCCTGTCCGGTCACCCTTCGCCGTCCCGTTTTCAAATACGTCACGAAGGAGGTCCTCATACGCAGTCGCAATGGTCATAGGTCTACTGTACCTTGCACTTCCTTGAAATTTGTTCTCTCACATTGACCTCGCACATTTAACGATCCGCGTGATCGAGTAGCAAATTATTTGTCCGGTGTGGTGTCTGCCCGCTCGAGCCTAATCGCATTCCGAATGGCAGCACGAGCTGGCCCATTTTGACCAGCGGCACGCAGTAAAATCCCGAATCGTTGCCAATCCTTCCAGCTGTCCGGTTGCGTGTGAACAGCATCCTCATATTTTGGGAGCACACTTCTCGCGTCCTCTCGAGTAGGCATTCCGTTCCATTTAGCTTCCAGACCATCTTCAGGCAGCGCGTTTTCGTCCTCAAGTCGATGCGTGAGACGGTTCGCGTGGTAGCCAAATTTCAGCTCACGATATAACGCCCATACCGCGATGAGCGACAGCACGAGCAGCCCGGCGCCCATGAGCGCGCCCACTATGTTCTGGGTGAGAAAAAGGATCCAGACCCGGTATAACGCAAAGCAAATGTAGGCTGCCAGCAGCACTGCCATAACGGCAACTCCGACTGCTGTGCGACGTTGAGATCTCATCGGTACCGCTTTCTACTGGTTACGGACGTCGACTCAACGTCGAGCCTTCAATAGCACCGACTGCAACTAGTGACGCCGGTCGTTCCACGAGATCTCGCGCGACTGCAATCACTTCCTCATGCGTTACGTCGGCAAACCGTTCGAGTGAACTGTCGAGATCAAGGAGCTCTCCTGTGCCGAGTTCTGCTCGTGCAAGTCGCCCCATTCGTGTGTCTGAATCTTCAAGTGACAACGCGGAAGAGCCTGCGATTTGTCCGAGTGAACGCGTGCGTTCTTCGTCGGTAATTCCAGTGTCTGCAAGTCGACGTAGTTCAGCGCGGATGAGCTCAGTGACGTCACCAGCCTTTTCAGGCGCACATGCTGCGTACATACCGAATACGCCGGCGTCAGAGTAGCTTCCTCCAAAGGAATATGCGGTGTAAGCCAGTCCCCGTTTTTCACGAATCTCCTGAAATAGTCGGCTTGACATGCCACCACCGAGCACAGAATTCATTAGTCCGAACGCAAACCGGTTACGATGGCCGGACTGATACCCTTGACTGCCGATAACGACATGCAGTTGTTCGCTCTGACGTGGAATAAGAACCTCAGAAACACCGTCAGTAATGTCCCTTTTGGTTCGATCGCGTCGCGCTTTCGGAGCAGCTGTATGGTCCGGATTCCAAGTTCCGCCTGCTCGGGTAAGCGCCTCCAAGATTTGTTCTACAAACCGGTCGTGGTCCACGGCGCCCGCTGCAGTAACAACGAGTGATGACGGTGAGTATTCATTGTGATAATGCGCGAATACTTCATCACGTCGTGAATTCATGATTGTTTCAGGCGTCCCACCGATAGGCCGGCCTAATTCGTGACTGCCAAGCACCGCTTCAAAGAATCGCTCATGCGCGACGTCACTGAGGTCATCTGCCGCCATCGCAAGTTCTTCGAGAATCACGCCTCGTTCCATCTCAAACTCGGCAGGCTCGATGACACTACTGCATACCATGTCAGCGAGGACTGTGAGAGCGTGAGGGAGGTCTTCATCACGTACTTTCGCGTGATAGCACGTGTATTCTTTCGCAGTCAACGCATTATGATCAGCGCCAATACGGTCGAAGGATTCAGCAATGTCGTACGCGTTTCGCGTCGGGGTTCCTTTAAACAGCAAGTGTTCAAGAAAGTGAGTGGATCCGAGTGACGCAGGTGCCCCGTCATGTTCAGCCTGTTCATCGCGGGACCCGACGGGGACCCAAAACCCAATAGACGCACTGCGCGCTCCCGGGACATTCTCGGTAAGCACGCGCAGCCCGCTGGAATGAACAGTTCTGCGGAAGCTGACGCCCTGATGCATTGCCGAAATTTCGGGCTGCTCTAAAGGCAGCAAAAGAGGTTCTGTCATATGCCTAGCTTATGCGTCGTCGCTTGAGAGGTTCATTAGATGCAAACAACCCGGCACCAAATATTAGTGCCGGGTTGTTTCATTCACACCAAAGACCTATTCGGCGGCGGGAGCTTCGGCCGTTTCTTCAGTCTGCTCTTCGAGAACTGGCTGCAGAGAAACTTTGCCGCGATCATCGATGCGGCTAATCTCGACGAGAATTTTTTGACCAACTGAGAGCACGTCTTCGAGATCGTTCACACGCTTTCCGTCGTTCAGTTTGCGCACCTCAGAGATGTGCAACAGACCGTCTTTACCGGGGAGCAGCGAAACGAATGCGCCCAGACCTTCACGCAGGTTGACCACAGTGCCGAGGTACTGTTCGCCAACTTCAGGGTTCTGTGGGTTCGCAATCGCGTTCACCTGAGCTCGAGCCGCATCAGCGGTCGGGCCATCAGTTGCGCCAATGTAGACAGTGCCATCATCATCAATTGAGATTTCGGCGCCAGTTTCATCCTGAATGCCGTTGATGGTTTTCCCCTTTGGCCCAATCAGCTCACCAATCTTGTCGACCGGAATCTGAACGGTGATGACGCGAGGAGCGGTTGCAGCCATCTCGTCAGGCTCACCAATTGCTTGGTTGAGCGTGTCGAGGATCGCTTCACGTGCTTCCTTCGCCTGTGACAACGCACCGGTAAGTACGTCTGATGGGATTCCGTCCAGCTTGGTATCAAGCTGGATTGCGGTTACAAACTCGCTTGTACCGGCGACCTTGAAGTCCATGTCACCCAGCGCGTCTTCAGCACCCAAGATGTCGGTAAGTGCCGCATACTTGGTTTCACCGTCTACTGTGTCACTCACAAGCCCCATGGCGATACCAGCAACTGGCGCGCGCAGTGGCACACCGGCGTTCAGCAGTGACAGCGTTGACGCACATACGGAGCCCATTGACGTTGAACCGTTTGACCCGAGTGCCTCTGAGACCTGACGGATTGCGTAGGGGAACTCTTCGCGGGTTGGCAGCACCGGCGCGAGTGCCCGCTCGGCAAGGAAACCGTGACCGATTTCACGTCGCTTGGGGCTCCCCACTCGACCGGTTTCACCTGTTGAGTATGGCGGGAAGTTGTAGTGGTGCATGTAACGCTTGCTCGTTGTTGGGGACAGCGAATCAATCTGCTGTTCCATCTTCAACATGTTCAGCGTCGTGACACCCAATATCTGGGTCTCACCACGCTGGAAGATTGCCGAGCCGTGCACGCGTGGAATAACTTCAACCTCTGCGTCAAGGGTACGAATATCGCGAAGGCCGCGACCATCGATACGTGCGCCTTCGGAAAGGATACGTCCACGAACAACCTTCTTGGTGACGGCTTTGTATGCACCGGAAACCTGGTCGTTTGCAGATTCTGACAGGTCGCCGGATTCTACGCGCGCAGCAACCTCTTCCTTGACGCGAGCTTTTAGCGTGTCGTCTGCATTCTGTCGTTCGATCTTGTCTGCGATCTGGTAGATCGTGGAAAGCTCAGCTTCTGCAAGACGTTCGACCTCTGCATACACTTCATCAGCGTATGGCGGGAAGAGTGGGTACTCTTCTTGCGCTTTGGCTGACTGAGCCGCAAGCTCTTCCTGAGCACGAACCAGTTCAGAAATGAATGGTTTTGAAGCTTCAAGTCCGTCAGCAACAACGTGTTCGTCAGGTTTAGTCGCACCAGCTTTAATGAGGTTCCAGCTGTTCTCAGTAGCTTCGGCCTCAACCATCATGATGGCAACGTCGCGACTGCCATCCTTTTTGGTGATAACTCGGCCAGCTACAACAATGTCAAAGACAGCACTTTCGAGCTGTTCTGCATTCGGGAATGCGACCCACTGCCCGTCGATGAGTGCCATACGCACGCTACCGATGGGGCCTGAGAACGGGAGACCTGAGATCTGGGTTGACATGCTTGCCGCGTTGATTGCCAGAGCGTCGTAGAACTCGCCCGGTGCAATCGACAGTACGGTGACAACTATCTGGACTTCGTTGCGGATTCCTTCAACAAATGAAGGTCGCAGTGGACGGTCAATCAGACGGCAAACGAGGATCGCTTCTGTTGAGGGGCGACCTTCGCGGCGGAAGAATGAGCCGGGGATTTTTCCTGCTGCGTATGAACGTTCTTCGACGTCAACGGTCAGTGGGAAGAAATCGAAGTGTTCTTTGGGCTGTTTTGAAACGCTAGTTGCTGATAGCAGCATTGTTTCGTCATCCAGGTATGCGGCGACCGCACCCTGAGACTGCTGTGCGAGACGCCCAGCCTCGAATCGAATAGTACGTTTACCGAACTTACCGTTATCAAGAACGGCCTCGGTTGCTTTAATTTCAGGGCCCTCCACGGGTCCTCCTTTTTCGTGCAGGAGCACGCCCACCCCTATGGGCTGGGAGCTGATCGTCAGTAGAAGATCGCCGACCGGATCACATTTCAAAAGACTTTCGGCAATTCCACCACCGAAGACCAGCGCACTGCGTGCTCGATTGTTCAGTGTTCATTGACGCTACGCGCCAGACCAATGGTATCAGGCACGCACTCGCCAGGCCTGGATTCCCCGCAAGAACTACGCCGCTTTCACCGAATACACAAGTCATACGATGCTTCAATATAGAAAATTGTCGCCTGCCCCATTGGTTCGGCAGGCGACAATTAACGTTTGAATGAGAAGGGGCTACTCAGTGATGTTGATGTTGTGCGCGAATGCTGCGTTGATTTCCTTCGCAAGCGCGTCTGTGACCGCATCATCAATTGACGTATCTACTGTGACAACCGCTAGCGCGGTGCCTCGTTTTTCGTTACGTGAGATCTGCATGCCCGCAATGTTCACTCCTGCGTCGCCCAGCACTCCACCGAACACCGCAACAATACCCGCACGGTCCTCGTAACCAAGCACAAGCAAATGGTCAGTGAGCTGCAATTCAACGTCATAACCGTTGACTTCAACAAGCTTCTGAACCTGTTTCGGGCCGGTTAGGGTGCCGGCTGCGGACACCTGGTTGCCACTACCAGTTGCGCCCGACAATCGAATAACGTTGCGGAAGCCATTTTCTTCGCTGTCGACATTGAACCGCACTTCGATACCACGCTGTTCAGCAAGCAATGGAGCGTTCACGTATGAGACGGGTTCACTCACAATATTAGTGAAGTAGCCTTTGAGCGCAGCCAGACGCAGCGAATCAACATTGTGCTCCGCAAGGTCACCATGGACCTCAATATCGAGCGACACCAACGGTTCGTCCGTCAGACCTGCAAACACTTGACCAAGCTTCTCAGTCAGTGGAAGACCAGGACGTACATACTCATCAATAACTCCACCGGCAACGTTCACTGCATCAGGTACGAGTTCACCAGCAAGTGCTAGTCGCACAGATTTCGCAACAGAAACACCAGCCTTCTCTTGAGCCTCTGCAGTTGATGCCCCGAGGTGAGGGGTGAGATGAACTTTTGGATGCCCAACCAAAGGGTTGTCAGTTGGAGGTTCGGATACAAAAACATCAAGCGCTGCGCCAGCAATTTCATTGGCATTGAGGGCAGACACCAACGCTGTTTCGTCGATGAGACCACCTCGGGCGACATTGACGACGTAGGACGTCGTCTTCATTTTCTTGAGTTCGTCTTCGCCGATCATGCCCAGTGTTTCTGGAGTACGCGGCATATGGATCGTGAGGAAGTCCGCACGCTCGACAAGTTCGTCAAGACTGACAAGTTCAACATTCATGTGCTGGGCACGTGCTGGTGTCACGTACGGATCGTACGCAATAATGTCAACTCCGAAGGGACGCAGACGCTCAGCGACGAGCCCGCCAATCCGCCCTAATCCGACGATTCCTATGGTCTTTTCGTACAGTTCGGTGCCGGTGAATGAACTCCGCTGCCACTTCCCCGCTGCCAAAGATGCGTGCGCGTTCTGTAGATGACGCGCAAGACCCAAAATGTGGGCCACTGTGAGTTCTGCGGCGCTAATGATATTCGAGGTGGGGGCGTTCACAACCATGACACCCTGCTGGCTCGCCGCAGAGACGTCCACGTTATCCAGACCAACGCCTGCCCGGGCAATAACTTTTAGTTGTGGTGCCCATCCCAGTGCCTCTGCATCAACTTGCGTAGCTGAGCGTACAAGGATTGCGTTCGCTGTTCCAAGACTCGCTTGGAGCGCGGCACGGTCGGTTCCATCGATCTGTTCTACGTCGAAGTCGGGGCCGAGCGCCTCGATTGTCGCGGGTGAGAGTTGTTCAGCGATCAGCACTTTGGGCTTTGACACAGTTGGTATTCCTTTTCAAACAATCGATAAAGTCGTTGATTACTTTGACGCGGTATCAGTCTAGTCACGCCGCTCGGACATTCGTCACGCTGATTAAAGAGTGTGACAATGCTGTGACGTTATTACGAGGTTCACAGGCCGAAGAATGACGACTGAGGTACGAGATGTTGGACATTGAGCTGCAGCAGTGCGACCAATGCGAGCCCCACAAGCAGAACGAGCCATCGTTTTTCTGGTTGTTTACGTGCGAGGAAAAAAGCAAGAACTGCAATCACGATAGGCAAGAGAATGCCGCCCAATAACCAGAACCAGCCAGTCATGGTCAAATCAGATTCGAGACTCCGGGCAAACCCGCGAAGTCCGACAAAGTTGCCCACCGCATTCACAATCGCCCAAGCATAGAGCACAAGAACCAGCACCGAAATCGTCCAAGTGAATATTATCGTCAAACGACCTTTCGCGGTCATCGGTTGAGTATCAACTTGTTCATGTTCGATTGGGGTCATGATCCGCCTCCAAGCAACAGCGGAAGAGGCATGAGAACAATTGTTCCCAGTACGAGCCAGAGCGCGAGATATTTTGTCGGCTTCCCCCAGGTCATCCAGAGTGTACACAAGAACCAGAGCGCCGGAGCAAGCGGAATAATCCAAAAGAGGACGTATTGGAGCACTCCTCCGACTGCCCCACTGGCACTGGCGTTGATCAGGTTCAGATTCTGGTAGACCTGCACGATAGTAAACCATCCCCAGGTGTACAGCAGGTACAGACCTCCAAACACACCAAGCAATACGACTGCCGCGTTGCTGACTTGGGCGGCGCGAACTTCAGTTGGTCCAGCCGCTCCGGCATCCGACTCGGTCGCGGGAGCAGCTGCAACGATTTCTTCGTGTACGACCCACCCCGACGCGAGCGAACTGTCGCGCTGCCCAGCGGTCTCATTTGTTGGCATACAGCGAGTTTACCTTCTCAAAATTGGGTGATTCCCGAGCACCCGCCGAAGCCTGGCCCGAGCAGGTTCCGTGTGTTCATAAAACAACCCCTGAAGGTCGAGTGTTGTGCACTGACCCACAGGGGCTGCCGAAGTACGAGAGTGACGGACGGGTTGTGTTCGTCACCGCTTCGAAAGATGAGATTTAGCGAGCGGCTGAACCGTCAACGTAGTCCTCATCGGTCTGCTGCCATGCGAAGAGCTTGCGCAGTTCTTGACCGGTCTTCTCGATCGGGTGCTGCTCTTCTTTCGCACGAAGCTCGTTGAATTCTTTCGCACCGTTTGCCTGGTCTTCCATGAAACGTTTTGCGAAGGTGCCATCCTGAATGTCAGCAAGAACTTCCTTCATGCGTTCCTTGACGTCAGGACCGATTACCCGAGGGCCCGAGACGTAGTCGCCATATTCGGCAGTGTCGGAGCAGGACCAGCGCTGTTTAGCAATGCCACCTTCATGCATCAGGTCAACAATGAGCTTCAGCTCGTGAAGTACCTCGAAGTATGCAATTTCAGGCTGGTAACCAGCCTCGGTCAAGGTTTCGAAGCCGTACTGTACGAGGTGCGATACACCACCGCAAAGCACTGACTGCTCACCGAAAAGGTCCGACTCGGTTTCTTCAGTGAAGCTCGTCTTGATCACGCCAGCACGGGTGCCACCGATGCCCTTGGCGTATGATTTTGCGGTCTCCCATGCGGTACCAGTTGCGTCGACCTCGACACCAATAATGTCGGGGATGCCACGGCCAGCAGCGAATTCGCGGCGCACCGTATGACCCGGAGCCTTCGGAGCGATCAGGATCACATCAACACCCTCGGGTGCGGTGATGTACCCGTAACGAATGTTGAACCCGTGCGCGAACGCAATAGTTTTGCCTGGTGCAAGGTTTGGCTCGATATCTTCAGTGAAGATCTGAGCTTGAGTCTGGTCAGGAGCGAGAATCATGATGACGTCTGCCCAGCTCGTCGCGTCCGCAACAGTCTTCACAGTGAAGCCAGCTTCTTCAGCTTTTGCGGTTGACTTTGAGCCTTCGCGAAGGGCGATAACAACCTCAACACCTGAATCACGCAGGTTCATTGCGTGTGCGTGGCCCTGTGAGCCGTAGCCCACAATGGCAACCTTTTTGCCTTGGATCACGCTGAGGTCTGCGTCATCGTCGTAAAACATCTCTGCCACGGAAAACACTCCTTAGTAGTCTTCTCTATTATTCGCTTGTGCACTCAGTTTTTCTGAGCGGCTTGGGAATTGTATGTGTGTGATGAACTTCTATTTAAATGCGCGTTCGGTGATTGATTTTGATCCACGCCCAATTGCGATCAAACCTGACTGCACGATTTCTTTAATGCCGAAGGGTTCAAGCACCTTGATGAATGCGTTCACTTTTCCACTATCACCCGTCACTTCAATAACGAGCGCATCAGTGGATACATCTACCACGCGTGCACGGAACAGCTGTACAGCTTCCAGTACTTGCGAACGGCTCTGATGGTCAGTGCGCACTTTAATTAACAGGTGATCACGTTGAACCGAGTTGTGTTCTTCCAGTTCAACAATTTTGATCACGTTTACCAGCTTGTTGAGCTGTTTCGTGAGTTGCTCGAGCAGAAGATCATCCTGATCGGTTACCACGGTGATGCGTGAAAGACCTTCGATTTCGGTCGTTCCCACAGCAAGTGAGTCAATATTAAACCCGCGGCGGGCAAACAGCCCCGCAACGCGCGTGAGCAAACCTGGCTTGTCTTCAACGAGCAGGCTGAGAACGTGTCGTGACATGGCTTACTCCTCCTCCCACTCAGGACTCTGTTCGCGAGCGTACTGAACTTCGCTATTCGACACTCCTTGAGGAACCATTGGCCAGACCATTGCATCTGCGCTCACGACAAAGTCGATAACTACAGGGCGGTCGTTCGTTTCGAGTGCCGTCTGAATTGCGGCATCTACTTCACTCTCGTTTTCGACGCGGATTGCGAGGCAGCCGTACGATTCGGCAAGTTTTACAAAGTCTGGAACACGATTTGATCCCGCGCCAGTATTGAGCTCAGTGTTGGAATAACGATTGTCATAAAACAGGGATTGCCACTGTTTCACCATGCCAAGCGATGAGTTGTTAATGATCGCAACTTTAATCGGAATGTTGTTAATAACACAGGTAGCCAACTCTTGGTTGGTCATTTGGAAACAACCGTCGCCATCAATCGCCCAGACCACACGATCTGGTTGCGAAACTTTGGCCCCCATTGCGGCAGGAACTGAATACCCCATTGTGCCGGCACCACCCGAGTTCAACCAGGAATTCGGTCGTTCATACTTAATGAACTGCGCTGACCACATTTGGTGCTGTCCAACGCCAGACGCGTATACAGCTTCTGGACCAGTGAGCTGGCCGATACGCTCAATCACGTACTGAGGAGACATGAGTCCGTCCGTGGGTGGCTGGTAGCCCAGTGGAAACTCTTTCAGAAGCCCGTTGAGCCGTTCCCACCAAGCACTCTGATCTGCCAGCCCGCGTTCGCGTTTGATCGCTGAAACTGAAGTAAACAAATCTGCGATCACTTCACGGGCATCACCCACAATAGGCACATTCGCATAACGGATCTTTGAAATTTCTGCCGGATCAATATCAGCGTGAATCACTTTCGCGTGCGGGGCGAAAAATTCTGACTTCCCGGTAACCCGGTCGTCAAACCGGGTTCCGAGTGCGATCAGCAGGTCTGCTTCCTGCAGCGAGAGCACAGCAGGAACAGTTCCGTGCATACCTGGCATACCGAGGTGCTGCGGATGTGAGTCAGGGAAGACTCCACGAGCGTTCAGTGTGGTGACCACCGGAGCTCCCGTCAATTCGGCCAACTGCAGCAACTCGGCAGACGCGCCTGAACGGTTGATGCCGCCGCCCGCGTAAATAACAGGCCGCTCTGACTGAGCGATGAGATCTGCCGCAGCTTGGACCTGCTTACTGTTTGCTTTCGTAACCGGACGGTATCCGGCAAGTTCAACTTCGGGGTCCCAGGTAAAATCAAACTCGCCCTGTTGTGCATCTTTCGTGATATCAACGAGGACTGGGCCCGGGCGCCCGGTGCTCGCAATATGGTGCGCCGCAGCAATCGCGCCAGGAACATCTTCTGGGCGCTTCACCAGGAACGAATGCTTCGTTACGGGCATTGTGATGCCAATAATGTCTGCTTCCTGGAATGCATCGCTGCCCATCAGGGTTGAAAACACTTGCCCGGTGATCGCCAATAACGGCACTGAGTCCATGTGTGCATCTGCGATTGCAGTGACCAGGTTCGTTGCACCCGGTCCGGATGTTGCAATACACACGCCAACTTTGCCTGAGGCAGCCGCGTATCCTTCTGCGGCATGCCCCGCACCTTGTTCGTGGCGAACAAGCACGTGGCGAAGCGGAGAGTCGGTGGTCATCAGCTCGTCATACAGTGGCAAGACTGCACCACCGGGAAGACCAAAAACGTCCTCAACACCCAGTGCAACTAGGCTGTGAATTACTGCTTCGGCGCCCGTCATGCGTTGACCGCGTGCGGGTAGTGAAGACTTTGAACTAGCGTCCGGAGTCATCTGTTACTTCCTATTTGGAAAGAATATGGTTCGAGATTTCAGAGATGCCGCTATCCGGTGACTGCGCCTTCAGAGGCAGAGCGTACCAATTTCTGGTACTTGGCCAGTACACCTCGCGTGTAACGCGGCGGCAGAGGAGCCCAGTTTTTCCTTCGGGCTTCAAGCTCGGTGGGGTCGACCAGCAGATCGAGCGATTTTGCGGCGATATTAACCCGAATCAGGTCTCCGTCGCGAACCAGAGCAATGGGACCTTCGTCCACGGCCTCTGGAGCTACGTGGCCGATACACAGGCCGGTTGTGCCGCCTGAAAATCGACCGTCAGTCAACAATAGTACATCACTTCCCAGACCCGCACCTTTGATGGCTCCTGTGATCGCGAGCATCTCGCGCATCCCAGGCCCGCCCTTGGGTCCTTCGTAGCGAATGACGACAACATCTCCGTGGTTGATTTTGCCCTCGGTCAGCGCATCCATTGCTTCGCGTTCACGTTCGAATACCCGGGCTGGGCCAGTGAATTCGTTGAGTGCGAAGCCCGCAGATTTCACTACCGCACCTTCAGGGGCAAGGCTGCCGTGCAAAATAGTGAGCCCCCCACTTTCATGAAGTGGATCATCAAGCTTACGGACCACGGTGCCATCGATGGGCGCAGGGTTGAGCGCTTCGAGGTTTTCTCGCATCGTCTTCCCGGTGACGGTCATAACATCACCGTGCATGAGACCGGCGTCAAGTAGAGCCTTCATAATGACTGGCATGCCGCCGACTCGGTCGAAATCCTGGGCAACATAGGTGCCGAAGGGCTTCATATCTGCAAGGTGCGGAACTTTGTCCCCGATACGTGTGAAGTCATCCAGTGTCAGTTCAACTTCAGCTTCTCGTGCGATCGCAAGCAGGTGTAGCACAGCATTAGTTGAACCGCCGAGAACCATCGCTACCGCAATTGCGTTCTCGAAAGCTTCCTTTGTGAGAATGTCACGCGCGGTGATCCCCTTTTCAAGCATACGGACCACTGCTTCGCCAGAACGATGTGCGTAGTAGTCACGCCGGCGGTCAGCGCTGGGTGGCGCCGCTGAACCAGGCAGGCTCATACCGAGCGCTTCAGCGATACAGGCCATCGTGTTTGCGGTAAACATACCGCCGCAAGCACCTTCGCCTGGCGCAATCGCGCATTCAACTCGGTGGAGATCTTCTTCGCTGAGCGTACCCGCTTTACATGCGCCTACGGCTTCAAACGCATCAATAATGGTGACGGTTTTTTCTGTTCCGTCTTCAAGCTTCACCCAGCCCGGTGCGATTGAACCGGCGTAGAGAAACACTGACGCGAGGTCGAGGCGTGCAGCTGCCATAAGCATTCCCGGCAGTGATTTGTCACAGCCAGCGAGCACGACCGTACCGTCAAGACGTTCAGCCATGACCACTGTCTCAACTGAGTCTGCAATTACCTCTCGCGATACGAGTGAGAAGTGCATACCTTCGTGACCCATTGAAATGCCATCTGACACTGAAATGGTGCCGAACTGTAGCGGGTAGCCGCCGCCTGCATGGACGCCTTCTTTGGCACCCTGAGCAAGTCGGTCGAGGCTGAGGTTACACGGCGTGATTTCGTTCCACGATGACGCGATACCAATCTGTGGTTTATCCCAGTCCTCGTCGCCCATGCCAACTGCTCGAAGCATACCGCGGGAGGCTGCCTTTTCAATTCCGTCCGTTACGTCCCGACTCCGGGGCTTTACATCTATCTCAGCCATGCTGTCAGCTTACTCTCGTCTAGATTCTCGTGATAATTGAAAAGCCCCCACCGTCAAATTTCGTCGGCAGGGGCTATAAAAGTTTGATTGACGCCTTTACTTGCCCATCGCCGGGAGAATGTTGAAGGGAAGAATAAGGCCAAGGGTCATCATGAGTAGTCCCCCGCTAAAGAGTTCGAGCGCCCATTCGTCAACGGTAAATGCCCAGCTCATGACGAGGACTCCGCCAAAAAGCAGAATAGAGCTCAGTACAAAAAACACTGCAGTGACTGCGCTCACTGAACCATTTGAGCGCTCCTCAAACAGGTTCTCGTCTGCTTTTGCCTGATTAGCCATGACGCGTTTGCCTCTCATTTCAATATCTGGGATGACGCTGGATACGGGTACTGCGACTCACTATCCTGGTCATTAGCTTAGCTCATTAGAGATGCTTCCTTCGAATGCGTCCCGCGAGTGCTCGAAGACACACCCAAGGAGATGAAAATCGCAGCTCAATACCGATTTCATCGAGCAGAGACCTTGATACGATACCCATTCGCGGCCGAGCGGAAGGTATGCTGAGTCTCACCTCATCGGACCCCAACCAGGAGGAATAGAGCATGGCAATTGGAAAATACGTCACCAACGTCGGTGTGATCACCACAGTTCTTGGTGGGTTTGGCGTGGCGAAACAAACGCGAGACATGCCGAAAGACTGGCGCCGATTCCTCATTTGGGGTGTGTGGGGTGCCAGTGTTGCCCTTGCGATTGCATCAGTTTCGAAGGCTGAAACCGATGCGGAACAGATCGAGCACAATAAGACGGACGAGGCTGATTTTAAACGAGCACAAAAAGCGCTCAAAAAGGCTCAGAACCAAGCCCGCAAGCAGTTGAAATAACACACACTTGTTCATAAAAAACGTCGCGTGAGTTCACGTCTGTCTGATAGATTTTCACGTGGTGAGTCGGGAAGTCTGGTCGACATGAATTAGTGCTGTCGACCTGTGAAAGAGTTATTACATGCCAACTTCCCCCGTGAATCCAGCCTCACACCACCCAAAATCACCCAGTCAGCTAACCGCTCGACGTCGAACTTTCCGTCTCGCACGCCGGAGAGAAACCGTCCGCGTCACGAAGTTCTTACGCCGTGAAAAAGTCGGCGGCATCATCATCATGGTCGCCGCGCTTCTGGGTATAGCGCTAGCAAACTCCCCCGCTGCTGACGCGTTCTTCGCCGTTCGAGGCTTTTCCTTCGGCCCCAGCTCGATGGGGCTACATCTAGACGTCGCACATTGGGCGGCCGATGGCCTCCTCGCGATCTTTTTCTTTATCGTTGGTCTTGAACTCAAGAATGAGTTCACTCACGGGGCGCTGCAAAAGTTCAGCACCGCTCTAGTACCAGTCGCCGCCGCGTTTGGTGGCGTGATCGTCCCCGCGCTCATCTTCGTCGCCTTTAACTTTGGCACCGACCATGTGCATGGCTGGGCTATCCCAACCGCAACAGATATTGCGTTCGCGGTCGCTATTTTGGGGCTGATCGCACCGGGAATTCCGACCACGCTGCGCATGTTCCTCCTCACCGTCGCGGTCGTGGATGATTTTATTGCGATTGTCATTATTGCGATCTTCTATACTGACGGCGTCAATTTCACAGCACTCGGTATTTCGTTGATCCCCATCATCGTGTACGGGGTGCTCGCTCGAGTATTCAGCACCTGGTTTGCAAAAACTCCATGGTCAGCTTGGCTTATTCTGCTCCCGATTGGAGTAATTGCTTGGTCATTCTTCTTCTTGTCTGGAATTCACGCGACCATTGCAGGGGTCTTGCTTGCATTCACCGTACCGACACGCAATGCTCAGGGCATTAATCTGGCAGAACGACTCGCGTTCAGGTTTCAGCCGCTGTCCACCGGCATTGCGGTACCCATATTTGCCTTCTTTTCAGCAGGGGTCGCCATTGGCGGCGACTCAAGATTCCCGTTTGATCCGATCGTCTACGGGGTTATAGTCGGGCTCGTCTTGGGTAAGCCAATCGGGATCACCCTCACCACGTGGTTGATAACGAAATTTACGCGCGCCGAACTTGGCGGAGCCGTCACCTGGCGCCAGCTTTTAGGTGTCGCGTCACTCGCCGGTGTCGGATTCACGGTATCTCTGCTCGTGGCAGAACTCAGTTTCACCACAGAAGCTGAGGCTGACACTGCACGCCTCGCCGTGATGGTGGGCTCAGTTATTGCAGTCGGTGTTGCTTCAGCATTCCTGTTCAAACCAAGAACCCGCGTTACCGCGTAATAGTCCGGTCTGCCATGGCACGAATATGCTGAAAATTCGTGCCGCAGCATCCACCAAGCAGTGTCACGTGAGGCACGGTTTCAAGCACGCGTGCCATTTGGTTCGCAAACTCAGCGGGCTCATCACGCGGTCCTGAATCGTCTTCACGCGCAGCATTCAGCCGAAGCCCGAACAAACGTTCTTGCACTCGCGCGGACTGGAGCGCTTCCAGCACTTCGCTCGGGTGTGCACAGTTCACGAGGTATCCGATTGCAGACTCTTGCGTTAGTTGGTCCACCTCACCGATTGCGTTTTCGAGCGTCGTTCTATCGGCAAGTCGTCCGTCAGGTGTCACAAAGAACGACACCGCAGACGGTACTCCGACATACATCGCCGCAAGAACCACCCCGGCTCCCTCGGCCACATCAAGTGTTGTGACTGAGGTAACACGATCCGCCCCTGCAGCCTGGAACGACTGCACCTGCGGTAGATGATATTTCATCGCTTCTGCAACCGTCATACGTTCACTCTCGTCATAGTCGTCGTATCGAGGCCCGACGCATCCGTTGACAGTAATGTCGGCATGTGGAGCAATTTCGTCGACTAATGCCCGTATATATGTAACAGCTTCACGGTTAATTTGTGCGAGGGCATCGGCACTGTAACCGAGCTTTTCACCCCAGTCGGGATTTGCTCTCCAGGTTGGGGTGTCCAAGATAAACGGCACACGAGCTTGTTTAGCAAACTGCAGATATGGCGCATAGTATTCTCGGAGTGCCTGTCGCCCAGAGGGGGTTTCGAGGAGCGGAAAGGCTGAAAAGTCTTCGAGATTTTGACCAAGATCCTCGTCAAGGGAAGTTTCAATTCCGCCATCTCCAAGCATGCGCTTCATGCAAGCATTCTCACAGAACAGTCTGAATATCAGCGATAAGAGTCGCCTCATTTTCTGACTCGCGAAGTGATTTTAGGATTCGTAAATGGCTGTGCTAGTGTATATCTGTTCCAATCGGAATAGGCACCTCTAGCTCAATGGTAGAGCAGCTGACTCTTAATCAGCGGGTTCCGGGTTCGAGTCCCGGGGGGTGTACCAAAAATAATATTTCTGAAGCATTACACCCCGCTAGAGTCGCGTAGGCTAGG
The DNA here is from genome assembly GCA_052085365.1 of Canibacter sp. Taxonomy (GTDB): domain Bacteria; phylum Actinomycetota; class Actinomycetes; order Actinomycetales; family Microbacteriaceae; genus Canibacter. The sequence goes on along the minus strand of JBQDFP010000008.1, from coordinate 64,251 downwards.
TACGTGACTGCTCTTTCTGAAGATCTTCGTTTTGCACTCGCGCTTGCTGACGCGGCTGATTCTATCTCGCTTCCCCGCTTCCGGGCAGCGGACCTACGTGTGGAGACCAAACCGGACCGCACGTACGTCACTGATGCGGACACGGACGTGGAGCGAGCGATTCGGGCGAAGGTCGAAACAGACAGGCCTGAAGATGCCTTCTTTGGCGAGGAAACCGGCACAAGCGCTGAAGCCAGTCGCAAATGGATTATCGATCCTATTGATGGCACGTCAAACTTTCTACGTGGGGTACCAAACTGGGCGACTCTGATTGCCCTAGAGATTAATGGTGCACCGCGCATTGGCGTAGTGTCCATGCCTGCCCTTGACACACGGTGGTGGGCTGAGATCGGCTCAGGTGCTTGGAAACAGGTTGGTGACGGCAAGCCTACGAAAATTCGGGTGTCTGGAATTCAAGATCTTAAGCACGCCTCGCTCAGCTTTCAAAGCATTGAGCAGTGGGAGGACGCAGGATACTTAGATTCACTCCTCACGTTACGGCGAGCAGTTTGGCGCGACAGAGCGTACGGCGATGCCTGGTCATATATGGCACTGGCCGAGGGGCTTCTCGAGATCGTTGGTGAATTTGATGTTAAGCCATACGATCTCGCAGCACACGTGCCAATTGTGCGCGAAGCTGGCGGGAGATTCACCGACATTTCTGGTAGCGGCTCCGCTTGGAATGGTTCTGCGTTAGCAACAAACGGGCCACTGCATCAAGCAACAATTGATGTGATTGCGAAAGGCTCAACTCATTCATGAACCTCTCTCGTACACCGTCACGCACAGGTCCGGTTCGGAAGCGCACGACACCAAGCATCCTCATTCTGGCTGGTGTCCTGGACGTAGTCTTCATCATTATTTTTGCGTTTGCTGGCAGAACAAGTCACGCTCTAGAGATGAATGTACTCGGAGTATTACATACAGCCTGGCCATTCTTGGTTGGGCTTTTACTCGGGTGGCTCATTTTTCGAGTGCATCGCCACCCCACCTCGCTCCTGAACGGGTTGGTGGTATGGGGCTCAACTGTTGTGCTCGGCCTGGCACTCAGGCTCATCATTGGCGAGGGAGCAGCCGTAGCGTTTGTTCTGGTGAGTACGGTGACATTGGGAGTCTTTTTCTTGGGTTGGCGCCTGATTGCTGCAGCGTTTCGCATGCTTTCTCGCACCCCTCGTGACACATAATCTGTGGCCGATCTGCCGACGCTGACGGTCCAAGTATTCACCCGCAACTGCCAAAGAGACCTGGTAAGTTCACAAGTGTCGAAGTGATACAGCTTCGCGGTACACTCCTCACCACCTTGAAAGGAGCCCATCGTGACTGACGAGATGAAAGAACCAAACGTAGGCGACCAGCCTCACGAGGCTACGAAGACCGAGGCAAGCGATGGTCTAGGAACCGTAGGCAACGATAAGAGCCCGGGTGAGACACAAGATCGACCAATTCTTGACGGGGCAACTATGACACGTGAGGCTGAAGCCGCGACAGAGAATCCGTTCCGTGGAAAGAGCGACCCTGCCCTCAGTGGCGAAAAACCCCTCCCTCCCACAGACGAGGACGCGGAGACTACCGAGAAAAACAACTCGGGGTCAAAGGATGTGACTAGTGACCCTGCTCTGTCTGATGATGAGGGTGCAGATTGGGCTGGTGAAGGCGGAGCGACACCGTCGGGTCCAGCAACTGACTCTGAATAATGCACTCCGTGTGAACTACACAATATGGCGACGGACTCGCGAAGAGTCCGCCGCCATATTGTTCAGAATTTCATGCTGGTTTTAAGAACGTTCGGCCAGCTATATCTGGTACTCCAAGTCCCGGTATGCTCCACGATGGAAAACCAGTGGGTCACGCGATGGGTCAGTCTGCAAAGCCCCCACTCTGACCAAGAAAATTAGATGGTCACCGGCCTCAATTTCTCGTTCCACTTCGCCGGCAACCCATCCCGTTACCTCGTCAAGGATCGGCGTTCCGTTCCACTCGGCTGGACTCCAAGTAACTCCTGCCCATTTGTCGGTGCCTGATCGGGCGAATTGAGCGCTGAGATGTTGTTGATCACGACTTAAAAAGTTCACCGCAACTCGTTGGTGTTCACGCACTGCCGCGAGACTCTTTGAAGTACATGCAATAGAGAATGAAATCAACGGCGGCTCGATAGACACACTGTAGAACGACTGGCAGGTGAACCCAACAGGGCCGTCAGCACCCTGAGTCGTAATAACGGTCACACCTGAGGGGAACGAACCCATAACATCACGATAGACACGCTGGTCAAATTGGACCGGTGTCTGATCCACAGCAGTGGATGAGTGGTGGGTATTTCGTATGTTCTTGGTAACGCTCAAACTGATCGTCCTTTCTGTGCGGCTGCATGAAACAGCGAAGACTGAGTGCTGAGCCAGCGCGAAACAATTTCATTTCGGCGCTCATGTTCGTTGCTCGGAAACACCAAACTTTTCGTGGGGACGCTTGCTCCCAGTTCAACCAGAAGTGGCCGCAGTGTGAATTCCGCGGCGAGGGTATGCTGCGGCGCAGCCTGTGTGAAAAGACCAACCGCGGTAACTGTGCTCAGACCTTTGTTGTCATAGCGATCAAGAAAAGATTTCAAGAGCCCCGAATAGCTCGCCTTATAGGTGGGTGTTGCAAATACTGCAATGTCTGCGTTTGCAACTGCGGCGAGCGCCTCGTCGATATCTTCTGCAGGCCAACGAAACAGCGACGACGCAAAGTCAACAAGTTCGATGGTCGGCGTTCTGGTCGCGCCTACGACCTCAGCAATCCCTTGACCGAGAAGCTCTGCAACCTCGCGGGTTCGTGACTGTGGCTTGGGGTTGCCCACCACTACAGCAACCGTGCTCATTGTTTTCCTTTCGGTTCAGTAGTCTCGTGACTGGTCACCGAGGCTGAGGTCTCAGCGTATTGAATTCGAGCTTGACATCACACAACACCCGAAACATTACGTAATAGCTGGCATAAGGTTACTTAATATTTCGAGCCTATTGCGCAGCCCACAAGCGACAGACATAAGCTTGCCGCATGGCTTCCATAATTGACTCTAATGCTCCCGCGGTTGCGGTCGGTGTTGCGCTCAACGGCACTGGGTGGCATCCAGCCTCATGGCGTGAGGCTGGCAGTAACGCAACCGGTGTATTTACAGCGGCGTACTGGCAAAGCATCATTCGTGAGCTCGAAGAATCTGGCATCGATTTCGTTACTCTTGAAGACTCGCTCACTCTGCAAAGTGCTGACACCGTGGGCACGAACCCTCACGTTCCGGCAGTTCCCGATGCCGGTGTCTTGCAGGGCCGACTCGATGCACACTTGATCGCAAACTGGGTCGCCGCGAATGTGCCCAATATTGGAATCATTCCGACAGTGACCGTGACGCACACCGAACCATTTCACATTGCAACGGCGCTTCAAACGCTTGATCATATTTCCGAGGGTCGCGCCGGCGCACAGGTCAAGATCTCCTCAGGTGCACAAGAGGCTGCTGCGTTCGGGCGTCGACCCACACCTACTGTCAGTCGTGACAGTGTTCTCGCGGGACGGACAAATGCTGCGCTAGATGCGCTTCTTGACGAAGCCGGGGATGCCGTTGAGGTTGCACGGCGACTTTGGGACAGCTGGGAAGACGATGCGATTATTCGCGATGAACATACTTCACGTTTTCTTGACCGCAATAAGGTGCACCATATTCACTTCACAGGTCAACATTTCAATGTTGTAGGGCCTTCTATCGTGCCGCGTTCCCCACAAGGACAAATCCCCGTCACCCTTCTCGCTCACACCTGGCCGGTGTACCAGCTTGCCGCGCATTCAGCCGATGTGGTCTTTATTACTCCTGAGAATAATGCTGTCAGCGCAGGCGCTTCGCGTGGTAAAAGCCTCAGCACGGTTTTACAAGAGGTTCAACAGGCTGAAGCAGACGCCAACCGGTCAGCGCTTGGGCTCGATCCACTTCGAGTGCATGTTGACGCCGTGATCGCTTTCGACACTGAAACAGAAACCGGCGACGCGCGCCTGAATCGACTCAATAGTGCCCTCGAACACCATTCAGCCGGAGTCATTTTCAGCAGCGACGCGGCCGTGCTCACTGGCAGCGCAGAATCCATTGCCCAGACGCTCCTGAGCTGGAGGTCACAGGGCATAGACGGTGTGCGTCTCAGGCCGTTGAGTAACGCCCAGGACCTTGAAATTCTGCAACGCGACCTTCTCCCCCGGCTCGGCATTTCCCCGGCATCCTCATCACACGCTTCCGCACACCCGAGTCTTCGCGAACGACTCAATCTCAGTGAAGCGCATAATCGTTACTCAGATGATTCGCATCCGAAAGCAGGTACCGCAGCATGAGTTCGCACCCTTCGCACGGTAAACGCCAGGTACACCTGGTTGCGCATTTCCCTGGAGTCAACAGCGCGACCGTTTGGAATGATCCTGCGTCTGGCAGTCAGATCAATTTCGAATCGTTCAAACACTTCGCCCAAACTGCGGAGCGTGGTCTTTTCGATTACGTCTTTCTCGCTGAAGGGCTGCGCCTTCGTGAACACGGTGGTCAGATCCACGACCTTGATGTCGCAGGACGCCCTGCAACACTCGCTATCATCACGGCAATGGCCGCTGTCACCCAACACATTGGTGTAGTCGGCACTCTGACAAGCACGTTTAATGAACCGTACGAACTCGCGCGTCAACTCGCCACAATCGATCATCTATCTGGTGGACGTGTGGGCTGGAATGTGGTCACTTCACCCGATGCGTTCCACGGCGCAAACTTTCGACGTGGTGGATTCTTACCCTATGCAGAACGGTATACCCGCGCAGAAGAGTTCGTCAGGTTGGCGAAACAGTTTTGGGATTCATGGCAGGAGGGCGCGGTTGTTGCCGACGCAGCAAATGGCATCTTTGTCGATCCAAACCGAGTTTCGGCCGTACATCACACTGGTCCACAGTTTAATGTCACAGCCACGAGCACTGTTCCTCGAAGTCCGCAACAGTATCCAGTTATCGTGCAAGCAGGAGATTCCCCCGCAGGGCGTAACTTCGCGGCCGCAAATGCTGAAGTGATCTTCACACGCCATGCCAACTACGCTGATGGGCAGCAGTTTTATGCAGATGTAAAAGGACGCCTCCCTGCTGTTGGCCGGCGCGAGGAAGACCTCCTGATTATGCCAGCCACAAGTTTCGTCCTTGGCGATTCACCTCAGGAAGCCGAAGAACGCTCGCGTGAAATCGCGTTCCAACAGATTAGCGCGCCGACAGCTCAAGCCTGGCTCGAAGCTATCTGGGGCCGCACGTTCGAAAACCTTGACCCGGACGGGCCGCTGCCCGCTGATGAACCAGGAGACTCCGAACAGCGTCTCGGGCAAGTTTCTACGCAAGTGGCGGACCGTCGTGCCACAGTGAAACGTTTACGAGAAAAAGCTGATGCAGGCGGGCTCACCGTCCGAGAGCTCGCAGTGGCTGAAACTGCGCATCACAATTTTGTCGGAACGGCCGACCACATTGCCGCAGAGCTTGACCGCTATGTTCAAGGCCGGGCGTCTGACGGGTTCGTGTTGGTTCCGCACCTGACGCCAGGTGGTTTGGATGAATTTGTGGATCAGGTTATCCCCCGTCTTCAAGAACGCGGCGTATTTCGCACCACTTACGGTGAGCCCAAGCCCGGAAGTAAAACCGTAAAACTGCGTGATACTTTGGGGCTGCCTTCCCCTCCTGGTCCGGCCCAACCAAGTGCTGCCGAATTGGCATTGCGTTCTACCGGAGACAAGGAGGAAGTGGCATGACTGAAGCCTCAACGGCGACACAGATTCTGCCCGAGTTTCAGGCTAGACGACCGGTGCCTGCACTCGGTGACGAATATGAGTTCGCCTATGTGAAGTATACGGACCCTCTTGGTGAGCCGCTCCTGAAAGACCTTGAACGCGAGTACGACGAACGCTACGGTGTTGCGGTGCTCGGCGAACCCGCCATTGTTGAACTGAACCGGTACGCGCCGGAGCTTTTTGCCGCTCCGCTCGGGGCTTTTCTGCTGCTTCTGCATCAGTCCGTACCAGTCTCAGGTGGCGCCTTTATGCCAAAAAATGGCGACACCGCTGAAGTTAAACGGGTCTGGACCGCGTCAGACCATCGCAATCGCGGTCTCGCACGTCTCGTTTTAACTGAACTTGAACATCGTGGCGCCGAACTTGGTTACCGCCAGTTCTTCCTCACGACAGGCCCACGTCAACCCGAAGCACGAGCGCTGTACCTCAAGCACGGGTACACCCCACACTTCGACACGTCGCTTTCCGGTGAACAGATCGGTCACCCGTTACCGTTCCTGAAGTCCCTGCCAGTCCTTCCGGACTCGCAGCAGAACTCATCACGTTTTGACTGACACACGAGCCCGCGGCATCCGTATCGTTCAAATAGGTGCCGGACCTTCGGGGCTGATGACGCTCGAACGGTTGCTCGCACAACACCGTCAAGATACCCCGCATATTCCCCTCGATATTCTCCTGATTGATCCTCACGAACCGGGCGGTGGTCGTATTTGGAGACGTGACCAATCACCGTTGTTAAAGCTGAATACGCTGCTAAGTGATGCTGCAGTGTTTCCTAATAAATCCTGCGAACTTCACGGCCCCATTGAACCCGGACCGTCCCTTGCAGAGTGGATCCGTGACGTGCGCGCCGGACTCATTGCGCGTCCAAACTGGTGGGACGATCAGCTTGAATATGAAATATCAACAGCGAATGATCAGTCCTTCCCAACTCGGCGGCTGAACAGCGCTTATCTGGCCTGGGCGTATGTAGAAGTGCTTCGACGAGCACACCCAAATGCGAGGGTCACGTGGCTGTGTGATCGCGCCACCGCAGTCAATACTGACGGGGACGTGCAAACTGTTCATCTCGAGTCTGGGAAGTTGGTACCTGCCGACATCGTGGTCTATACCCTTGGACACAACGGGTCTGCCCCTTCATCGGAGGCAAAACGGTTGCAAGAGTTTGCACAGACGCATGAGCTCGCGTATGTTCCGCCTGCGTTTACCGCAGACCAAGACTACGAATGGCTGCAGCCGAAAACACCCGTCATCGTACGGGGCATGGGACTCGCGGCAGTCGATTTGGTGGTGCTTCTCACTGAGGGCCGCGGCGGCGTATTCACCCGAACGCAGTCGGGTCGTCTGCGCTATGCACCAAGCGGACGTGAACCGCGGCTATTTATGGGGTCGCGTCGCGGGGTCCCGTATCGGTCGAAGACAACGACTGTCCTTCAAGGTGATGCGCCAGAACTTGAATATTTGGGACGCGAATTTCGCGATACGGTGGCACGCGCTGATCAGCCTCTTGATTTTGACCGTGAGGTTTGGCCACTTGTCGCGGCGGAACTGCTGACCGGGTACTACCGTGAACTCTTTACGGGACATCCCGAACGCGTACACGGGACGTGGAACGAGTTTCACACCAAATTACGCACGGTTTTGGCGCTGCCAGACGGGTATCAAACTCAAGAATTCCGGGACTTGATTGTGGAGCACGTCCCGCGTCAAACCGATTGGTTTGATCTGGCATCTTTTGATCAACCGTTAACATCTCCTATCGAATTCGCAAGCCGTGACAAAGAGTTCAATCATCACGCAATGTCAACCTCGAATTCGAACTACGTGGACACCAGAGTGCGTGAACACATTGCACGGGACGTATACGAGCGCACCACACAGGTTCACAGTGCACACCATGGCTTGTTCATGGCGATGTTGTACTCATATTTTGCGGTAACAGAGGTGCCACAAAGCAAGTGGAATGCCCGCAGCAGAACAACGACGTTGCCCAAAAGGTGGCACACTTTTTTCAGTTATCTCGCAAGCGGTCCTCCCGGACATCGTCTTGAAGAATTTCTAGCCCTTGCTGAAGCGGGAGTGTTATCGTTCATCGGTGCTGATCTGAAGCTCCTGGCCACACCTTCCAGCGACACAGGCCCGGCAGCGTTTCAGGCTACTGGCCGAGTGCTCACTGACCTCGGGTACGCCACGTCACCGATCAGCGCGGGTGCGTTAATTGACGCATGGCTTCCCGAGGCAACCGCTGCACGCAGCGATAATCCGCTGTTGCGTCATATTATTGCAAGCGGGCAAGGGCGCGAACTCGCAGTAGTTGATGACGAAATGTCGGGAAACACCGGCCAACTCACGGTGACCGAACGGGGTGAATTACCAGACACGAGCAGACAGTTCGCGCTGGGACCGTTTACCTCTGCCCCAACCGCGGGTGCATTTACTCGTCCGGGACTCAATTCACTCCCATTTCGGCGGCATGATCATTTTGCTCAGAGTGTGCTTAATGCTGTCGTTCACAAATGGGTTGAGACACAAGAGCTTCCCACGCGCTCAGTCAACAAAGCAACCGTGAGCGATGGCTTATAAACACATATTGCGACCCTCAACTTTAAAGGGTCGCCATATGTGTTTTGTGGTGGAGCCGCGGGGAATCGAACCCCGGTCCACTTTGGTGATTCCGTGTCTTCTACGGGCGTAGTTCGTACAAGCGATTTTCTCGGCCCCATCCATTGTCACGAACACCTTGGATGACAGGCCCAGCATCAGTGAACGTCCCAGTGTGACCTGATGCACAACACACTGGCTAGCCTCCTAAATGACGCCAGAACACGGGGCGGAGGCCCACCCGGTCTGACGGACTTTCAGTCTCTCGTGCTAGGCAGCGAGAGCGAAGTCGGTGCGCTTAGAGTTTGCACCTATTGATTTGCAAGATCGTTTACGAGATGACTTGCATTCTCGGCCCGCTTCCCACGGTCTCAAACCAACGTGTCGAAACCGATCGGCCCCCAGGTTGGGGTGCACTACAGACGGGTACGCGCCCGCTTGTAGCGAAGATTGTTCACCCACTGTTGAATTACCAATTCACCGGATGCGTTTCTATCCGGCCTACTATAATATCGCGATCTCATCGCGTACTGCAATAGCGACGTTCAACTCGCGCTACTCGCCCATGCGATTGCGCTGCCGCATTGCACGCTCGGCTTCACGCTTATCCTGCTGTTCGCGCAGCGTTTGACGTTTGTCGTATTCTCGTTTACCTTTTGCGAGCGCGATCTGCACTTTCACTCGTCCATCTAAGAAGTACAGTTTCAACGGCACTATCGTCATTCCACCGTCACGAGTCTTGATGAAAAGTTTGTCAATCTGATGGCGGTGAAGCAGCAGTTTTCGTTTCCTACGTGGCGCATGGTTCGTCCATGATCCATTTAAATATTCGGGAATATATGCGGATTCGAGCCAAGCTTCACCATTTTCAATAAAGATGAACCCCTCAGCAAGTGACGCTCGTCCCATCCGGAGCGACTTTACTTCGCTCCCGGTGAGCACCATTCCAGCTTCGTAGGTGTCAAAAATTTGGAAGTCATGGCGAGCGCGTTTGTTTGAAGCGATAAGCCGCTCACCGCGTTCTTGCTTCGACATTGCGCACTCCTTTCACATGTTCCACACTCATGGCTACAGCAATCCTCTACATTAGCGCACCTCACCATTTCTATACGCAATATTGCGTACAGGTTCTCTCACAGCCGCCAAATGACGCTATAGTTTTCCCTTGCCCAATTTTTCGCCGAGTCTCACCTTCTGTAACGAGTGACGTCGGCGTTCTGACACGCATCACGTCCGTATATCTCTTGCATACATGAAGAATCCCTGTGACTCATCCAGACCCGAGCAATAAAATCCGCCCGGAAGATAATGCCGCGATCTGGGTTCTTCTGGTGTCGTCATTTGTAGTGATATTAAATGAGACCATTATGGGAGTCGCTCTTCCTGAGCTGATGCGGGACCTTCATGTCAAGCCGTCAGTCGGACAGTGGCTCACGACTGCGTTCTTGCTCACGATGAGCATTGTGATTCCGGTCACAGGAATCCTGATTCAGCGGTGGAGCACAAGGACGCTCTTTTTCATCGCGCTGACGAGTTTCATTCTTGGCACTGCATTATGCGCATTCTCGCCAGGATTTGGCCTTCTCGTTATCGGTCGTGTGGTTCAAGCAGTTGGCACGGCAATAATGCTGCCGCTGCTCATGACCACCACGGTGACGGTCGTTCCCGAGCGTCACCGTGGACGCATCATGGGACGTATATCGATCGTCATGTCAGCTGCTCCTGCGATCGGTCCAACAGTGTCGGGCCTCGTGCTGCAGTACTTATCATGGCGGTGGATGTTCTTCATCATGCTTCCTATAGCTATCACCGCAATCGTGATCGGCGGACTCACGCTCAAGAACATTAGTGAAAAGTCACGTGCGCCTATCGATGGGCTTTCGGTGGTCTTGTCAGCATTTGGTTTCGGCGGACTCGTGTACGGTCTCAGCGCCATTGGTGAACGAGCCAGCGGTAGCGACACAATCGCTCCGGCCATTCCCATCGTTGTGGGTGTCATCGGGCTTGTGCTATTCACTGTGCGACAAGTGCTTCTGGCCAGAAATAAGCAACCGCTGCTCGATTTACGTGTATTCCGTTCTCGTCCCTACACGCTGGCTACCACACTGCTCGTAGTCAGCATGATGTCATTGTTCGGCATGATCATTGTGTTGCCAATATATGCGGCAAACGTGCTCGGGTTGGATATGATCGTCATCGGCTTGCTGCTGCTGCCAGGCGGACTCTTAATGGCCGCACTCGGACCTGTCGTTGGTCGGGTTGTGGATCAGCGCGGCGCACGGATCTTGCTGGTACCAGGAACGTTCCTTACCGCAGGGTCCATGTGGATGCTCAGTGCGGTCGGTCTGGATACTTCAGTTTGGTATGTTTTGGCGTGCCATCTCGTCTTGAGTCTCGGTCTCGCTTGTACATTCACACCGCTATTTTCGGTGTCTCTGGGCTCACTGCCAGTCAAACTTGCGTCACACGGAAGCGCCACGATCTCGACGCTGCAGCAGCTCGCTGGTGCAGCAGGCACCGCGATGTTCATCACAATTATGTCAGTAGCGGCTGCCTCAGCCGGGTCAAATAATGCAACCACCTCTGCTACCGAAGCACTCGCGGTCGGTGTTCAGGCATCGTTCTTTGTCGGCGCACTCATCGCTACGGCCGCAATTACCGTTGGGTTCTTCATTCGTGAAGCGTCGCCGGCAGCGAGCAGCGTCGAGGCCGAATAAGCTTCAGCAACATGCAAAGCGGATGTCACCCAAAATTCTGAGTAACATCCGCTTCGTGTGTTGGTTGCGTGTGGCCGAGTCCGGGCTACACGCGTAAGTATCTGGTGATAGCTACCTTAGCTGCGGCAGCAGAGAGCAGTATTCCGACTAGGAGCAATATTGGTGGCACAATAAGCGACTGCTCAATCGTAATATAGCTCGTAAACGGAACCTGGTAGGCAAGGAAGTCCTGTACAAAGAACTTCACAATAGCCACCGATGCCACGCTTGCAAGGATCGCGCCAATCAGAGCTGCGATCACACCTTCCAGAATGAATGGCGTCTGAATAAATCGGTTAGATGCGCCCACAAGACGCATGATCCCAATTTCCCGTCGGCGAGAATATGCAGATAGTCGAATCGTTGTCGAGATCAAAAGCACCGCGGCCACAAGCATGAGGCCAGCAATCGTAATGGCCGTGTAGCTCGCGACCCCCAAGAACAAGAAGATTCTGTCTAACAGGCTTCTTTGGTCGGATACACTTTGGACTCCCGGCATACTCGAGAACTGCTCAGTCAATATCTGAGACCGAGACGGGTCCTCGAGTTTCACCCAGTACGTCTGATTGAGTTGTTCCGGCTGCGTAATATCAACGATGGGGTTGCCTTCGAACTGCTTTTGGAACTCTTCATACGCGCGGTCGTGATCGACAAAGAAATAATCTTCAATATAGGGCGCCATCGTGTCTGATTCAAGCGCCTCTTGCACACCCGCGAGTTGATCTTCGGTAACGTCTTGACCCGAACATGTCGCGCTCTCGTCGTAGTCGGTGCAGAGATAAATTGCGACCTGCGCGCGGTCATACCAGAAGGTTTTCATCTGCTGGACCTGCATCTGCATCAAAATCGCTGCACCAACAAAGGTGAGCGACACAAAGGTCACCAAGATCACTGACACTACAACTGAAAGGTTGCGACGGAGGCCATTTCCGACCTCACCAAGTACTAAACCAATCCTCATCGAACAGGCCCCACATCTGATTCATCGTCACTGTCCAATCCCAAGCGCTCCGCCATACCCCCACGGTCGGCGAGACCACGCTCTGCGAGTGCTACGGGATCGAGAGTCTCGTCTAGTTCTGAATAATCGGGAGCTTTCTTCAAATGGGCAGGATTTGGCGCCTGCGGCTCAACGAAGCCCTCCGCAGGGTCGTCATTGTCACTCTGTTGAGCTGGTTCAGCGAATGTGTTTGTTGCATGCAGTGATGAACGCTCTTCTGCAAGTTTGAGACTCTCAGCTTGCGCAGTTGCCGCGCTTTGCGCAGAACGGTGCGAGGCTGCTTCAGCTTCCGGTGAGAGCGCCTCACGCATCGTGTCTTCACTCGTGCGCAAAGGTGGCCGCAAACCAGCCTTCCGCAAATCTTCAATCGGGACTGATGCTGTTTCGCCGTAGCCACCGCTTTGTTCGTCCCGAACAACATGCCCCTCAGACAGCTCAACAACACGCTGCTGCATAATATCCACGAATGTGGCTTCGTGCGTCGCCATCACGACAGTTGTGCCCGCAGCGTTAATCGCCTGCAACAGTTGCATAATGCCCAAACTTGTTGCTGGGTCAAGGTTACCTGTCGGCTCGTCCGCGAGCAGAATAGCTGGCTTGTTTACAATCGCACGCGCAATGGCAACACGCTGTTGCTCACCGCCTGAAAGTTCATGCGGGTAACGCTTGCCCTTCCCTCCGAGGCCCACCATTTCAAGTGTGTCCGGCACTGCCTCTTGAATAAATCCACGTGACTTGCCAATAACCTGCAGAGTAAACGCCACGTTATCGTAAACGTTCTTGTTCTGGAGCAGTCGAAAATCTTGAAATACCGTGCCCAGGTTGCGTCTAAAGAAAGGCACCTTTCGGGTCGAAATGCCTTTCAAGTTTTGACCCAGCACATGCACGGATCCATCGGTTGGAAGCTCTTCACGCAGAATGAGCTGGAGGCAACTCGATTTTCCCGAACCTGACGCACCCACGATAAAGACAAACTCGCCTCTATCAACCTGCAGGTCGATCCCATCAAGCGCAGGGCGCTGAGTTCCCCGATACTTCTTCGAAACGTTTTCAAAAGTGATCATGACGCCACTGACTGTACGCGGTTGCACATCAAGGGCCGACTTCGACTCGCTGAAATACCCAATATTCTCAGCTAGCTCGGTGGCCGTCGGTGATGGTGTAGTTCTTACTGCTCATGCTGCAGAGAACGCCAGCGGATTCCAGCAGCGATAAAGCCATCAAGGTTCCCATCGAATACCGACTGGGGGTTGTTCACTTCATGATCAGTTCTTAAGTCTTTCACCATTTGGTACGGTGCCAACACGTAGCTGCGCATCTGGTCACCCCAACTTGCGGTAATTGTGCCGGCGAGTTCTTTCTTCTTCGCGGCTTCTTCTTCGCGCTGCAAAATGAGAAGCCGAGACTGCAGTACACGCAGTGCTGCAGCACGGTTTTGAATCTGGCTCTTTTCGTTCTGCATCGACACGACAATTCCCGTCGGAATGTGGGTCAGACGAACAGCAGAGTCTGTCGTATTCACCGACTGCCCTCCAGGTCCCGACGACCGATACACATCGACTCGAATATCGTTCTCTGGAATGTCCACTTCGACCGCTTCTGGCAACAGTGGAATCACTTCTACCGCAGCAAAGCTCGTTTGACGCTTGTTTGCTGAGTTGAATGGGCTCATGCGTACGAGTCGGTGAGTCCCGGACTCCACTGAAAGGTTGCCAAAGGCATACTCCGCGTCGAACTGCATTGTCGTTGATTTAATGCCCGCTTCTTCTGCGTAACTTGTTTCCATGATCGTCGTGGCGTAATCATGATGTTCGCCGTAGCGCAAATACATACGCTGCAGCATTTCTGCAAAGTCTGCCGCATCAACTCCACCGGCACCAGCTCGAATCGTCATGACGGCTGGATACTTGTCGTATTCCCCAGACAGCAGCGTCTGCACTTCAAGGTCGCTCACTAGCTTTTCAATGTCGCTGAGCTCGGACTCTGCTTCTTTGACGGTCTCTGCGTCATCAGCTTCATCTGCAAGCTCAAGCAACACATCAAGATCATCAAGTCGTTGCTTCACGCCGCGCAGTTTCCCAAGCTTCGCTTTCGTGTGGCTCATCCCGCTAGTAACTTGTTGTGCCTGTTCGGGATTGTCCCAGAGGCCCGGCTCTACCGCGAGCTTTTCGAGTCGTTGAAGTTCGCTTTCAAGCGCAGGGATGTTTGAAACCTGTGCAATATCGGCGAATGTCTTCCGCACCGATCGGATGCGGGTTGCGAGATCTGAGTCATGCATGGTGCAAGTAAGCTTACCCGCCGTATTGGAGTGATGTCCGACACAACAGGCATACGTTGCGGTTATTCGCTGTTATTCTGCAGTTTTGTCACTTTCAGGAATCTTGTTGTATCCCGTGACTGGCTGTGCCTCATCAAACGATGCCACCTTCTTCTTAAAGCCTCTGGTAATAATCACGAGATACGCCAATCCAATGATCGTCCAGATACCGCCACCAATCAGTGCGTCTAAGTGCAAGTTTGCCCACAGAATTCCTGTCATGCCCACGCCGATTGCTGGCATGATGATGAAGTTGAAAATATCTTTGAACCCGTGACGACGGCCTTTTCTGACGGCGAACCACGCAAATACTGAAATGTTCACGAATGAGAATGCAATCAAGGCGCCATAGTTAATGAACGCTGCGATCATTTCTAATGTGAACGCTGCGGCGAGAAGGCTGATCACGCCGGTCAATACAATATTGAATGTTGGTGTGTGGGTTGTCGGATTGATGTAGCCAAAGAATTTCTTTGGCAGTACGTTGTTGCGCCCCATAACAAGCAGCATGCGAGATACTGAGGCGTGCGAAGCCAGGCCGGATGCAAGCGTTGCTGCGAAACCTGCTGCGGTGAGCACGGCCTGCAAGACCCCGCCGCCGACAAATTGTCCAATGAGCGGAAGCGTCGAATCTTCGACATACTGCATATCGCCACCGGGTGCGAAAGCTTCCCACCCTGGGAAACGCAGTTGGGTGAGATAGCCGGCGATCAAGAAAATTGCGCCGCCGATGATGACCGTGAGCAAAATTGCACGCGGCATGATTTTCGGAGTTTTTGCTTCTTCTGCATACATCGTGACTGCGTCAAAGCCAATAAATGAGAAGCATACGATGGTGGCGCCCATTAAAACGGCGCCCATCTCTACTCCGCCGTGTATGAAGGGTTCGGGCGCGAAGACGCGTCCTGCACCAGCGCCCTGCATGAGCTGTGCGACCACCATGACGGCAAACACGGTCATCACAATGATCGAGAAGACCAGAAGCAACATGTTTACATTCGACGTGCCACGCATCGTCAGGTAAATAATGGTCGTCACAAATGCGCAGTAGATAACGACCCAGATCCATCCCGGAACCGCGGGGAATACTGCTTCTAGGTAACTTCGAATAATGAGGCAGTTCACCATCGGGAGCAGCATGTAGTCGATGAGTGAGGTCCAACCGACCATGAATCCAACGCCAGGACTCATTGATTCACGCGCGTACGTGTACGCCGAGCCAGCGCTCGGGATAGCGCCCGACATTTTGCCGTAGCTGATTGCCGTGAAAATCATCACGATAAGCGCAACAAGATATGCCAATGGCACAACATTGTTGGTGTCTCTGGCAACCATCCCAAAGGTGTCAAAAACGACGGTCGGGGTCATATAGCCGAGACCGAGTCCTACGATCGCCCACAAGCCAAGGCTTCGTTTAAGCCGCGCGCCGCGCGCTATCGGGGGTTGAGTAACAACAGACATGAGCTCTCCCTTGAATCACCGGACTTTGCCCACATCGCAGTACATCTGGATTGGTCAAGAAACAAAGGTCTTTGGTTTTCGACCGTCGGGGGGCAATATGATTCGACCGTCGGGGGGCAATATGACTGATGTAAATATTACCCCCTTTCCACGCTACTTCGCAACATTGATCGCTCGACACGCCTAAAATCGGCTACAAGTTTCATTACTCGCTCCGCGTTACTCGTCGGCTTGTGCTTACACTGCACAGAGCTCAGGAGCGTTTCTCACTCGTCACAGCTCTGGGACCGCACAGTAAATACTTATCATTTCCTCAGTAATTAACCGGATGCACTTCGTTTTCAATTGCCTTTTGCGCTTTTGCATGCCAGAATCAGTAGCGTGAGTACCACTCGCCAGTCCCCCGCGCTAGACGCGATTTCAAAACAGATCATCGAGCAACTTCAGCTTGACGGTCGAAAGTCTTATGCCGAAATCGCAAAAGTGGTTGGCCTCTCCGAGGCTGCGGTCCGACAGCGGGTGCAAAAACTCACGGATGCTGGAATCACTCAAATAGTCGCCGTCACCGATCCTATGAAGCTCGGTTTCGAACGACTTGCGATGATCGGCATTCGCGTTTCTGGCGACACCCGAACTGTCGCCAATCGTCTCGCCGACATGCCTGAG
>JBQDFP010000008.1:0-47489 GCA_052085365.1 Canibacter sp. | reverse complement strand
GCCGACATGCCTGAGGTGTCCTACCTAGTACTCACAGCAGGCTCTTTCGACATCATGATCGAAGTGGTATGCGAAGACGATAGCGACCTCATCGAAGTATTGAACGGACAAATCCGTGCTATAGACGGTGTTGCCGCCACTGAGACGTTTATGTATCTCGAAATCAAAAAACAAAAGTACGACTGGGGAACTCGATAACAATGTCATACGATCCCACTGCACAAGTAGACGTTGCCGCGCTGCAAGACAGCGCCCGCAACCATATGTGGCCGCACTTCACTTCACGTAAGGTGCTCAACGACGGCATTCCGGTGATTACACGCGGCGAAGGCCACCACATTTACGATGCAAACGGAAACAAATACATCGATGGTCTAGCAGGCCTCTTTGTTGTGAACGCTGGTCATGGACGTGAACGTATTGTTCAGGCAGCTGCTAAGCAGATGCAGACCCTGGACTTCATGCCTATCTGGTCATACGCTCACCCCGCTGCAGTTGAACTGTCAGAACGACTTGCGAACTACGCTCCTGGCGATTTGAACCGTGTGTTCTATTCAACCGGCGGCGGCGAAGCAGTTGAGACGGCGTTCAAGCTTGCCAAACACTTCTGGAAGCTCCGCGGCAAACCAATGAAGCACAAAGTTATTTCACGCTCGGTTGCCTATCACGGTACTCCGCAGGGTGCACTGGCTATCACCGGTATTCCCGACATGAAGAAGTTCTACGAACCGATCACCCCGGGCGGCCACCGCGTACCGAACACGAACTTCTACCGTGCCGAAGAAATGGGCGCTCCAAGTGACGATCTCGAGGCATTCGGCCAGTGGGCAGCTAACCGAATTGCCGAGGCAATTGAATTTGAAGGACCCGACACTGTTGCGGCGGTCTTCCTTGAGCCTGTTCAGAACTCCGGCGGCTGCTTCCCACCTCCTCCCGGCTACTTCAAACGCGTACGCGAGATCTGTGACGAATATGACGTGCTGCTTGTGAGCGATGAGGTTATTTGCGCGTACGGCCGTATCGGCGAGTTCTTCGCTTCGACAGCGTTTGGTTACGAACCAGATATGATCACCAGCGCAAAGGGCATTACCTCGGGTTATGTGCCACTCGGTGCCACCATTGTCAGTGATCGCATCTACGATGAGTTCAACAATGAAGACAACACCTTCATGCACGGCTACACGTTCGCGGGCCATCCTGCCGCATGTGCTGCTGCACTCGAGAACCTCGATATTTTCGAAGAAGAAGACCTGAACGGTCACGTCCGCGAAAACAGCCCGCTGTTCCGCGCCGAGCTTGAGAAGCTACTCGATATCGACATTGTTGGTGACGTACGTGGCGAAGGCTTCTTCTTTGGTATTGAACTCGTGAAAGACAAGTCAACCAAGGAAACCTTCAACGAGGCCGAGTCAAACCGCTTGCTTCGTGACACGCTCTCACCGGCTCTGTGGGAAGCTGGCCTCTACTGCCGCGCGGACGACCGTGGAGACCCAGTTATTCAGCTCGCACCGCCGTTGACGATTGGTCCGGCTGAGTTTGAAGAAATTGGTGGCATTTTGCGGAGCGTACTCACCGAGGCTCAGAACAAACTCTAAGTCTTCGCATACCTCCAACTCATCGGGGCTTGATTTCACCAAATCAAGCCCCGATTTGTGTGTTCAGAGCATGCGCTCGGCTGATACTGTCATAACCATCCCAATTTAATTTCCCATTCAAGTAGGACGATTTGAGCGACACAGATTCCACTACGTCTACCCCGCCAGCCTCGGCACCATCATCATCTTCTCCACGACGAGTCGGAGCGCTTGATCGATTTTTTGAGATAACCGCTCGCGGCTCAACTATCGGCCGCGAGGTACGTGGCGGTGTCGTTACCTTCGTGACCATGGCCTACATCGTCATCTTGAACCCGTTGATCCTCGGGGGCCAGGCGAACACCGATGTTGCCGGAGGGTTTCTTGACCCTGCCCAAGTCGGGGCCGCAACGAGTGTCACCGCCGGAGTTATGACCATACTTTTCGGTATCGTCTCACGTCTACCGTTCGCGTTTGCTGCTGGGCTGGGAATTAACTCGTTCCTCGCAGTATCTGTCGTCGGTCAGGTTACCTGGCCCGAAGCCATGGGCCTGGTGATTCTCAACGGGCTCATCATCACGGTTCTGGGTGCGACCGGGGCACGTTTGGCGATATTCCGCGCCATCCCCAACTCACTCAAGTCCGCGATCACCGTTGGTATTGGCTTCTTCATCGCGTTTATCGGATTCGTTGATTCCGGTTTTGTCACCGGCACTGAAGGCGGACCACCGGTTCAACTGGGTGTGGGTGGATCAATTACTTCAGCACCAACTCTGCTCTTCTTGTTCGCACTCGTGCTCGTAGGGGTGCTTGTTGCTCGTAAGGTACCGGGTGGGATCTTGATCGGTATCGTGGTGGCAACTGTCGCGGCAATTATCGTGCAGTCTTTCGCAAAGCTTCCTTCGTCCGCAGAAGATCCCAACGGCTGGCATATGACGATTCCTGAGCTTCCCAAGCAACTGGTCACGATTCCTGATCTGTCGCTCGTAGGCGAATTCGATCTCTTCGGCTCATTCGGCCGAATCGGGGCGATCGCCGCAGTCATGCTCGTATTCACTCTCGTATTCACAAACTTCTTTGATGCGATGGGCACCATGACCGGGCTTGCAAAGAATGCAAACCTCGCAACTGAGGCGGGAGAATTTCCGAGGATTCGAAGCGCCTTTGTGATCGAAGGTCTCGGCGCGATCGCAGGCGGAGCGACCTCTACCTCATCTAACACCGTATATGTCGACAGTGCGTCGGGTATCGGTGAAGGTGCTCGCACCGGGCTAGCAGCCGCGGTTGTGGGGCTTCTGTTTGTGCTTTCGGCATTCCTCACACCGCTGACGTTGACAGTGCCGATTGAAGTCGGATCAGCCGCACTGGTTGCTGTCGGTGCCATGATGATTGCGCAGGTGCGTGACATCGAGTTTACCGACTTCTATGTCGCACTCCCCGCGTTCCTGACGATCGCGGCAATGCCGCTTACCTATTCGATTGCAAACGGTATTGGTGTTGGTTTTGTCTCGTGGACTCTGATTCACTTGTTCGCAGGCAAATTCAAGCGGGTCCATTGGCTGATGTGGATCGTGTCTATTGGCTTCATCATTTACTTTGCGAGAGATGGAATTGAACACGCGTTGACGGCATTGTAAACAAACTCAAGGCTCAGCAAGAAAGGTAAGGCCCCTCTAGACATTGTCTAGAGGGGCCTTACCTGTGAAAAGTTCGTGCAAGTTATCGACGCAGACCAACACGTTCGATTAGGTTACGGTAGCGTTCGATATCGATACGGTGCAGGTAGGTGAGCAGTCGACGACGCTGACCAACAAGCAGAAGCAGGCCACGTCGTGAGTGGTGATCGTGCTTGTGTTCTTTCAGGTGTTCGGTCAGGTCTTTGATGCGACGTGACAGAAGCGCGATCTGAACCTCGGGCGAACCGGTGTCACCTGGATGGGTAGCGTACTCGTCAACGATTTCCTGCTTTACCTTGGCGTCAAGTGCCATAGCGGTTCCCTTCGTGTTGCTGCGCGGCGTCAATCACCGGATGTGTTGACTCTCTGTTTCCGCGGCCGTCTAACGGCAACCTCATTATCTTATCAGGCAGCCTAGACTTGCGCGAACGGCCACTCGCGCATCGTGCGATGCGTAGGCTAGCTCACACCCAAAAGATCAATCACGAAAATCAGCGTCTTACCGGCAAGCGGGTGACCTGGCGCATTCCCGTAGGCCAGCGCAGGCGGGACGACCAGTTTGCGACGACCGCCAACTTTCATACCCGGAATACCTTTTTGCCAGCCTGGCACGAGAGCCATCAGCGGGAAATTAATAGACTCGCCTCGGCTCCACGAAGAATCGAACTCTTCACCCGAATCGTATTCGACACCCAGATAGTGAACGTCGACTGTTGAGGCCGTTTTCGCCTCTGCTCCATCGCCCACGGTGATGTCTTCAATAACGAGCTCAGAGGGAGCGGGCACTTCAGGGAAGTCAATTTCTGGTTTTACGAGATTATTTTCAGCCATGATTCCATTGTGCAGGGTTTTTTCAACGCACGGCCGAGTGTTCGCTGTGCGCTCACTCCAGGTTCAGAAGCCATTCAAGGCTCGGGCATGCACCCCCAACCGGTCGCACAGATTTTGCCAGATTACGCTGGTCTTCAAACTCGCCCAACCGAATTCGCTAAGCTGGAGTTGTGAAGCTAGCGCATGTGACTCCCGATCCACTCTCAAAAACCCAACTCGTAGTGGTTGATGACGATCGAGCCATAAGCGTGGAAGATCTCGGAATAACGGCGCAAACCCTGCAGGACTTCATCGAGCAGGGCCCCGAAACACTGGATCTCCTCCGAGCTCGACTTGCGGAAGCATCCGAAGAGAAATGGTTCTCGCTCGAAAATGTCGTCTACGAACCCGCAGTCATTGATCCACCCATCACGCTCGCAGTCGGCCTCAATTATGACGAGCATGCAAGCGAGCTCAATCTCGATAATGACTCTGGTCCAGTCCTCTTCTCGCTCTTCCCAAACTCACTGGGTGCGCACAATGCAGAGGTAGTACTCGTTGAACGACTCTCAGAAGAAATTGATTACGAGGGTGAGCTTGGGGTCATTATTGGCAAAGCAGCCAAGAACGTATCTGAAGAGGAAGCCCTCGACTATGTGTTTGGCTATACGGCAGTCAACGACATCACGGCTCGCAACATTCAGTTCGCAGAGCCACAATGGTCACGCTGTAAGTCATTCGATGGTTTCACCCCGGTTGGACCAGTCGTTACCACGGCAGATGAAATCCCGGACCCACAAGAACTCCACATCACCACAGATGTAGATGGCTTTCGCGCGCAAGATTCTTCAACAAAATTCATGATCCGCTCTATTGCACAACTTGTTGCCGCACTTTCAGACGGTGTGACGCTCCAGCCAGGAACGCTTATTTCTACGGGCTCCCCCGGCGGTGCTGGACGAAGTCGTAAACCGCAGCTCTTTTTGAAAGACGGTACTACTGTCACCGTCTCAATTGAAAAGATCGGCGCGTTAACTTCTCACTGCGTCGCTGAGAAGTAGTCCGGCTCGGCACTCGTCTTGAAACGAAATAAAAACTGCCGGCAAGGAATTGCTCCTTGCCGGCAGTTTTTGTGTGCGGTGTGACGTTAGCCTTCGCCAACAGTCGAAGTCGTATCAACCTCTTCAGGGTTATTACCCGTGTTGACCTTACCCACTTCGGGAGCAATACCTGCAAGCTTCGCAGGCTGCAGAATCTCGTCAAGTTGCTCACGGTCGAGTAAACCGTGCTCAATGACGAGAGCAGCTACTGGTTCATGAGTCTGCAACGCTTCGTTCGCAAGTTTTGCCGCCTCAGCGTACCCAATGACTGGCGCAAGTGCCGTAATCACGGTTACTGAACGCGAGACGGTGTCGGCAAGGCGATCTTCGTTCGCTGTGATTCCATCGACGCAGTTGACGCGCAGTGTTTCGCACGCGCGGCTCACCCAGGTGACCGATTGGAATAGTGAATGAGCAATGATCGGTTCAAATGCGTTCAGCTGCAGCTGGCCTGCTTCAACTGCCATCGAAACGGTCACGTCTGCGCCGGCCACCGAGTAGGCCACCTGTGAAACCGATTCGGGAATCACGGGGTTCACTTTACCGGGCATAATCGATGAGCCCGCTTGCACTGCAGGAAGGTTAATTTCACCCAAACCTGCTTGTGGACCGGAAGAAAGCAACCGCAGGTCGTTTGAAATCTTGGAGAGCTTCAGGGCACTGCGCTTCAAAGCACCTGAGAAGGTCACAAACACGCCGGTGTCACTCGTCGACTCGACCAAGTTTCCAGCAGAGACCAACTCAAGACCTGTAATTTCCCGCAGATGTTTCACCACTGATTCACGGTATCCGACCGGAGCGTTGATACCGGTGCC
This sequence comes from Canibacter sp., assembly GCA_052085365.1. Classification (GTDB taxonomy): domain Bacteria; phylum Actinomycetota; class Actinomycetes; order Actinomycetales; family Microbacteriaceae; genus Canibacter. The sequence continues at coordinate 41,514 of JBQDFP010000008.1, read as the reverse complement.
GATCGCGGTAGCCCCCATGTTAACTTCATACAGGAGCGACTCTGCTTCGGTGAGCCGGTCTATTTCCTCTCGAAGTGTCACGGCGAATGCTGTGAATTCCTGACCAAGGGTCATCGGAACTGCGTCCTGCAGCTGGGTGCGGCCGACCTTCAGAACGTGGTCGTATTCGGCGCCCTTCTTTTCGAAGCTTGCGGCCAGCAGTTCAATCTGTTCCAAAAGGTCAGTCAGCGACATTGCAAGCGCAATTTTTATCGCGGTTGGGTACGTGTCGTTGGTCGACTGGCTACGGTTTGTGTGATCGTTCGGGTTAATAAAGGAGTAATCGCCACGTGCATGACCTGCGAGTTCCAATGCTCGATTCGTGATGACCTCGTTTGCGTTCATGTTCGTTGAGGTACCGGCACCGCCCTGAATCACACCAACCACAAACTGGTCGTGCAGCATGCCAGTCTTCACTTCTTCACACGCACGGTCGATGAGGCGAGCTTTCTGCTCATCTAGCGCACCGATTTCAGCGTTAGCTCGAGCTGCTGCTTGTTTGACGCATGCAAATGCACGAACAAAATCCGGGTACACCGAGATTGGCCGTCGAGTAATCGGGAAGTTCTTCATTGCACGCCAGGTGTGCACTCCCCAATACACAGAAGCTGGAATCTCAACACTTCCGATCGAATCAGCTTCCGTCCGGGTTTGAGAAGTGTGAAAATCACTCACTGCGATCGTTCTCCTTGGAGTCGTCTTAAGGCAACAACTGTGTTGCCGTCCCTCCTAAGCTTATCGCGTCATTTGTCAGGTGACGAACTCTGATCTTCGGGCTCAGAGTCGGGTGAAATCACGTCTTCTTCTGCGACTAAATTGCGACCAGGAATGGATATGGCACCCGTCGCGTCACTGATCGCCTCATTGGGTGTCAGCGCACCGCTTACCGTATATGGTGCTTCGCGTTTTAATACGCGTAACGGAGCTGTGAGCGACTCTTGCTGATTACGCGGGTGTATTCCCGCAACCGGGCGTCCAATATGCGTCACGCCAAATCCTCTGCCGGTTACCCAGCGCAGTCGAAGCTTTCGGGAGACCATAAGCCAGATGAGCGCCGTTAGCGCCGCTGCCAGACCAGAAATACCCGCGACGACAACCGACCATCTTGGCCCAAACTGGTCGGCAACCCACCCAACAAATGGTGCGCCAATGGGAGTACCTCCCATTAAAATCGCGAAATAAAGTGAGAGTACCCGCCCGCGCAATAGCGAGTCGGTTGTAGTTTGGACGAACCCATTTGCAGTCGACAGCATAGTGGAGGTACTCAAGCCCAAAAATATGAGAACGATCGCAAATGTCACAAACGTTGGCATAACAGCCGCTACAATCCCCGCGATGCCGAAACCCAACGCCGACAGAATGACCACTCGCATACGTGCCACGGTCATGCGCGCTACGAGGAGTGCGCCAGCCAGTGAGCCGATCGCCAGAACTGACGATAATACGCCGAACTCTCCCGCTCCCTGGCCAAACTCGACCGCCATTGTTGAAGCATAGATTGGGAAGTTTTGGCCAAAAGTGCCCACCAAAAACACCATAATAAATACGATGATGAGGTCTTGGCGGCTCATGACGTATCTGAATCCGTCCATCAGACCGGTCTTCTTAAATTTTCCGTCCGGAGAAGGAGCATCGACCGGAGCCGTAATCGGTTCAGCTTCTGGACTACGCGACGGCACCATGAACAGCGACAGGATGACTGCCACAAAGCACATTCCGTTGACGATGAAGACCCATCCTGACCCAATCGCCGCAATCATGAGGCCGGCGACCGCTGGCCCAATGAGCCGCGCCGAATTAAACGATGCTGAGTTGAGCCCAACCGCATTCGGAAGTAACTGCCTCGGCACCAGGTCAGAAACAAAGGCTTGACGTGACGGCGTATCGAATGCGTTTACGGTTCCGAGCGCCAGCGCGAACAGATACAGATGCCAGATCTCGGCCACTCCGGTAAGCAACAACACGCCCAGGGCCAGGGCCAGAAATACAGAGAGGAACCTGGTCCATAGTTGGACGAGTCTTCGGTCAAAGCGGTCGGCGACGCTTCCGGTGATTGGGACGAGCAACAGTTGCGGCCCGAACTGTAGCGCCATAGTAAAGCCGACTGCGGTTGCGTCGTTATCGGTAAGCTCGGTGAGCACAACCCAGTTCTGAGCGGTGCCTTGCATCCACACACCGATATTCGAGATGAACGCTCCGGTGAACCACACGCGATAATTGCGGTTACTGAGGGAACGAAACATCTGGCTCATAAATGTGCGCCACTCCCTTCAGGTGAGAGATACGCTACGCGGTTTTAAGGTCGAATCCAAGCTTTGCGCATACGTTCGCGTGTCGCGGTCACGACCGACGTTTTAGAAATGTGTTCCGCTGTCGATAAGTCGACGAATACGGTCGTCGATCGGAGGGTGCGTTGAAAATAATTTCTGCATCGCGCCTGATTTCATCGGGTTTGAGAACCACATGTGCGCCATACTTGACTGCTGTTTTTTCATCGGCTGGCCGTACTGCGAAAGCTTATGCAATGCGCTCGCGAGTGCTTCCGGATGGCGAGTCGTCATAGCCCCCGTCGCGTCCGCAAGATACTCGCGTTGGCGTGACACGGCTAATTGCACCACAGTTGCAATAATTGGAGCAATAATTAACGCGACCAGGCCCACAATGAGAAGCACGGGGTTGTTGTTTCGGCTGCGCCCAAAGATCGTCATGCGTATGAGCACGTCTGACAGCATGCCGACAGCAACAACCAGCCCGTATACAATCATGCTGACGCGAATGTCATAGTTTTTCACGTGCCCCAGTTCATGCGCCATCACTCCTTCGAGCTCAGCATCCGTCATGAGATCGAGCAAGCCTGTTGTTGCTGCTACAAGCGCATGCTCAGGGTCACGACCGGTTGCAAAGGCGTTCGGTGCCGGATCGTTCACGATGTACACCTTCGGTGTAGGCATACCTTCGGTAATCGCAAGATTCTCGACAATTCTATACAGTCGAGGATTATCCGCCTCAGTAATTTCGACTCCACCAGCCATGCTGATGGCTTGTTTGCTCGCCAAAAAGTATTGGAACACAGCGAAGAGGATGGAGACACCAACCACGAGAATCGTGATGACCCAACTGTTATAAATATATCCCGCTAAAACACCCAGGCCAGCAATAATCAAAACGAACAACACCATGATGAACACGGTGTTGAACTTATTCTTGCGGATCGCGCGATACACAGCGTGGAGGCTCCCCGCGGCTACTGCTGAGGTGAGGAGGCTCCCCCACCGAAGTCAATCCGGGGAGGCTCTGAAATCGCGGCAACGTCTTCAACTTCGAAGAAATCACGTTCTTGGAAGCCCATGCCGCGCACGAAGATCGTGTTGGGGAAAATCTGGATCTTTGTGTTCAGTTCGCGCACGCCACCGTTGTAGAAACGACGAGATGCTTGAATTTTGTTCTCGGTGTCAACAAGCTGAGTCTGCAAATCAAGGAAGTTCTGGCTCGCCTGCAGCTGCGGATACGCCTCAGCCACCGCAAAGATTGATTTGAGGGCTTGCTGCATGTGGTTCTCAGCAACAGAAGCCTCTGCCGGTCCCTGAGCCGAAAGGGTTTCTGCCCGTGCTTTCGTAACACCTTCGAAGACTTGCTTTTCGTGGCTTGCATAGCCCTTGACAGTGTCAACCAAGGAAGGGATGAGGTCAGCCCTGCGTTTGAGCTGCACTGTGATGTCGCTCCAGGCTTCATCGACACGCATACGCAGTTTGACGAGTGAGTTATATGTCACCCATACATAAATAATGCCGATCACGACGACGGCAAGGACGATGAGAAGTGTAATCAACCACGGAGCCATAGACCCGATTATATTGGCCAGTTGTCGAAGAAGGCTGAGAGGTTCTCGGTGTTTTACTCCGACGTGAGGTACTTGAGATATGCAAATATCTGACCAAAACGTAGGCAATCGCGGTCTATAGCAACAAAAACACCCCAGAACTTCAGCGCTATATCAACGAAGCGCGAGGATTAAAAATGGTGCCCCTACTGGGATTCGAACCCAGACTGAAAGGATTTTAAGTCCTCCGCCTCTACCAGTTGGGCTATAGGGGCAACTGTTACATCATAGACGTACACCGGCGCCACACGCGAAAACAGCGCGCCGCGCCGGTGTACAAAATAATGGGAAGATTTACTGAGGTACGGCCTGCAGATTGCCATCCGCCTCAAAAATACGTTCTCCGCTTTCGAGGTTAAACAAGTGCAGACGGTCAAGACGAGGCACCAGGGTAACGGTGTCTCCCACTTCTGGATGGTCGCGACCATCAACACGCGCTACAACTGAGACTGGTTCTCCCTCGACAGAGGCATTAGCGTACAGGTAACCGTCCGCACCAAGCTCCTCTACGAGCGTCACTTTGGCGGTCAGGCCAGCTTCTTCAGGTCCGGCGATGAGCAGGTCTTCAGGACGAACCCCAATTACTGCACGTGAACCGAGCCCATCGGCAGCTGCCTGAGGAAGGTCGATCCGGAGGTTGCCGTATTCAACTCCGCCGTTTGCAACGTTGAATTCAATCTGGTTCATGCTGGGGCTTCCGATGAAACCTGCCACGAAGAGGTTTACTGGGCGATCCAGTAGGTCTCGAGGGGTGCCCACCTGCTGAAGCACACCGAGCTTCAGCACCGCAATACGGTCGCCCATGGTGAGTGCTTCTACCTGGTCGTGCGTGACATACACCGTGGTAATGCCGAGTTCACGCTGCAGCTCGGTGATGTTCGTTCGAGTCTGGACGCGCAATTTTGCGTCCAAGTTTGATAACGGCTCATCCATGAGGAATACACGAGGTTCACGCACGATTGCGCGCCCCATGGCGACACGTTGACGTTGGCCACCCGAGAGTGCCTTGGGTTTGCGGTCGAGATATTCTGCAAGGTCCAGCTGTTCAGCGACTGCTTCAACACGTTTACGACGTTCTTCTTTTTTGATTCCCGCAATTTTGAGTGCGAATCCCATATTTTCTGCGACAGTCATGTGCGGGTAGAGCGCATAGTTCTGAAAAACCATCGCGATATCGCGATCTTTCGGACTCACACCGGTGACGTCTTCATCACCGATAATGATGCGACCGTCGGATACTTCTTCAAGTCCGGCAATCATGCGCAGCGCTGTTGATTTGCCGCAACCGGAGGGACCTACGAGTACAAGGAACTCGCCGTCTTCAATCTCAAGATCGAGATGAGACACTGCCGGTCGATCAGTTCCGGGGTATTTCAGTGTGACATCGTCATATTGGACACGGGCCATTGTGTTTTTCCTTTCGTTCACCGGCAGGTACGTGCCGGACGATCCGTTGTGAACGTTGACAAAATAAATATTTAGTTGTGTACGGGTAATACATTACGCCGAGCTTGTGTCGGCTTCGACACAAACCTGACGCAACTCTACCAGGGGTATGCGGTGCGGCGGAGTTTATTTTTCTTGCAACACGTCGGCAATCGCCGGATGCTTCTGCATGTAACCGTTCAGGACCCGCTGTGCCACTCGAATGGAATCAATCAGCGGGTGAGCCGCGATAGCTTGCCAAGCAAGGTCGATGCTGCGCGTTTGGACCGCACGAATAACAAGTTCTTCACAGGCCTTCACACTAACCATGAGCCCCAGTTCCGGCCCACGCACAGGCTGTACACGTATCGGGTGAATGCCTAGGCGATCCACAAGACACGGCACCTCAATGACCGCGTCAGCAGATAGTTCTGGCAGCAGGCGTCCCCGCCCATCTTGCACGTCGCTGTTGCCGACACCGAGAATCATTCGTGCCGGTTCCCCATGAGTTAACGCGGTCATCAGGTCTAGCGCGACCTGTTGATACCCGCCGGCCGCAATATCTGCATCTCGCCGTCCCGCACGCTCATCTCCGTCACGGGATTCAGCCATATACGTGTACTCACGTTCACGATGAGCTGCACGCCAGAGGTCCGCGGCACGGTTGGGCATGCTCGAAGCATCGTCGTAGAACTTCTGCTGCTGCTGCGCGAGGAATTGCCCGCGAGTGACATCATCACTGCGGATCCGTTCAACTGATTCACGGTTGAGGTAGTAGTAGAACAGATACTCGCTCGGAAGCATCTTCATGGCACGAATCCAGTCGAAACCGACAATGCGAGCTTCTTCAATCACATCGAGTTTCGCATCATCACCAATAAGTTCTGGCAGACGATCGTGCGCTCCCACATGGAAACTCCGCAACCAGCCGAGGTGATTGAGCCCGACATAGTCGAAACTTACGTTCGGATCCGCATGATCCACTGCATGTGTATCGATGTCCAAGGCTGTAGCTGCGCGACGGACTAAGCCAATCGGGGTGTCACAGATGCCGACAACTTTTTTACCCAGCACTTCACGCATCGCTTGCGTAATAATTCCTGCAGGGTTTGTGAAGTTGATCACCCACGCATCCGGTGCGTGCGCGCGAACGGTATACGCAAGTTCGAGTGCTGCAGGCAGCGTTCGAAACGCATACGCATAGCCGCCGGCGCCAACGGTCTCTTGTCCCAGCACGCCCTCATTGAGTGCAACGAGTTCATCGACGACTCGTCCCGAAGTTCCGCCGATGCGCATCGCTGAAAAAACGAACTCTGCACCACAAAGCGCGGTATCAAGTCGGGTATGTATGCTCACCTGCGGCGCACCGTGCAAGTCAAGCTGGTCGATGACTGATCTCATAACTTCGAGCCGCTTAGTCGAGACATCATAGAGCGCGACTTCATCGACAATCAGTCCCGCACTTGCCCCTCGGCCTCGTCTCGCACCTGCAAGGACTTCGATAATTTGGGGAACACGAAAACCGCCACCACCAACGATCACCAGTTTCATATGAGCTCCACCTCAGTTCTAGAGAATCACGTACAGTAAAGACTAGCCCCACACCCACTCAACTCGTCCTGACACGATGGTGCAGAAGGAAGCGTCACTATGGACTCGTCTCAGTTCACGCCAGACATTCGTTTCCCGTGCGACGGCCCGACGATTACGAGCGCTGCTGTTCATCCAGAAAACAGTATTTGCGTCGCCGGGCTCGTGTTTCTCGACGTGGTCATGGTTGGACTGCAACACGCTCCTAGACCCGGCGAAGAACAATGGGTTCCTGAGTGTCAAATGATGCCGGGCGGAGTCGCTATCCAAGCGGTCTCGCTTGCGCGGCTGGGGGCTCCCACAACGCTCGTCGCCCAGTTGGGGCAGGATCCAGCTGGCGGCATTGTTGCTGAAATGCTCACGTGTGAGGATGTTGACACCACCTACGCTACATTCTCGGACAGACAAGCTGTGACTACGTCTCTTGCGTTCAATGGTGACCGAGCAATGACGACCTACGGCGAGGAGTATGTTCCGCCGCTATCGTCTGTTGCGACCCCGCCGGCTGGTCTCGTCTGCGACATGCGCACCGTGAAATCGAACCGCGACACACTCGCCGCCTGGCGCAGTGGATCCGCTCCAACATGGGTGTTAGCCGATGTCGGCTTCGACCCGGTGGGCGTTTGGAATCCTGAGGACATTTCTGACCTCGACATGGTTGACGTGTTTACACCAAACGCTGTTGAGGCAATGCGTTATACGAGAACACAAAGCATCGAAGATGCGGCTCGTGAGCTTTCAAAGAATGTGATGCTCGTTATCATCACGCGCGGCGAAGACGGTATCTATGCACGTCTGCGTGATGAGGTTATTGAAATGCCTGCGATCACCGAAGCTCCCGTTGTGGATCCGACGGGTGCGGGAGATAGTTTCGCTGCGGGCCTGTGCTGGTCAATGCTGAACGGGCTTCCGGTACGACAGGGGTTAGCACTCGGAACTCTCGCCGCTGCGTTTTCGATTGGCCAGCCGGGTGGGTCTGCGTTCTCCCCGACACTGCAAGAGCTGATTGAATGGTCCCATACCGTTGAAATCCCGCCAGAAATCAATCTCGAGTTCCTCGAAACGTACTACACCGCCACTAGTCAGCGTAAGAGTAAGGAAGAACAATGACGTCACGCTTGTTAAGAACCACGATTGCAGCGATTGCAATTGCCGGGGTGGCGACACTTGCCGCGTGTAGTCCCAGCGCGGGAAACACCAATAAACCTGCAGATGACCAAGACGTCACCACCGATATTAGTGATGCACCAGAACAGACCCTCACCGTATGGGATCAAGAGGTTCGAGGTGGCCAAAATGAGCAGATTGAAACGCTGAACGAAGCGTTCATGGAGAAGTATCCGAACATCACAATCGACCGCGTGTCTCAGTCATTTGATGATCTACAGACTACGCTGCGGCTCGCGTTAACTGGTAATGATGCCCCCGATGTAGTCCAAGCAAATAACGCACGCGGCACACTCGGACAATTTGTTTCGTCGGACCAGGTTCGTTGTCTTGACCCGTGGGTTGAAGCTTATAAATGGGACGAGAGTTTTTCTGAGTCAATTTTGACCTATTCACAGTATTCCGATGATGCTACTGAGTTCGGTCAGGGCTGCGTTTATGGATTGCCACAAGTTGGTGAAGTTGTCGGGATTTTCTATTCGCAGTCAAAGCTCGCAGATCTTGGCCTTGATGAGCCAAAGAGCTGGGAAGATTTTACGAACCAGCTCTCGACCATTCAAGCGGCTGGAGAAACACCGCTCGTGCTTGGAAATGTAGATAAATGGCCCGCGCTACACGTCTTTGGTCCGGTTCAAGGCGCTCACGTCGACGCTGAAGATATTCGTAATCTCGGGTTTGGTAATGCCGGTGCTTCTTGGGACACCCCGGACAACCTTGCCGCAGCCACTGAGCTTCAAGACTGGGCAAAGAACGGCTACTTTAACGACGGTTTCAATGGCGCCGACTACGACCAAGTTTGGGCTGACTTTTCTCAAGGTAACGGTGTCTATTTGATTGGTGGATCATGGCTCGCAGCTGACCTTGGCGAGGCGATGGGCGATGATGTTGCGTTTATCGCTCCCCCAAAATCTGGAGAAAACGACGGTGCCGCAACTACCGGCGGAACGGGTCTCCCGTTCGCGATGACGACCGCTGCGGAGGACCAGAATGTTGCGGCTGCATATATCGATTTCCTGACAAATGCCGACGCAATGCAGGTTTTGGCGGACACCGGCAACGTTCCAGTCAACAACACCGCGGACTTCGCTGGAAATCAAGACGGTGTCGTAGCTGATGTTATGACGACATTCTCAGAGGTCTCGAACAATGGGGACCTCCTCCCCTACCTTGACTACGCGACCCCCACTTTCGACCAAGTCGCGGGCGATGCTGTGCAAGGACTTCTTGATGAAAAACTGAGTCCACAGGAGTTTCTTGACGAACTCGAGGCCGCATACGCTGAGTTCACGAAATAACTACTCCCGCATGAAAGCGGCGGTGTTCACTCAGCACACCGCCGCTCATAGATCACGACGGAGTGATGATGTCCCGTAATACAGACTCAAGCCTCACACCAGCTCGAGCAAGTGAGACACAGGCACTGTTGACCACGGGCGCGAAACGTCCCCTGCGTTCACGTTCTCAGCGTTCGGTGAATATTTTGGCGTCCGTCTTGATTATGGCGTTGCCATTCGCCGTTTATGCCGCGTTTATGCTGGTTCCGCTGGCGCGCGTCATCAACCTGTCGTTCTTCCACTGGGATGGTCTCGCCGACGCAGTGCCCGCGGGTTTCAGCAACTACACTGACGTCTTCTCGAATGAGAGACTCCGGGCGTCATTCGTGCACGCCCTGATATTAATAGTGTTCTATGCTGCCATTCCGCTCGGTATCGGCTTGGTGCTTGCATCCCTTTTGGGCAGGTCTCGTGCAAGAGGTATCGGTTTCGTTCGGACCGTCGTGTTTCTCCCACAGGTGATTGCAATGGTGGTGCTCGCGATTGCGTGGCGACAAATATACGCACCCGACGGCATGATCAATACAGCGTTACGGGCGCTTGGCCTCGGTGGTCTTGCTCGTGCCTGGCTCGGCGAATATAGCACCGCTTTAATTGCAGTGGGTTTCATTGGAACTTGGGTGTGCACGGGTCTTGTGACGGTGTTGTTAATGTCAGGGGTTACTCGAGTGCCCCAAGAATATTACGAAGCCGCACGTCTCGATGGCGCGGGATGGTTTCGGCAGTTCTTCTCAATCACCATCCCGAGCCTGCGTCCGGAAATCCTCGTTTCCCTCACGCTGACGATTATCGCGGCGTTAAAAACGTTCGATGTCGTATATATGACGACAGCTGGCGGGCCCGGTACGTCGACCACTGTGCCTTCGTATGAGGTGTACTACCAGGCATTCAAAGTCGGGGCAGTCGGCACCGCGGCCGCTCTGGCGGTGGTACTTACGATTGTGATTTTTCTCATCAATTTGGCAGTCAACCTTGTCGGGGAGCGAGAAAAATGAGGGTCTCACGCTTCGAACGCACCGTAACTGCTGTGCTGTTGGTGTTTTTCGCAGTTCAAGCGCTTATACCGATCGTGTATGTGCTATTTCTTTCGTTGAGTGCCTCAAATATTGGCGATCCAAGCTGGGGCCATTTTGAGAACTATGCAGCGGCTTGGGAACAGGGGAATTTCTCGCTGTATATGCGTAACTCAGTAGTCATCGCGGTACTCGTGGTCAGTGCCGCATTGGTGCTGTCAGTGATGAGCGGCTATGTCTTAGGCATTCTGCGTCCGCCAGGCAGCGGCATTTTATTTTATGTGTTCCTTGTCGGGATCATGGTGCCAACTGAGGCGATCATACTTCCGTTGTATTTTGATTTGCGCTCTCTGAATCTCACTGACACGATTTGGGCAATTGCACTGCCCCAGATCGCTCAGTCGTTGGCATTTGGCACATTCTGGATGCGCGCATTTTTCCGCGGTGTGGATCCAGCAATTCTTGAAGCTGCAAAGCTTGATGGCGCGGGACACGTGCGCACGATGTGGTCAATATTGGTCCCCCTTGGGAAACCCGCAATCGTGACCCAAATCGTGTTGACGTTTATGTGGACGTGGAATGACTTTTTGATTCCGTTGATCATGTCACCGAGCGGAGCTCTGCGTACTGCGCCGCTCGGCCTCGCATTCTTCCAGGGTCAGCACACGTCCGGTGTCACGCTGTTGGCAGCTGGAGCAGTGTTAGTGGCAGCCCCGATGGTGATCTTGTACCTGTTTTTACAGCGCAGTTTTATCTCTGGAATGACCGAAGGTGCTGTGAAAGGGTAAGAGTTCGTGAGCCCCAGGCTGGGCAGAACCCGGGGCCCACAGTCGTGCGGATTGTTACGACTAGTAACAACCCAAATCTTAATTATTTGTCGTTGAGACGGTTACGCAGTGAAGACAGTTCAGTGCGCAAAGCATCTGGGACACGGTCACCAAATTTTTCAAAGTAATCTTCAGTGAGCTGACATTCTTCGTTCCATGATTCGGCATCAATCGCGAACAGTGCATCAAATTGTTCATCGGAGACCGTAATACCATCAAGGTTCAATTCGTCCTTGTTCGGAAGTACGCCGATTTCTGACTCTCGACCCATTTCGTCGGAATCAACTTTGCGCAGAACCCAATCGATTACGCGCGAGTTATCTCCAAACCCTGGCCAAAGGAAGCTGCCATCTTCTCCGCGCCGGAACCAGTTCACTTGGAAAATGTGCGGGGCTTTGTCGCCCAGTTTTTCACCCATTTCGATCCAGTGCCCCCAGTAGTCCGCCATGTTGTAGCCACAGAATGGGAGCATTGCGAAGGGATCGCGACGGAGTTCTCCGACGTTACCCTCTTGTGCTGCGGTTTTTTCGCTCGAGATCGTTGCACCAATAAATACACCGTGATTCCATGAGCGCGCTGCAGCAACGAGTGGAACATTTGTCGCACGGCGGCCACCAAACAGAATTGCGTCAACCGGGACACCGTTATCTGCTGACCAGTCGTCTGCAAGCGTGGGTGTCTGAGTAATGGGAAGGGTAAAGCGTGAGTTGGGATGAGCAGCTGGCCGATCGGCATCAGGTGTCCATTCGTTGCCTTGCCAATCAATGAGATGGTCCGGAACCGCGTCGGTTTTGCCTTCCCACCACACATCGCCATCATCAGTAAGTGCCACATTTGTGAAGATGGTGTTTCCCCACAGTGCGTCCATTGCGACAGGGTTGGTTGATTCACCAGTACCCGGCGCTACGCCAAAGAATCCAGCTTCGGGGTTGATCGCGTACAGGCGGCCGTCGGGCCCGGGCCGTAACCATGCAATATCGTCACCGATTGTTTCGACCTTCCAGCCGGGAATGGTCGGCTGCAGCATTGCCAGGTTTGTTTTACCGCACGCGGATGGGAACGCAGCGGTCAGATGGTACGCACGACCGGTTTCGGTGTTCGTCGCTTTGATGAGCAGCATGTGCTCTGCAAGCCAGCCTTCTTTTCTTCCCATCGCACTCGCAATACGCAGAGCGAAGCATTTCTTCGACAGCAGGGCGTTGCCGCCGTAGCCGGACCCGTACGAGAAGACCTCGAGTGTATCCGGGAAGTGCGTGATGTATTTCGTATCGTTGCACGGCCATTCAACGTCGGCCTCATCTTCGCCAAGTGGCGCACCCACAGAGTGAACGGTCCGAACCCATTCGCTGCCCTCGGTAATCGCATTCAGCGCTTTCTGTCCCATGCGCGTCATGATGCGCATGTTGAGAACTGCGTACGGGGAATCAGTGATTTGTACCCCGTACTGGGTGATTGCCCCACCAACAGGTCCCATCGAGAATGGCACCACGTACATTGTGCGTCCGACCATCGAGCCGTCAAACAACGGCTGAAGCGTTTCTTTCATTTCGGACGGCGCAACCCAGTTGTTGGTCGGCCCCGCATCAGTTTCATTTTCAGAACAAATGAATGTACGATCTTCTACGCGAGCAACATCGGCCGGATGTGAACGAGCGAGAAAGCTATTCGGACGCAGGTCCTTGTTCAGTTCGATGAGCGTTCCAGCGGCAACCATCTCCTGCGTAATTTGGCGCCACTCAGCGTCGGAACCGTCACACCAGACGATTTGGTTAGGACGGGTCAGTTGGGCAATATTGCGAACCCATTCGACAATCTCGTGATTGCCTGTCGGTGCATTCTCGAGAGCAGCCCGATATGCAGTTGCCGAAGATTGTGGTGCTTCTACTGTTGCCGAAGATTGTGGTGCTTCTACTGAAGCCCCTTCATACTGGTTTTCCGTGTTTCCATCGGTATCAGTATCGGCAAATGCTTGACGGTCCATGTCTCTCTCCTGAGGTTCGTTGAACGAGATGAACACTTCCATTGTTTTACAACTTCAGGCGGTAATTTAACCAAATCGCATGTCAATTCTCGCGCTTCTTTAGATATAGTCAAATTATGCGGAATTTACGTACCCCAACACCGGCATCGACACAATCTGGCCCAAACCGGTTAATCCTTGGTAAACGTTTGCGACATTTTCGAAACCAAGCTGGGCTCACGCTGGGAGACCTCAGCACGAAAGTCGGCGTTGGAGTCAGCCAACTCTCTCTCATCGAAAACGGTAAACGTGAGCCAAAACTCACACTTCTTCAAACGATTGCTCACGAGCTGGGCATCCAACTCGAAGACATTTTCCGTTCAGATGCGCCAGATCGTCGAAGCGAACTCGAAATCCAAATCGAACAGCTTCAGAATGCGATTGGATACCAACAACTCGGTCTCCCTGAGCTTCGCACCACGAAGAGTCTGCCGGACGAAGCTCTTGAGACAATTGTGGGTCTCGCTCACGAGGTACAGCGTCAGCAGCAAGCCAGAGCACTGACGCCTGAAGAGGCCCGCCGAGCGAACACCGAAATTCGACTCGGCATGCATGAACGCAATAACTATCTCCCGGCTATTGAAGAAATCGCTGAAGACCTCATGGCTGATGTCGGTCACACACAGGGAGCGTTAACCCACCGTACCGTTGCGGTGCTTGCCGAGAAACTCGGATTCACACTGATTTTTGTCAACGATTTGCCGTCGAACACTCGCAGCATTACTGACCTCGAAAACGGCAGGATTTACCTCCCACCGACGTCAATCCCGGGAGGCCACGGCCTGCGAGCTCTCGCGCTGCAAGCCATGGCGCACCGGGTTCTCGGGCATGAGCGCCCCTGGAATTATGCGGAATTTTTGCAACAACGTCTCGAAATCAACTATTTCGCTTCAGCGTGCCTCATGCCAGAACAGCGCACTGCCAAGTTCTTACAGAATGCCAAACGGGAGCGGAATCTCGCGATCGAAGACCTGCGAGATTCCTTCGGCGTAACGCACGAAGCAGCTGCCCACCGGTTCACGAATCTCGCAGCACAGCACCTTGACCTCCCTGTACATTTCTACCGCACCGACGATTCCGGAGGCTTGGTGCGCGGCTTTGAAAGCGACGGGATGCCGTTCCCCACCGATCAAAGCGGATCAATAGAGGGCCAGAGTCTGTGTAGAAAATGGCCCGGGCGAAAAGCCTTCCATCGTAGAAACCGTACGAGCGAGTACTATCAATACACGGATACACCTGACGGCACCTTTTGGTCCACCGTGCAGACTGGAGATTCAGAATCTGACGGGCAGTTCTCAATTACATGTGGTGTCCGTTTCGATGATGCTCGGTGGTTCCGAGGTAGAGACACGCATATCCGCACTAATTCGACCTGCCCCGATGATCGCTGCTGTAAGCGACCAAGCGATGAGCTCACTCAGAGGTGGCAGAACCGCTCTTGGGCGAGCGCCCGAATGCACGCCCACATTTTGGCACCGCTACCGACCGGCACTTTTCCCGGGGTTGACGACACTGAAATGTTTGAATTCTTATCGGCTCACGCCGATGGCTTACCTGATTAGCTCACGTCTCAACGAAAATGAGTAGGGCCCACAACATATGTGGGCCCTACTCATTGTGAACGCTACTACTTACTCTGCGTCTTCAGCTTTCGGCTTTGGACGTGATGCAAATTGTTCGAAGATATCGCGTGGGTTCTTGTTATCCTCGATGCCGACAATATCGCGGCTGAGGAAGAATCCACCCATCCATCCACCAAACACGCGCCATTTACGTTCCCACGTGGGTATTGCCAGACCGTGATAGAAGCGGTGTGCAAGCCAAGCGAAGTAGCCCTTCATTGCAAAGTTTCCGCGCTGGAACACGCCCGTGTTCACACCCAGGCCGGCAACTGCACCCTGGTTCTTATGGTTGTACTGGCGAACGCCTTCCCCACGCAGCGTGGCGGTAATGTTCTTCGCGAGGAGCTTCCCCTGACGAACAGCATGCTGAGCGTTTGGAACGCAGAATCCGCCGGGGCCAGGAGTGGACGAAATATCAGGGGTCTGCGAGGTATCACCTGCGGTCCAGGCGCCTTCTACCACCTCACCGTCTTCGGTTGTGACCTGAAGTGTTGGGCTCCCAATGACGTGGCCGCGTGGACCAACAGGCAGATCAGTTCCGCGAAGGAACGGTCGGGGCATGACACCGGCCGTCCAGACAATCAGGTCTGACTCGTACTTCTCTCCGGTTGAGAGTTCGATATTGCCGTCGACAGCGCTCTGAAGCTGCGTGTCGAGGTGTACTTCAACGCCGCGACGGGTCTGATCCTTAATCACCCAAAGAGCGGTGTCTTCTTTCACCTCGGGCATGATGCGACCCATAGCTTCAACGAGGTGGAAGACCGTCTCATCAAAAGTAATTTCAGGGTAGCGTCCCAACAACGAAGTTGCGAAGCTGCGCAGTTCTGAGATTGTCTCAATGCCAGCAAAGCCGCCGCCAACGACCGTGACCGTGAGCAGCCGTGCACGCTCAGCTGAGTCTTTCGGAAGTGCTGCTGCACGTTCGAAGTTACCAACCATACGGTCACGCACGTAGGCCGCTTCTTCAATGGTCTTCATTCCGACTGCGTTTTCGGCAACCCCAGGGATCGGGAAAGTACGCGAAACCGACCCAGTGGTGACGACGATCTGGTCATAGGCAAAATCGCGCGTTGAGCCGTCGGCAAACTTGATTGTTGCAGTTTTCTCACCGTGACGAATGTCGGTAACTTCACCATTGATCTCACGCGTCGACTTCAAGTGACGGCGGCGTGAAACAACCGCGTGACGTGGCTCGATGGATCCCGCAGCAACCTCCGGTAAAAACGGCAGGTACTGCATGTACGGGCGCGGATCAACAATGGTTACTTCAGCTTCGCCAGCGCGCAGCTGCTTTTCAAGCTTCCATGCGGTGTAGAAGCCAGCGTAGCCGCCGCCGACGATTAGAATATTCTTCGTCACGAAGCAGTCTCCTTGAGAAAATAAATGCTGCAGAATTGCAGGCACCAAGAAATTCGGACGTTCAGCCCGACTCGACTAGTGTAACGCCATTCCTACGGGCAAATTACCTATATCAAGAACATTCTGGAGTTTTTTCATGATTTCAATGTCGAAAAGCCGTGTGAACCGATGTTATTGCGAGATTTCTGGGTCCCAACCCGATTCTTCGAGTGCAATATCGCCAATGGGGTTTGCGCCCGGACCTGCAGCCAATGCATGACCGAACAATGCATGTAAGCACTTCACGCGGTTGGGCATGCCCCCTGCGCTCACACCTTCAAGCTCAGGAACATGCGACACCTTTTCGCGGTCCGCAATGTATTCACGGTGTGCGCGCGCATACTCGTCACGCAGGGTCTCATCTTCACCCAGCCGGTCGTTCATCTCTGACATGTATCCGCGAGCTTCGAGCCGAGAAGCAGCTGCAACGGCGTCAGGGTGGCAAAGATAATAGAGGGTTGGAAACGGAGTGCCGTCATCGAGTCGAGGTGCGGTGGCGACCACGAGCGGCTCGCCACGCCGGTTACGTGCGGCTATACCGATGACACCTCGTGCGGGACGACCAAGATACTCGCTAACTATTGCAATATCGTCGGCCGAAGGCGTCGGATATGGAGGGGTCGGCATTACTGCTCCGTTTCAGGTTCTAAGGTTCCGGACTGAATCACTGACGAGATCAACGAATCTGTCCAGTCTCGGTCGATCTTCGTAAGTCCGGCCTGTGCTTCTTCTTGTTCTTCAGGCGGGAGGGTGATGTCATTAATGACACCGAGCTGCGACTCCCCCGGAAGCACATAAAACAATCGGTCTCGTGCTTGCGCACGAATAAATGCCGGGTCTTCCCACCGTTTACGGTCGGCTTCTGCTTGGTCTACTCCGGCCTGAGACTCAGCAATGCTCTGCTTGAGGTCGTGAATCTCGCGACGCTGTTGAACAAATGTAGTGACCGAAGGGCTCAAAATCGCGACACCCACAATAATGAGCGCGAGCAGCATGACGGTGAATCCGCCAAAACGCAGTCCCGAAAGCGCTTCGGCGAGACTCGCTCGAGAATTTCCCTGAGTTGTTTGATTCTTCTTCGTCACAGTTGTCCTGGAGAGTGGCACCGGTGAAGTTTCCCCCGAAACGCCACCGGTGGTAACGATCTACGCTCGGAAACGAGGAAACGCGTTGCGACCCGCGTAGTGCGCAACTTCTCCGAGTTCCTCTTCGATACGTAGCAATTGGTTATATTTGGCAACGCGTTCGCTTCGCGCCGGAGCGCCTGTCTTAATTTGGCCGCTTTCAAGCGCTACCGCAATGTCAGCGATGGTCGTGTCTTCGGTTTCACCAGAACGGTGCGAAAGAATCGATGTGTAGCCGTTACGATGCGCGAGGCTGACAGCGTCAACCGTTTCGGTGAGCGTGCCAATCTGGTTCAGCTTCACAAGAATTGAGTTACCGGCTTGTTTGTTAATGCCGTCCTGCAGTCGGGCCGGGTTCGTCACAAAAAGGTCGTCGCCGACGAGCTGTACGCGCTCACCGAGTTCTTGGGTGAGGTGCACCCAGCCATCCCAATCATTTTCGTCCAGCGGATCTTCAATCGAGACCAGAGGATACCGGTCAACCAGGTCAGCATAATATTTGGTCATTTCCTCAGCCGAGCGGGCTTGACCTTCAAATTGATATGCGCCGTTTTCGTAGAATTCGCTTGAAGCTGCGTCCAAAGCAAGCGCAATGTCCTTGCCCGGGGTGTAACCGGCACGTTCGATCGACTCAAGAATCAAGTCAAGCGCCGCAGCATTATTCGGCAGGTTAGGTGCGAAACCGCCTTCATCACCCAATCCTGTGCTGAGCCCTTTTTCTTTCAAAAGAGCTTTCAGCGCGTGATATGTTTCGACGCCCCAGCGCAGCGCTTCTGAGAAGCTTTCGGCACCAAGCGGCACAATCATGAACTCTTGAATATCAACGTCTGTGTCAGCATGAGCGCCGCCGTTAATAATGTTCATGAGCGGCACAGGAAGGGTACTTGCAGTCGGGCCTCCCAAGTACCGAAAGAGCGGAAGTTCAGCCGAATCTGCTGCAGCGTGAGCAACCGCAAGGCTGACACCAAGAATGGAGTTCGCGCCCTGGCTTTGTTTGTTCTCGGTTCCATCAGCCTGAATAAGCGCCTGGTCAACGAGACGCTGATCGTCAGCGGGAAGGTCTTCTACAGCATCGCTCAGAACGTCATACACGTTTTCGACAGCCTGCTGCACACCTTTGCCGAGGTATCGGGCATCATCGCCGTCGCGAAGCTCGTAGGCTTCAAATTCACCGGTTGAGGCACCTGAGGGAACGGCTGCGCGTCCAGCAGAACCATCGGAGAGTGCGACCTCAACCTCGACGGTCGGGTTTGCCCGAGAGTCCAAAATTTCGCGAGCAATTACAACGTCAATCAGTGCCACCGCGGGCCTCCTCATGTAAACATTCGTTCGGTTGTGATTTTTAGTCTATTGGGTGCAGCCTAAGAGAGCTCTCTTATTTCCAGCTCTTGTCCGGACCGAAGCGTAGCGATATGTGTAAAGCCGTCTGCTTCAAGTCTTGCGAAGAGAGGCTTCATATTCTTTTGACGCTTCGCCAACTGAACTCGACTCCCCGCGGCAACCAGTTCGCGCTTTCGCTTCAAGAGTTCAACCAGTGGAATTTTGTCGTCCCAAATAAGCGCTATTGCTTGCTGCGTTTGCTGGTCCTGAATATTGATGAGATCAATAATGCGTTCGAACCCGATGGAAAACCCGACCGCAGGAACCGACTCTGACAAGAACCTACCAATCATTCCGTCGTAGCGACCACCACCCGCGACCGAACTGCCAGACGCTGGGTGAGCAACTTCAAAAATGGTTCCGGTGTAGTATCCCATACCACGGACCAATGTGGGGTCGAACGTAATGGTGACGCCCTGCGGCAGACCGCCTTCAAGAGTTGCTGCGATCGACGCAAGGTCCTGTACTGCAGTCTGGTCGACTCCGTCTGGGAGCACTTTGTGCATTGCAGCCTCTGTCAGATCAGTGCCTGCCGGATCTACTTTTGCAAGATATGCTCCGAGGATTTTGGCAGCTTCAGGCGAGATCTCTTCCAGTTCTCGTTCGACACCTTCTGCTCCGATCTTGTCGAGTTTATCGATCTCGATCAGCGCTCGCTCATGATCTTCTGCAGCAAATCCACTTGCGGTGAGCATGCTCAGCAGGATCCGGCGGTCATTCAACCGAATCACGCAGTCGCGCAGTCCAAGTGCATCAAGGGCATGGGACGTTGCGGTCAGCAGTTCTATCTCAGCTAACGGCGATGCGTCGCCAATAATGTCAATATCTGCTTGTACGAATTGGCGATAACGGCCTTTTTGTGGACGCTCAGCTCGCCATACTGGGCCGACATGGATTGCTCGAAATACATTTGGCAGTTCAGCCTGATGCGTCGCATAATATCGTGCAAGCGGCACGGTCAAATCGAACCGAAGACCGAGATCCGCGAGGTCTTCTGCGTTCCCTGATTGCACGGCTGCCTCAAGCTGTTCTTGCCGCAAGCCGCGCTTGAGAACCGAGAACGACAATTTTTCGTTGTCCCCGCCAAGCCCAGCATGGAGACGGTCATAGTTTTCTAAAACAGGTGCTTCAATTTCATCAAAACCATGCTTACGATAAATGTCTCGAATTATTGCGAGCGCTTGTTCACGTTGTGCTTTTTCTGACGGAAGAAAGTCCCGCATGCCGCGGGGTGCATTTACCTGTTTTGCCATGCCTTCTATTCTTCCACGATCTTCGATTGCACTCGGGCAAGCGCGAGCCTCAGCGCGTGATCCGCGTTTACACCTGAAGCATCGGCGTGAGAAATCACTGCCAATAACGCCTCCCCCACCTGTTGCTCAGTGAGGTTTTCACTATCTGGCTGGTTGCCATTCCCGGCGCCGAAGAAGTTCTCCTCGACTGGGAGGAGCTGTTCCAACCCGGAACCGTGGCGTCGCAGACGGTTCACAATTTTTGCTGCCCTAGCTAGTGTGGGCATTGCACGTGGTATGCCTTCGAGTGGCCCGCGGGTTCCACGCTGCGCTCCCGCAGCATCTTCTTTCAGATGCTCCCATTCGCGGTTCAGCTCGTCGACACTCATATAGCCGCGTTCACCGAACACATGAGGGTGGCGAGCAACGAGTTTGTCTGCCAGCCTCGACGCTACTGAATCGAAATCGTATCCTTCACCGTCTCGCGATGCGATCTCGGCGTGAAAAAGCACTTGATATAGCACATCGCCGAGTTCTTCAGCTATTTCGACCGTCGAAAGTTCGCGGTCGATTGAGTCAATAAACTCTGCCGTCTCTTCTACAAGATATTTCGTGAGGCTGGCGTGGGTTTGCTCGCGATGCCATGCGCAGCCGCCGTTGGCCACCATCTGTGTAACAACGCTCCGCGCGCGTTCAATCCCTGTTTCTTCAGTCACTCGGAAGCCATTTCGCCGCGGCTTCACGTGCCTTGTCTGCGGATTCTGCGGTGCGCGCGGCTTCCGCAGCGGCACGACACTGATCAATGGTGTACCGCGTCAGTGCATGCGAGATGACTGGCAGCACGTTGGGTGTCATCGACAGTTCATGCACGCCCAGGCCAACAAGCACGCCCGCCAAGAGCGGGTCAGCCGCTGCTTCACCGCACACACTGACCGGGTTCGCTCCTGATTGTCGAACGGTTTGATGAATGAGCCGCAAGACGCTTGGCTGCCACGGGGTATTCAGCGGGGCAAGCTGTGTGAGTAAGCGATCTGCGGCGAGTGTGTACTGGGTCAAGTCATTGGTGCCGATGCTCACAAAATCAACAAGCGGGTTGAGTTCGGCCATCATAATTGCCGCGGCCGGAGTCTCAATCATGACGCCCACTTGCGTGAGTCCTGCTGCCCGTGCCGAATCAACAAAACGCTTCGCTTCGTCAATGGTGGCCACCATTGGGGCCATCACCCACGGGTCTGCTCCGTCAACCCGACTGCTTGCTTCGGCGATCGCCTTCAGTTGCGTCTCGAGTAGTGATTTGAAGGGCTTAGCGGTACGAATACCTCGAACCCCAAGTGCCGAGTTTTGTTCTGCTTCGCGAGGAAGGTAGGGCAAGGGTTTATCTGAGCCTGCATCAAGCGTGCGGAACACCACTTTCTGCGGAGAAAACTCTTGTAAGACCGCCACATATGATTCGACCTGTTCTTCAATTGTCGGCGCGTCTGAGTGTTCAAGAAAAAAATACTCGGTTCGAAACAGGCCGACACCGTGTGCGCCACGCGCTTTCGCGGTGCGTGCGTCTTCTGCACCACCGATATTGCCGCCCAGTGTAACTGTGGGTCCGTGTTCAAAATGGACGAGTCCGGTAGCAGGTGGGAGGCTCGCAAGAACCAGTGGGGTGGATCGCGCAGTTGCGGCCTCAGCCTGGTCTGGGTGAAGGATGAGTTCACCTGTAGAACCGTCAATGAGCACGGTTGAGTCGTCCTTTATGTGACGGACGGCTGCCGGATGAATCACGACTGGTATTCCGAGACTGCGAGCAATGATGGTCGTGTGCGATGTTGGGCCACCCCGTCCGAGTACAAGTCCGAGGCAAATACGCGGGTCAAGTTCCGCGGCCTCGACAGGTGAGAGATCATCTGCGACGAGAATATGTGGCAGGGTCGTGATTGGAACTGTCGTAACTTCTTGACCAGAGAGTTCAGCAACCCAGCGAGATCTGAGATCTCGAATATCGCTAGCGCGTTCTGCAAGCGTTCCACCGCTGCGTTCATATTGATTAATTACTGCGCCAAGCATCTCCCACACGGCACGTTCGGCAGTTTCACCCAGAACCAATATGCGCGACATGGTGTCTTCGTGCAGCACTTGATCTTCAGCAAGCACCGCTGTTGCGGCAAGCACTTGGTGACCGGCGGTGTCGGTGGTCGCGTGTGCACGTTCACGAAGATCGGCAGACACCGAGAATGCAGCGACACGTACTCGCGCAGCTTCAGCTTCACGCTCGTGTTTCGGAAGGGCAGGAAGTCGTTCGGGAGCTTCGAGGTCGGAGAACGCGCGGAGGGTCCGCCCAACTACTCGTCCGTGACTGAGTCCGACTCCTGAATCGTTGTCGATGGCGACAGTGATTTCAGCAGTCGCATCAAGCACGGTGATCTCTTCACCAAACCCGGTTTCGATCAGACTGGTCACGGCGTCTACAGCAGGTTCAGCGTCCGGACCGGACGCGAGCACCCACACCGTGTCCCCCTGTTTCACATCGAGCCCGGTCACGGCGATAGGACTGACGGCGCGTGCAGACTGAGACACATCGGTTGAAATCCACACTGTGGCTGAGTATTTCGAAACGAGTTCAGCAATCTGTGCTGCAGGCCGTGCATGCAGGCCCAACGCGTTCTTGATGGTAACTGCGGCGATATGGTCTGCTAATGCTCTGGTGGTCGCATCTGTTGAAGCGTCGCGATTCGCTTGTGCCGGTTGCTGTTCATCTGGTTCTGCGTCTATGTGCCCGATATGCCCGATTTTTGCTGACAGAGCCGATTCTGCTTCTGCGGCGACGGCTGTCAGGTTTTTCCCCAGTGATGCAGCCACGACTGCTGCGAACATACCTTCAACGAATGGTGCTGCAAGTATCTTGGTATCGATATCTGAGGCAATTTCGGCAGCCATTTCCGCGGACATGAGTGCCGACCCGAGGTCGGTCACGATGACGACTCCCTCACCGTTGTCGGCCTCAGCAATTGCTTTCACCACATGGGTCGCGTCGGTTCCGAGGCGACCGTCGGCGGTGCCCGCGGCAATCACTACCCGGGGACGTTGTTTGCCGGCAAGCATCTCGAAAGCAAGGTCGACTGCTGCTTCAGCAAGTTTGAGACTGTGTGAAACCGCGACGATTCCGACCACTGTTTACCGCCCTTGGACGACGTCAGCGAGCGCTTCAAACAGCATGAGGCTTGATGCCGAGCCAGGGTCGATATGTCCGGCACTGCGTTGCCCTAAATAGCTGGCTCTTCCCTTTCGTGCGACGAGGTCTTTCGATTCGTTCACAGCGTCCCGCGCAGCCTGGACGGCAGCGTCCACACCGTCCACGATCGTCGAATCATGTACATTCTCTGCAGCATTGAGGGCGGGAACCAACACGTCGACCATGGTTTTGTCACCAACTTTGGCTTTGCCGCGAGCCTGTACGCCTTGAACTCCTGCCTGCAGCATCGCCACGAGGTCACTTCCGCTGAGTTCAGTTTTGTCGCCCATTGCGATCGCCGACCGCAGAAAGAAGGTGCCATAGAGCGGACCTGATGCCCCGCCAACTGAGCTGACGAAGGTCATACCGACGGTTTTCCCAAACTCGGACACATTTTCAGGTGGTTCTTGCGCAAGTCGATCTACAACGGCATTGACACCCCTGACCATGTTGCTTCCGTGGTCGGCGTCACCTACTTGAGCATCAAGCTCGGTGAGGTATTCACGATTGTCGAGGATTCGTTTTTGGTATGCGCGCATCCAAGACACAAGTTGATCGAGAGTCACTGTTTCGCTCATTTCACCTTCCCTTATGTCTTCCAGCGTAGCGCGGGGGTAAGTACTGGGTCATCCCAGAGTGTCAAAAGTTCTTGATCGACGTCTAAAAGTGTGAGTGTACAGCCCGCCATGTCGAGTGCAGTCACGTAGTTTCCGATGAGGGACCGCTCAATTGACACGTTAGATGACTGTAGAGAATGTGAGATCGCCGCATACACCGTGTGCAGTTCGGCAATGGGCGTGGATCCGAGACCGCTCAGTAAGACGATCACCTGTCGATCTTGAAATGAATAATCTTCTAATAGTCCTTGCACAAGTCGTGCACCGATAGTTTCGGCGTCTTCAAGCGGAAGTCGTTCGATTCCTGGTTCACCGTGAATACCGACCCCGAACTCCATCTCGACTTCCCCGAGGGAGAATGTTGGGTTTCCGGCTGCTGGATGAGTTCCTGCACTGAGTGCTACGCCGAGTGAACGTCCGCGCCGATTAATCTTGTCTGCCAGCTCGGCAATTTCGTTAAGATTTTGTCCGCGTTCTGCCGCTGCACCGACCAGCTTTTCAAGCAGCACTGTGAGTCCGACACCACGGCGCACAGGGTCAGAGTCTTGGTATGGCAATGCAATATCATCCGCAACAGTGACCAGTTCGAGCGGCACTTCGGTGGTCATTTCGACTGCCATCTCAAAGTTCATGACATCGCCGCTATAGTTCTTGACAATGAGCAGCGCTCCCGCGGGCCCCGCAGTCTCAAGAATGGCTCGTCTGATCTGAATGGGCGTAGGTGAGGTGAATATTTCACCAATGGCAGCAGCGCTCAACATCCCTGTTCCGACGTAGCCACTGTGGAGTGGTTCGTGGCCCGATCCGCCGCCTGAAATAATCGCGACGTTGTCAGGATTATGCGGTGTTTGCCGCGACACGATGCCGTTGTGCACGTCAACACGCAACCTATCTGGGTACGCCGTTTGGAGTCCTCGCAGCGCATCTTCGACGACCCGAGAGGGGCTGTTGATGAGCTTCTTCACTGGGTCTCCTGCAGGTATCCTTCGCACACTGAGTGGTGCTGAATGCGCACTATGTGCAATTGTTGCCGAGAAGCCGTGAAGACCTCAAGGGAGCAAGTCACTTTCGTAGGGCTTTCACGGACACGATCGATTTTTTACTGCTCGGTCCCGGGTTCTGACTCGTCAAAGAGTGCTTCGAACACGCGCCCCACCCACGCAACGAGATCACCGTCTTCGGCTTGGTCCGCTGCACGGCCGGAACGCAACCCGCCACCAAGAGGGCTCACTGCGAGTCCATCACGGGTCAGCCCCTCCGGCAACGGGATCTGCAAGGTGTGTTGCGCTTCCGCGTATCGAGAGCCAGGGTACAACCGTTGGAGACGCATTTTGATGGAATCTTTGAGGGTAACCGCTTCAATTTTGAGCGTGTCCGACACCAGGTTGATTCGGCGAAAGTTCAGCCGCGCTGCACGTCGTCGCAGGCGTGAGAGTGCCGCAAGCCGCTCTACTTCTTCTGGTGGCGTGCCGTACCGGTCAGTGAGCTCTTCAAGTACGAGATCTACGTGATTGTCGGGTGCATTGGGGTGGGCTGCGGCGGACAGTTTTTGGTAGGCCTCAAGCCTGAGTCGTTCACTCTCCACATAGTATTCAGGGATTCGCGCATCGACTGGCAGCTCAATATTGATTTCAGTGGATTCGTGAACATCTTCGCCTTTAAACGTGTCGACGGCTTCGCCAATCATTCTGAGGTAGAGATCGAATCCGACGCCAGCAATATGACCAGCCTGTTCTGCACCGAGAAGGTTGCCCGCTCCACGAAGTTCGAGGTCTTTTAACGCCACCTGCATTCCGCTGCCAAGTTCATTGTGGGCAGCGATCGTTTCGAGTCGTTCGTGCGCTGTTTCGGTAAGCGTTTTTTCCGGATCCCACAAGAAATAGGCGTAGGCACGTTCACGACTACGCCCCACGCGTCCGCGAAGCTGGTGCAGCTGACTTAAACCGTACCGGTCGGCGTTATCAATAATGATCGTGTTCGCATTCGCAATGTCGAGACCGGTCTCGATGATGGTGGTACATACGAGCACATCAAATTTACGTTCCCAAAAGTCAACAACGACGCGTTCGAGTTCGGCTTCAGACAGCCGCCCGTGAGCTACTGCGACACGCGCCTCCGGCACCGACTCAGCGATCTGGCGAGCAATTTTTCCGATTGACTGCACCCGGTTATGCACGAAGAAAACTTGGCCTTCACGCAACAGTTCACGTCGTATTGCTGCGCTGATCTGTTGATCATTTCGTGGCCCAACGAACGTTAAAATCGGATGCCGGTCTTCAGGTGCGGTCGCCAGGGTTGACATTTCGCGTATACCAGTAACGGCCATCTCGAGCGTACGAGGAATGGGCGTTGCACTCATCGCAAGCACATCAACATTGGTTTTGAGTTTCTTGAGCGATTCCTTGTGCTCGACTCCGAACCGCTGTTCTTCGTCAATAATGATGAGACCAATGTCGCGATATTTTACGTGCTCAGACAAGAGACGGTGGGTTCCGATGACAACATCAACGGTGCCGGCTGCAAGCCCTTCAAGTGTCTCTCGTGCCTCTGAGTCTGTCTGGAAGCGACTCAGCGCCCGCAACGCTACCGGAAACCCAGCAAAACGTTCGGCAAACGTCTCCATGTGCTGTTTCACAAGAAGTGTTGTGGGGACGAGCATTGCAACCTGTTTGCCATCTTGCACCGCTTTAAACGCTGCACGAATCGCGATTTCAGTTTTGCCGAAGCCAACGTCGCCGCTAATAAGGCGATCCATTGGCATCGAGCGTTCCATGTCTCGTTTAACCTCATTAATGGTGGTCAGCTGGTCATGAGTTTCCACATACGGGAATGCTTCTTCAAGTTCATGCTGCCAGGGTGAATCGGGTGAGAACGAGTGACCTTGTGAAGCGACCCGCGCGGAATACAGTTTCACGAGTTCGACCGCGATTTCACGAACCGCCTTGCGGGCTTTCTTTTTCGCGCTCGCCCAGTCACTGCCACCCATTTTGGATAGCGTGGGGGCTTCGCCGCCAACATACCGGGACAGTTGATCGAGTTGATCAGTGGGAACAAACAGTTTATCTGCCGGCATTCCGCGCTTACTCGCCGCATATTCTAAAACAAGATATTCACGCTCTGTTTTATGCGCACTCCTGCCAATTCCGGCAGTCACCATTTTTCGTGTGAGTTCCACAAAACGGCCGATGCCATGTGTTTCATGCACAACATAGTCGCCGCTTTGAAGCTGCAGCGGGTCAACAACCGCGTTTGCTCGGCGACGGGCCAGCTTCTTCGGGGCAGTGTTGTAACCTGCCGCACGACCGTAAAAATCACTTTCGGCAAGCAGCGCAAGTTTTTCGTCTGGGAGCTGCACCCCAACGCCCAGGGGCGCTGAAACGAAATAGACCACTCCAGCCTCGAGCGTGTCTGGCAGAACGTCTACCGGTCGGCCCGATGCGCCTCGCTCCCCCAACAGTGTGACGGCTCGTTCAATCAGGCCGGTGCCGGCTGTCGCCATAATGACGTTCCATCCGCTGTTGACAAGGTCCAGCGTGTGTTCAATTGCGGCCTCTGAATTGCCTGCGAAGGCCCGAACACTTTCAGCGTGCACGTGTTCTGCAGTGTCATCGCCAAACGGCGAAAATGACCACCACGGTCGTGTACCTGCGGCAGTACGCAAGTCGGTCACGGTCAGGAGATCGCCGGCACTCAAATCAACAGGGCTGTCGGCACCCGCTGTTGCAGCACTCCATGCGGCTTGCAGAAACTCCTGGTTGGTTTCTCGTAAATCTTTTGCGCGGCTGGCAACACGTTCTGGAGCAAACACCGCAATGCCGGCATCTTCTGGAAGATAACTCGTCAGCGGTAAAAGTTCGTCCACGAGTACCGGCGCAAGCGATTCCATTCCTTCCACAGGAATGCCTTCAGAAATCTTCTCAAGCATCCCCGACAAACCTTGCAGGTGTGGGGCAAGTTCACGAGCACGATCGCGAAGAGCCTCAGTCAAGAGCAGTTCACGACTGGGTAAAACGGTCACTGCGTCCAAGGGGGTCTCTAAGGACCGCTGGTCGCTGACCGAAAACGGGCGAATATCATCCACTTCATCGCCGAAGAAATCAATGCGTACGGCATGTTCAGCATCAGGAGAGAACAGGTCGAGAATGCCCCCGCGGACCGCGAACTCGCCACGACGGGTCACCATATCGACGCGTGTATAGGCGAGTTCAGTCAGACGAGCCGCGATATCACCGTTGGTTTCAACGCCTGTGTGAAACGTAATCGTGGGAGGATCATCAAGTTCAGCAATGAGCGGCTGCAGCGCAGACCGAACCGATGCAAATAACACAAATGGGCGACTGTGGTCCCATTGCGCAAGCGCTCGTAAGGTAGCAAGCCTACGGCCAGTAGTTTCGGCGGAGGGGCTCAGTCGCTCGTGCGGGAGTGTCTCCCATGCGGGAAGCTCGTGTATCTCAGCATTGATGAACGCTGACAGGTCGGTTGCGTACTGTTCTGCTTCACGGCTTGTCGGAGTGATGACCAGGACGAGACCACCACGCTGCTTCAAGATTGAGGCCAACAGCGGCGCATATGCGCCCTCGACTAGCGTGAAATCAGCGTCGCCGTGAGCCCGAAGGGATGCCTCTGCGAATGCGGGCTGTGCAAGATTTAGAAAACCGTCAAGACTCACTCGGCTAAGTCTACCCGGCGCAAGGCAGCATGCACGACCTAGGCCAGGTCAGCGGTGTCAACATAGATCGTAAACGGACCATCGTTGACAGATTCCACCTGCATCATCGCACCAAATTCACCGGTTTCAACATGGATGCCTTCCTTGCGGAAAAGCTCAGCCACGAGGTCGACGAGTGGTTCTGCTTGCGCACGACCTGCCGCATTACTCCACGAGGGTCGCCGTCCTTTTCGCACATTGCCGTAGAGCGTGAATTGGCTCACCAAAAGAACCGGTGCTTGTAGTTCTGCGGCGCTTAGTTCGCCATCAAGTATGCGAAGGTGCGCAATTTTGCGCACGAGCTTCTGTGCGGTCTCAGCGGTGTCACTCTGCGTGACTCCCAGCAATATGAGCAGCCCCGCGTGTGGAAGCTCACCGCTGATAACACCGTTGATAGTAACTTTCGCGCTGAGGCAGCGCGTCACAACGGCCCTCATGATTTAGTATGCACCGTATTTTGTGCAGCGGTGAGACCCTGATCCACAATCAATTCAACGGCGTCAGCAGCATCTTCTAACAGCACTGCAAGTGTCGGAGTCTCACCCTTCGGAAAGGGACGCAGTACGTAGTCCGCAGTGTCGCTGGACCCGGGAGGACGTCCAACACCAATACGTACTCGAGTGAATTCAGGGGTGTTTAACGCTTTAGTAATATCGCGTAACCCGTTATGTCCGCCGTGACCGCCGCCGTGTTTGAGCTTGATTGTGTCAAACGGAATATCAACTTCATCATGCAGAACAATGATGTGATCTGGCGCGACACCGAAATAGGCGCTGAGCGCGGAGACCGGTCCACCAGAAGTATTCATATACCCGTTTGATTTCGCAAGAATAAACTTTGGCCCGCCGGGCCGAAGCCACCCTTCAGCAACTCTTGTATTGGTACGGTGCTGGCTCCATGTCGCACCGATGCGGTCAGCAATCACATCGATTGCAAGTTGCCCAACATTATGGCGGGTCAGTTCATATTTAGGGCCGGGGTTACCCAATCCCACAATGAGCCACGGTGCGCTCAATGGTTCCTCCATGTCAAAGCACTCGACCGGTGCTTGCTACCAAGTGAAAAGGGCTCGCTCGCTAGGAATTACACCTGGCAAGCGAGCCCTATAGAGCAAACGTTACTCTGTCGGGTTCTCCCCTGTTGAGTTTTACTCTGCTGAGTCGCCTTCAGCCTCTTCAGCAGCTTCCTCAGCTGCTTCGAGGGTTTCGCCACTTGCTTCAGTGGTGTCTGCATCTGATTCGGTGTCCACGATCGGAACGATCACATTGACAACGAGTTCGTCTTCTTCGGTAAGAACCTCAACGTCTTCGTCAACTTTGATGTCCTTCACGAGGACCTGTGAGCCCTCTTCAAGACCTTCAACGTCGATAATGAAGTGGTCAGGGATGGACACTGCGGGTGCGTTGACCAGAACATAGTTGAGTTCCTGCATCGCGCTGGTGCCTGAGAAAGGCTCGCCTTCAACGATAACGGGAATTTCAACCTCAACGGTTTCACCCTTGCGGATAATCAACAGGTCAACGTGTTCGATGAGCTGACGGACGGGATCCTTCTGAACGTCTTTCACCAGCGCAAGCTGCTTTTTGCTGCCCAAGTTAAGTTCGATAAGTGCGTTGGACTGACGCACAATCAGGCTCAGCGCGTGCGCATCAACTGCCAGGTGCTGCGGGTCAGTGTTGTGTCCGTAGAGCACTGCCGGGGTCTGGCCTGCGGCGCGAAGCTTACGTGCCGCGCCTTTGCCAAAGTTCTCGCGCACTTGCGCGTCAAGCTTGTTCTTTTGTTCAGCCATGGTTCTCCTTAGGGTATTCACCCAGTGTGGGGCGGTGAGGTTCCGCCTCGGATAATGCAAACGACTCGGCTCGAAACACCAAAGCGTCGCCACACTTATGGAGACGTCCCGCGTCGATAACGGAAACTCAAGGTTTCCCTCGCCGAAGTACTCTAGAAGTTTACATGAAACTCAGTGAGCCCGCTGCCAGGGTCTCAGGCAGCGGGCTCACGTACAGACATTGCGATCGTTAACTATCCATACGGATTTCTGTCCGGTCTGCTGACCAGTCCGTGTGATATACGCCGCCGCCGTCAACACGCTGGTACGTGTGCGCCCCAAAGAAGTCGCGCTGTCCTTGGATGAGTGCGGCTGGAAGGCGGGCTGCACGCAACCCGTCATAATAGGCAAGTGATGAAGCGAACGCTGGTGCGGGAACGCCCTGTGTCGCTGAAGTTGCAACGACCCGACGCCAAGCTTCCTGAGCTTGCGCGGCTGCGTCCGCAAAGAATGGCGCAGTAAGCAAACACACAAGATCTGAAGAGGCTTCGTAGGCCTCACTAATGCGATCCAGGAAGCGGGCACGGATGATGCAGCCAGCCCGCCAAATACTCGCAACAGCACCCGCGTTTATACTCCACCCGTAGTGTGATGCTCCGGTGATGATCACATCGAAGCCCTGCGAGTACGCAACAATCTTTGATGCGTAAAGCGCCTGACGGACATCTTCAATGAACTGATCACGTTCTGCGCTGTCAGTAATTGTTTCAGGCTTGGGGCCTTTCAAACGCGCTGCAGCCAGGCGCTGTTCCGGGTGTGATGAGAGTCCGCGTGCGAACACTGCTTCAGCGATTCCGCTGACTGGGGTGCCGAGTGTCAGCGCAGATTGGACGGTCCAGGTGCCGGTGCCTTTTTGACCGGCAGCATCTTTGACAATGTCGACAAAGGGGCGACCGGTGCGTTCGTCTTCGTGACGAAGCACCTCAGCAGTGATCTCGATGAGATAGCTTTCAAGTTCTGTGGTGTTCCACTCAGTGAAGACGTCTGCAATTTCGCGTGGAGCAAGTCCGCCCACGTGACGCAGCAGGTCATAAGCTTCGGCAATGAGCTGCATATCAGCATATTCGATGCCGTTATGTACCATTTTGACAAAATGACCAGCGCCGTTTTCTCCAACATGGGTGACGCAAGGAGTTCCGTCGTCTGCTTGCGCAGCTATCGATTCCAAAATGGGGCCGACGACTGCATAGGCTTCGTCTGACCCGCCGGGCATAATACTGGGGCCGTTGAGTGCGCCTTCTTCACCGCCGGAGATTCCGGCGCCAACGAAGTTGATGCCTTTTTGCCGCAGATCTGACTCGCGACGAATGGTGTCAGTGTAGAGCGCATTCCCCCCATCGATGATGATGTCTCCGGCTTCGAACACTTCAGCGAGTTCATTTATAACCGCATCAGTTGCGCGTCCTGCCTGCACCATAATGATCGCGGTGCGCGGCTGTTGCAGCTCCTGCGCAAATTCTGCAACTGTTTTCGTTGCAACGAACTCCGCTTCGGGGTGTTCCGAGACGAGATTGTCTGTGCGCTCTGGCGACCGGTTGTATACGGCAACCGTATTGCCTTCCTGGCGTGCCAGGTTACGGGCAAGATTGGCTCCCATAACGGCCAAACCGATTACGCCAATATTTGCACGTGCTTCGCTCACGATTCTCCTCTTCAGTGTCGCTTCACGGGCTGCACTCACGGGGTGTTCCGCATGTGGACCGTGTGACAGACTACCGTCAATTGTCTCAGTTTCCAGCTAGTAAGCGCCGATACTACTGAAATCTTTTCAGTCTGCTCTCGATATCTGGGTAAGTCGACGGTCGAAAACGGGTTCCACGTTCGACCAGTTTTTCAATACCGATGCGCTGCTAACGCCAGTATTTAAGCGGCTCCGTCGAACATGCTTGTAACTGACCCGTCTTCAAATACCTGTTGGATCGCCTGCGCAAGAAGCGGCGCAATTGACAGCACAGTCAGCTTGTCAAAACGTTTTTCAGCCGGCACAGGGATCGTGTCTGTAACAACCACCTGGTCAATATAGGGTGCGCTCAGCGCTTCTTTTGCTTGGCCTGAGAAGATCGCATGGGTTGCCGCGATGGTCACGCCGCGAGCTCCATTACGTACGAGCGCTTCTGCCGCTTTCGCAATGGTGCCGCCGGTGTCGATCATGTCATCGACCATCAGACACCAACGGCCTTCTACGTCGCCGACGATATCGTGAACACTCACCTGGTTTGCAACCATTGGGTCGCGTCGTTTGTGAATAATAGCAAGCGGGGCGCCTAAACGGTCACTCCAGATATCTGCAACGCGCACGCGGCCCATGTCAGGTGAGACAACGGTCAGGTCGTCCCGGTCTCCCAGGTTGTTGCGGAAGTACTCAAGCAAGACGGGCATTGCGAACAGGTGGTCAACTGGGCCGTCGAAGAACCCTTGAATCTGCGCGGCGTGCAGATCGACTGACATGATCCGGTCAGCTCCGGCAGCTTTGAACAAGTCTGAAACCAGACGTGCTGAGATCGGTTCGCGACCACGGCCTTTCTTGTCTTGGCGAGAATACGGGTAGAACGGCGCCACAACCGTGATGCGTTTAGCTGATGCTCGTTTGAGCGCGTCAACCATAATGAGCTGCTCCATCAGGTGTTCGTTGATGGGGCTCGTGTGCGACTGAATCACGAATGCGTCACAGCCACGCACACTTTCGTCGAATCGTGCGTAGATTTCACCGTTTGCAAAGGTTCGCGCATCAGTCGGCACCAGGTCGGCTCCGAGTTCCCGCGCGACGCTCTCTGCGAGCTCAGGGTATGCGCGACCCGAGATCAGAACTAATTTCTTTTGTCCGACTGTTTCGATCGCGCTCATTGACCGTTCTCCCTTTTTGCCGCTTTCGCAGAATTTGTTTCGGGTCGATTCTGCTCTACCCACCCTTCGATATTACGCTGCGGTGAAACACTCAATGTGAGCGCTCCAGCAGGAACATCTTTTCGCACCACGGCACCAGCACCAGTGTAAGCACCTGCGCCCACGTGTACGGGTGAAACGAGAACGTTTTTTGATCCGACGCGGGCCCCGTCGCCCACGATTGACGTGTGCTTCTTCACACCGTCGTAGTTTGCGACGATTGTGCCTGCACCTATGTTGGCTTCCTCACCAATCTCAATATCACCCACATAACTGAGATGGGGGACTTTACTTCCGTTACCAACTTTGGCATTTTTGGCTTCTACGAACGCGCCAATTTTTCCGTCCTTACCAAGCACAGTGCCGGGACGAATATATGAGAACGGGCCAACTGTTGCACCAGCATGAATAATGGCGTCGTGAGCCTCGCTGCGCCGCACCCAGGCTTCGGAGCCGACCGAGCAGTTCACGATGGTGGTGTCCGGACCCACAACGGCGCCTTCCGCAATCTCGGTCGTGCCGTGGAGAAATGTTCCGGGCAAGATTTCAGCATCTTGGCCGATCCGCACTTGCACATCAATGAACGTAGTTTCTGGGCTCAAGATTGCGACACCGTTGCGCTGGTGTGCCCGCACGGTTCGAGCATTGAGTTCGCGCCCAGCTTCTGCGAGTTGGGTTCTGTCGTTCACTCCGGCAATCACCCAAGTGTCTGTCGTTGCAACAGCTTCGACCTGCCCGCCTCCCGCCAAGATTCTGGCGGCGGCGTCAGTCAAGTACTTTTCACCCTGCGCGTTGTTGGTATCGATCTGTTGCAAAGCGTCACGCAATGCCGTGCGTTCGAATGCGTAAATGCCGCCGTTAATTTCTTGTACGAGACGTTGCTCGTCGGTGGCATCTTTCTCTTCAACAATGCCGGTGACGCTTCCCGATACATCGCGCAAAATTCGGCCGAGACCGGTTGGGTCGTCAACAACTGCCGACAACATTGTCATATCGCGGGTATTTCGCTGGTGGCTATCAATAAAATCGCGTAACACTTCCGCGGTGATCAACGGCACGTCACCCGAGAGCACCACAACAGTGCCTTCAAAATCGTTGGGGAGAGCTTCCACGGCCTGTTCGACCGCGCGACCAGTCCCGGGTACGTCATCTTGATCAACAATAATTGTTTCTGGCGCGAAGTCTGTGACGGCAGCAGCAACGCGATCACGATCATGCCGAACCACAGCAGTCACGTGCTCCGGCTGTAACGCGTTTGCAGTGTCAAGTACGTGCTCAATGAGTGAGCGTCCGCCTATTCGATGAAGCACCTTCGGCAACTTTGACTTCATTCGTGTGCCCTTGCCTGCAGCGAGGATCACGACAGCTAAGGGGGTTGCATTGGCGTCTGACATAGGTCTTGGGTCGTCCTTTCGGAACCGCTCATGCTGTGAAGTGCCAGTTTGACAGCACAGCCGCTCCGCCCCCAGGATTCGAACCTGGACTTAACAGCTCCAAAGGCTGTCGTGCTGCCGTTACACTAAGGCGGACCACGCAATCGCAACAAATTGCACTTGTATAGTCTGCCAGAAATTTTGGTGTTCGTAGAACTCAAACAAAAAATTATTCGTACGCACCTGGCAGAATAGGTAATTATGAGCAGCCAGGATGAGGTCGATGGCATTATTGCCGACTGGGAGTGTGTGCGTCCCGACCTTGATTTCAGACCGCTGTCAGTCTTCTCGCGCCTCAGCCGAATTGCGAAACATTTTGGTCGTGCGCGGGCTCGAGCCTTTGAACGTTCGGGACTTGAATCATGGGAATTTGATGTTTTAGCGGTCCTGCGCCGCTCCGGTCCCCCATTTCGCGCCAGTGCAAAGGTGTTGATTCAGTCAACAATGGTTTCAAGTGGCACGATGACGAATCGGATCGACCGATTGCTTCAGCGTGGGCTCGTAGAGCGACTGACAGATCCCGATGACGGTCGTGCAGTGATCGTCTCGATGACCCCCGCTGGACGCATGCGGGTGGACTCTGCAATTACACGTCTGGTAGATGCAGAAGACGTCATGCTTCGAGGTTTGTCAGGTGTGGAGCGTGATCGAACATCGACGCTGTTACGCAAGCTCGCGAAGAGCGTGAACGATTACGGATCCTTGCCAGAACACGGCGGTCCAGACGACAAGCAGAGTACGCCTGAGCAGAACAGTACCGACGAGAAAAATTAATTGTCCTGCTATTGCGGTCCGTCCTCACACGGGAGGTCAATAAATTCTGCGGCCGCGCGGCGTCCACGTTTCGCGCATGCAACGATCAGCAGTGAGTCACCTATGGGGTTTCGTGTCGCAGGTTGCGGGGCAACTACAGTCTCACACACCCAAATATCCCCCTGGATCTCAACAGGAAGCAGCGTTCCGTTCACAGAAATTTCGAGGTATTCCGCGCCATAGAGATCTCCGGAAAGGGAAACGGCGAGCGCCCCGTCCGGCGCAGAAATAGTCACGATTTCACTGATAGCAACTTCAGGTTCGATCGGGTCTGCCTCAGCCGTGCTGCTATGTGATTCTGGCGCCGCAGCAATGATGTCGCTTACAAGGCTGGGTGCGAATGCTGGCGTAGTTCTGAATGATCCTGATTGGTTGAATTGGGTGGCATACCCAAGCAGCGCAGTGTCGTCGTATGCGTTAACCGCGAACGTGAGGCCGACGGGCATACCGATATCGTTCATGGTCCCCATCGGTACGGTGACCGTGGGGATACCGAAATGTCGAAGGGCATAATTACCGTTGGAGAAGAGGACACCATTTTCCCAAGCGTGGTCGTTCGCATTTTGATCGAAGTCCGCCGCTTCGGTTCCGATGTCTGCGTTAGCGGGGAATACGACCGCATCGAGCTTGTTTTCATGTAACCAGTTCTCGAACAGTTCTTCACGCAGCTGGACTAATGCACGCAGCCCTGGAGCAAAATCATCGCGTTTGCGCGGGTCAGAGATGCCATTTTGAGCAAGACTTACTGTGGCTCGGTAGCGCTCTTCATAGTTGTCAACTTCTTCATACCGATCGGGCAGAGTACCTGGTGCGAGCGGGAAGATCATGTCAGGGTCTACAGCTGCCAAATCTGGAATATTTGGGTCAGCGTTTGCGCGCAGGAAATCGTCCCAGCCGTACGAAAGAAAGTGGTTGAATTCGGTCTCCATCCACCCGTCAGGAAGGACGCCGAGGTCTCCAATATTTTCACCGGCTGGTTTGTCGCCTTCGTATTGTTCGATCAGGGGGAAGTCCACTTCAATAACGCGCGCCCCCAGAGACTCGAGCTTGATTTTTGCGTCTTCCCAGATCTCGAGAATGGATGCGCGCACATCAATCGGAAAGTTGGGGTCTTTTCCGAGATACATTTTCGGAACTCCGAAGGTTTTTCCATCGAGCCGGTAGTCGGTAACTGCTTGCTGATAATCGACGGGTCGAAGTTTGCTAGCTGGCGGAATTTCAATGACGTTCTGTGAACGCCAAAAGTCGCCTCGGGGAGTTTCGTCGTCGTGCACCAACGCATTCACCACGTGCAGCATGTCTCGCATGTTGCGAGTGTGCGGAACCACGACGTCTCGCGCGGGAAAAAGCGGCCAATTTCCACGTATTGAGATCATCCCCCATGAGGGAGTGTAAGCACAGAGTGCATTATTTGAAGCGGGGCTACGCCCGGAAGACACGGTTTCTTCACCCATACCAAAAACAGAAAAGTTGGCGGCAGTTGCGACACCGGAACCATTCGATGATCCTGACGCGTATGCGGCCGACAGATATGTTGGGTTGTACGGGCTCTCTGCTCTGCCGTACAGCCCACGCTGCATACCGCCATCAGCCATGGGTGGCATATTCGTTTTACCAACGAATACTGCGCCG
This sequence comes from Canibacter sp., assembly GCA_052085365.1. Taxonomy (GTDB): domain Bacteria; phylum Actinomycetota; class Actinomycetes; order Actinomycetales; family Microbacteriaceae; genus Canibacter. Next base: position 4,329 of record JBQDFP010000008.1, on the reverse strand, counting down.
GCCTCGCGCAGTTGAGCGACCGAGAACGCATCCCACTGCGCAATAAGGTCCGCGAAAGCCGGTGACCCGGCTGCCACCGTCAGGCCCTGAACCATATATGAGTCTTTCACGGTAAACGGAATACCTTCGAGCGGGCGAGCAGTTCCGTTCTGCCATCTTCCATCAGATTCTGCGGCTTCCTCAAACACATTCGGGTTGAGCACAATGACCGAGTTCAGGCGAGCGCCAGAACGGTCAAACGCGCCAATGCGATTCAAGTACTTTGCCGCTACCTCAACACAGCTCGCACTTCCGTGCGCAAATGCTTCGCGAAGCTCGTCAATCGTCGTTTCGTAGAGATCAATAAGGTCTTCTGGCACAGTGAACTCCTCGCTGAATCGGCAGTGTCCTGGATAGCACAAACAAAAGTCAGTCTAACTTCGCTGAGTAGTGCGCGAGCAGCCTGGCTGCTTGATCGCGAATGATTTCTTCTAATTGGGCTACCGCGGCTAGGGGTTCGCCCACTGGGCGCACGAACCACACTCGTTGACTCCCGAGGTCTTGCACGGTTGGACGAAGTTCCACGTCTGTATGCCCCACATCGATCGCCGCACGAGTGGTGAGTGCAAGACCTAGGCCCGCCCCAACCAGGCCGTGAATCATCGTGAGGTCGTCGGTGCGAATGAGTTCCCTCGGTTGGTACCCGCATGCGCGGCAGGCCTGCTCAATGACTCGGTCGGATGCCGAATCTGGGTATCGGCTTCGCACCCACGGCGCATCCTTTAACTGAGTGAAATCAAGTTCTTTTTCGTGCGCGTATGATGAATTTCGTCCGACGAGCACCCGGTATGGTTCTTGAATAAGCTGCACCGAAGCCAACATCTCAGGTATTTGCTCTGGATGACCGTCGAAATCGTAAATGAGACCCGCGTCTACTTCGCCGTTTGCCAACATGCGTAGCACTGCAGACGGTTCATCCTCAATTACTTCGAGCCTCACGCTCATTCGAGCATCAAGTACACGCATGGCTTCGGGGATCAACCGCGCGCCGATAGACGAGAAGGTGCCTACCCGGATGGTATGCATTCCGGCGCTCCGATATTCTGCAACGACTTTCTCGAGCCGTTCAAGGTTCGCGAGAGTCTGCGCTGATTCTCCCGACACTAGCCGCCCCATCTCAGTCAGTTTCGCACCGCGTGTTGTGCGTTCAACAAGCGCAATACCGAAATGTGCCTCGATGGTATTCAAGTGATGTTGGATCGTTGGTACCCCATACCCGAGCTCCTGCGCTGCTCTGTTCAAGCTGCCTGCCTGGTCAACAGCACGTAGAACACGAAGTTGCTGCAAACTCAACACAGTGAACCTCGCATGTATTTATGCCTCAACTTTCTGATCCACAAGCCTGATCGCTACATACTGTATATGTCACTTTATACGGGAACATCATATTGGCCTATAGATTTATTCTCACTATGGTGGCCACGTGACCCACGAACGACTCTCTCCAGAACAGCAGTCTGCACCCTACGCTGACGCGCTACGCACACTCGCGTCGCATGATTGGCAGCGCCTGCATGTACCCGCCCACCAAGCGAAGGAAATGAACTCGCCCGGGGTTGCTAATATTGTGGGCGAAGACGCGCTGAAGCTTGATTTCCCCATGCTGTTCAGTGGAATCGACCAGGATGATTGGCAGCTCAACGCACCGAACCGGATCACGCCAATCATGCGTGCGCAAGCGCTCGCTGCCGAACTCTGGGGCGCTAGCCGAGTGTGGTTTATCACCAACGGCGCTTCCGGCGGAAACCACATCGCCACCAATGTAGTGCGAGGACTCGGCAAAGAGCTCATTGTGCAACGCAGCGTTCACTCAAGCGTGATTGATGGCATGACCCACGTTGGCATCGAACCACACTTTGTACGTGGCGCACTCGATTTGGGGCTGGGGGCCTCACACGGAGTCACGCCTGAGCAGGTTGAAGCGGCGATCGCCAAACATCCAAATGCGGGCGCGGTATACCTGGTCTCCCCCAGTTACTTTGGTGCCGTATCAGACGTTGAATCGATTGCGAGTATTGCGCATAAACACGGGCTCCCGCTCATTGTTGACGAAGCTTGGGGCTCACACTTCGGACTCCACGCTGGCCTCCCCGTCAATGCAGTGCGGCTCGGCGCCGATCTCGTCATTTCAAGCACGCATAAGGGGGCCGGGTCGATGACCCAGTCTGCGATGATTCAGCTCGGAAATGGGCCCATTGCGCACCAGCTTACGACGCTGGTGGATCGCGTCGTGAGATCGTATCAATCGACTAGCACGAGCGCGATCTTGCTTGCCTCTCTCGACGAAGCTCGACGTTTCCTTGCAAACGAGGGGCATGATCGCATCAGCGCGGCCCTCGACGGCGCCGAGACCATTCGCAACGCGATCAAAAAAGATGTGCGCTTCCGCGACGCAACTCCCGACGTATTGGCGAGCGCCGACGCGGTTACCTATGACCCGTTCAAAATTGTCATCGACACTCGCGGTGCGGGCATCACCGGCACCGATGCGCAGTTCCAGCTCATTCGAGACCACCAGATCTATTGCGAATTGGCAACCCCGGGTGCGCTCGTGTTGTTAATTGGTGCCACGAGCCCGCCCGACACGAAGCGGTTCCTTAACGCACTGTGGTCACTTCCGCAGGCTGATCATGAGCCGGAACGTCCACTGCAAATGCCTGCTGAGCTCGAACGAGCAATGCGACTTGATGAGGCATTTTTCAGTCCGGTCGAGATTGTTCCGTGGGGAAAAGCATCGGGGCGAGTATCTGCCGATTCTCTAGCTGCATATCCACCTGGAATCCCGAACGTGCTCCCCGGTGAGCGGCTCACTTCTGAAGCTATTTCTTATTTGCGTGGAACTGCTGCGGCTCCGTCTGGTTACGTGCGTGGCGCCGTCGACCCGACACTCGACTCATTCCGTGTCGTGGCAAACGATGCTGAACACTTCGACCCTGACTATGCACACGCGGAAGAAGGCAAGACCGTAGACTGAGGGGACTATGGCACACTTGCTCGGCGCGGAGAACCTCCATCTCGAATATCCCACCCGTCCCGTTTTCGACTCGGTCACTGTTGGCGTCGCTCACGGCGACCGCATCGGCATAGTCGGCAAGAACGGTGACGGGAAATCGAGTCTGCTCGCAATGCTCACCGGACGGTTGGAGCCAAACCAGGGTCAGGTCACGCGTCGAAATGATGTCACCGTTGGCGTGCTCACACAATCGGATTCACTCAACGAAACGGACACGGTCGGTTTTTCGATCGTCGGCGATATGCCCGACTATGAATGGGCGGGAGACCCAAAAATTCGCGATGTGATGAGTGGACTCGTGAGCGACCTGGACTGGAATGCCGCGATAGGTTCCCTCTCTGGCGGACAGCGTCGGCGTGTCGCGCTTGCTGCGCTACTTATCGGCGAATGGGATGTGCTTGCACTCGACGAACCCAGCAACCACCTAGATATCGAAGGTATTGCCTGGCTGGCGAGACATTTACGCAAACGCTGGCCGGTTGGCCGCGGCGCACTGCTCATCATTACTCACGACCGGTGGCTACTCGATGAAGTCTGTACCGTCACCTGGGAAGTACACGACGGAATTGTCGAACCTTTTGAGGGTGGCTATGCAGCGTACGTGTTACAACGTGTAGAGCGTGACCGTATTCACGCAGCAACCGAACAGAAACGCCAAAATTTAATGCGTAAAGAGTTGGCTTGGTTGAGACGCGGTGCCCCGGCGCGAACGGCAAAGCCAAAATTTCGAATTGATGCTGCCAACGAATTGATCGCAGATGTTCCTCCGGTTCGTGATTCGATCAACTTGCAGCGGCTTGCAGTATCGCGGCTCGGCAAAGACGTGGTCTCACTCGACCGTGCCGGTATTACGCTTGGCGATGCTGAGATTCTCAGCGACATCACTTGGAAAATTGCACCGGGCGAGCGTGCCGGTATTCTTGGTGCGAATGGTGTAGGAAAATCGACACTCCTCGGATTGATTTCTGGCACGCTAGAACCGACACGCGGTCGCGTCAAGCACGGTAAGACCGTTCAGGTGGCCGTGCTTGATCAGAAGTTCCAGCAGCTGGAAGATATTGCAGATGACCGTGTGCGTGAAGTACTCGGCCGTACGAAAACGAGTTTCGAAATCGAAGGCAAAGAACTTACCCCTTCACAGCTTCTCGAACGGCTCGGTTTTCGACGTGAACAATTGTCAACGCCGGTTCGAGATTTGTCAGGGGGACAAAAACGGCGCCTGCAGCTCCTTTTAATTTTGCTTGAACAGCCGAATGTGTTGATCCTTGACGAACCGA
>JBQDFP010000007.1:0-100428 GCA_052085365.1 Canibacter sp. | reverse complement strand
GCCGACCGCGTATCAGGGCGAAGCACAAAGCTCTTCAATTAGCGCGCGAATAGGACAAAACAATCACAAACTCGCGGAATCACGGCCACATCACCCAATGCCCATTAGGATCAGAGTTGGAATAGCACTATAGAGCGGCACAATGGAGCGTGGTGACGATGGCGGATCTTTCTCGCGAAGCTCCCCTCCCCTCACGACCGCCGACAATTCGTGACGTGGCCCGCGAAGCTGGCGTATCAAAGTCGCTCGTGTCGCTGGTATTTCAGAAGGGCGAACACGTCAGCGCAGAGCGTCGCAACCGAGTGCTTCAGGCGGCAGAAACGCTTGGCTACCGCCCAAACCTTGTTGCGCAATCACTATCGGCCGGTCAACGCGACATCGTGGCGATTCTCATGTCGAACCTTTCAAACCCGATTATCGCCGAGATCGTCGGTGCGATAAAGGCTCGCTTGAGCGAAGCGGGACGCCGCACGATGATCTTGACAGCACAAATTGAGGATCACACCGGAAAGTCGATGCTTGATGAGGACAATCTTGCTGTGCTGCGCGACCTCAAACCCGCTGGGCTCATTACGGTCGGCACAATCCCTGAGTTCACTGAATTTGCCGATCTCACCTCAATTATTCCGACAGTAGTCGCGAGTGCAATCGACGCTACCGACGATACGGTTGCGACAGTCCACACTGACGATGCCGCAGGCATCTCCCTTGTTGTTGACCATCTCGCCGATTTGGGGGCAAAACGCATCGTATTTGTTGGTGGCAGCGGAGGTACCGTGTCGGCAACTCGCGAACAGGCTTTTCACGAAGCGATGCGGAAACGTGGTCTGAGCAAATTTGAGGCAGTCGAGCGCGTTGGACTCACAGAAGAAGGCGCACGTCAGGCAATGGAACGGTTTCTTGGCGAAGCGAATCAGCCGGAGGGTGTTATTGCGGTCAATGACCTTGTCGCGATCGGCGCCATCACTGCCCTCGAAGCAGCCGGGATTTCAGTGCCAAATGACTGCAGAGTCACCGGATACGACGATTCGGCTCTTGCAGGCATCCCCCGTATTTCACTCACAACGGTGAATCCGATGAATCGGCGCATCGGACTTGAGGCGGCCGAGGTTCTGCTCACCGCGCTGGAGCGCCGCAATGAAACACCAGGCACGTCTTTCGCCACGCGTCAACAAATCCTCATCCCGCCTCGTCTTGTGGTGCGCGACTCATCAAGGTAACTGTACGTCCACTTGTGGCAGCTCAAGCAGGTTAGCGAGTCTGACGGCGGTCAGCCTCGGCAAAACAAGCGAACGTTGACTCGCGCGATTCCCGCAATGCGTCCGACAGCGGGAGGTCTCGATGTCGGTCTGACAGTATTTCGACACCCCACATTCCGTCGAAACCGGCAGATCGCACCGCGTTAATAAAAGCAGGCACATCGAATGCACCATCGCCGGGCAAAAGACGGCGTTGAACCGTATCTTCGAAGAACGTCCCTACCATTTCGTCAGCAGCATCGTTGAGTTCAACCGCGAAAAGGTACTCGGCGGGAAGCGAATCTGCAATAACGTCATAATCCGTATGAGCGCGCGCAACATGCCAAATGTCAACGCACAGACCCCCAGACGGATTCGCGACATCAGTGACGAACTCAATACCAGCGTCGAGCGTATTCAGGGTTTGGGCCCAGGGAAGAAATTCAAGAGCTACTCGGGTGCCGTGTTGATGCGCTTCAAGTGCGAGTTGGTCGAACGCCGAGGCAAGTTGATCTTTGGAAGCGAGCGGACCGTCAAGGTCCGGACCAACTTTTACCGTTTTTGCACCAAGTGCCTCAGCTGCGGTGAAGATGTCTTGGCGTACCCGGGTTCCGGTTTCTGTTCGCCCATCGTCAGCCCACCAGTTTTCAATGAGCTCAAGTTCAAGCTGTTCGATTCCATTGTCATCGAGCATGCGGCGCAGGTCGGCAAGGGAACCGTTTTTTTGAAACGCCATGAGGTCGGCGTACACCAGTCCAAACCCACTCCAGCCATCAGCTGCGGCAGCTGAAACGCGCTGTTCAAGAGTGAAGGGACTTTCAAATATTGGCCCGGCAGGGCTCGCCGCACCTGCCGTTGTCCAGCAGGTGGCCATGAGTTTAGGAATGGTGTGATTCAAATGACCCCTTTGTCCGGGAAGCTCAATAAGAGCTGGGCCGATATTGACACGTTTGTCGGAAACATGCAAGACTTTGGACCGGTCCAAGAATATCAGAATCCCATTTCCCTGAAGGTTGAGAATTTCTACGCAGACTTTGCGCAGAAACACGTTCACGATGGAGTGAGGTTATGTTGAATTCACACAAGAGCCGGTGGATGCGAGCCGGAATCGCTGGAATTGCTGCTGCCGGTGCGTTGACGCTTGCGGCTTGCTCAGGCGGACCAGCAGGTGCGGGCGGAGACGCGGCCGCGGATGCCGATCCGTTAAAAGTTGCGCTCATTACCCACCAGCCTCCTGGGGACACCTGGTTCGACATCGTTCGCACCGGTGCAGAGACCGCCAGCGAACGAAATAATATTGACCTTCTCTACACGTCAGACCCCGATGCAGGACGTCAAGCGCAGCTCATTGAACAGGCAATCGATCAAGACGTTGACGGTATCGTCGTCACCCTCGCAAAACCAGATGCAATGGCCTCTGCGGTTGAGAAAGCCGTTGCCGCCGGTATTCCCGTCATTGGCATCAACGGCGGTGAAGACGTCTATCAAGATATGGGAGTGATCGCGCATTACGGTCAGAACGAAATGGCCGCGGGAGAAGCGCTCGGTGAACAATTAAACGAGCAAGGAGCAACTCGTGCGATCTGTTTGATTCAGGTGCAGGGTCAGATTGGACTAGAGCACCGCTGCCAGGGTATGAAAGACACATTCGAAGGCGAAGCTGAAGTTCTCTATGTTGAAGGAACCGATATGTCGAGCGTCGCTTCGACTATCACCTCCAAACTGCAGACAAACCCAGACATTGACTTCGTAATCACTCTGGGTGCACCATTCGCGATCACCGCACTCGATGCAGTCGAAACTGCGGGATCAGACGCAACAGTCGGCACTGTCGACCTGAACGCAGACGTGTTCAAGGCAATGCAGGACGGCAAAATTCCGTTCGCTGTCGACCAGCAACCATGGATGCAGGGATACATGGGTGTTCAGGGTATCCGTAATTACTACGACGGCGGCTACAAGCTTGGAGGCGGACAGCCTGTCCCGACCGGACCAACAGTGATCACGACTGAGAACCTCGATAGTGTCGCAGCACAGTTCGAAAATAACGATGACAATGCCGAGGACAGCGAGTAGCCACTACTAGTGGGGACTTTCCTAGGAGGGAAACGACATGGATGCCACCAGTGTGAACGACTATGCTCCGCTACGAATCGGTGTGCTCGGAGCATCACGGATCGCTGAGCTTGCGATCACAGATGCTTCATCGCGAACCGGCGACATTCTCGCGGCGGTGGCGGCACGCGACCCGAAACGTGCGGCTGAATTCGCTGAACGATACGGGTATGAACGGGCCCACAAGAGTTACGAAGATCTCATCGCAGATGACTCAATCGATCTGCTGTACATCGGCCTCCCCAACGCACTGCACGCCGAGTGGACGATTCGGGCGCTCGAAGCTGGACGAAACGTGCTGCTCGAGAAACCCTTCGCGTCAAACCTCGCTGAATTCGATCATGTCGTAGAACATCTACGGAAGTCTCAAGGGTGGGTGTGGGAGGCGTTCCATCAGGTGCACCACCCGGTTATGCGACGGTTCCTAGAGCTTCTCGGCTCCGGAGAATTCGGAGCAGTGCAAGAGCTCACGATACAGATGGATTCCCCTACGCCACCAGATTCAGACCCTCGCTGGAGCTTCGACCTCTCAGGCGGCGCGCTGATGGATGTCGGCTGCTATGGGCTCCATGCAGTCGACACCCTTGCAGACTTGCTCGGTGAAAAAGCGACGCTACTCAATGCTGATTTTGACCCGTTCCACGCAGATGACCGCGTCGAGGCGACTGTGCGCGCCGAGTACAAAATTGGGAGTATTCCGGTGCACCTACACACGAGCATGCTGAATGATCGGTTCGACTTTCGTCTTCAGGCTGAATGCAAAAACGGAACCCTGATTGCTCCGGGATTCGTGCGTCCTTTCGAAGATGACCGGATCATCACGAGACGGAACGGTACAGAGCACGTCGAATATCTCGGGCTTGAGACCTCGTATTACTATCAGCTTCTCGCTATGCGCAAACTGGTTCGAGACAGCGATCGTTCAGAAGCAGGGCTCGCGCGGTCACGCAGAGTCGCCGCCCGTATCGATGAGGTGTATACCGCGTGTGAGCTTCCGCTGCGTCCGGCTCGAACGCTCTAAGGAGGCTTTCGCCGCACCGATGGCTGCCCATTTCGATTCGGCGTATCCTGAATCCATGGCACTCATCATTCCGTTTGAAGGTAAAGAACCAGAAATACATCCAACGGCGTGGATCGCACCGAACGCAACCATTATCGGCGACGTACACATCGGACCGGACGCAAGCGTGTGGTTCGGGGCTGTTCTTCGTGGTGACCGTGACCGTATTGATCTCGGCGCGGGCAGCAACCTGCAGGACAACGTCGTGGTTCACACGGACGAGGGAATTCCTACAGTCATTGGTGAGAACGTCGGCGTGGGCCATCTCGCGCTCTTGCATGGCACCACAGTGGGTGAGGGCTGCTTGATCGGCATGGGAGCGAAGCTGCTCAATAATTCTGTGATCGGTGCTGGCGCCTTCGTTGCGGCAGGGGCGCTCGTGCTCGAGGGGCAGGTTGTGGATCCGCAACATCTAGTAGCTGGGGTGCCTACAAAGAACCGCGGAAAAATGAAGGAAGATATGGCTGAACGAGTTCGCACAAACGCCTTCACCTACCAGGAGCTTGCTCAGGAATACCGCGAAGCTGGGAATTAATTCAGGAAAAGAATCGTACCCTTCGCGATCAGCGTAGCTGCGCGGATCGCGCGACTTCTCGCAGCTGTCAAGGCGTGGAAATCATCAAAACGAGTGTGTTACGGTCGCGACATGACTACATGGAGAAAGAAACTAGCTGCAATTTTTACCGGAGTCATGGTGACCGGAGCACTGGCGCTCACTGGCACAGGAACCGCTCAAGCGCTGACTCCCAACTACAACGTAGGCCCGTTCACGACAAAGTCTCAGTGTGAGACTGCAAAACGCGCCTACATTTCATCCTGGACTAAGATCAGCCAGGGTTGCACCTACTATCCGAAGCAGGGTGGCTTCACTGCGAAGGGCTACTACTTCCACTACCGCGCAATCGCATAAACCAAGCGCATCGTTCGAACCATTCAATACGTATAGAGAGTGCTCTGGTCACGATCTGCCGAGATCGTGACCAGAGCACTCTCTTGTTTACGCAGCCGATTTACTCGGTTCGGGTCTCACTAGCCAATCGACGTTCGGCTCAATTATCGGCTTGAATATCTTCGACACAAACTTTGTCGACAAAATCGCTGCCGTCACAAACCCAATAGCGATGATTGTGGCAGTGCCGATGACCCCCCAGTCACCTATATATTCGATCACACCGGTACGCCGCAGCACTTGAACAATCGGTCCGTGTAACAGGTAGACGTAGAGAGTGCGTGAACCCCATACAGTGAACCAGTATTCTTTTCGCGGCGTCAAAGTCAACACCACCCACACCAGGATCCACGCAATTGCGACCAAGAACATCGCAACCAGAAGTCCACGCACGGCCGTTTCAACGTGAGTCCCTGGCAGCATGGTGAAGGCGTCCCCGGGGTCACCGACCCCTGCTTTCTCAAGCAGCGGCTGATACCCGTCGTTCCACAACAGCCATTTGTCGACGCGCCAATATTCGCGCAGTGACGGGATCATCGTCAGGGCAAGAATCACGAGGCCGACCCCCGCTGCTAAGGCTTTTTTTGCGTGGCTCGGGTGCAAGAAACTTTCGCGTGTAAACCAGCCACGGTCTTTTCCGGCCCACCCAACCACGAAGAACGGTAAAAACGCGAGCGTCCGTGACACCGAAAATTCGGTTCCGATGTGGGGACTCAACCCTGAAAGCAGTCCAATAGCGATTGAAATCGTGACCGGGTATTTCATGCGGGCAAGCATGGGCAGCAGCAGTCGCATCGTTGCAAGGCTAAACAAGAACCACAACGACCACGAACTTTTCACGAGAAACTCGTCACTGAATGCTTCTCGACCTTGAAGTGCACGAATGCCGATCCATAAGATTTCCCACAGGCCCCAGGTGACGAGAAGTTGTACGACACCACGCACTGACTTTCGAGTCACATCAATTTTCATGAACACGCCGGACAGCAAAATAATTGCTGGCATGTGGAAGAAGTACATGAAGACGTACAGGCCGTAGACGGGGGTTCCGTTCATGCGGGTCGTGGTCATCATGTGGCCGATGACCACGAGAAAAATGATGATCATGCGCGCGTTATCCCACATAGCGATGCGCGGCTTCGCTGTGGAGGTGCCGCGCGCGAGCGCATCGCTTCTTGTCTGGTGTTTCACATTGTCAGTGTTCAACGGGTCTGGGCTCAATCTATTTCGGAAGTGTAACGAACAGGTCAAGAATGTAACGAACAGGTCACGATCCAGCTTTTCATATCTCAGAGGCAGCCGCCACATGAGCTCCGAAATCGTTCAATGCGAATGAAGAATTGTCGCCAGAGGTATCCCGGCAGTGCATACTGAATATATGACCGAGGATGCACGCAAGCGCGAGCACAGCACTGAACCGGCCACGCACAAAAGCACGGCGTCAGAAGCAGGACGAGACCCAGTAACTCTTGCAGACAGTGACTGGGTCGACGACGTCCTCGGCGAAGGTTTTCAGCAGCGCACCCTCCCCCTCGGTTCCGACGACGAAGGCCCGCTTGTGGCGACACTGGTACGCCGTCTTCCCCAGCACAGAACCTGGTTACACCGTGTTTGGAGTGAACCCCGGCTGCTTGAACACGTCGATGTGCTGTACGTGCATGGCTGGTCTGACTACTTCTTTCAAACCCGTCTCGCAAACTTCTATACCAACCTTGGTGCGAGATTTTTTGCGCTGGATCTACGTAAATACGGTCGCAGCCTCCGAAAGAACCAAACCCCCGGGTACATTACGAATCTTGAAGACTACGACGAAGAAATCGAAATAGCCCTCAAGGTTATGGCCGATTCTGCTCGAGGTCCTCGCAAGCTGATCTTGTTCGGCCACTCAACGGGCGGACTGATTTTGAGTCTCTGGGCGCACCGGAATCCGGGACGGGCACACGCCCTCGTATTGAATTCACCGTGGCTTGCTCTCCAGGTTGAAAGTGCGGCGTTCCGTGCTGCACTCACAACGGTGGTGCAGCTGCAGTCTGTCATTAACCCACTCCATACAGCCCCACCACTGGACTACGGTTACTACGCAAAAGCACAGGCGGTATGCGCAGACCCTGAAGATCACTACGAAATAGATGAGCGGTGGCGGCCTGCACGCAGTCAACCGGTTCATGCAGCATGGTTGCGTGCGATTTTCGAAGGACACAAACAGGTCAGCGAAGGTCTCAGTATTTCGTGCCCGGTGCAGGTGCTGCTTTCACAACACTCAATGACACCAGTGCGCTGGTCTGACGAACTGACCCGCACTGACACGGTGCTCGACGTAGAATCCGTTGTGCTTGCGGCAACAAAACTCGCCGAATCGATCACAATCGACCGTATTGACGGCGCCCTGCACGATGTGCTCCTGTCGCGGCGCGAGGCTCGAAACGAGGCGTATTTGAGGCTCGAGCGTTGGGTCCGTGCCTGGGCAACCATCATGTAACGGGACTATTCTGACGGTATGTCGACCAATCGTCCTGCCGCAGAAGACCCTGATCAGCCGATCGGGTTCCGCTGGCGAGACCTGTTTCCAGAGTCGCATCCTGAACGCCGACGGACACCGCGAGAACGCGACCTGTTACTCACCACTTCTGTTCTGCATGTACTCGCTGCCTGGGTTGCCGCTTTCTTTGGAAGGTTTATCGGCATGGGCGGGCAAACCACTTCAAGTGTCGACTACTACCTGTCATTGCTGCTGTTCGTTGGGGTGATGGGACCATTCATTATTTGCGCCGCCACGCTGTGGTGGAGTGTGAAGCGTTTTCGCCGCAAGCAGATCGCATGGCCCATCCCGCTCTACGGCTGCGCTGCCCTCGCAATAAACCTTGGGCTCTGCCTATTACTCGCTGGTCTCTAGACAGAGGCAACGGGTATACCCTGTATGGGTCCCACGGATGACTACCACCATCAGTTATTCGTTGTGTATTGACATTCCATATAGAGAAGGCAGGTTCGTTCGTGCAAGATCGGTCAGGTGCTTTCGGACATCCCGAAAAGCTGTGGAGCAAGGACTTCGTCATTGCCATGCTGACCAACTTCTCGTTCTCTATTGTTTTCTACCTGCTCATGACCGCGATGGCTCAGTACGCGATCATCAGGTTTCACGTCTCAGACGCAATGTCTGGCTTTGCGGCGAGCGCGTTCGTTGTCGGTGCAGTGATGGCTCGTGCCTTCACGGGTCTAGCCATGAAATATTTAGGTCGACGCCGCGTTCTCGTTGGTTCGCTCGTACTCTTTCTCATCTTTTCTGGCTTATATTTCGTCGCCGATAACATTGCGATCTTACTGATCGTCCGCATTATTCATGGGCTTGGATTTGGGCTCGGCAGCACCGTCGCCACGGCCGCTTCACAAAGTTTTATCCCACCCTTGCGCAGATCTGAGGGGACGGGTTGGTTTGGCACGTCGACAACAGTTGCGGCAGCAATCGGTCCCATGCTGTCATTCCAGATCATGGCGATGTTCGGTCACAATTGGCTGTTTGCGACCGCCACATTTTTCTCAGTCATCGGCCTCATTATTGGCCTCACACTGCGTATTCCGCCACCACCGCCCGCAACGGCAAGTGTGCTGCTCAAGCGTCCATCATTCTGGAGCACAATCATTTCAACGGCGGCACTACCAATTTCAAGTGTGATGTTCCTGGCCGGTTTCATGTACTCGGGTGTGCTCACCTACCTCAACGGCTACATGCAAGAACAGGGTGTAAACACGCTAGTCGCCAGTACATTCTTCATTGTGTACGCCGTCGTGTTGCTGATTTCACGTTTCATTGTCGGTCCTTGGCATGACCGTCTAGGCGATAACCCGATGGTGTATCCGCTGATTATCTGTCTCGCACTGTCAATGACGGTGCTGGGGTTGTGGCCGTCAAATATTGGGGTATTGGTATCCGCCGCGCTCTTAGCGCTCGGCTTTGGTGCGCTCATGTCGGTGCTGCAGGCCATCTCAATCAAACTGGTTAAACCTCGAGAAATCGGTGTCGCAACTGCAACCTTTTACCTCATGCTTGACCTTGGTACCGGAATCGGCCCGATCCTACTCGGTGTACTGCTGTCGTTTGTGAACTTCTCAACGATGTATCTCACCCTGGCGGGGGTCGCGCTCATTATGGTCATGTACTACTGGTTCATGCACGGACGTAAAACACGTCTGGTCAAGTGATGGCTACTCCGAGTTTGGAGCTTGGCGAGGCAAACGCCGTGTAATGCCACGCTTGTGCAAGCTGTACAGTCGTTTAATCACGACCCTGAACGCAGGGTTCATATTGTCTCGTCGCCAGACAGCGTAAAGCGGAACAATTTTTTCTTGATGCCCCTGAATGGGCCGGTAGACCACACCGGACATCTGCAGGTGGGTTGCAGATTCAGGAACAAACGCCAACCCATGGTTGGTGGCCACGAGTGAAATCATACTGTGAACCTGAGTGACTTGTTGTTGCACTTTGACCGATGTGTCACGCAACACTGAACGTGTGAGGTCGTGGAAAAAGCCTGCCTGGACCGGGTGATAGCGAATAAACGGCTCACCAGCCAGGCTCGGCACTCGAAGCGGGGCCTGCGACACTCCGAGTCGATGCTTACTACTCACCGCAGCGAAGAGCCGCTCGGAATGCACCAGAACACTTTCGAGTTCTTCATGCTCAGGAGGAATTCTCACTACGCCAACATCTACCTCGCCGTTGAGCACCGAGACAATCTGGTCTCGCGAGACCATCTCATGTATTTCGAGCGTGAGCTCAGGGGCATGTTCCTCGATCTCGTCTATCAGTATTGGAAGTAACGCAAGAATCCCCATCGCGGTCAAACTAACTGAGACCGAGCCGCCCTGACCCTCGGCGATACGCTGCGCGACGTCCTTCGATTTTTCAGCAAGGGAGAGGAGCTTCCTCGCTTCTTTCAGAAATGATTCGCCAGCAGCCGTCAACGCAACTGCGCGTTTCGACCGATCAAAAAGATTGAACCCAACTTCATCTTCAAGCTTTCGGATTTGCCGGCTGAGTGGCGGCTGCGTCATTTGCAAGCGATCAGCTGCGCGGCCAAAATGCAGTTCTTCGGCAACAACGATGAAACTCTTCAGCTGCACAAAAGTAAACACAGTGCCTCCTTCTAGGGATTCCATCGTCTCCGTTGACGCTAAGAATACCTAACTTAAGCGTATGGCAATCGCTATATATACAGGCGGAAAAGTCGGCCGGTATTTTCACTTCGCAAGATCACCGGCCGACTCTATAAATTGAACTAGCTCAGGGTGAGAGTAAAGGTGCGGTCTTCACCGATAAACCAGAGATCCTCCGTGCTGATACCGATGGTTCCAAAACGCCACGGTGTTTCCGCGGCACCGTAGTCGCCGACCCGAAGCACGTGCCTATACCCCGGGCGCAGTTCATTGGCGAACGACTCTTGCTTACCCATGAGGTGACCGACGTTGCGCTTAAGGTACCAAGTCACAAAGTCAGTGTCCTGGTTCAACACCCCAGCTGTCTCCAGGTCTCCACGTACGTCAGTGAGCGAGTCCAGGGCTTGAGCGTGCACATCTTCCATGACTACACCGGGTCGAATGGAAGGTATGATTTTCTCACGAATCACGCGAGTGAGAGTGTCATACGCTAGTTGCGCTCCATCGGAGATGGGGAGCGAGCGCCCCATATCGGAAGTACCAAGTACTACACCGTCTGCAGTGACTTTCACACCAGAGTCAAGCTCCACACAGCCACTCTTCTTAGTAATTAAAGCGTCTGTAGGCGTAGTTGGGTACAGCGTGCGATCTGATGCGTGCAGATTCACAAAATATGGTTCTATCCCAAAGGGAACTTTATGTTCAAACCTGAAGAGGTGTATGCCTTCGAGATAGTCCGCATAGAGTTGCGACTCTGTGCTGCTGCCATCGTTTTCAAGCTTTTCGTTTAGGAGAGTAAGTGCCCGCTCGATCGCAAAAGTACTCGCGCGAGCAGCAATAACCTGGAACGGCAGGTCTTCGACATCCCGCAGATCTCGCCACGATCCCAGCGCGCTTGAGGCACTCACAAGTTCAAGTCCACCTTGTACGAAGGTTTCCGCAAGTGAAGCACTAATCCACTCTTCTTCAACTCCCACTTTTTTGCCAGAAAGCAACGCTTCAATAGCAGTTGCGCGCGACGAAAATTGCCGGCTCGGGAGCCCATTCACACCATATTCATCACCATCGGCGATGATGTACACCTTGCCGGAGCCCGGCACCCACAGTGCGCCCAACTTGTCGGTCGCACTCACACCGGTAACCTCAGAGAAGTTCGGTGGAGCTGAAATGTACAGTCCTGATACGCCCAGTTCATCGGCGGCCTGAGCCAGCGCAGTGAAGCGAGTGTCTACTTCATCGGTAAAGTAGGTTTCGATACCGTCGAGTCCCGTGAAGTTTGCGACAATCTTTGATGTGTAGGAAACACCTTCTGAACGCCACGCCTTAAACTTCGCAAGCACTGACTTTTCTGTCACTTCGTAGACCACCACAGGCGCAGTGTCACGTGCATCAATCTCGACCTTAGTAGAAACTCGCTTTTTGATCTCTTGCTGATGAGTAAGCGCGATACCCGGCGCAAGAACAACTTCTTCATCACCCGCAAGGGATGCAACAAGCGCTCCAAGATTTTCTGCGACGTCGTACTCGCCTACGAGCGCTCGGTCGAAGGTGATCCAGGGCGAATGAAACTTAATTCGCGAAGCTGGTACGTCAGAGAACAACACACTCGCAGTTTCTTGCGCGCGAACCAACAAGAACTTTTCTTGATTGACATTGGCGATGATAGGTTTCACAATCTTGCTCGAATCTCGCCGAATATTCGAGAAAAGCAGTCGCTCATTCGGATCAAACTTGAATTCATCCTGAATAGCTTGTGAATCATTAACTAGACGCACGGTGGTCTCCTTCATATAAATAGTTATTTCGCGCCCGAAGCGCCAATAAGCGCTTCAATCTCACTGACGTATTCCGCGAACTGTGGGGTAAAGCGCGATTCGCGATCTCGCATTCTTGGAATATCCACTTTGATGTCGGCGACTATTCGACCAGGACGGTCACCAATAACGACAACACGGTCGCCAAGCCAGACAGCCTCCGGGATGGAGTGAGTAATGAACAATACAGTTTGGTTTGTTTCCGTCTGAATCCGCTGGAGTTCATAGTTCATTGTGTCGCGCGTCATTGCATCCAGCGCCCCAAACGGCTCGTCCATGAGCAGAATCTCGGGGCGCGATACCAGCGCCCGAGCGATTGCAACACGCTGTTGCATCCCACCAGAGAGCTCATATGGAACCCGCTTCTGCATACCGGAAAGCCCGACAGTATCTAACAAACTGTGCGCATAGTCCTTCACTTCCTTGGTGACGTTCTTTCGAAACTCCATCGGCAACAAGATGTTTGCAAGTGTGTTCCTCCATGGGAGGAGCACCGGATTTTGAAAGACCATCGCGAGCTCGCGTAGCGAGTCAGCGACAGGCTTATCTTTGACCAGCACTTCACCTGCGGTATTTTTCAGCAGGCCCGCAATGATCCGCAAAAGTGTAGTCTTACCGCTACCGGACTGCCCCACGATCGAGATAAATTCGCCGTGTTGAACTGAGAAATCGCAATCTTCAAGGACTGTAACGTCCTTCCCATCACGAGATGTATAGGTCATGCCGACATTGTTAATGTCGATCACGTTTTGATTTGAAGCCACTGGTCTGTCCTTCGCTCCTAGAATCGCTTCACTCTGACTTCGAACTGTCGATCTCTTCTTCAGGTTTGATCGGTTCTACAAAGTCATTCGTGTAAATGTCTGATGGCGAAACCGAATCTGGATCTTCGAGCCCGAGGTACTCGCCTGCGAGGTCAATAATTTGCTGCACGCCTTCATCCGACATGTAGCCAAGTCCAACTGACTCGTTTTCGTCATTCCAACGACCATCACACTGCATTTCAATAGCGGTTTCTAGCGCGATATCGCTAAAACCCTCAACTTGGTTGTTGAAGCTCTTAATAGTTTCGTCAGTATTTGAGCAGGCCCACATGAAGCCTTTGGTGATCGCCCGGTTAAAGGACTTCACAAGCTCGGGGTTGTCTTCGAGCAACTTTTCGCTTGTCAGCACACCGTCCCCGTAAATGCTGAGGTCAGCATCGCTCCAAGGCAAAATGACGGGGTCCTCCCCCTGGTCGATCAGACCTGGCGCATCTGATGCAGAGTATGCGAGATTGGCATCCCATTTGCCTGACAACAGCCCAGGAACCTTCGCATCTCCGTTCGCGTGAATCAACTTGACGTCACCTTCTTTGAAGCCCATTCGTTCTTCAACGATTGGCCACATAGCAGTCATTGCGCCGGTAGCTTCTGTCGCCACCGTCTTGCCTTTGAGGTCATCCCAGTCGTTGATTCCACTGCCTTCTAACGCAAGAACCGAGTAGAAGTCAGAGCCTTGCAGGAGGTTCACTTGTTTCACGGAACTCCCGGCCGCAATATCAAGTACTGTCACGCCAAAGTCTGCCCAGCCGAACTCGACCTTTCCGGTGTCGACCGCAGCTACAGTGTTACCTGAACCAGTACCAGGCATAATTTCAAGGTTGATGCCTTCATCTTCGAAAAAACCTTGATCATATGCCGCAAATACAGGGGCGTGGCGAGGGGTGAAGGCGACTCCGAGCATAAGGGTCGCATCTTCGAGGCCCTCCTTGGAGCTATCTCCATCTGATCCACTACATCCAACTAATAAGAGCGCAGATGTTGCCACTATCGCACTCGTCGAT
This sequence comes from Canibacter sp., assembly GCA_052085365.1. Taxonomy (GTDB): domain Bacteria; phylum Actinomycetota; class Actinomycetes; order Actinomycetales; family Microbacteriaceae; genus Canibacter. The sequence goes on along the minus strand of JBQDFP010000007.1, from coordinate 86,273 downwards.
AGGAGACGACGTTTTGTTGATCGGAACATTTTTTGCTGTCCTTTCGGGAACGGCTTATTTCACATAGGCACGCCATGGAACGAGCTTCCTACCGAGGAAGTCGATTAGCGCGAATAACAGGAGAGAGATCACGGCAAGCACCATAAATGCCGCAAACATTGATGAAAGATTGACTTGGCTGTTAGCGAGAAGAATCACGAAACCGAGTCCGCTAGAGCCAGCGATGAATTCGCCAACCACGGCACCGCCGACTGCCATCGAAATTGCGATCTTCATTCCAGTGAAGATATAAGGCAGTGCATAGATGAATTCGATCTTGGTCATCTGCATCCACTGAGACGCCTTGTTGATACGTGCGAGCTCTTTCAGCTCTGCTGGCACTGAGGTGAGACCTTCATACGTGTTAATAACAAGTGGGAAGAATGCAATTAGCATCGAGATGAATGCTTTCGATTCGAAACCAAAACCGAACCACAAAATAAACAGCGGTGCTAGCGCGACCTTTGGGATGGTATCTATCGCAATAAGCATCGGATAGATGAAGTGTCGCAAGAACGGCAGGTAGTACAGAATGGATCCAAACAGTACCCCCAGCACTGAGCCCAGGGTAAATCCTGCAAGTGCTTCTTGAAGTGTCACCCAACTGTGTTCGAAGTAGAACTCCGGACGTACAATCAGCTCTTCAAACGCTGAGATTGGTCCCACCAATAGGTACGCAGGGAACTTAAACAGTCGAACAAGAATTTCCCACAGTGCGAGAGCGATGAGAATGCCAATGACGGCTTTCGCAGCTGGTGACGTAATCACCGATCCAAAGGTCGGACCACCAGCCTCCTTGCTCTGGCGAGACACGCTAATTTGCTTAGTATTAAGGTCTTGGTAAGACTCGACATTCGAGTCTTCTTTGGCCAGATTCATTTTCTCGCCTTTCCCCGTTTCTCTTCGCTGAGAATAAGTACTTGATCAAAAGCTGTGTATTCACCATTGAGACGGTAAATAACCTTCAGCGTGGTTTGATGTGATTTTCAGTATTGCAGGGAATTCAATACCTGTCTAAGACCTATTTCGAATTCACTAATACCTTATTTGTCATTAATTAGAATTTCGATGGTGGCACAACTCAAGCACCCTTCGGAACACGTTATTTGGCGCTAGAACATCAGAGTGTGACCCAGAATGACAGCACGAGAATGTCGCTGAGCTCGCATCATCTAGCGAGATCAGCGACAACCTTCACATCTATGCAGCAACAAACTCGTGGAGCCGCTTAAGACCCTCTCTGAGTTGATCAGTTGCGAGTGCATAAGAAAATCGAAGGTACCCGGGGGCGCCAAATGCTTCACCAGGAACTATTGCGAGGTTAATCTCCTCCAGCAGGAGCTTCGAAAGCTGCAAGGATGTTACAACGGGCTCACCTTGGTAGGTGTATCTCCCATCGAGAAGCGCTTGCACTCGCGCAAAGAAATAGAACGCCCCATCGGGAAGAAGCGCATCTACATTTTCCATAGCGTCAAAGTACTGATTCGCTATCTGACGGCGCTCAACGAATACTGATCGGAGCATGTCTGGCACATCTGGGGCGACTGTGATCGCCGCAATCGCTGCTTGCTGGGATAGGTTAGACACGTTCCCAGTGGTGTGCGATTGGAAATTCTTGACAACTGATATCAATCGCTCTGGCGCGAGGATCCAGCCTAGCCGCCAACCGGTCAACACATGGCTTTTGGCAAGGCCGTTCACGATGATCAGTTGATCCTCTGGCAGGAAACGCGAAATCGAAACGAACTCTGACTCGTCGTAGATGAAGTCATGGTAGATCTCGTCAGAGATCACCCAACAACCAGTTTTTTCAGCCCATTTAGATATATCAGCCAATTCATCTGCCGTGTAGACGCTTCCGGTCGGATTCGACGGAGAGGTCAACACTAGCGCTTTTGTTTGAGAGGATGTCACCGCTTCAAGCTGGGAAACAGTGACCTTGTAGCTGGCCTCCAAATCGGTCGCCACCTCCTGCACAACACCTCGAGCAAGATGTACTTGCTCTGGATAAGTCGTCCAGTACGGCGACGGAATGATCACCTCGTCACCCGGGTCCAAGATCGTTGAAAATACGTTCCAAAGGGCTTGCTTGCCACCATTAGTAATTGCAACATTGGCTTCGCTAAACTGTTCACTCTTGAGGTAATCATTGGTGTACTTGGCAACTGCGGTACGCAACGCTGGAAGACCAAGCGGCGGAGAATAATGATGATTTTCAGGCTTTTCTGCTTCTTGTGCGACAACTTCTATGATTCTGGCATCGGTATCGGCATCAGGTTCTCCTGCGCCAAACGCTATCACCGGTCGACCCGCAGCTCGATATTTTTTAGCGAGCGTATCGATCGCAAGAGGCGCAGACTCCGTTACTGAACTCATAACTTTCGCAAGTCCGGGTAATGACGTGTTCATGCGGTTCCTCCTGAGGGTATTTGGTCGGGTCGGTGACACGCTTCTGCTATGTCACCGACCCGGTTGCATTACCGAGCACGCTGAATGAGCTTGCCCAGCTGGTCTGTTTCTTCTTCAGTCAAGTCAGTAAGCGGAGCGCGTACTGATCCAATTGGACGTCCAGATGCGTTGAGACCTGCCTTCACAATTGAGACGGCATACCCCTTTTTTCGGTCTCGAATCTCAAGGTAAGGGATGACAAAATCACGTATCGCGTCATCAATATATTTATTGTCGCGCGAGCGAACTGCAGCATAAAACTTCAGTGCGAACTCGGGAACAAAGTTGAACATTGCTGACGAGTAGGTTGTAACACCCAATTCCAGATACGGACGCGCAAAGGTTTCAGCAGTTGGCAGACCACCGATGTATGCAAGACGATCTCCAAGTGCGCTTCGAATGCGAGTCATTTGGTCGATACTTCCTGCACCGTCCTTGAGCCCGACAAGGTTTGGATTTTTATCGGCAAGGCGGGCAACCGTCGAGGCTTCGAACTGCATGTTCGCGCGGTTGTACACCACCACGCCCAAGGATGTGGACTGACAAATCGCACTGACGTATGCCTCAAGGCCGTCCTGCGATGATTCAGTGAGATATGGCGGGAACAAGAGAATGCCTGCCGCACCGGCTTCTTCAGCAATTTGTGCTTGAGCAATAGCGTTAACCACAGAGCCACCTGCTGACGACAGCACGGGAACGTTTCCGTTAACTTCGTCAACAGCCGAACGAACAACCTGGCTAATCTCATCATTCGAAAGTGAGAAGTACTCACCAGTTCCGCCGGCTGCAAAAAGGCCTGCTACGTCATAACCGTTCAGGTAAGAGACGTGTTCGCGATACCTCGTTTCGTCAAACTCGAGTTCAGCGTCAAATGCAGTAACGGGGAATGAAAGGAGACCCGCGCCGATCTTCTGAGCGAGTTCTTTGGGGCTAAGTGAGGTCACAGTCTTCGTTCCTTTATATTCGTAGTTCTGAAGTGAAATTCCACTTCAATTACAGTCATCGTATTCACGCGACAGATACTCAATCAACACGAATAATGTATAGACTGAATCCTTTTTGGTATCAGTAATTTAATATATCCATCGCGTGTTTTGCGCGTTGTCAATGCGCTATGTTTCAGTTATCCGAAACATCATTTTTATGTTGGAGCACAAGGGTCGAGCCGAGCCCACAAGCTGGTTAACTTACGGTGTGATAATCACTCCGTTGACCCGTCGGAGCAGTCCTAGCGGGTTATCTTCTTGAACGTCAGACGGCAGCAGCAAGTCAGGCACCCCTTGATAGGCAACCGGCCGCACAAAACGGTTGATAGCCGCGGTTCCAACTGACGTAGTCCCCACTGCTGTCGTTGCCGGGTAAGGGCCGCCATGTTGCTGCGCATATGTCACAGAGACCCCCGTGGGCCACTGATTCCATAACACTCTGCCTGCACGAAGCGATGCAGAATCGAGGAGATTCGGCGCAATTTCATCTCGCTCATTTGCAAAAACTGAGATCGTAAGTTGCCCTTCCAACAGCTTGCACAGTTCGAGCATCTGCGACTCCTCGTCGTATTCAATAATCAGCGCGGTCGGCCCGAATACTTCTGACACGAGCGTGTCGGGGCTCTCAAGTACCTGAGCAATATCGACGCTGAACAGTGAAGGTGTGGGTGGATCAGCCAACCAGGCGTCATGAGTCACAATCCTTTCTACGCCTGGAATCGCCGCCAGCTCTTTCAAAGTTTTGACGTACGATGTCTGAATTCGGTCGTTTAACAGCGGCGCCGCTTCAGGGACCTGCGCGGTCGTAAGCCTCTGTGGAACATTCGCATTCCGTGGGACCACTAACAAACCCGGCTTTGTGCAGAACTGACCGGAACCACCTGTAAACGAGTCAACAAACCCCTGCAGGAGGTCGTCACTTCTCGCGGCGGACGCGGTCACAAATACCGGGTTCACACTTCCTAATTCACCGTAGAACGGAATCGGTTCAGGTCGTGATTGCGCGATGTCAAACAATGCACGACCACCCGAAATTGAACCAGTGAACGCCCCCGCTTTTATGAGAGGGTGACTCAACGCGTCTCGCCCGGACTGAGTTCCGAGAATCAGTGCGAAGAGTCCCTCGGGAGCACCGGAGTCTGCAAGCCCCTTCGACACGACTTCGGCGGTTTTTTCGGAAAGTTTTGGGTGCCCAGAATGAGCTTTCACAATCACGCTGCAACCTGAGGCAAGCGCAGATGCGGTGTCGCCGCCGGCTACTGAGAACGCAAACGGGAAATTGCTAGCCGAGAATACTACGACCGGCCCAAGCGGAATTAGTGTTCGGCGTAGATCCGGCCGAGGAGCCCCCATTGGCCATTCTGGATCTGCATGGTCAACTCGTATGTCGAGATAGCTGCCTTCCGTGATTACCTCTGAAAATAACCGGAGCTGAAATGTGGTTCGTTTCAGCTCACCCCGAAGACGAGCCTCCGTCAGTCGTGTCTCTTCCTGTGCGATGGGCACGAGTTGATCGGCGGCAGCATCCAGTGCGTCTGCCACCGCGTTCAAGGAACGAGCTCGCGTTGCCGCAGGTGTTTTCCTCCACGTGTCCGCAGCCGCATCCGAATTCACAACAATTGCGTCGACCTCATCAGTTGTCGTACCGAAAGCCACAGTATCTCCCTTGATTAACCGGTCACGCTGTGCGCGTGTCTATATACCCAAGAGTTTCATCACCTGTGTTGCTCCTCCAATATCAAATAAACATGACCGATACCTTCGACGCATGTCTCAGTACGACATCGCACCCGTCATAAGTTCAAGAATCTCAGTTCATGCTTAAGCCAGCGTTCACACGCACTCCTAATAGAAACCTGTCGCGATGAAGCGATACCTTCGAGGAATTCATCGATACGCTTTGGCAGTTGAACGGCAACCTCCGCATCCCTAGTCTGACAATATCGATCTGTCACATGCTCGCTCAGGAAATGATCGAAGCTACAAAGGAGAAGCACTTGCTTGAACTCAACGATGTAATTGAAGCACGCGAACGCATTCGAGACGATATTCTCCATACCCCGTTATTGCGAATCCCGGGACTCGATGATGCTTTAGGTTGCCAGGTGTATCTCAAAGCTGAATGCATGCAAATTACGTCATCTTTCAAACTACGGGGCGCTATGAATGCATTGCGAACCCTGAGTCAAGATGAGCGAGAACGAGGTGTCATCTGTTATTCATCGGGCAACCACGCACAAGCAATGGCATATGCGTCAAAAAGGCTAGGGATTAATGTCAAAATTGTGATGCCCGAAAGCGTGAACCGTGCAAAGCTTGCATTAGTCGAGTCGCACGGTGCAGACATCATACTGGTCGATGTACGCAAGCGAGCAGAAACGGCAGCGAGGTTGGCTCGAGACGAGCAACGCACCCTGGTGCATCCTTTCGCAACATTGTCGGTGAAAGCAGGCCAGGGAACATGTGGATTGGAAATCGTTCAAGACCTGCCACACGTTGATGCTGTGGTAGTACCAATTGGTGGTGGCGGGCTCGTCTCTGGAGTTGCGACTGCGGTGAAAGCCGTTCGCCCTGAAGTTCGTGTCTACGGCGTCGAAAACATGGTCGTTCCACGCTACACAAGGAGCTTGAACGCAGGGTACTGTCACGATCTCACCGAAGTCGGTGAGACAATTGCGGACGCAACCAGAGGTGTGGATACTGACGAGTCAAACTATGAAATTATTTCGTCCAAAGTGGATGACGTCGTAACCGTCAATGATGAGCAAATCGTAGAAGCACTCCGTCTGGTACTTGAACGTGGACACATCCTCGCCGAGCCTTCATCTTGTATGGCGCCAGCGGCAGCGCTCTCGAATTCACTACCGCTTAGAGACAAGGAACACGTGGTATTTGTTCTCTCAGGCGGTAACTACGACCTCAACGCTATTATGCAGTTACTTATAGGCACGTCGAGTGATTTCAGTTAAAACCTGAAATTCATTGCTACCTGCAAGATGGGTCAAGCTGCGGGAGCTTCAGGTGAAACAGCGTCGAGTTGGAAGAGCTCAATGCTTGTGTGACCTGATATTCAAGGTCGTCGAGAGTCTCAAAGGTAAATGCATCCAGTCCGTATGAACGGCCGAGCGAGGCAAAATCAGGGTTGCTCAGACTGGTGCCTAAGTATCGGCCTGGAAACTCTCGTTCCTGATGAGAACGAATCGTCCCGTAGCCGCCGTTATCGATCACGAAGACAAGAGCGCGAGCCTCGGTGCTGGCCAGGGTCGCCAACTCAATACCGTTCATGCTGAAGCAGCCATCACCTGCAAGGGCAACAATGGTTCGCTCAGGAGATGCAAGCGTAGCGGCAACGGCGGCAGGGACGCCCATACCCATGGCACCGTTCCTTGGCCCAATGAGGCTGTGCGGTACCTCATGGTGCAAGTACCGCTGTGCAGCGAGCGCATAGTTTCCCGCACCCAGAGTATAAATAGTCTCGGCGGGCAGCACCCGGTTGAGCACGCCATAGATGGACTCGAGCGTAAGCTCCTGACCTTCCAGTTTGCTCGGCGTACTCCACCGCACATATTCAGCTCTGAGATGTAGAAGCCGTGCTTCCCGCACTGAGCTCTGCGGTAGAGGGGCTGATTCAAACGACGCTAACCAGGCACTATTCGAGAGTACAAAATGTTCGCCAGCACCACCAACACGTGAATATAAGTCCGCATCTTGAGTCACAATAAAGGTACGTGGAGCCCTCTGCCCAAGTGCATAGCCGTCCGACATAACATCGGAGCGCATCGTTCCCAGATAGCAGACAAGATCAGCCTCATCGTATGCCGAAGCAGCTGCCGCAGACCTTTTAAACCCTAGAGATCCAACCCATGCGCCCGAGGAGTGCGGGTAATTATCGTGCGCGCGAAAGTCTGCGACGACCGGCACTGAAATTGTTTCAGCAATTCTGCGCAACTGCGACGCACTGGCCCTATCCCACCCATCACCTCCGATCACAAATACCGGTCGTTCGGCAGATTCAAACGCCGCCCGTACCTGCGCCATGTCCTCCGGTAACGGTTGGAGTTCCTTGGTACGGATCGGCGGGAAGATTTGCTGATTCGCGGTCACCTCACGCAGCCGTTCTTCGGGAAGGCCGACTACTACTGGCCCTGGTCTTCCAGCTTGTGCGAGATCGAATGCGCGCGCAACGCGTTCGCCTGACGAATCTGGGTCATCTAAGATCATCACGGCTTTGGTATTCGAACCAAACCATGCTCGAGGATCAAACTCTTGGAAGGATTCCTTGTCACGGTCTGATGTTGGAATGAGACCAACGAAGGCAACTAGGGGCGTCGCATCTTGATGCGCGGTATGGAGGGCAACTGACAGATTTGCTGCTCCCGGCCCTCGAGTGACCATGACAACGCCAGCACGACCAGTCAGTCGAGCTTCGGTAAGCGCCATAAATCCGGCGCCAGCTTCTTGTTTGGCGGTGACAACGCAGATCTTTGAATCATGCAGAGCATCGAGAAGACCAAGAAAACTCTCCCCTGGTACTTGGTAAATTCGGGGAATATCTCGGGCTTCTAGCTGGCGGAGAATACTGTGCGAAACCGTATTTTGCATGTGTCAGGTCGGTAGACGTTTTAGGGCGTCAGCTCAAATATGGCTTCAAGCTCGACGGAAGCATTTTTGGGCAGCTGCGGCACCGCAAGAGCAGTTCGTGCATGCTCACCATCGGGGCTCCCGAAGATGTCACGCAGTAACGAGCTCGCCCCGTCAATTACACTGGGCTGATCGTAAAACTCTGAGGTGCTTGCGACGTATCCGTTAATCTTTACAACTCTCACGACGCGGTCAAGGCCAACCGCAGACTCGACGTGCGCAAGCAGGTTTAACACGGCAAGTTGCGCCGCTTTGATACCTTCCTCAACGGTGAGATCCGCGCCCACTTTGCCAACGCTAACAACACGACCGTCCTCTTTGGGCAGCTGGCCCGAGACGAAGAGTAAGTCTCCTGTCTGCACGGTCGCTGCGTATGCATATTGTGGAGCAGCGGCATGTGGGAGTTCAAAACCAAGTTCTGAGATTTGGCGGACTATCTTGCTCGTCATACGAGTTTCCTTCCAGGTCTGCGCTGATTCGAATTAAGTGCTTCCCAGTAAAGCCCAGTCCAGCACCTCGGAACAGGTTCGCACGTGACGAAAAAAGTATCGATCGATTCCCTATGGGTTTGAGTCGGGTACGTCGAAACTCGTAACCTGCTCGCAACCTCGATTGTCTAGGTTCAGCCTCATGACAATTCTTCACACGTCACGCCTGCCCGTTTCAGCACCCGCCAAGACTTCGGCATTAGCCCGCATCCACGCGTTTGCCGCAAGTCTCGGCCCGAGCGAAGCAGCTGTTGCCGAAGTGCTCGTCACTCGCCCCGCAGACATCCCCAACATGTCAACGCAGGAGCTTGCTACGACGGCAGGTACTTCAACAGCAACCGTGGTTCGCGCTTGTCGCAGCCTGGGGTTTCGCGGATTTCAACACCTGCGTCTCGAACTGTCCAGCGAACACTCGAATGAGACCGCATCACCAAGTGACGTGGTGTCACAGTCATTTGAAAGCGCGCGCGAAGCACTCTTGATCGGACGCAATGCGGTCGATCGTGAAGCCGTAAGCGCGGCAGCTCTTGCCATCACCCGGGCAGATCGTGTCATGTTCACCGCGAACGGGTTTTCAGCTCCGCCCTTGAGCGACGCGGCAATGCGGTTCGCCACGATCGGCCGCCCGGTTGAAGCACCGCTCGATATTCTCGCGCAGCAGTTCACGGCGCACACACTGGGTTCCCAAGATGTGTGCCTCGCCCTGACGCATTCTGGCGCAAACGCGCACACTCTTGCAGCATGTCAGGCGGCAAAAACTCGCGGTGCGACAGTAATCACAGTGTGCAGTTTTCAACATGCACCGATTCCCGACCTGGCCGACATTGTTCTTTCAGCGGGTGTCGTCGGCCCACACAGCTCAGTCGATCCGTTCTTTGTCCGTCTGGTACACACAGTGCTCATGCAGGCTCTCGTTGCTGCCTGCAGCGGTGACGAGAATCAGCGCGGGCAGGCCGATCCGTTCAAGATGCGGGGTGTTGTGGCGAGTGCGCTTGCCGACTCGTCGCACGAAAGTGAGCTCAGCTAGCAAACGTTGACGCGGGTTTTACGCGCGGTTGTGTCGTTGTTTACCCGCTGGTTACTCGATACGCGAATAGTGCTAGATGTAACGCATTTCATACATAACGAAATGACTGAAACATCGCACACAGATCGGAGAGCCCACTTGTCACGAGAGATCGAAGTTGACGGGAGCTACAACGCACGAGCTGTCGGTACCACGTCACGCCCATGGCTCATTCGTTCCGCTGCCGTTGATGCCGTCACTGATCGCGGTGAAACACAGCTTCGCGCTCTGGGTGTGGATCTCATTATCGACCTGCGTGAACCGGCTGAGCAGAGGGCACCCACGCACGGTCTCCCGATCGCATCACGACCGATTTACGGTGAGGCGCCGCCCGCAACAGGCAGTCTCGAATCGGTGTATCGCGGGCTTCTCGAACACCGTGGTGAAGCCTTAACTCGTGCGGTCCAAACCATCGCGCTGCACCCCGGAGTTCCACTGGTGCACTGCACCGCGGGCAAAGACCGTACCGGCCTGGTTGTTGCGCTCGCGCGTCTTGCTGCCGGCGACAACCCGACGGCAGTGACCGCCGACTACAGCCGGTCGGGAGTGAACGTGCGCCCAGCACGCACAGATCTGGTCGCTGCACAGTTACGGTCACTCGATCTCGATGCCCTCGACTATGCCGAGTCAGAACGTCTGCATCTCGATAGCCCCAGCGAAGCCCTCACAATGGTGATTGAGTTCCTCGCTGACGTTGAATATCACGGCCACCGTGGTGCTGCAGCATATCTTCTCCAGCACGGTATGACAGTCAGTGCCCTCGACGCTCTGCGTGGCAAGTCGGCAGAACGGCCACTCACCCTGCTACACCTCAGTGATATTCATGCCACGGAATCCGGGCTTCTCTATAACGCTGCAGACGGTCTTTGTCGCATGCGTGCCGCTGGTGAATACGCGAAGTCTCACGGCATCACGGCTGACGCCATCGTCATCACCGGGGACCTTATACAGCGAGGTAACCCGGGCGCATACGAGCGAGTCGAAATCGCTTGTCAAGAACTTGAAGCGCTGCTGCAGATACCCGTGATTACTGTTTTCGGCAATCACGACATCCCTGCGGCAGCAACCGATCTAACTGGCAGCCGTCAACAGCCCTACCGTGTTGAAACCGTCGCGGGGTACCGCATCATCAAGCTCGATTCACACACGCGGTCCCTCGGCCCGGAACAACGTTCATGGCTCGCCGAAGTGCTCGCAGAAGCCCCCAGCGTCCCGACCGTGATTGCTCTGCATCACGCCCCGATCGGGTCTCCCCTGCCGGTACTACGCACACAGGAGCTCATTGACAGTGCTGAACTCATGCACACACTTCGTGGGCACAATGTGCGCGGGATTCTGGCTGGCCATTTTCACCACACGCTCACCGCACACCACGCGGGTATTCCAATATTTGTTGCTCCGGCCCTCGCCTATCACCAAGACATGACCACCGCCCCAGGCACCGTCGCAGGCCACGACTCACCGTGGTTCGGCCTTGCCGAATTCACTGACGACGCCGTCCGCTACACCCCTATTGAACTCGCTCCGGGCGCCACGATCTTCACTCAGCCCGTCACCGACCAGACCACTCTCCCAACCTCACTGATCCACCCACTTCTCACAGAAAGCAGCTCATGAAACTGACACGCACCATCGGCATAGCCGGAGCCCTCACGATTGGACTATTCGGCCTTGCAGCCTGCTCAACATCAGCTGGCGCTTCAGGCGAAAACTCGAATGACGCCGCCAGCATCACGCTGTACACGTCAGAACCGCAAGAAAAAATCGACGAGCTCATTGCAGCATTTAACGAAGAGCACCCTGAAGTCACGGTCGACGTGTTCCGTGCAGGCACTGGTGACTTGACCGCACGCATCGCCGCCGAACAAAAAGCCGGCGACATTGGTGCCGACCTGCTGCTCGCAGCAGACGCTCCCACGTTCGAAGGCTATGCCGAGCAAGATCTCCTGCTCGAATACGAATCGCCAGAAAACGAGAACATTCTGCCAGATATGGTCGACCCCGAAAACATGTACGTGGGTACCCGGCTGTTACCAACTGTGATTGCAGTGAACACAAATGATGTTCCTGACGCTCCCCAGGCATGGCAAGACTTGACCGACTCTGAATACTCCGGCAAAATCACTCTGCCTAACCCCGACGTATCCGGTGCTGCAGCCTACAACGCCGCAGTGTGGCTCGACGAACCCTCACTCGGCCAGGAATGGCTTGAGGGTCTCGCCGCAAATACGCCCATCGTGGCAGAAAGCAACGGCCCCGTATCGCAGGCCGTCGCAGACGGAAGCAGCCCGGTCGGGATCGTTGTCGACTCGCTCGTACGTGACCTCGAAAGCGCCGGGTCTCCAATCAAGGCGATCTACCCAGAAGAGGGCGTCCCGTTTGTGACTCAGCCCGTCGGTATTTTTGCGAACACTGACGAACCAGACGCATCCAGACTGTTCGTCGACTTTCTGATCAGCCAGCAGGGCCAAGAGATTGCCGCTTCGCAGTCCTACTTGCCGATTCGTGAAGACGTTAACAGCCCCGAAGGCGCACCCAAAATCGCCGACATCACACTGTTAAACCCTGACCTTGAGAAGATTCAGCGTTCGCAAGCCGACGCGGTTGAAACGTTCAATGACCTCTTCCAGTAACACTCTCACGAGCGCCGACCGCGCCGCAGCCCCGCAGGTGACTTCACCGGCACCTGGGTTGCCTCGCGCGGTCGGCCTGGGAGCCGTGCGCATGAGCCTGTGGGCAGCTCTCACTTTTCTGGTACTGCTGCCCATTGCCGCAATTGTTTGGATCGCCGCAACCGGCGGTGGTTGGGCCGAGATATTCACGACCGACGTGTTCGATGCAGCTCTCAACTCGGTCGTGTCAGCAACAATTTCGGCAGCGCTTGCGGTCACGGTCGGCACGCTGCTTGTCGTACTTCTTGAGCGCACCGACATTCGTGGTGCGCATTGGCTTCGGTTGCTCGCATTCAGTCCCATGCTCATGCCACCCTTTGTTGGTGCGATTGCGTGGTTAAGCCTGCTGGGTCCAAGTTCAGCGCTCAACCAATTTTGGGAATCTCACTTTGGGTCCCCGCTCTGGAACCTGTACGGCGCAGACGGTGTGATTTTTCTGCTCACCGTGCACAGCGTCCCGATCGCAATGATCATCATCGGGCAAGCTCTGAAACGTATTCCTGCAGATCTCGAACAGTCCGCACGTATATCGGGTTCGAGCGCCCCCGGCACGCTCATTCGTATTACGGTGCCGCTGCTGCGCCCCGCACTGTTGGCATCGTTTACGCTCATCACAGTGTCAAACCTTGCCGACTTCGGTATCCCCGCACTGATCGGGCTGCCCGAACGTTACACGACCCTCTCAACCCTGGTCTACCGTTACCTGCAGTCGGGCACCGTCGACGATCCACTCGCAGTTGTTGCGGCTATCGGGTTCGTGCTGTTGGTCATCGCGCTGTTGGGTGTGATGGTAGATATCGCACGCAAGAAGACCGCAGTTGAGCTCGACACTCAATCTGCACGAGCAGAACCTGTGCCGCTCGGACGGCTTCGCACCCCGATAAGTATTCTGACCGCACTGGCCGTTATCGCGGTAACGCTCTTGCCACTCATGACGCTCTCGATGCAAGCGCTTCTGCCCGCACCCGGTGTGCCATTCACGCTCGAAAACATTACGCTCGACAGTTTTACCCGTGCCCTCACCGCTTCAGGAACCGTTTCCGGAGTGCTCAATTCAGTCATGCTCGCGAGCCTCGCGGCTGTGGTGTGCGGAATACTGGGGCTTGCAATCGGTACGCTCGTGACCCGCACCAAGGTTCGATCCAACCAGCTGTTGTACGGAATTTCCCTCCTGCCACAGGCGATCCCAGGGCTCGTCATCGCCGTTGCCTGGCTGGTGCTTGCGCCCCACATCGGGCTCTACAACACCCCATGGATTATTCTCCTCGCGTACATCACTTCGTTTGTCGCGCTCGTCGTGCAGGCCGTAGTCGCACCTCTGCAAGCAACACCCGCGACCGCAGAAGAGGCAGCTCGGGTGTCAGGAGCGTCGGGGTTGCGCGCACTCTGGGATGTTTCTTGCCGTCTTGCCACACCCGCGGCAGTTTCGGGTGCAGTCTTAGTTGCGTTGACAGCAGTACGTGAGCTGACCCTGTCGGTGCTGCTGCTCTCGCCCGGTTCACAAACCCTCGGCGTCGTTATTTTCAATCTGCAGCAGGCAGGCGCCTATAACGCTTCATCAGCGCTCTCGGTCATTGTCGCACTGGTCGGGCTTCTCAGTCTCGGCCTCACAGTTCGCGGCGCAGGGCGCAGTTAGCTCGTTCACACACTCAATTTTGTTAGGAGTCACCTCATGGCGACAGTTTCCCTCAATTCGGTCAGTCTCACCTACCCAGACGGGCACGTAGGTCTCACCAATATTGACCTATCGATCGGTGACGGCGAATTTATTGCCCTAGTGGGCCCGTCTGGTTCTGGCAAAACCACACTGCTTCGCACCATTGCGGGGTTCGTGTCACCGTCGAACGGGACAGTCGTCATCGACGGTGACACGGTTAGCTCTGCCGGGCACAGTCTCGAACCTGAACGACGCGAGCTTGGCATGGTGTTTCAACAGCATGCTGTTTGGCCGCACTGGAATGTGGCTAAGAACGTGGAATATCCCCTCAAAATGGCCGGTGTCGGGCGTGCTGAACGCAAAACACGCGTCGGCGAAACGCTCGAACTGGTCGGGCTATCTGGGTATGAGAAACGAAACCCCGCAACGCTCTCGGGTGGGCAACGTCAGCGTGTCGCTCTCGCGCGCGCGGTCGTGTGTCGGCCACGCGTATTACTACTTGATGAGGCGCTGTCGGCACTCGATGAACCCCTGCGTGACCGGCTTCGTCTTGAATTGAGGATGTTAGCTCGCGAGCTTGGGTTGACGGTCATTCATGTCACGCACGACCGCAATGAGGCGATTGCTCTTGCTGATCGTGTTGTGGTGCTTGACGGAGGCCGAGTCCAGCAAGTCGGTACCCCGGCACAGCTGCTCCAACACCCCGAGTCTTCATTTGTCGCGAAGTTTCTCGCTGACGCAAACGTGTTCCCTGGCAGGTTGGATTCCTACGCGGCGCACGCAATAGACCTACCGGTGTCGATCGAACGGTCACGTGTCGATTCTGTAGATGCAGTGGGCAGTTCCGCCGTCGAACTTGCTGTCCTGCCCGAACATGTGGGGGTGCGGCCTGACGCTGCGGGTGAGGCCCGAGTGCTGTCTTCATTGTTCGGACGTGACGGTGATGACCTGGTTATTGAGTGGGACGGCAACAGGCTGCGCAGCCGTCAGTTCGGGGTGCGCTGCGACGAGGGCGATCGGGTTCATGTTGAGATCAGTCATGCCTTCGCATATGCAGCATCGTCTATTCCTCGCGCCACTAAAAATTCTGCTGATGATGCCCCGGAAGCTACGCAGTTCCTACCACCGCAGGACTCGGCTGAGCCCACGACGCAGCCGGCTCTGACTAGAGTATGACTATGGGGTCAAAGATTTGAGTTCTCGTATTCAACAGGTGATCGCGATTGTGCGGCACGGTGAAACTGACTGGAATAGTGAGCGTCGCATTCAGGGGCAAACTGAGGTTCCGCTCAATCGTGAGGGCCGTCGACAGGCGGCAGACGCCGCGGTAACGCTGAGTGAGGCAACAGCGCATTTCACGGCAGGGTCTTCATGGCGCACGCTCACGGCGTCACCGCTGGGTCGTGCGCAACAAACCGCCGCAATCATTGCCGAAAATCTTGATCGAGACGCTCTCAGCAACAACTCGATTGCAACGGATGCCGCAATTATTGAGCGAGACTTCGGCAGCGCCGAGGGGCTCCCGGTCACGGAGGCGTTCGAAACCTGGCCGGGTCTTGAGGTACCAGATGCCGAACCACTTGACGATCTCGCGAACCGTGCTGCGGCTGCACTACGTCAGTATGTGGTTGAAGCACCCGGGTCGATTCTGGTGTCGCACGGTGCATGGATTCGTGCGGGGCTGGCTCGCATCACCGGTGATGATGTTCCACGCGTGTTGAACGGCGAAGTGTGGATTTTGCATGCCTATGAAGATGATGCGGGGCGCTGGGTCTTTGAGACTGAGAGCTTCGGTCGTGGCTGATTACTGGGCTTGGCAGTGTTGCTTCCGGTGAGTGAACACGACAGCATGTGACTATGCGTGAACTCACACCTGATCAGTTACTTGACGCGGCAGCGCTCATCGTGACGCTGCTGATTTTCTTCAGCATTGACGCGAAGTTCAGGTTCCGAAAAGATGCCAGGCGAGTCCGTGAAGAGTTCCGGATCGTCACGATCATCGGCGGCTTGTCGAGCGGAGTGGCATTAGTTGTTGTGTGGATCAACTTGTTCATTCCGGACGACATAGACCGTATCCACATGCTGACATATTTTGTGCCATCGTCGATCGCTATTTTGTCTGCGCTGGTTTTGTCACTAGAAGTGTTGTTCTTCCGCAAAGACTCTGATGATGACACAGATTAAAAAATATCGGCGAGCGAAAGTAATAAACAAAAACGAGGTGGCTTCGGGGATGGCCGCGCTGCCGCAACCGAAGCCACCTCTACATCGACTCAAGTTAGGTTTCTGAGCTGGTAATCACGTCATTTGTCTCGGTTCTGACATCTCGGTATCGTCGTGAAACTAATGGCGAAACTGCCACTGCTGCCGCAGACACTGCGAGGACGCCAGCAAGGTACAAGGCGATCGGCCCCCACGTCGCATTCGTGCTGAAAAGGGCAGTGAGAATGAGTGGCGCAAAGCCACCGCCCAGCAAATGACCGAGCTGGTACGAGAGCCCCATCCCTGTATAGCGGTTTTCAACGCTAAACATTCCTCGGAGAAATGCTGGAGCAGGCGACGAGGAAAACACCGTCAGACCATATCCGGCCGTTGTCGCGACAAGCATCATGATGTATGTCTCGTTATTGATAATCGGGAAAAAGAGGAGTCCGGCAAACATTGCGCCGGCCGCATTGCCAAACACCATAGTTGGCAACACACCCACTTTGTCCGCAAGCATGGCGACGAATGGGTAGGAGATTGCTCCAATGATTTGTGCGACCGTGAGCGCCCCGAGTAGCACTGCCGGTGAAATATTGAGCGCTACTTCAACATAGGTGTTCATGAACGTCACAAGCACCCAAACTGTTGTTGAGAAGCCGACTATCGCGAGTGATCCCACAATGAGCCCGCTCCAGTCCTGTTTGAACAGTTTTCCGAGCGGTGCCAGTTTGGAAGACTTGTGCAGCTTGATCTCGTCAGTGTGGACCTGGAATTCGATAGGTTCTTCCAGATGACGGCGCACCAGAACACCAAAAAGGACTAAGACCCCGCTCAGCAAGAATGGTACTCGCCATCCCCACATCAGCAGCGCTTCACGGTCAAATGAAAGGAGATACGTGAATAATCCCGTAGCGAGCACCGGGCCAAGCGACGTACCCATTGCAGTCCAGCTACCCCACAGTGCTCGACGGTTTTCTGGCGCATTTTCAACACCGAAAAGCGCTGAGCCGGCGAACTCTCCACCAACACCTATCCCTTGCAGGATTCTCAAGAGAGTCAAAAGAATTGGAGCAGCTGCACCGATTTGAGCGTGGGTTGGGAGGAGCCCAACAAATAGGCTTGCAATTCCCATCAGGAGAAAAGACGCGATTAGCGTGCGCTTCCTACCGATAGTGTCACCCAAGGCTCCGAAGATAATTGCCCCCAGCGGGCGAGCGACAAACCCACCCGCAAAAGTCCCCAGCGCAAACATTGTGCCTACCAGCGGGTCCTCAGTAGGGAAAAAGACGGCTCCAAATGCAACTGATGCAGCAATTGCGTACGCGATGAAGTCGAAGTATTCGAGAGTAGTTCCGACGAGCGTTGCGGCAGCAATAAGCTTGTGCGACGGACGTTTTCTTTGTGTTTGTTTTTCCTTCATTGGAATACACCGATCTAACGAGTAGACCGCCTTTGGTCTACTTTATTGTTCTGCGCCAAACTCGTTTCTCAACTTGTGGTCCTGGTCTGGACGAACACTCCTCCAAGCCATTTGTGTTCCGATTGCAAGAATCTACTGGCGCTTAAGGGGAACGTCTGTTTGGGTGTCTTCATTGACGCCCAAACAGACGTCGCGGACTGCTAATTGCTATCCGAGCCAGGCAACAGCGTCGAGTTCGAAGCGTAGTTCGGGAACGGCAAGAGCCGTAACTATCGCTGATCGCGCCGGGTAGTTGGGTCCTGAAAAGAATTCTGCATAAACCTCATTCATCTCGGGAAAATACTTTTGGTCGCTGATATAAATGCCTACCCGCACCACATCATCGAATGTCGCGCCACCTTCGGACAAGGACTGTCCGAGACTTTGAAAAGTATTGCGTGCTTCTTCTGCAAAATTGTCAGGAATCATTCCGTCGTTGCCAACACCAATCGCTCCGGAAGTGTACACAGTATCTCCCGCTCGGCGAGCGCGTACTAAAGGCAAACTGCTCGAAGGAATAGATAGTTTTGTTCCCATTTTCTTTCAACCTCCGTCGGTGAAGTTTCGGTTTATCCGCTAAGAACGGTCCTGTACTACTGGATTAATCAACTGTCCGAGTCCCTCGACTTCTGAGACCAGAGTCTTACCTTCTTCAAGTTTTTCGTGATTGCCAGCAGTACGGTTCGCAAGAAGCATCATGCTTCCAAAGTGCATTCCCTGAGGGATGTTTGATGCAACTTTCTCTGCATCCAATCGATCAATATTCTTAGCAAAGCCGTTACCTGAGCACGTACCTGTCGCAATGATGTCACCGGGCTGTAAATGCACGATTGACGATGCATACGAGACCATCTCAGCACATGAGTACATCATCTCGCTGGTGCTCGAATCTTGTTTCACTTCCCCACCAGAAGTGGTCTTTATCCTAAGATTCTGCGGGTCAGAGATAAAGCGTTTCGGGACGATCCAGGGACCCATTGGTGAATAAGTATCAGCCGACTTGGAGTTGAACCAGTCCATCTCGAATGCTCCGAATGCACGGATTGCTTCAGCGGATACATCTTGGTAAATGGTGTACCCAGCGACATAGTCCAACGCTTCTTCAGGTGAAACATCTTTGGCATTCCTGCCGATTACGACTGCGAGTTCGGTCTCCCAAGTAGCATCATCACCGATGTCGTCGAGGGCACGCCAGTGCTTGCGTTGAGGAAGACGAATCTCATCTCCGTTGCCAATCAACGTGTTATCCGGAGTCGTAACAAATATGTATGGCAGGTGTTCGTCAATATTGATGGTGTCCCGGCCGACCACTCCCATTTCTTCCATGTGATCGTAGTAATTACCACCGGCGCTCAATACTTTCTTCGGGTTGGGCACTGGTGGTGCGAATTTAATTTCAGACACGTCATGGGTGAAGTCTTCTAGTTCACCGGCCGGCAGTTCGTTACTGTCAATCATTTCCGCAGCTTTTGCGAACAGCGGTTCGAAGTAGCTCCAGTTATCAAGTACGTGGAGCATCTCCAAATTGCCTGGCCAAACTAAGAAATCTTCTTCACGCTGAGCCTGATTTAGGTAAGCGAAAAGTCTTTGAGCATCAATTACAGTGGCCGGGTCTTTTCCAATTCCTAAACCTACTGCTTGGAAGCCTTTTAGCCGGAAGGTGCATAGTTTGAATTCGAGCGAGGACATACTAATCTTTCCTTGTTGTTGTGTGCGTTTGTGAGTTGGGTTTTTAGCTACTCGGATCCTGGGTCCTGAAGGTTTTTCATGATTTTTACACCGAGGTGTAAAGCTGACATGCCGGAAGCAAGTAGCGCGATATGAGTTGCGAGTCCAAGATCGTCAAGCGTGGCTCCATGGCCAATTGCAGTAGCACCATGATGTGTTGCTCCTCCCTCTGAACCAGTTGCGAGGTAGACCGCAAACTGCATGAGTTGAACGTCTTTTTGCGAAGTTCCTGGAGGCATAACCGCTAGAGATCGAGCCTCTTCAAACGCGATGACCGCTTCGCGCTGTTGGCCAGAGAACACAGTAAGGCGAGTGTCGAGAGATGGCGGTACAGATCCGAACACCTCTTCATAGTTGCGCTCGATCTCCCGGATTCTCTCTTCATCCGTCTTCACGACATCGCTGCTGTTGGTTTTTGACACGACGAATAAAGCCCTTCTAAGGAGCTGATTGATAAGTGGTCTGCGAACAACTGAGATGATCGTTAGTCATCGAAACGGTTCGTCCGTTTGCTCAATTACTAGCCGTACAGCGCAACACTGCGCACCTGCATTGATAAGACCTACAAGTTGTACGAGCTGCACCCAAATAGCGGTTCGCTTACTTGACTTACTTGTAATACCGGGAACCGTCGACGTGTTCCGTTCGTATTAATTAGATCTTGGCCGAGTAACTCAAGCGGAACAACCACCTGTCCGGCTGTCCCGGACATAGTGTCAGTAGGCACCTTGTGCAGCACGAATACGGTGTGAGATCGAGAGAGCTTCTTCTTTTAACATCTTCCCGATCCTCATGGCGTCTTTCTTACTAGCCTTCGACTCATTCTCCAAAAATGCCAGCGCACCAATTGGCGCATCAATTGCGCCAAGAATTGAAGTGCTGATTGACGCGAGACCGCGTTGGAATGATTTAGACACTAGATAACCGTGCCGTCTCATCTCCTCAACCTGCGGTCTCACGCGAGAAACCATGGGTTCTGAGAGGTCCTCCAGATATTCTTCAATGGTCGAGTCATGTAGTTCGGCAAGAATAGATATTCCACTACCCGAAGCATGAAGCGGCACCCGCAGTCCCATTTTTCGCTGCACATCCAGTTTTGAGCGTGTGTGGGTGAACGCAATGTAGGTGACCCACGGATATGTGAACAAACTCAGAAACGCTGCCCCGGAGGGGAGGGTAGCTAAGCGGTTCATTGAAGGCTCGCTCGCTTCTACAAGTCCGAGTTTTTCTAGTACCGGACCCGACATCGCGACTAAACGAACGCCGAGCTGATATCCCTCACCGGGAACATATTCGAGCTGACCAGTTTGAACGAGCGTCTGGCACAGGTCATAAACGGTGCTGCGCGGGATGCCGGTCTTAGCCGCGATCTGACGAATAGTCGATGGCGCGTTCGATGCGCTAAAAGTATCAAGGATGCGGTATGCCTTGAGTACCGACTGGACTGGCGCTGCCATAGTCTCAGCTTAGTCAGCAGCGCTCATTGTTCACGAGACGGTGACTACTACTCAAGCCCGAAGCCCTGAAACGATGGAGCCACCTACCAGAATCGAACTGGTGACCTATTCATTACGAGTGAATCGCTCTACCGACTGAGCTAAGGTGGCACGGCAGCAGAAAATCACAGATTATCTGCACAAAACAGTACCTTACCATGATTTTGGGCGCTGTTTTCGCGTGGCTACTGTTGGCAGACAAACCCGTTTTGCGGAATTTTTCCGTCAGTGAAATAGTCAGCAATTGTGCTGCTGATGCACTCGCTACCGTCACCAAACGCGAGATGTCCCTCGCCTTCGTATGTCACGAGTTTCCCACTTTCGAGCTGGTCCGCAAGCGATTCAGCCCACTGGTACGGAGTTGCGGGGTCGCCAGTGGTCCCAATGACCATGATGGGGTCGGCCCCAGCCGCGGTGACCGGCACCCGAATGTTTTCTGTCTCGGCTGGCCATCCCACACATGACGCATCGGAGTATCCCCGAAACGGACCTAATGTGGGCGCCGCCTCCGAAAGTTCGTGGGCATTCTGGTTCATAGATTCAAGACTGGGTTCGACCTGTCCAAAATCCGCACAGTTGATCGCTTTAAACGCTTGTGTGGAATTACTGTTGTAGCTTCCGTTTGAGTCTCGGTCGTAGTAATAGTCCGCAAGTGAAAGCGCCATGTCGCCCTGCCCGTTGAACGCATCTCGGAAAAGAAGTGTCAGGTCTGACCACATATTTTGCGAGTAGAGAGGTGTCACTATTGCTGTGAGCATAGTCGACACGGTGACTTTGCGACCGTCGTGACTGTCGAGCGGTTCCTCAGAGATTTGAGTAAGCAGTTCGTGAATTTCTGCCATAGCCTCATCTACGGTCCCCTCAAACGGGCAGCGCTCACCGTCGAGGCATTCTTCAAGATAGGCACGCAGCGAAGCCTCAAAACCTTTCACTTGCCCGAGCACAACTTCTGGTTCTTGTGCGGTCGGTTCTAACGCACCGTCAAGCACAAGATGACCCACTTTTTCGGGATACGTTTCGGCATAACGCGCACCAATGAAGGTGCCATATGAGAGTCCAAGATAGTTCAGTTGTTTGTCGCCGACGATTGCACGAAGCAGGTCGAGGTCTTGGACCGTGTCTTGAGTGCCCACGTGTTCGATCAGGTCACCGCTGTTTTCAAAGCATGCTTGGCCGAATTCCTTATTTTCCTCTTCGACGAGCTCAAGCCATTCTTCGGTGCCCTGCTCAATTTCGCTACCGTCTTCGTTCTTCTCAGGCACGTCAAACAGATACTCATCCATTTCGTTGTCGTCAAAGCACGCGACTTGGGTTGACGAACCCACACCTCGAGGGTCCCAGCCGACGATGTTGTAATCTTCGCGAAGAGTTTCATACCGTGAAGTGGTGTTCTTCACATATTCTGAGGCCGCCATGCCGGGCCCGCCATTGTTCACAAAGATGGTGCCGAGAGGATCATCGGTGCGTGCCGGAAGTTTCGCAAGTGCAAGTTCGATCGTTTCACCGCCGATATCGTTCCAGTCCAGCGGTGCGCTGACTTTCGCACACAGGGCTCCTTGGCGGCATTTCACCCAATCAACTTCTTGCGATTGGAAACCATCAAGATCGAGTGTTTCCGGAACGCTCACCTCAGGTGCCGCCGCGCATCCCACAGCGACAAGAGCGGCTGCCGCGAGCATCGCGGCCGCGGAAGAAACGCGTGCCATGAATCGTGATTTCGTCGATTGTGGATCACGACTGCTCATGCAGAAAGTTCACTTTCAGTTTTTGATCGAGCAAGAATCTGTTTCGCAAACGCGGCTTCGAGCGAAAGCGCTGGTGTGACCCCTTTTAAGAGCCGTTCGCGCGCCTCATCAATCGAACGCGTCGCCTCGAGAGCGTACCCGAGAGAGATGAGGCCTGCTCGACGTTCAATTTCGCTACGGTGTTCTGCATTCACAAGCGGCTGCCCAGCCTCCAGAACAACAATAAGCACGTCTCGCCACAGGGTGAGCAGATCAACAAGGACACGATCCACTCCGTCGCGCAGACTGCGGGATTGTCGACGTTTCAGGTCATCGTCGAGCGCGCGAAACTGCGAACGAAGTTTTGGTGGTATCGCTTCGCCCGGCTGTAAACCGAGACTGCGCATCATTGATTCGCGTTCCTGCTCGCCCTGCTCGTCAACGAGGGCCTGCCCGTCAGCTTTTGCAACCGCAAAGAGTTCACCGGCGACACGCATCGCATCAGCAAGGCTTTCGATACTGAGGGCAAGCTCAATCGTTCGCTCACGCCG
Organism: Canibacter sp.; assembly: GCA_052085365.1. GTDB lineage: Bacteria > Actinomycetota > Actinomycetes > Actinomycetales > Microbacteriaceae > Canibacter. The sequence continues at coordinate 63,113 of JBQDFP010000007.1, read as the reverse complement.
ATGCAGCGCTTCGGCATCGGTCGCGAGGCGCCTCGCCATTCCAATATGTCCCTGTGTCAGACGCGCGGCTTGTTCGGCCGCAGCTCGTGAAACACCGTCACGTGCTTCGAGAAGTTCAGCGACCTCACGAACCCCGGGCGTGCGCAATCGCACAGCGCGCGTGCGTGAACGAATCGTGGGCAGCAGGTCAGCTTCGCTGGGTGCGCACAACACCCAAATAGTGGTTTCTGGAGGCTCTTCGAGAGCTTTCAGCGTCGCGTTGGCTGCGTGAGCATTCATGCGGTCCGCATCCTCGACCACAATCACACGCAGACGTGACTCGGCCGGTGCGTAATACGCAGAGGTGACTGCTGAACGCATCACCTGCACATCGAGCTGATTCGCTTGGGTCGACACGATCGTGACATCAGGGTGGGTGCCGGCTACAACAAGCTTGTAGGCGCGTTCTCGCGCCTCATCGCTTGCATCTGCGGCAACGAGGGCTCCCGCAAATCGTCGTGCGGCATTAATGCGCCCCGAACCGGGAGGCCCCGTAATGAGCCACGCATGTGAGAGTTCTTCGCGGTCAACTGTCGCGCGGTTGAGCGTAGCCACCGCGTCAGGTTGACCGACGACTTCACCCCAGTAACTCATGCGGTTATCCTATCGGCCGCGCCTGACATCCGCAGGGAGTGCAGGTAAACACTTATACATCGACATATTCAGCGACGCCGCTGGTGACTTCGGCCTCACCCGAGGAGAGTTCTTGCGCGAGTGCGCACAGCTCAGTTATTTCGTCTTGGCGCGCGAGGAATGTTTGCGTCACGGATTCAGCATATTCAGCATGGCCAATCACATAGCCACGTCGGCGAGCTTCGGCTTCAAGCGAAGCCGCTACGTCGTATCTGAGACGCACGCTCACAGGCGTGAGCTGTTCACGACGCTGTCGGCGTGCGGCAGCAGTGGCTTCTGCGACAGCTCCGCGATATGCGCGAGTTAGGCCACCTGCGCCAAGCAGCACACCACCAAAATATCGAGTTACGACCGCAACAACATCGCTTAATCCTGCTGAAACGAGCGCGTCGAGCATAGGCGCGCCCGCTGTGCCGGAAGGTTCTCCGTCATCACTTGAGCGCTGCACACGCCCATCCGAACCGATCACGAATGCGGTGCAGTGGTGGCGAGCGCGCGGATGTTCGGCTTTGACCTGCGCAATAATTTCTCGTGCGTCTTCTTCAGAACTCACGCGAGCGAGCCGTGTCAGAAACCGGGAGCGTGAAATCTCTATCTCGGTGTCAACAGTCGTCACAATAGTGTCGTATCCGGGCGCGTCATTGCTGCTCACACGTGCACCCCCAACTATAAGTTCCCTGCTCTTAGCTTCTCATATTCGAGACTCACCCAATATCGATGAAAGCTTTAGAGCAATCTCCCAGATGCCCGAACGGTCACAATAATAGCGTCGTCAATATAGGCCATCGGTAGGTCTTCAACACTCATCACTTCGATCGCACCAGGGTCTGCCCCGGCATCAATAGCACGCTGAATCGCTTCACGCTTGACCGTGCTGACTGCGTCGGCACGTGAGACTTCCTTGAGCGAGAACACCTGCTCGGCTTGCCCGGACGCGTCACCAATTGCAGCGCCTACCGCGTTGGCAGCACCCGAATGATCAGGCACGATAACTTGTGAGACTCCTTGAAGTTGATCAGGGCAGATCGCTGCACCGCCGCCAACTAGTACTACTGGCGCGGCCTGGGCGCTTGGCTTCATTTGGTCAATGTGTTCTTCAAGAATTTTTCGTATCTCTGCTTCACCAGCCTCGTATACCGCATCATCAATTTCAGGGCCCTGGGTATTCTCAATGCTCAGGCGCCCAGATTTCACGGCTATATCTGTGGCAGTCAAGGTCGCTCCACCAAATGTCAACGCTTCGGAGGTGATGCGGTACCCGACACTGTCGGGGCCGATTCTAACCGCAAGCTCATCGTTGTTCTGGGTTCCAGAATGCACGACTGTACCACCGCCAAGACCCACCGAGAGCACATCAGGCATGCGGAAGTTCGTGCGAATTCCTCCGATCGTCGTGGCATGTGACGACTGCCTTGGGAAACCTGCAACAAGCACGCCAATATCACTTGTTGTGCCGCCTACGTCGACAACCAGTGCATCTTGCATCCCTGACAGGTGTGCCGCACCTCGAATTGAGTTCGTTGGTCCGCTCCCGATTGTGTACACGGGGAACCTCAGCGCAAAATCAAGTTGCATCAGGGTGCCATCGTTCTGTCCTAAGAAGAGCCTTGCCCGAATTCCAAGCCTTTGTAGAGCTGTCTCGAGACCGGTCACCATGCTTTCTAAGGTATGGATCAGCGCCGCATTGAGAATCGTCGCGTTCTCCCGTTCGAGTAGCCCGACGCTGCCAACCTCGTGCGACAGGCTCATCGGCACCCCGAGCACCTCTCTGACAATGTCCGCGGCACGCTCTTCATGGTCACGCACGACCGGTGAAAACACTCCGATAATTGCGACTGCGTCTACATTTCCGCGCATGTCTTCACATACATCTCGAATGGCTGTTTCATCAAGCCCCGCGATCTCACGGCCGTTAAATTCGTGGCCGCCATTCACGATCACCGATGTCGTTTCAACGGTTTCACGAAGATCCGCCGGCCAGCCTTCAAATGGCGGGACAGCACTAGTTGCGGGGCCACCGATTCTGATGACACCAACTTTACTGAGCGATTTTCGCTGCACAATCGCGTTGGTGCAGTGGGTTGTGCCCAAAGTGACCGTTGATATGCGGGCGGGATCCACCCCGGACTGGGCCAGTACTTTTTGGACCGATGCGAGCACACCGTCAATGGACTTCTCCGTGGTCGGTGACTTGACTGAGGTAATAATGCTCAGGTTTTCGTCAAGAATTACGGCATCTGTATTGGTGCCGCCAACGTCAACGCCGATGCGGTAACTCATACAGTGGACTCCTTCTTCGCAGCAAGCATCTCGACGGGAACGAAGTCAGTGTCGTACCCGAAATAGCGTGGACCGGCTGTTTCAATACCGATGTCAGTGCGCCAACGTTCATTACACGGCAGCGCAACGATTGTCACGCGTGCGCCATAACGAAGCGATTCTGTAGTGATGGGAATCCCCGTTGAATCATCAAGCACACAAATTAAGTCCGGAGTAACCGCCGCAAGCTCCCCGTCTTTCATGGCAAGCAACATTTCGTTTTGAAAATTCCCGAGTAGTTCGCTGCCCTTATCTTCTGCGAATCCTTCCAACCGCGCCTCCCCGCGGGTAAATCCGCCCACGACCGAGCGCTCAATAGCCGCGACTTTACCGCGAAACACACGGTAGCCGCTCAATCGCTCTAACAGACGATCAATCTTCTGATCATCAGGAATTTTACGATCTTGCAACACCTCGCCGATCTGAAACGCGGTCGTTAGGGTGCGCGGAATTGCACATTCTTGTACCACGTCACGCGGGTATGCATAGTCGATCATGGTCGCTGATCCACCCATCTCAGAACAGATGGCACGAGCAAGACGTTCAGACCATTTTCCGTTAATAGGAGAACTCACCACACCGTTGCCGTGCGAATCAGTCATCACAGTTGTCCCCGGACCATAACCTGCAAGATGGAACGTCACCATTTGGCTCTCGGGGAATGCACGTCCCATTGCGTCAGCATCCACGATAGGAAGTCCTGTCTCAGCTGCAGCCGCGATCGGGATCATCGAGTTACCGCCGCCAATCTCGATAGGCATAATCGCCGATACTGTCTGTCCAGTAGCCGATTCGTACACCTCGATCGCGCGCAGCATTTCACCCGCGGCAGAGATTTTTTCGAGCGAGACCGAGGGGGCACCAATCATGCCAACCGGTGCGATCACGCCCGCTGCTGGGAGCTCATTGACCTGGAGTACCGTCACTGCACCGTGCTCGCGAATCGCGCGTTTGGCTATCAATGACCCCACGAGTGGGTCGCCTCCGCCGCCGGTGCCCATGACGGTGGCACCTTGCGCGATCGCATCGATCTCGGTTTCGGTTATCTGGGTGAGCATGTGTTTGCTGGTCCTTTTCTCAAGGGAATTCGGCGCTTTTACGACGCGGTTTTTGCTGCTTTTGTCCGGGTTATCAGGCACAGCAGAGCGTGAACCACAAACGCTGCAAGCACGGCATCAAGCGCTGGAATGGTCGATATCGAGAACAGTCCAAAACCAAGGCCATCGCCAGGCTGAGTGGTTGATACACCGACGACTGCGCCGACTGCCCATGAGATGAACGCAATGTAGTCGACTCGGGGCGGGTGTGGATCCTTCTGCTTAAGACGTGTGCCGCGTCGCATGAAGAAGTCCGCCATGAACACACCACCATACGGAGCAATAATGGCGCTCATTGCGGAGATGAACGGGATGAAATGGTCATAGATACCGAGCACTGCGGCAGCGATTGCAATGACCGCTCCGATCACAGTGAGTGTCTTTCGTCCCATCTTCGGAATAACCACGGACAGGCTGAGCGTCGCGCTGTACAGGTTGTTGGTGTTGGTGGTCCACTGCGCAAGTGTGAGTACAACGATCGCGATCGCGCCAATACCGAGAATAAAGAACATCTGCATAAAGTCATCAGTGCCCATCACCTGTGACAGTACGAGCGCAACAAGAACGATGAGTGAGTTGCCGATGAAGAAGCCGACAAAGCCTGCTGCCATTGCTTGTTTCGGAGTTTTTGCCCAACGAGCAATATCGGGTGACACAATCACCCCGAATACAAAGATCCCAACCACGAGCGACACGGCTCCACCGAAGCTGAAGGCCTGATCGACCGGCTCAAGAATGTTGCCAGTTCCGAACCGAACAAACGCCATAATGACAGCGACAAATAGCAATACGATAAGAAGTGGGACGGCCCACGAACTCAGACGTTCAATTGACCGGTAGCCCCACAACGCAGTGATCGCCATCAAAATGCCACCCAGCACGGTGAACACGTGAATGTTCCAGTCGAGTCCCCAGAGTTCAAAGACGGCCACCTGAGCGTTGGTCGCAAAGAAACCAGTTTGTACCCCGAACCAACCCAGCGAAGAGATCGCCATGGCAAGCGCAATCACGAAGCCGCCGGCCCGACCGAACACAGTCCGAGAAATCATCGCGCTCGTAAACCCGGTTGCCGCACCAACATAAGTTGCTGCCATCGCGAACAAACCCAGAAGGAGTGAACCAAGCATAGTGGCGAAGATCGCTTGACCAAACGGCATCCCGGCGCCAAGCTGCACGCCGAGAATAGTGCCCGACAGGTCAATACCAATGGCGATCCAGATACCTGCGATAGGCAGCCAGCCTTTTCGCTCCCCTGCGGGAACGACGCCAAGCTCATAGTCAGTTTTCTTAATAATGGGGGTTTCTTCAACCGTGTCTTCTACGCCTTGAGCGGGCGCTGCACTGTTATTTTCTGTGAATTCGTTCTGTTGTTGCGGCATAATCAGTGACTCCTTTGCCTGTGCCGTATTACGTCGTGCGGTGCGACTTTGTTCAGCGTTGGATGAATGACAGCATCGACGACCAAACCTGTTGGAGTCTTACTGAATAGCGAGGTTCCTCGTAGTAGACCATCTCGAGGTAAAGACCATCGAGCAGGCAAACAAAGAACGAAAAAAAGTGTTCGGCAGGAATCACACGAAAATCCTTCCGCGCAACACCGTCAAGATAGGCTTTCTCAACCGCCTCACGAAGTCGATCTTCGAGCCAATCAAACGTGGTCTGCAGACCTAATATTTTGAACTGCGGGGAGTTTGCCGTTGCGAGATGAAACCCGAAATGGTCTGGGTTGGCACGGTAAAAGTCCGGAACACTTGTGAGAATAGATTCGAGCTGTTGTGTCGGTGATAGCTGTGCAGTGTTTCCCAAACGATCCCGAAAAAACTGTTCATGTTCGTGCATACTGCGTTCAAACGTCGCAGAATAGAGCGCTTCTTTGTTTTTGAAGTGTGCGTAGATTGATGGCGCAGCAATGCCAACCTCACGTGCGATGTCCTTCATTGATGTGTCTGAATAACCTGCGCGTGAAAAGCACTGCAACGCAGCATCAAGAATTCTGTCTCGCGTCATCGCCATGCACCTAACTAACGTTCGTTAGGTCAATAAGCTAGTGTCCAGCCCCAGCAAAGTCAACTGAGAAATAAGTCGGGCGCTAGTCGCTCACACTGCGAATATTCACCGTAGCGGGGCCTGGAGGTTTGTGAGGAAGCAGCACATACGCGATCACGAAGCTCACCGCGTACAGCACCATGATGGCAATGACCATCACGATCCACCCTTGGGCGTCAAAGAATAAACCAGCGGCATAACCAATCAAGCTTGACCCGAAATAGTAGGCAAAATTGTAGAGAGCAGTGGACTGTGCGCGACCGACCGTCGCGGCTGAACCTGCCCAACCAACCGCGACCGCATGGACCCCAAAGAATGCGGCGGTGAACAGTACGAGTCCGGCAATCACTGCCCACAGACTCGGGATCATCATGACCCCGAGCGCCAAGATCGCAATACCAGTCGAGGTCAGCATCACTCGTTTGCGGCCGTAAACAGTGGTGTACCGTCCAGCGATAGGTGAGGAAACCGTACCCGCAAGATAAGCGAGAAAAGCGAGCGAGGTTACCCACACTGGCAACAAGTATGGAGGAGCGTTCAGGTGCGCTCCAAGATAGTTGTAAATCGCCACGAATCCGCCCATGAGCAGAAATGCGAGCGCATACAGCGACAAGAGTTTCGGTTGTTTTAGATGCCGCAACGAAACCGAAAACGCAGAGCGGAAGTCCTGCAGCAACGGCCTCACATCTGCGCCTTTCGCCGGAATGTAGCCCTTCGCGCGCGGCGCCAACCAGATAAACAGCACCGCACAAACAACTGAGACAGCCGCCACCACGAATACTCCGAGCCGCCACGAGCCAGTTACTTCAGTGATTGGACCCGTGATAATTCGCCCTGCAATACCGCCGATCGTGTTGCCCGCAATAAAAATACCCGAAGCGACAGCAGCATCTATTGGGTGGATCTCTTCGTTCACGTAGGCAATCGCCGCGGCCGGGACCCCGCCAAGCGCAGCTCCTTCAAGAACGCGCAGCGCCAGCACAAGCTCAAAACTTGGTGCAACCGAAATGGCCAGTGCACACACAGTCGCAACAAATACCGCAATCGCAATACTCTTACGTCGCCCGATCCGGTCAGCAACAATCGACCACGGCAACACGGTCACGGCAAGCCCAATCGTGCCAGCCGACACGACGAGCGCCGCGGACGAAATCGGCACCTCGAAATACTCTGACAGTTCGGGTAGCACCGCCTGCGGGGCGTACAGCTGCGCGAAAGTCGCTACCCCTGCAAGGAACATCACAATCAGGACCTTGCGGTATTGCCCCGTTGCGCGCCGGTACCCCAGCCAGGTGGTTCCGGTTTCAGAAAACCCTGGCGCTGAAGTCATAACTCTAGGCTACTGCGTTCTTACTGAGCCAGATGTTTAGTAAGCGAAGGAAATATGCTCGCGATTGTGCGCAGCGCGCTCGATTTCATCAACCACACCAATCGCAAAATCTGGGCCCGAAATTGTTGATTCACCATTGTCATCAAAGAAGGGAACATCAGTGCCTAAACGGTAACTACCGCGACGGGTTTGGTCAGGAATGTACGCTCCGAAGTTGGCGGCCGGGCTGACGTAAGTCCAGTTCAGTCCCTCGGTTTCACGGAGGATTTCAAGCACTGAGAACAGTTCAGCCGCTTCGGTTTTGAACGCCTCCGGAAAGTCATCACCGTGGGCAATGCGGCTGCCGTCTTCGGCAAGCATTGACCCGAATCCACCGACCACGACGAATCGGGTGTCGGTGCCTGCAAGGCGTCCCGCGATATTCGCGTACGCTTCTTTCACACGGCCCTCCATGTCGCCGCGAGGCGAAAGTGCGCCCACGACAACATCAACAGTCTCATCGTTTACATCGGTCAGCGCCTCAGTAAGGGTGGCGTCGTCAAACACTGAGCCCTGGACGACTCTGCCGCCCTCGATTTTGGCGGTGGATCGGGACACGAGTGTGACAGTGTGCTTGCGATCTAGAGCCTCGCTGGCAATTGCTGACCCGGCGAATCCGGTGGCTCCAAGTACGGTGATGGTTGACATGTGTGTGTCCTCTCAAAATCTGTCGAGCCGGGGCCAGTTAGCGGCAGCTCTACCAGTGACAACGCACATTCAGCCTGAGTATTCCCTTGCTACGATCGACGGCATGAGCGCAGTGCGGGTTGATAGTTGGGTGTGGGCGGTCAGGCTTGCCAAAACCCGCAGTCAGGCGACCACTGCATGCAAGGCCGGGCACGTATATGTGAACGGCGATTCAGCAAAACCCGCCCAGCAGGTGCGCGTGGGTGACACGGTTCGGGTTCGCCTCCACGGACACGAACGCATCTATAAAGTGACCGGTCTTGCCACAAAACGTGGCAGCGCTGCCGAGGCTGCGAAATATTTTGAAGACTTCACTCCCCCGCCGCCACCCAGAACGGAACGCCCAGCGCCAGTCTGGCGTGACCCGGGAGCGGGGCGTCCGAGTAAGCGGGAACGCCGTCAGCTTGACGCACTGCGCGGGTTTCGCCGCGACTAGCGGCACTCAGCTCGTTGGTGAGGCGCGGTTGAGTGGCTTTTCGTTCAGCTTGCGCTCACCGCACGGAGGTGGGCAGGGGTTACCGCAGTGACATGATCGGCATATTCGGAGTGCTTCTCGAACCATTTTGCAACATAGGGACACACCGGAACGATACGGAATCCCGCTGCGATCGCTTGATCGACAGCCTGCCGCACAAGCACTGAAGCAAGTCCCTGGCCCAAGTAGTCTTCCGACACCTCAGTATGGTAAAAAACACGTTCGTGAGGTTCGGCTTCGGCGATGTCCACGTAGGCTTCTTCGCCGATTGATATCGGTCCGCTAGCACCGTTCTGGTCGATGAGGGCGTATCGGGATTGATCGGGCTGATGTTGAACTTCGAATTGTTCCTGTGACATGTGGGTATCCTTTCTTCGGATGGTGTGCGCGTTACTCGCGCGGCCGAAGTCGCGAAACAGGCATCGGTGGCGCGGGAAGCGCCGGAGGCTGTCCTTTCGGGTAGGTGCCGAATAGCGGAGGTTTGTCGGCATCTTCTAGGTGCGGCGCTTCAAAACCCATTTCGGCCTGGTACCGGCGTCGGTATTCGACGATCTCGTCATGGTCTCGCCCGATAAAGTTCCACCACATCACAATCTGTTCCCCGAGCGGAACGCCTCCGAGCAGAAGCACCCGCGCCCCGGCAGAACCGGCAGTGATTTCAAGTGTGTCGGCACCTGTGGGCACGTAGGCGAGGGACCGGTGTGGCGTTGGCAGCGAGTTCACGGTGACGTCCGTATTTTCGGCAAGCACCGCGTGTTCAAAATCGGTGCGCACACTCAGCCGAACGGTCGTGTCAGGGTCAATGAGTAGCTCGGCACCAAGCAGGTCTGGTGTGCGAGTGTCGACCGGTGACACCGAGCCGAGCAGTTCGCCAAGGAATACCCGTGCCATGACTCCTTCTTGGGTGACCGGTTCTGGAACATAGTGGGCAAAGTGGTTCTCGCTATGTCTGGTCTCGTGTGGCATGGCATACCAGAGCTGCACCCCGTGGAGAGAAGCTGTGTCGGGGGAACTAATCTCTTGATGTGTAATACCGCGGCCAGCGATCATGAGGTTGAGTTCGCCGGGGTTCACCGCAGCAGCGGTGCCGCCAGAATCAAGATGATCAATCCGCCCAGTAAACAACCATGAGACAGTGGCCAGCCCAGTATGCGGGTGTCGCGGCACCTGCATACCGCCCGTTTCAGAAACATCGTCAGGGCCGTAGTGGTCAAGAAAACACCAGGCTCCGACCATAGATCGCTGCCGTTGCGGAAGCGTACGATACACCGTCATTGCCCGGATGCCACCGAGTGGCACGGCACGAGGTTCAAGCACCTCTACGGCGTAACAGGGCTCGCCCGGCTGCAACACTGACACGCTCGGGTTCGAATCGAGATTCGTCATGTCTCTAGGATGCCACTGTTTGTCGAGATCAGTGTGGCCGTGGGTCTTCCCGGTAGCTTGGGGTGGGCGCGTCATACTCTGCGGACTGTGTCACGCCATCAACGACGGTGAGTGAAGAAGCTCCACGAACCAGGTCAGTGTTTTGTGCGGCGACAACGAGCCATTCGCTATCGAATTTTTCGAGCACGAACGTGAAAATCCCGCTGCGCTGTTCTGCGTCACCACCGCTGGGAGTGTGCTGACCCTCGATTGACCATTTCGCGACAATGACAGCCGCTGATTCGCCTATGAGCCGTGTCTGTTTTTCAGAAAACCATATTTTAGACTTTGAGAAAATATGATCGAAGCCGTACTGGTGTGCTTCGCGAATGTCTGCGCGGTTGTGCCACCACAGGCCGACGACGTTGACGAATTCTGCGTCCTCGTCGAAGAGGTCTGCGAGCGCATCAGCGTCTAGAGTGTTCCACGCCTGGGTCCACTTATCCAGCACGTCTTCTGGTTTCTGCATACGTACAAACTAACCCGAACTGCCCCAGTTGGGCATTTTCTGCTTCGGCTTCTAGGCTAAATTTATGCGAATGTTGAGCGAATCGGAATGGCGCCCTCGGGCTGAAGCCCATGCCAAGCATGCCGACGCGCTCACCGCAAGCCATCTTGCACGACGCGCACGGGGCATCAAGCACCCGATCGAAGATTTTCTGTTCACCTATTACACGATCAAACCGGGCGAACTGCGCCGATGGCATCCGGGCGCAGGCGTGACTCTCGAGAATGGGCGCGTTTCACGTGAAACATGGCGCTACTACGCGACGCCCGCACCGCACGGCTCTGACATCGCAGTCGACCTGAAACAGTTCTTCGCAAAGCGCGGCAAAACAGTGGACTATATTTACGATTTGCTCTCACGAACGCTCGATCGCACCCCGCAATACGGATGCTTCGGTTTACATGAGTGGGCAATGGTGTATCACCTCACACCAGAAGCACTTCGTCACCGCGGACTGACGCTTCGCATCGGACATGACGCCACCGACAAAGTCGTTGAAAATCACCGAATTGGCTGCAGTCACTTTGACGCATATCGTTTCTTTACCCCGGATGCTGCGCCGCTCAACACGCTGAACCCAACACGAGAAAATCAGCCAGATATGGACCAACCCGGTTGCCTACATGCTGGAATGGACATATATAAGTGGATCGGCAAACTCGGGCCCATTGTTCCAGGTGAGATGCTCCTCGAATCCTTCGAACTCGCCCGTGATATCCGCATAGTTGATATGCAAGCATCGCCATATGATGTGTCGGAGTACGGGTACGAGGCCATTCCAATTGAAACTGCAGAGGGGAAGCACCAGTATGCTGAGCTGCAGCAAGGATTCGCACAGCGCGGTAATGCCCTCCGTGCGCAGGTACTCAAAACTATCAATCACGCACGGTCACAGCTTGGTGATCCACACATAAATTCGCTTGTTCAGTTTGAGGCTTCGGCCTAAGCTTGCAACACAGCTCACCTTTGACAGGAGGCTCTCATGACCCAGCACCACATTCCAGAAGAAGAGTTGAACGAGGCGCTTGATCTGTACCGAGCCGCCATCGAAGATGCACTCAACGGCTTCGACGTTGATGCCGATCGCAATAAGATCATTGCCGAAGCTCGCCGCATTTTGGGTGATGATGACCCAGACGCGCTCGAGCTCATTGTCGAAGTAGATCAAAGTGAGGGCGGCGACCCCGTCTGGCAGCTCGAAGAAGAACTCATCGAAGACCGGCTCGACTCTGACTTCCCCGCCGAAGAAGAAGACGAAGAGGAATTCGACGCAGATGGCGATGGGTCACGCACCGCCACAAGCGACACCGAGGTTTAGAGTCCGCAGTCTTTCGCGTAAATGACCGCGTGGACACGGTCACGCAGACCGAGCTTCGCAAAAATACGGCTAATGTGCGTTTTCACGGTCGACTCTGACAGAAACAGTTCCGCTTTGATTTCGCTATTGTTGCGTCCCGCCGCAATCAGCGCCAACACATCACGTTCACGATCAGTCAGCGCGTCTAGCGCTGCGCTGCGCTCAGCCGTATCCCCCTGACTGTCGGCAGTGTCAACGGCAGCACCCTCAGCTGCGGTCGCACTCAGGCTGTGCGTTTTCGATCGTGTCTGACGCAGTTGTTCCCAAATCCGCGTGGCAACAGACGGCGCCATGACGGCATCCCCGCGGTTCACCTGCTGAATCGCGTTCACCAGATCTTCCGGGGTGGCATCTTTCAACAAGAACCCGGCAGCGCCCGCAGCCACCGCATCAGCAACATACTGATCTCCGTCAAAAGTGGTAAGCACCAAGACCCGTACGTCTGGAAACCTCTCCGTCACCAACCGGGTTGTCTCAATACCGCTCATACCGGGCATGCGCACATCCATGAGCACCACATCGCATGCGCCCTCGCACTCCGCGAGCTTGGCGAGCGCTGCCTCCCCCGAATCTGCTTCGGCAACCACCCGAATATCTGGCTCAGCCATCAACAAGAGTCGAAACCCCGACCGCAACAGGTCTTGATCGTCAACAAGCATCACCCGAATTTCGGGCACTTCATCTATTTCATTCGTCTCAGTCACCAACACTGGTTATTCCCTTGCACCTGTACTATCTTTAGCGCCGTCGCTCGCAGCTTCACGCATCGGCATCGTTGCCTCTACGATCCACCCACCCCTGTCGGGTGCGGGCTGCGAGTTCAGCACCCCACCAAAAGCGCGTACGCGCTCACGTAAACCAATGAGTCCCTGGCCAGAACCCTGACCCGTCGGCGGAGCCGGCATTCCCTGCGGTGTGCCGTAGTCACGCACCATCACATGCAACGTGTCTGCCGCCGTCGACACTCTCACCTCAGCTCGCGCGCCAATTCCCGCATAACGCAGCGCATTCGTGAGCGCCTCTTGCACAATACGGTAGACGGCAAGCCCCAGCCCCTCGTCTGCAACCTGCACACTCACGTGCGCAGCAACGTTCAGACCGGCATCTTCAAATCCGGCAATCAGCGCGGGCAGATCATTCGCGTTCGGCTGCGGCGCTAATTCGGCACCCTGTGAATCACGCAGAACGCCCAGTGCGCGGCGCATTTCCGTAAGTGCTTGTCGCCCAGTTGACGCACTCGATCGCATCGCGTCCGCCGCCTCAGCCGGTGCCTGCTCGACCGCACGTGATGCACCGTCTGACAGTGCGATCATCACCGACAGTGAATGTGCCACAATGTCATGCATCTCACGCGAAATACGTGACCGCTCACTTGCGACGGCAAACTTTGCACGCTGATCACGCTCGACCGCTAACTGTCGGGCACGCGCCACGACTGCTTCAACGTACCGCTTTCGATTGCCGACATTGATGCCAATAAGCACGGCAATTAGGTTTGGCAAAATACCGGTCACGGTCAATATGAGTATGTCACGCAGCCCGCCAGTTCCGGGCGGGCTTATGAGCGTCATCAAGAGTGTCGCAACAGCGATCACTGCAAAGCCGACCCAGCCCTTAAACACGCTCTGATACACCGGGACCGCGTATAGAAAGAAGTACCCGGCAACTATAATTCCCCCCATTGGCATACCCAACGGTAAGAGACTCAACAGGGCTACCAAAATAAGGGCGGTCAGCGGCCGTGAACGTCGCCATAAAAGCATCGCGCCACACGCAATAATGGCAATAATTCCAATTATCGCAAACGCTGTCTTCACCGAGTCCGGCCACGAGTACGCGCTTGTGCCGAGCAGCACCTCGTCTCGATATGACTGGACGAATGTTTTCCCCGAGGCGTCAAAACCGGCAAGCACAATAAGTGACAGGTTGGCGAGCACATAGACCGCAAGAATTGCAATATCGACGAGGCGTCCATGACGGACGAGAAACTGGCGAAACACTCCGGGCGGCTTAGGCAGCAGCACTTCGGTGGTGTCAGTCGTCTCGGTCACGGTTCCTCAAGCGTTCACATAGTCAGTTGAATATTGCGGCACATTTAGGGGGTGCAGTGAGCGTTACCTAGCGTAGTCCTCGATCACGGCCCGGCCTAGTGCAGAATTTTAGAATGCCGCTGCACCGGTGTCGAGATCTCACTCCGACACCGGTGCATACGCGTTCTTTATGGATGGATCAGCCCGCTGCGGCCCGACCTACTTCGCGTCGCGTCGTGCAAAGAGAATTGCGGCGGGAATCACGGTGAGCGCAACCCAGGCGGCGAGAACTCCGAGGCTACCCCAGTAGCCAGGGTCGACCATGGCGAACTCAGTGCCCATCGTGAGCGTCTGACTCAGCTGGTTCGGGACGTAGAGCGAGACCGTATCTACCCATTCCCAACCGGTTGACATCATGAACGAGAGCACCACTGGTACCACGAACACAACTGCGAGCACTGTTGAGATTGCGCCGGCTGCGCTGCGCATCAGACTTCCGAGCCCGAATGCGAACAGGCAGATGAACGTCAGGCTGATCACAACGCCCAGTGCCGCGGTCAGCACCGCCGGTTCACCGAGCAGACTGAACACTTCGGGTTCGAAGATGCCTGAAATCACGAGCGCGAGCACTTCGAGAACAAAGGACAGCGCGATAGTGATGAGGGCGACAGCGGTGAATTTGCCCCAGAACAGCAGGCCTCGCTTCGGCACAGCGGTCAGGCTTGAGAGAATCATGCCGCTTGAATACTCGTTGGTGATAGTCAGTACTCCCAGCACACCGAACAGCAGTACACCGAACTGTACGGCGACGCTTGCGGGAATAATCGCATACTCGAGAGGCGCCATGGGCTGTTGCCCCTGGGTAAACCCGAACGTGAGCAGTGCACTGAGCGCGGCGCCAAGCACGATGCTAATCACGATCGTCCAGCGGATGCTGCGCAGTGAGAGAAGTTTGATCCACTCCCCTTTCACGACACGGCCAAAGCTCACTTTGCCTGCAACGTCAGAAAGTGTGATGTTGTGGTGTTGGTTTGCAGCGTGTGCTTGTGCAGGAATCTGGTCTGAGGTGGGTTGAATGGTCGTAGTCATTATGCGTCCTTTCGAGCGCTGGTGCGGTATTCGACCTCGTCGCGCGTAAGCGACAGGTATGCCTCTTCGAGTCCGCGTGAGATAGGGGTGAGTTCGTGCAGCACCGCGTTGTTGACCGCGGCAACTTGCCCGATCTGTGCAGCTGTCATGCCTTTCACTGTGAACGTCGTGTCATCGACCGCGTCAACACTGGTGTCTTCGGTGTGGATCAGTGACACCAGGCGTGGTGCGTCGGGGCTGACCACGCGAACCTGTGCATGCCCGGCAGAGTCGACAATGTCGCTTATCGGTGCGTCTGCGATGACGCGGCCCTTACCGAGCACGATGACACGGTCCGCGGTTTGCGCCATTTCGCTCATGAGGTGGCTCGATAGCAGCACGGCACGGCCCTGCGCCGCATAGCTGCGCACAAATTCGCGTACCCACACGACACCTTCGGGGTCAAGACCGTTGACTGGTTCGTCAAGAATGAGCACTTGTGGATCGCCCAGAATTGCGGCGGCGATGCCGAGACGTTGCCCCATGCCCAGTGAGAACCCTCCGACTCGGCGTCCAGCGACCTGGCTGATACCAGTCAGGTGCAGTACTTCTTCTACACGGTCTCGTGACACGCCGTTCGTTGCGGCGAGGCTGCGTAGGTGACTGCGAGCAGTTCGGCCGGGGTGGACGCCTTTTGCGTCAAGCAGTGCCCCGGCGACTGCGAGTGGTTTGTCATGGTCACGATAGTACTTGCCACACACGGTGACCGTACCTTCGGTGGGTTTATCGAGCCCTAAGATCATACGCATCGTGGTGGACTTGCCGGCACCGTTGGGGCCGAGAAAGCCGGTCACTGTTCCGGGCGCGAGATCAAAGCTCACATCGTTGACGGCAACCTTGTCGCCGTATCGTTTAGTGAGTCCTCGTGCTTGAATCATCTACTTCTCCTTTGTCGGAATGTCGTGATGATTCAATTGTGCTTTTGGCGCCCCTCTTCCACATCAACCCAGGGTCTGAACCTGAAGTCTGATTCCAGCGACGGTTGCGGTCGCTTTATATACCCCTGTAGTACCGCGGTACTACAGAGAAGGCACACGCCGCAGGAGGCGTCAGAGTGCGCTAGTCGTTCTTGTTATCCGATGCGATCTCTTCGTGATGCTGAATCACTTCTGCAACAACGAAGTTGAACCATTTCTCGGCAAACTCAGGGTCAAGTTGTGCGTCTTCTGCGAGCCGACGCAGTCGCGCAATTTGCCGTTTTTCACGTTCAGGATCGGCCGCGGGCAGGTCATGTTCTGCTTTCAATCGGCCGACATCCTGTGTGCAACGGAAGCGCTCAGCCAGAATGTGAATCAGAGCGGCATCAATATTGTCGATGCTGCCTCGCAATCGGAGGAGTTCTTCCTGTACAGAATCGACGGTCATCGTTACTCCGAGTCGATCAGGTCGTGGCGAACCACAACTTGTTCACGTTCTGGGCCGACACCGATCGCAGAGATACGAGCTCCGCTCATTTTCTCGAGCGCAAGAATATAATCCTGCGCATTCTTTGGCAGGTCTTCAAACTCGCGTGCGCCGGTAATGTCTTCTGACCAGCCAGGGAAGTCTTCGTAGATTGGCTTCGCATGGTGATAGTCACTCTGGTTCACTGGAATCTCGTCGTGTCGGACACCGCCCACGTCATAGGCCACGCACACGGGAATCTTCTCGAGACCAGAAAGTACGTCGAGTTTGGTGAGCACGAAGTCAGTCACACCGTTCACACGGGCCGAGTAACGCGCGATCGGGGCGTCATACCAGCCGCAGCGACGCGGACGCCCTGTGGTGGTTCCGAATTCTCCACCGTTTTCACGCAGGAAGTCACCCCACTCGTCGAAAAGTTCGGTCGGGAATGGGCCGGCACCCACTCGTGTCGTGTATGCCTTAATCACTGAAATAATACGCTCGAGGCTTTGTGGTGCAACGCCCGAGCCGGTAATTGCGCCGCCCGAGGTCGCGTTCGATGAGGTTACGAACGGATACGTGCCGTGATCAATATCGAGCATTGTGGCCTGGCCTGCTTCGTACAGCACATTCTTACCAGCGCTCAACGCTTCGTTCAGCAGCAGCCCGGTATCACACACCATCGGTTCGAGCAGTTCACGGTAGCTCAACAGGTCTTCGATCACTTCGTCGGGCTCGATCGCACGACGGTTATAAATCTTGACCAGAACCTGGTTTTTGAACTCGAGCGCCGCTTCAACCTTCTGGCGCAGGATCTTTTCGTCGAAAAGATCCTGAACACGAATACCGACCCGGCTGACCTTGTCAGCATAGGCGGGACCAATGCCGCGCCCCGTGGTGCCAATCTGACGCTTGCCCAAGAAACGTTCAGTGACTTTATCGAGCGTGCGGTGGTACGCGGTAATAATGTGCGCGCTCGCACTGATTTTCAATTTCGACACGTCAAGCCCTCGGGCCTTCAATCCATCGAGTTCTTCTTTCAGCACACCCAAATCGACGACAACACCGTTCGCGATGACGGGAACCACGCCCGGGGTGAGGATTCCTGATGGGAGCAGGTGCAGCGCATACTTTTCGTCTCCAATGACGACGGTATGGCCGGCGTTGTTGCCGCCGTTAAATTTGACAACGTAGTCAACTCGGCTTCCGAGCAGGTCGGTTGCACGACCTTTACCTTCGTCGCCCCACTGGGCACCCGTAATGAGCAGAGCAGGCATTTCAGCCTCTTTCTGTTTCGATTTGCGCTATCGCGGTCGCGTCAGCGCCATGAAGAAATTCTGTCAGTCGTTCTACTTCGTCATCTTCGCCGATCTCTTGTGCAGAGCGACGCAGAGCGTACAGTGCACGCAGCACGCCACGGTTCGGTTCGTGCGACCAGGGCACTGGACCCGCGCCCTTCCAGCCGTTTTTGCGCAGCAAATCAAGACCGCGATGGTAGCCAACCCGAGCAAACGCGTAGGCGACAACATCATCACCGCGTTCGAAAGCATCATCTGACGCGAGCGCCCATGCGAGTGGGGAGGCGGGGAACCGCTCTGCCACCTGGCGTGGGTCTTTCCCTTTGGCGAGCGCCTCATCAACTTCAGGCTGAGGTGGCAACAGTGTCGGGTCTGGTTCGAGTAGGTTTCTCACACAGACAGTCTAGCGATTTGGCCTGACATCGCTAACAACGCACTAACCTCGGCGATTAGAGGTACCCTGTGTTGATACTTATGAACTCCGGCATTAACTCCCAAAGCAACATTGATAGTCGCGCTAAGACCACGTTACTGCGAGGTCTCGTCGCTCTCTGGCATCGGCCCGTGCTTCGTCTAAGCGTCGGGGCCGCGTTTCTTCTCGCAGTAATCGCAATGGGACTTCTAGTTACTGTCACCGACGGCAAGCTCGAAAACGATGCCGAAATGCTCGACGCCTTTATTGCCCTGCGTTCGCATGTGCTCACATCGATCATGGGCACCGCGACGCTCGCGTTCTCATGGTACGCAACAATCGCGTTCACCGGTCTCGTGGGTCTTTTGTTATGGCTCATCACCAGACGGTGGCAAGACGTCGCCTTCGTGTATTTGAGTCAGATCGCCGCCTCAGCGCTCACGCATCTCATGAAGGCGATCATTCAACGCGACCGGCCGCCAGAGCTACTTCGGCTCGTTATCGAGGCCGACACCAGCTTTCCGTCCGGCCACACTACCGCAGCAACGGCTCTCGCTATATCGGCCGCGATCGTGCTTTCGGGTCATGTTCGCAGGCGTCGCTTCCAGTCACTGATCTGGGTACTTGCGCTTGTCATCGCGATGTTTATTGCGGTGACGCGCATGTATCTTGCCGCGCACTGGTTCACCGACGTAACCGCCGGCGCTCTCGTCGGGACCGGGTCCACAATTATGCTCAGCGCATGGCCGTGGCTGCGCCAAGCGAACTATAGAGCGACCCGTCCATCCCTAGAACTACAGAATTAGCGCATGTTGACGAACTGCAGCGCAACATCAACGTCAGCGCCCTTCAAAAGCGCAATGGTTGCTTGCAGATCATCACGGCTCTTCGACGACACACGCAGCTCGTCGCCCTGAATCTGCCCTTTCACGCTCTTCGGTCCCTCGTCACGAATCAGCTTGGTGAGCTTTTTCGCGGTCGGTTGGTCGATGCCCTCTTTGAGCTTCGCTTCGAGTCGGTATTCTTTACCGCTCGCAAACGCCTCGCCCGCGTCGAGCGTTTTGAGTGAAAGTCCACGCTTCACGAATTTAGACTGCAGCACATCAAATGCTGCTTTCACACGTTCCTCGCTGTTGGCCTTCAGAAGAATGCTGCTCTCAGACACGTCGATTGACGCGCCCACGCCTTTAAAGTCGTAGCGCTGGTCGATCTCTTTCCGAGCCTGATTGCTCGCGTTATCGACCTCCATGTGGTCGATCTTGCTTACAACGTCAAATGATGAATCAGCCATACAGCAACCATACCCGCTGGCTTACTCAACCTCGATAAAGATTGGATTGGTGTACATCCAAGTGTCAGCCCACGGGTCACCAGCATTTTCAGCTCCGTCGTGCGGGATGGGTCCTGCGGGGTCGATCTGGGCGCCGTACGGGCCTTCACCTGAGCGATTGCCGTCCGATCCACGCAGACGCACATAACTATTCTCCGTCACCTCACCAAGATCAAACTCGACCGTGAACGGCTCAAGGCCCTGCTGCAGCGTATCAATACGCTCAACAACTCGTGTGTTTGGAGCGTGGATCTCGTCTAGGTCAGCTGCTGGGCCGGTCACCCTCCCAGCAATCAAGTCGAGGTGCGCCAAACGTGGAAGGATTCCTGCGGAGTTCTGCTCAGTGGTCGGCGTGACAGTGACCTTCATAACCAGTTTGGTCCCTCGCGCAACCTTCGCAGTGCCGCCCAAAGTCACAGGATGCACCTCCCCCTCAGCCGCTTCAACTCGCACATCAAGACCAGAAATAAGGTGGCCGTGATCGATCCACACCCGACCTTCACGAAGCGCGGTCATCACCGCCAGATATGAGCGTTCTGTTGCCCCAACATGGGTTCTCGAGAATTCGCCCGGCCAATAGTCGCTGCCACCCTGCGGTTCGCCCGTATCAATCGGGTCAGGTCGTCGTCCCGCGCGATCAAAATTACCGAGGCTCGCACCATCTTCCCACGTTCCGTCATCGGGGTAGTCCCCCACCCGCCAGGTGTCATACGTTTTCAAATGCAAATCTGAATTCGACGTGATCCAGTACCTGCGGCCCTCTGACAGCAGCGAATCCCACACACCCCCAACAACAGAGGTCATCCAGTCGAAACCACCGCGTGTCAGGTATGCCTCTGCCGGATACCCGGGCCACGATTGGTCGCTCGGTGAATTCTCGTACTCGCCACGTTGATAGTCGGGGCCACGATTCGTGCCGAACGCAGAACCCTGCGCACCGGGCGCACCTTCCATACCGATATAAATATGTGGATCCGCATCATGCCAAGCCCGCATTTCATGTGGCGAATCGATGCCGAGTCGACTCGGATGGTTCGCGAGAACGAGCACGTCATCAATAAATCCCGCAGCCTTGCGCTCGCCGAGCCACGCAATTGCTTCGTTCGCGTAGCCTTCCCATTCAGCGACCTGAGCTGACCCCGGGATTGGCTTTTCCCAACCGTTGAGTTTGCCGTCATACAGCAGCTCAAACGTCCGCAACAGCCGAGCCTCGTTCGGGCCGGGCGCCACCAGCACAGTTCCGTGTTCTGCCGCCGGTATGTACCACTCCAGCCCCTGGAAGACGAGCATGTCACGGTTCTCGCGCGCACGACGGACCTCACGATTCGCCTCCCACACACCTCCCTGGTGGGCGTGGCCCAGATTCGCGTGCTCAGTAAAGGCGATCGCATCGACCCCGAACTGTTGCGCTCGGTCGAGAATCATATCCATCGTGTACTTCGCATCGTGGCTATATATTGAGTGCACATGGTGGTCGACGACAAGCCAAGTGAGCTCTGCATCATCGTTCATTTCAGCGTTCGCAGGGGCTGCTGACAGAAATGTCGACGCACCGCCGAAGGCTGAGGCGACCACGCTTGCTCCCGCGGTCAATGCACCCGCACGAATCACATCTCTGCGGGCAGGCCCGAGAGAAATTCGCTGAAGTTCAGTTGATCTGCTCTCGCGATGATGGACTGCTCGGGTCATTCTCGTTCTCCTTCGGGGCGTAGTGCTCTCAGGTGATCGTAGAGACCCCACATTGCGCAGCGGTTACGCGCAGGTTACGGCCGGGACATCGAGCGTTAACGCTCAGTTCACCCCTTTGTGGGACCGTTGCAACGTTCAAATCAAGGCCCGTCGATTGTGAGTCACATGTTTCATTCCACTGCTGCAGCTGTGCCTGCTGTGCTGCTTCCCGCGGCGCGAAAAACTCTCGGCACCGCACTAACCACACTCTCGATCGTCCTGCCCGCAGCTCTTGGCGCGCAAATCTTGTATACCGCTGAGACTGCAGACCGCGTCAACATTGTGGTTGAAACCGATCGCGAGGTCACTTCATCGGGCACACTTGATGCTCCTCGTGACACATACACGGTTGTGTCACGAAGCGCGTGTGACGCACCCTACACAGATGGTGCTCGAGCCACGTTGAGCCAAGAAGATGGCGACCCGAGTCGGGTGGTGCTTTCTGGTGTGGATCCCCTCACAGACAACGGCACCGCGCGCATCACCATGGACGCAGTGCTTGCCGATATTGCTACGCCGGGTGAAGCAGAACTACTCGTCGAGTGTGTGCGGGTAAGCAATGGAATCGCCGAAGTCGCGCCGACCGCAATCTCTCAGCCGATCAGTATCGGAGACACTGAATGGCAGATGGCGGTTGAAACACCAGAAGAACCGAATGAGAAGCCTGGCGAGCAGCCAAATGCCAACCCAGACGCGCCCGCAGCGGGCAATGAACCCGGCAACGGCGTAGCATCAGGCGAAAACGCTGCCTCTACTGAAGGACTTGCACACACCGGAACAGAACTTTTCAGCGTGTTCGCGATCGCCGGCGCCCTGCTCACCGCCGCCTACTTCCTCCTCCGTCGACGCTCACGCACCCACCTATAGCAACTGATCCACCCACAACATGAAGATGCGGGTGGATCAGTGCCAATCAAACTCTTGCGAGTGAAGACCGTGTTGGCTTAGTAGTAGTGGCCGTGACGGTAGTCCCAGCTGTTAAAGCACTCGGCAAGGTTATCGAGAATCTGCGGCAGGTAGACGCCCTTGCGGATCAAGATTGGTGCCGGTTCCGTGTCGCGTGCACCGTGCTGTTCAGGGACGAGATTGCCGTCATCGTCAACGAACGAAACCATCACGCCCTGCTCATAGCGAGTCTCGGGGGTCGCGTTGGGCTGAATCGACTTTACGTAGTCGTTGCCTTCGATGATCAAGTCGACGCCGTTTTCGATAGCGTCACCGATGCCGTCAACAACACCGCGGTTTCCGCGACCTGAAGGGTTTGCTGAGCTCGCAAATGACAGCGCCCGGCTCTTCTCCCAGCGCTCGTTCACGATCTGCTCACCAGGTGTACCGAAACGCAGCACGAAGCAGCTGGTTCCGCGAACATCGGTCATGAGTTCCTCGGCACCTTCCGGAATGTACTTCTTGCCCGATTCTTTCCACGGCAAGATGCAGCCCATGAGAGCGTCCTGGTCCCAGTGCATCTGGTAGAACTTCTCGATTTCAGGCGTCATATCAGCAAGCTCGCGCAGTTGCTCCATCGATCCGCACAGCACCACACCGGGCTTATTACGCTTGCGTTTCTTGATCTCAAATTTGCGCTCAAGTCCCTCAAGGTCAGTGGTCATAATGATGTAACCAACCTTGGTGGGGCTCACGATAATCTTGCCGCCCTGATCAAGCAGCTCGACGGCTTCGGTCGTCAGGTTGCCGTCCCAGGTAATACGCTTCGTGCTCACTGGCACACTCCTTTTCACCGTTTAGCTTCGATCTTACCGTGTCGGCACGTCGTCACAGACACAGGGTCCACACTGTGAAGAACTCCGACCTTCAAATCAAAGAATGTCGGTGGTTCCGATTAGCATGAAGTTATAGCTTCAAACAGCTCAAGCCAGTTCAGATACCACTCATCTGAACCCCGCGATCACCCACATAGTTAAGTCATTCCTCACGCTGAGAGCCTCGATCGCACCGTCCCGAACACGTCACCGATTACCCATCGGTCTAGCGACAGAGGCTTAGCACTATGACTTCATCCCACCCTCCAAATCCAGACCCGGACCCGGTTTCTGCCGAACCCATTCCTAACGAAACTCCCCTTCTGGCACCATGCACAGCCCACGATCCACGATTCCAAGCTGAGTTCGATCGCGCACTCGAGCACATGACAGACCTGCTTATGAACCTTCCGCTCCCTGAACTAGGGGCTATCGCACCCGGCGCGGATGGTCTCATCAAGTATTCACTCCGCGACCAAATCGGTGAATTGTCCGAACGTGCGATCTTTATCGAGCGGGCCACACGCAAACTCGAGGCAGCCAAGGTGACGATCATGGGGCGCATCCCCAGCGCCATCGAAGAAGCCGACGCTGACGCCCAGACCGCACACACCTCAATGCTGTCGGTTGCAAACCAGATTGCCGTGGCCACTAGAAGCAGTGATCAAACTGTCGGGCTCAATCTCAATGCTTCATACGAGATCACCGATCGCTATCCCGAGCTAGTTGAACTTATTCAGGCTGGCCGGGTCTCATTCGCACATGCAAAAGTCATTGCTCACTCTGGCGCGAACCTTCCAGAAAATGTTCGAGATACTTACCTCAAACGAGCCACTGAAATCGCGCTCGAGACCACGCCGGGAAGACTCCGTCGTCGGCTCCCCAAACTCGTGGCAAGCCTCTCACCCGAATCGATCGAGGTCGCGCGCAAACACGCAAGCGAAGAACGACGAGTGTGGGTTAAAGACACGGGCGACGGCATGGCAATGTTTGGCGCCATCCTCCCGGCCCCAATCGCACTAGCCGCCTACGACCGCCTCACCAGAATCGCTCGCCAAACGATGCAACCCATGACTGCTACCGAAGATACTTCATCAGAACGCATAGGTGACGGCAAAGCCACTACAAAAACTATTGCTGATGCTCGAACGCTCACCCAGGCTCGAGCAGATGTTATGTCTGAGCTACTGCTCGCATCAGCGTCCGCACGGGTAGACGATCGCAGCGGCGATCCGTTCGGTTTCGGCATTCAGGGCCGAGTGCAAGTCACTGTACCGGTTACCGCGTTCGTTCCCGCCGACAACGAAGACCCTGCAACCGCCGGTTCGGGCCACGAGGCCAAAACAAGCCGCGAGGCCTCCCCCGAACCGTTCGGTGAACTCGCTGGCTACGGTCTCATTGACGCCGAGATCTCACGACGGTTTGCAGCTGATGCGAAAAGTTGGAATCGCATCTTTGTGGGTCCTTCTGGCAAGGTCATCTCAACCGACAGTTACGAACCCACCGCAGCAATAAGACGACTCATCATCGCCCGAGACAGTCACTGTCGGTTCCCCGGGTGTCTCACCCCACCTTCGAGATGCGAAATTGATCACACATTCGACTGGGCAAAAGGCGGAAAGACCGCAACCAATAACCTGGCACTGCTCTGCAAAAGACATCACGCGCTAAAGCACCCCAGTGTGCACGAAACTGCGCGGTGGTCCGTGCGTCAAGAACCCGGCGGTGTGTTGGTCTGGCGCGACCCGCACGGTAACG
This sequence comes from Canibacter sp., assembly GCA_052085365.1. Lineage (GTDB taxonomy): Bacteria > Actinomycetota > Actinomycetes > Actinomycetales > Microbacteriaceae > Canibacter. The sequence goes on along the minus strand of JBQDFP010000007.1, from coordinate 38,331 downwards.
AGTACACAGACACCCCCGACCCAGCCACAGAGGTAGAACCGCTGGTACCACCCATTACTCCAGAGAGAAAGGGCAGAAAAAGCAAGGTTCGATTCAAGTACTACCCCGGAGGTGATATCCCCTGGGGCGCCCACCGGCCCGGTTTAACAGGCATACCGGAAGACGAACGGCCGTTCTAACGCAGCCGAAAGTATCTAGCAGCTCCCAGCAAGCAAGACGCGCGGCTGACGGTCTTGAAGCAAGAGATCCTTGAGGCACAAGGATCTTGAGGAAGCAAGAGTCTCTTGAAGCAAGACTCTTGAATTAGTCAAGCAGAAGCGCAGGCTCTTCGATCACTGACGCGACGTCAGCGACAAAACGTGAAACCACGTCACCGTCAACGACTCGGTGATCGAATGAGCCACCAACTGTGGTGACCATGCGCGGCAGTACTTCACCGTTCACAACCCACGGTTTCTCCTTGATAGTACCCATCGCAACAATGGCAACCTCACCAGGATTCAAGATCGGAGTGCCCGTATCCATGCCAAACACGCCAATGTTCGTCACAGTAATGGTGCCGTCCGCCATGTCCTTCGGTGTCGTGCGGCCCTCACGCGCGGTCAAGGTCAATTGTTCGATCGCCTGCGCAAGCTCAAACATGCTCATGTCCTGCGCATCCTTAATATTCGGCACGATCAGCCCTCGAGGGGTTGCCGCCGCGATACCAAGGTTCACGAAGTTGTGCACGATGATCTCTTTTTCAGTGAATGTCGAGTTCACCATCGGGTTACGACGCACCGCCCAAATAATGGCCTTCGCCATCACCAGCAACGGTGACACTTTCACACCCGCGAAATCCGTCGACGCTTTCAGACGCTTCACGTATTCCATCGTGCGGGTCGCATCAATCTCAGTGAAGACACTCACATGCGGTGCCGTGAACGCGCTCTTCGACATCGCCTTGGCGATCTGTTTACGTACACCCTTCACCGGAATGCGCTCTTCACGCACACTCGGCACATCAGGGGTCTCAATATTGCGGAACACACTGGCCTGGCTCGCATGCCGGACAACATCGTCACGCAGAATCTCACCCGCAATGCCGGAACCTTCAACACCCGCAAGATCAACGTTTAGATCTTTTGCGAGCTTCCGAATCGGTGGCTTGGCGATAATCGGGTTCGCATCAGCGACCGGGATTGATCCGCGGCTTAGCAGCGGCTCCCCGCCCCTTCGACGGCGGCTCTTCACCGTTCCGCCGGTGCTGCCGTATCCAACTAGCACCGATCCGCCGCCTTCTGACGCGGCATCAGCATCAGGCTCTGCCGGAGCCTCGGGAATCTCGGTAACCGCATCAGCACCCGCCTCGGTGCCAGCGCCAGTCGTTGCCGCACCAGCAGAATCTGCGGGCAGCTGCGGCTCTGGAACCTCGCCACCGGACGCACTCACGCGCATGATCGGCCCACCGACAGCAACTGTCTGTCCCGGCTCGGCAAGCAGTTCAGTGACAGTTCCCTCAAACGGGGATGGCAGTTCAACAACTGATTTCGCGGTCTCAATCTCGCAAATCACCTGGTTGAGTTCCACAGAGTCGCCAGGAGCAACCTGCCAGCTCACAATTTCGGCCTCAGTCAGGCCTTCGCCTACATCTGGAAGGGGAAACACCATGTCGGACATTAGAACTCCTTCTAATAGTGCATCGTGCGGTCGACGGCTTCGAGAACTCGGTCAGCGTCAGGCAAATAGACACCCTCGAGTCGCGCTGGCGGGAATGGGGTGTCATAGGCTGACACGCGCAGTACGGGCGCCTGCAACGAATAGAAGCAGTGCTCGTGAATGGTGGCGGCGATTTCACTACCGAGGCTGACGTTACCGGGAGCCTCTTGCGCGACAACGACGCGGCCGGTTTTACGTACTGAAGCCAGGATCGGATCATAATTGACCGGCGAGAGTGACCTCAAGTCAATAACTTCGACGCTGGTTCCCTCGGTTTTAGCAATATCTGCCGCTTCAAGAAGGGAATGCACCATCGCACCAAACCCGATCAGCGTGACGTCGGAGCCTTCACGCGCAACAACTGACTCGTAGAGACTTGCCGCAGGTTTATCGAAATCAACCTCACCCTTTGACCAGTATTTTGCTTTCGGCTCCATAAAGATAATGGGATCTGGCGAAGCAATCGCCTGCTGGATCATCCAGTACGCATCATTCGGAGTCGATGGCGCAACTACGCGAAGACCCGGGGTGTGAGTGAAGTACGTTTCGGGGCTTTCCTGGTGGTGCTCAATCGCACCAATGTGACCGCCGTACGGTATACGAATCACGACCGGGAAGTCGACTTTACCTTCGTGACGGTTACGCAGTTTCGCGAGCTGGGTCACGATCTGGTTCACCGCAGGAAAAACAAAACCGTCGAACTGAATCTCGGCCACAGGTCGGTAGCCGGTCATCGCCAGACCAATCGAGTTGCCCACGATGCCAGCCTCGGCAAGCGGAGTATCAAGCACGCGGGCGGTGCCGAACTCGGCCTGCAGTTTGTCAGTGATGCGGAACACACCACCGAGGGTGCCGATGTCCTCACCAAGCATGAGGACTTTCTCGTTGTCGTTCATCGCCGCGCGGAGGCCTTCATTGAGGGCGCGCGCGAGTGGAATCAGAGTCATGCGTCCTCCACAGGGGTTGCCTCGTCTTCGGTGAACGAAGACTCGTAACGTTGCAGCCAGTCGACCTGTTCATTCATGCGCGGGTGAGCGTCTGAGTAGACGTTCTCGAACATAGACTCTGGGGTCGGCGCGGGAAGGGCGAGAATTTCGTCGCGGATCTTTCGCGCGTGTGCTTTCGCGGCTGTTTCCGTTTCTTCAAAGAAGTCGTCACCGACACCTTTGCCGCGCAAGAAGTGCTCGAACCGCTGAATGGGATCCTTGAGTTGCCACTCTTCGAGCTCTTCATTCTCACGGTAGCGGGTTGGGTCATCGCTCGTGGTGTGTGCACCGATGCGGTACGTGAGAGCTTCGATTGCACGGGGACCTTTGCCTGCACGAGCGTCATCCATGAACCGTTTTCCTACGGCGTATGCCGCGAGTGGATCATTGCCGTCAATTTGTACCGAGTCGATTCCAAACCCGAGTGCACGTCGGTACAACGGGGTACGTGACTGGCGGGTGACAGGAACCGAAATCGCCCATTTGTTGTTCTGTACTACGAACACAAGCGGCGACTGGTAGCTTGCGGCAAAGATCATAGCTTCGTTGGGGTCACCCTGGCTGGTGGTGCCGTCACCGTAGAAAACCATGGTTGCGGCATCGGATGCCATACCAGGCTGACCGGGATCGAGAGTGGTGTCTCCGGCTTTCGCTTTTGCGTCAAGTAGCTGACCGAGTGCATAGCCCGCTGCATGCTGAGTTTGGGCACCGAGAACCAGCGTGTAGAGATTCATGTTGCCGTTGGCGGGGTCGTTAATGTCCCACCCGCCATGCGTCAAACCACGAAATACTGCGGCAAGCTTTGTCAGATGCAGTCCGCGTACGCGGGCGACGGTGTGCTCGCGGTATGAGGGAACAATGAAGTCTTCGGGAATGCATGCATTTGCGAGACCAACCTGGCAGCCTTCCTGACCGATGCCCTGCACCCACAGCGCAAGCTGGCCCTGGCGTTGCAGGTTCGTGCATTCAATATCGAACGCGCGCGTGTGCACCATGTCTGAATACCATGTGCGGAAGTCGTCAACGCTTAAGCCGTCGAGCTCATCCGCAAACTCCCCTGCGGTGTCGCTCGGGTTCCATTCACCGTCCGGAGTCAAGAATTGCACCGGAGCCGGATCCGACATGTGACGCTCAACTCGGGTCACACGATCAGTGTCCTCGCGAGCTGTGGCGAGGTCGTCTACGCTGACGCCGTCTTTGCTGACTCCGACAGTGTTTACAGAGTTTGTGTTTACGTCGACTGTGTTCACATCGACCGAGTCTGCAGCATCCGTGCTTGCACCGGCTGTGCTCACGCCATTTCCCCCTTTACGACTTCAATCACTTCATCAATGCTGTCATCTTCGCCGATGCTTATGCGAACACCGTGACCGGCAAACGGTCGAACAAGCGTTCCCCGCTCAGCGAAGGCACCCGCGAGCGTCTCTGGCGCATCGGGCAACCAAATAAAGTTTCCCTGTGCCTGCGGCACTCGAATGCCTGCCTCACGAAGCGCAGTCACGACACGTTCACGACGGGCAATGAGCTCACCAACTCGTTCAGTTAGCTGGTCTTGCGCATCGAGGGACGCGAGCGCTGCCGCTTCAGCCGGGCCGCTCATCGCGAGCGGAATCGCAACGCGTGACGCGGCCGACCAAATCTCGGGGTCACCAATGCCGTAACCAATACGCAACGAGGCCAGGCCGTATGCCTTCGAGAAAGTTTTCAACACAACGACATTGCCGACGGGTGTGCCGTGCGCAGCATCCGGGTCGGTCACAAACTCGGCGTAAGCCTCGTCAACAATGACAAGCACATCACTGGGCACGCGTGACAAGAAGCGCGCAAAATCGTCAGCTTTCACTACGGGACCGGTCGGGTTATTTGGTGTACACACCAGCACGGCACGCGTACGATCATTTACCGCGTCGGCGAGCGCATCGAGATCATTCGAGAAATCATCAGCTAGTGGAACCGCAACAGGTTGCGCCCCGCTTGCAAGCCCGAGCCCGGGGTACGCTTCGAAACTTGGCCACGGGAACACATAGTTGTCGCCCGGGCCTGCCACTGCGTGAACCAACTGGTACAAGATCGAGACAGATCCTGAACCAATATGCACATGATCTGCGGTAAGACCGTACGTGGCAGCGATCCGCTCACGTAATTCAGACATGTCTGCCGCGGGGTACCGGTTGAAGTCAGTGCGTTCATGCACGGCTTTCAACACATCGGGCAGTGGCCCGAACGGGTTTTCATTACTCGAGAGTTTGAACCCGACGCGGTCCGGCGCACGCCCCTGCGTGTACGCAGAGACCGCTAAAACATCGGCTCGAATCCGCACTTTGTCGTTCATCTCGTTAAGTCTAGTGATGAGGTATGCGATTGTCGCGATATACGCGGCTGTTCGTTCACTAGACTGTAAGGGTCTTGCTCGCGAACACGAAGGTGTCAGTTTATGCCCACGCTTCCTATTCAACCGCTCAGTCCGCTCGATGGTCGCTACCGAGGGGCGGTCGCGCAACTCGGTGACTTTCTGAGCGAGGCGGGCCTGAATCGTGCCCGCGTGCACGTCGAAGTTGAGTGGCTGATCTATCTGACCGATATTGAAATGTTTGGTTCCGAGCAGCTTTCGGCCGATCAAATTGGTGCGCTACGTGAGTGGGTGGATCAGTTTGGTCAGACGGAAATCGACCGTCTGAAAGATATTGAGTCAACAACTCAGCACGATGTGAAGGCTGTTGAGTATTTGGTGCGCGAGAAGCTCGATGCGCTTGGCCTGGGACGTATTGCAGAGCTGACGCATATTTGTTGCACCAGCGAAGACATCAATAATCTTTCGTATGCACTGACAGTGAAGCAGGCGATTATTGAAGTGTGGCGCCCGAAGATGCTGCTCGTCATCGAGGAGCTAAGCCGTCAGGCTGAGCAATACCGTGATCTGGCCATGATGAGCCGCACACATGGGCAGCCCGCGACACCGACAACGCTGGGCAAAGAGCTTGCGGTATTTGTGCACCGGCTATGCCGCCAGGTTGAGTTCGTTGACCGTGCTGAATATCTCGGTAAGTTCAGCGGTGCGACCGGCACCTTTGCGGCGCATCTGGCAGCTGACCCGGATGCGGACTGGTCACGCATTGGTCGTGAGTTTGTGACGGGGCTTGGGCTCACGTTTAACCCGTTGACCACGCAGATCGAGTCACACGACTGGCAAGCTGAACTGTATTCAACTGTGGCGCACGCGAACCGGATTCTGCATAACCTCGCGACTGACATGTGGAGCTATATTTCGATCGGCTACTTCCGTCAGATTCCCGTTGCGGGTGCGACGGGGTCGTCAACGATGCCGCACAAGGTGAATCCGATTAGGTTTGAGAACGCTGAAGCGAATCTTGAACTGTCGAACGCCATTTTGGGTTCGCTTGCTGAGACGCTTGTCACGAGTCGTTGGCAGCGCGACCTGACTGACTCATCTGCGCAACGCAACATTGGTGTGGGTTTCGGTCACTCAGTGCTCGCCCTCGACAATATTCTGAAGGGTCTTGGGCAGGTTGATGCGGCAGAAGATGTGATTGCTGCTGATCTTGATGCGAACTGGGAAGTGCTTGCTGAGGCCATCCAGACGGTGATTCGTGCCGAGGTGGTTGCGGGCCGTTCGACGATTCAAGACCCGTATGCGGCGCTGAAAGAGCTTACGCGGGGCCGCCGTATTGGCCAGGCAGAGCTTGTCGAGTTCGTTGAGGGTCTCAAAATTGGCGATGCGGCGAAGCAGCGTCTTCTAGATCTGACCCCAACGACTTATACGGGTATTGCGAGCACGCTCGTCAGCCGTATTCCTAGCACCGACTAGTTGGGTCGCCCCTCGCTGCGGGGTAGCCCAACTACGGTACTGAGCATCTGGGCGAGGATGACCTCGTGGGCGGATGTCTAGTGAGCGTTTGGCGTCGAGCCGTTGCCGTCAGCATCGTCGACTTCTGCATCGTTGACTTCAGCACTGGGGTTTTGTAAGTCTTTTCGCGCCTCAACGTCTTCAGCGTTCGGCTTCATGCCGAGGCCGATTAATGCGAGAGCCATTGCTGACACAATGAAGACTCCGCCTGCGGTGATGGGTACCAGCAGGGCCCAGTCTCGCGTTGTCATCGCCACTATTAGGGACGCAAACACCGCGAGGACTGCCGAGAAGCCGAGCAGCTCCAATGGTCGCAATCGATCGCGGCGTGATGGTGTCACCTCGTCGTTTTCCTTGTTCACTCCTCGCCCCCTTTCTGACTCGCGTCTGGGGTGTCTCGCCCCAGATCAAATGCTGAAATACCCTGAAATACGCCCGCAATCATTGCGTAAGCGCCAAAGAACCCGATCATCATCACTGGATCCCCGCGCGTGAGTTCCACAAGGATCGCGAGCAGCACCAAAATACCGCACTGAATATAGGCGTCACGTGCTCGTGATGCATGGTGCAAGCTGCGACTCAGGAAGGCAATAACGGCTGAACCGACCGCCCAAATAGCGACCACGTGGGTGAGCAGATCTGTGCTCGTTGCCGCGAGAAGCGTGAAAGCGGCTGCAAGGAGGTCGAAGAAGATGAGAGCGAGTCCGCCCTGGGTGAGATACGGGCGAAGTTTTGCGACAGCGAAAACAATGACTTGCACAATGCCGAGCGCAAGCACGCTGATGCCGAACAGCCCACGGTTGAACTCGAGCATCGAATGCAAGGGTGCGGTGAACGTAACGACAAGCCCAATGACAATGAGGACGCCTGCGCGAAGAAACGCTGGGGTACGCATTAGAGCCTGTGGTGATGCCATAGCAAGATTCGCCTCCCTCCCAACTATCCTATCGGGGATTGACTGAGAGCTTGACCATACGAAGTAGACCGTCAGTAGAACGTCATCTATGCAACTCGCGTGCCGGGCGGCATACGCTTCGCGGGGGTATCCGTGCGTTTGAGTGCGAAGAGAATCAGCACACCGGCAACAATAATTTGCAGGGTGAGCCCTGCCCACCAGCTCGGCACGGTCTCGTCGATCACCTCTTCGGCGGTTTCACCTTCGGCTTGCTCAGAAACTGCGGCGCAATCGTCCCACTCAACTTCGGTTTCGGGCGGAAGTTGAGTGCTGCGCACCGCCCACGACAGTTCCGTGGTCAAATCGACCGCATTGCCGGCACTGTCGAAGGTTTTCGGAGTCGCGTCGGCAAGAATCACGAACGGGTTCGGTGCGAGTAACCACCACGTACGGTCGGTGCGTGATTCTTGGTAAGAATCTGTCTGCCACGAACCACACGCGGAACCATCAGGATCCACCCCGGGCACTGGCTCGGCGTCAGGCAACTCTCCTTGTGCCGCGGAATCATTCACGTACGAGCGATAGTGCGTGGTGATGGTGACTCGGTCAACCGATGAAGCCAGGATGAAAAAGATGACGGTGCCGATCGAAAGCATTGCAATCACCAAGTAGGTAATAACCACTGAGAAGAGTGACCGCGTGACGAGTCCTGAAATAGCAACGCCTATGGCCGACACGATCACCACTTCCGCGCACAGGATTGCGAGCGCGGTAAGCCACGTAGCGACGGGCATTTTGCCGATCACTGCTGCGCCGATCAGGAACGGCAGCGCAACAATAATAAATCCGCTCCCGGTTGCGATCGCCGCAAGAAGTTTGCCCCAGAGAATATTGTTTGTGGTGGCCTGCGTGACTTGAATCGTGGCGAGGGTCGCGTTTTCTCGGTCACCGTTGATTGCGTTGCCGCTGAATGCGGGTGAAATACACAAGATGAGCAGTAGCGAGAAAAATGTGACAACGCTGTAGAGCACAAATCCTGATTCTTCGGGCCAGCCTTCGCCGATGCTGAGTGCTGCAATGGTGAAACCCGATACCAGCAGCATGACAAAAGCAGTCACCGACATCAGAATGATCCATGCAACGCTTCTGCGGCGTTGACGCAGTTCGTACTGTGCGATCGTAATGACGCGTCTCATGGTTCCCTCGTTTGCAGCGACATAAATTCGTGCTCGAGTTCGCCGTGTTCGGGTGAGAACTCACTGACCGAAATTCCCGCGGCGATGAGTGCCGTGAGTGCGCGTGCAGCATCCAGCTCGCCTGCAAATTCGATACGCAAGTAAGCGCGATCTTGGCTGATGCGCTCGTTACCGATGATGCGCGCAACGGTTTCGATTTCGAGGGTTTCACCGGCGGCCCGCAAGCGCCAGGCTCGCCGCCCAGTACGCGTGTGCTGTGGGCGCTCCGCTGTGACCCCCTGAAACATAAACACTGCGTCATCAACAATGTCGTCAAGCTCTGCAAGCACGTGGCTTGAAATGAGGACCGCTCCCCCGTCATTTGCGTATTCACGCAGAAGTTCGCGCATGTGGATCCGTGCGTCGGGGTCGAGCCCGGCTGCGGGCTCATCGAGCAGAAGCACTTGTGGTTTGTGTACGAGTGCACGTGCCAAACCCAGCCGTTGTTTCTGGCCGCGTGAGAGAACTTTGGCCGGCTGGTCAGCAAGCAGGTGCAGGTCAAACATGCCGATAAGTTCCCCAGCGCGTTCGTGTGCGTGCGCCTTGTCGAGGTCGTTGAGCTTCGCGGTGTATTCGAGTGTTTCACGCACAGTGAGTGCTGGCCATGTACCGAGCGCGTCGGGCATCCAGCCGATGCGTGAGCGTGCGGCTGCAACGTTCTCGGCGGAGCTTTCAACGAAGCGGAGCGTGCCCGAATCAGGTTGTACAAGGGTGGCCAGCATCAGAAGTAGCGTGGTTTTACCCGCGCCGTTCGGCCCGACGAGTCCGGTGATCTGACCCGGGCGAAGCGTCAGTGAGGCATCACGCACTGCGGTGACTTTCCCGAAAGAGCGGCGTACATGTGCCGCTCGCACTATTGCCTCGTCCATAGGTTCATATTGGATGAGGTGAGTTGTGAAGGGCCTGGTAGTTTCCCGGCAATGACCCCTGTGATCTGGGGACGCGTTAGACCTGAGGCATGTCTTGGAAACGTGAATACATACCCTGGAACGCAACGGTGATCGTTCCGGTGGGGCCGTTACGCTGCTTGGCGAGAATTAAGTCGGCCTCCCCCGCACGCGGATTGTCTGTTTCGTAACTGGATTCACGGTGCAGCAAGATCACCATGTCGGCATCCTGCTCGAGCGAACCTGATTCACGTAGGTCACTGATCGCGGGCATCTTGTCAGAACGCTGCTCAGACGCACGGTTCAACTGCGACAGCGCAACGACCGGCACCTCAAGTTCTTTCGACAGAAGTTTTAGTGCACGTGAAAATTCACTGACCTCTTGCTGGCGGCTTTCTGCCTTTTTCCCGCTCGAGAGCAGCTGCAGGTAGTCAATCACAACCATCTTCAGATTGTGACGCTGTTTCAGGCGACGACATTTCGCACGGATTTCAACGAGGGTGAGGTTAGGGCTGTCGTCGATGAACAGCGGTGCCTCATTAATGCGGTTTGTGGTGGCAGCAATTTTCGTCCAGTCGCGTGGTTCGAGGTTACCTTTGCGCAGCGCCTGCATCGGAATTGATGCCTCTGCCGCAAGCAGACGCGTTGCGATTTCGGTGCGGCCCATCTCGAGTGAAAAGAACACAGTGGTGGCCCCGGCGTGCACTGACGCTGAGCGTGCGACATCCAGCGCTAGCGTTGATTTACCCATGGCGGGGCGTGCGGCGATAATGACCATCTGACCGGGCGCGAAACCATTTGTTTTTTCGTCTAGCTCAGCAAAACCGGTGGGAATACCGAGCATTCCGTCTTCGGCCATGTTGGCGCGTTCGATTTCTTCAACCGCAGAATCAACAGCTTCGGACAGCGGCACATAGTCCTCTGACTGGTCGTCACCGGTCACCTGGTAGATCTCTGATTGCGCGGAGTTCACCAGTTCGATCGCTTCACCCTCTGCGGCGTACCCCATTTGTGCGATCCGGGTGCCTGCTTCAACGAGTCGGCGTAGCAGCGCTTTTTCAGCGACGATCTCAGCGTAGAAGCTCGCGTTCGCAGCGGTCGGCACGATGCCGGTCATCGTGTGCAGGTACTCGACTCCCCCGGCACGCTGCAAATCACCGGTTTTGGTGAGCTGGTCCGTGACAGTAATCACGTCAGTCGGTTCGCCACGTGAGTAGAGGTCGATAATGGCCTCGTACACCACTTCGTGTTTCGGTACGTAGAAATCTGGTCCACGCAGCAGTCCGGTCACATCAGCGGTTGCATCTTTGGACAACAGCATGCCGCCGAGCACGCTTTGCTCAGCTAACACATCATGGGGTGGGGTGCGCTCACCAGGGTTAGCTGAAACTTCAGCCATATCGAACTGGCTCATCGACACGTGTTTGCCTTCCCGGTGCGGTCTGGTGCATGCTGCGCTGCTCCCGCAATTGTTGCGGCGCGGTATCTATCGTACTGAGCGTAGACGCTCCCCATCAGACTCCAAAATCACCCTGTGGATAACTTAGTGGATAACTACGTGGAATACCGGTCAAGTTATCCACATTTGTACTGGATACCTGTGGGTAACCGTTTGGACAGTTTCGTGGATTGGCTTCTGACCAGGGATTTTCACCGTTTTCGAAACTATTTTTTATTAACTTTCATCTACAGGTTGAGACTCTCGCGAATTTCGAGCTTGTGGACAGTTTTAGGAAAAAGTGAGGAGACCGGACAAAAATGTCAACTACTTTTTTCGTCAATTTGGAAAATTCTTCGGCGAAAGATTGTTCTCTCGCAACACGCCGAGAATCTCACTGAACTACATGGCTGTGACTGACATGATCCACACGCAATACGACCCACATCAGCGCGTAACCTGTGTGTTTGATGTGCATCGAAAAGGTCCTCTTGCGCACCCTAAAAAAGTACTCTTTTTATCGGATTCGGAGATAGGTTCGAGATTCGTTTTCGGCCGGCATCCAAAGATACAAGAAACCCCTCAGGAGTAGCCTCCCAAGGGGTTTACTTGTGGATCGAACGCTTAGCGTTCTGAGATGATCTGCAGTGTTACTTCTGCGTCAACACCTTCGTGCAAGTGCACAGTTGCGGGATAATCACCGGTAGCTTTAATGCTGGGAACGGTGATCTTACGCTTGTCGACTGAGCCGAGGCCACCCTGCTCAATTGCAGTGGCAACTGTTGCAGGCTTGATGGCGCCGAAGAGGCGTCCACCCTGGCCGGCCTTAGCTTCAATGCGGATCTTGTCAGCTTCAAGCTTCTCTTTCAGTGCCTGTGCCTCTTCAACTGAAGCCAGAGCGCGAGCCTCGCGAGCCTTACGGATCTGCTCAACCTGTGCTTCGCCGCCGCGGGTCCAGCCCACTGCGTATCCCTGAGGGACGAGGTAGTTGCGAGCGTAGCCTGATTTCACGTCAACGACTTCGCCAGCTGAACCCAGCCCGCGTACTTCGTTGGTCAAAATAACTTTAGCCATGTTACTGCCTCCTTAGCGGCCTGAGCCGGAGTAGGGGAGCAGTGCCATTTCGCGGGCGTTCTTCACTGCCTTCGCGATCAGTCGCTGTTCCTGCACGGACACACCGGTGATGCGGCGTGAGCGGATTTTGCCGCGCTCTGAAATGAACTTGCGGAGCGTTGCGATGTCTTTGTAGTCAATAACGCCAACGGTTTGACGTTTTGCGGGTGCTACGGGCTTTGCGGCTTTGCCGCGACCGCGACGGGCACCGGCTGATTTGCCTGCCATAGTATTGGTCTCTTTTCGTAAATCTGAATGTGCTCCCGGGGGAGCGTACTAATGCTGAAGCGAAATAGATGCTCAACCGAACATGAGGTTCGGTGTGCTCACGCTAGAAGGGGCGGTCGTTACCGAATGACGACTCATCACCTGAGGAAGCACCCCAGGGTGAATCATTACTGCTCGGAGCGGAATCTGCCCACGGTGACTGCTGGCCACCGGTTGCGGGCTGACCCCAGCCGGGCTGACCCTGCTGGTTTGCGCCACCGAACTCGCCAACCTGACCACGTGAAGCACCGCGAGTGACCTGAGCGGTTGCGAAACGCAGGCCGGGCCCGATTTCGTCCACATCAAGATCGAGTGAGGTGCGCTCTTGGCCCTGATTGTCGGTGTATCGACGTGACGTCAGACGACCCTGAACAATGACGCGAGTGCCCTTGGTCAGTGAGTTTGCAATATTTTCTGCGTGCTCACCGAACGCGCGGCAACCCAACCAGAGCGGTTCACCATCAGTCCACTGTTCCGACTGGCGGTCACGCACACGAGGAGTCGACGCTATACGGAAGGTCACCCAGGGCTTACCGTTCTGCGACATGCGCAGTTCGGGATCAGCAACCAGGTTTCCAATGACTGTGATTACCGGCTCATTCATAGGTTATGCGCCCTTTTTCGCAGCGCGAGCAGCTTTCGCCCGTTCGCGCTTTGCCTGTGCTGCCTTCTGAGCGTTGAGTTCGTCAGCGCGGAGAACCTTCGTACGAAGCACTGCTTCTGAAAGGCCAAGCTGACGGTCAAGCTCTGCGGTAGCTTCTGCGGTCGCGGTGAAATCAACCACAACGTAGATGCCTTCTTTGTGCTTGTCGATCTCGTAAGCAAAGCGACGCTTGCCCCACAGATCAATATTTTCGACTGAGCCATCAGCCTGTTCGATCACGCCAAGAAACTTCTTGATGCTGGGCTCAACGGTGCGCTCATCGATGCTGGGATCGAGGATCACCATGAGTTCATAAGGATGCATTACTGACCCACCTCCTTCGGACTCTACGGCCACGGGATCTCCGTGGCAGGAGGGTAATAAATGCGTTTGTGCCGTGCAGAACGCACGACAACCTCAATAGTTTAGCAGGTCATTGGCGTTTGCGACGCTCGAATTTGCTGTGATCCTGGTCAGCCCACCAGGCGCGCAAGCGCGCCTCGGCTTCCTCTGCACCAAGCGGACCTTCATCCAGACGCAGCTCGAGCAAAAATTTATACGCAGCGCCAACGGCCGGACCGGGGGAGACGCCGAGCAACTGCATAATTTGTTCACCATCAAGATCGGGCCTCACGGCCGCGATCTCTTCTTCCTCCGCAAGCTCAGCGATCCGCCGCTCAATGTCGTCATATGCACGCGCGAGCCTACGAGCTTTACGTTCGTTACGGGTCGTAACATCGGACCTGGTAAGTATGTGGAGCCGCTCAAGTTCAGGGCCAGCGTCTCGCACATAGCGTCGCACAGCTGAGTCGGTCCATTGCGCGTCGGAGTATCCAAAAAACCGCAGGTGCAGTTCGATGAGTCGGCTAATCGACTTGATGGTGTCATTGTCGAACCGCAATTCACGAAGCCGTTTGCGTGCCATGCGGGCACCCACAAGATCGTGGTTGTAAAAGGTGACCCCGCCGTTTTCGAACCGCCGGGTGGCGGGTTTACCAATGTCATGCAGAAGCGAGGCAACACGCAGCACTACATCAGGTTCGGTCACTTCGGTTGTGCGTCGTGCGGTTTCCAGTTCGATCGCCTGGTGCAGCACGGTCAGGCTGTGCTCGTACACATCTTTGTGACGATTGTGATCGTCCTGGGTTTCTTGCAGCACGGTGAGTTCAGGTAAAAACTTTGCGGCGAGCCCCGTTGCAACGAGGAGTCGAATCCCCGGTATCGGGTCTCGGGCACTCATGAGTTTCACGAACTCGTCTCGAATACGTTCTTGCGAAACAATCTCAAGCCGGTCGGCAAGGTCTTTGCATGCCTGCTTGACGCGCTCGGTGACGTCGAATCCGAGCTGTGAACTAAACCGGGCGGCGCGCAGCATCCTCAGCGGATCGTCGGTGAACGAAGTTTCGGGGGAGCCAGGAGTATCAATCCGCCCGGCAAGCAGATCTTCGACACCGCCTGACACGTCAACGAGCTTCATGGTGGGCAGCATGAGTGCGAGGGCGTTCATCGTGAAATCACGGCGCACCAGATCGTCCTCGATTGTGTCACCAAAGGTGACTTCGGGTTTGCGTGAATCGTCCCGATACACTTCTGCACGGTACGTTGTCACTTCAACAGTCTCGCCGTGTACGCGGGCTGCAATCGTGCCGAATTCGCGGCCGAGGTCCCAGGTCTTCTTGCTCACAGATTTCAATATTTCGCGAGTCTTGTCGGGCCGTGCCGAGGTCGTGAAGTCAAGGTCGGTTACTTTTCTACCCAACAGCACGTCGCGCACGGGACCACCAACCAGCGCAAATTCTTCACCGGCTGCTGCGAATGCCTGAGCGAGTGTTCGCACAGGCGCAGATTCGGCAATTTTTGAGAGTTCGGCCAGTGATTCGGCGATGGGTCGCATAGCTTCTAGCGTACCGACACCACATTGTCGTGGTGTAATTCAGGCGCTGACTCGGTCTGATTATCTACACTTGGGAGTTATGTTCTTCCTGCTGCGGGTCACCGGCAGCGCAATCACGAGTGTTGCGCTCGCTGCTGGCACCCTCACGGGAGCGTCTTTTGCGGGTGGATCCACCGCAGTGCCGGTGAGCTCGGCGCCAGTGAGCTCAGTGCCGGTGAGCTCTGTGCCAATAAGCTCAGCGCCAAGCAGCGCAACGCAATCCAGCACCGCGCAAACCGACTCAGTCTCACCCGGCTCGGCACCAGCTGGCTCAGCTCAGTCGTCGATGCAGCGCACCAACGACGATGTTGATGCAGCGCTTCCGACTCTTGCGGTTGCCGCGACAGAGGCAACGGTCACAGCGGCAACTCCCAATGTTGAGTTCACAGTGCAGTTATCGAACCCGACGGAGGGCTCCGTTGCGGGCGGTGAAGTCCAGTTTTCGGTGACGAATGAACCGGTTACCTCACGCAGTGATTTGACTGACCTTGCATCTGAGTCATCAGGGGATGCTGGAGCTAGCGACGACACTGCCGGAGGGAACGCTGAGGCTCCAGAGTGGCTACCCATCGGTGAGGCCACAATAGCTTCGGCACCTGCCACATCGAACCGCACCGAGTCGGTTTCAATTGCACGAAGCGACTTGCCCGCTGCGGAATCCGGCGAGGTTTCGGTATATATGGTCCAAGCGGAATATACAGCCGCTCCTGAGCAGACCTCAACGAATCAGCCGGCACAACCCGAGACGTTAACGGCGAGCGCACCGATTATTGTGCAGGGCACGATCACGCAGCCTGCGGTAACGCAGCAGCGTGTGAACAGCACCGTAGTTGTGCCCTTGGTCTTCCCCGAAGAGGTTTGGTCACTGCCGACCCGATCCGAATTATCTGAACTGTTTGCTGAAAATGCGAAACTTCCAACTCTTTTGAAATCGGCTGAATCCGCACATGCGACGCTGGCAATTGATCCACGCATTCTCGTAAGTATTCGTGGATACGGGGACGAGGCTCCTGACAATGCGCAACAGTTCTTGAGTGATCTCGAGGCCTCAAACCTGCAGTCTTTCTTGCTTCAGTTTGGTGACGCCGATATTTCCGCGCAGGCAGCGGCAGGTCGCGATAAACTCATGGCTCCTACCGGTGCAAGCTTCATTACCCGCTTCGCAGTCGACCCTTCGGGCGATGAAGACGACACAGACACAGACACAGACGCCAACCAAAGCGCCAGCGGCAACAACGAGAACAACAACGAGAACACTGACGACAAGACTGACGACAACCATGACGTCAACACTAATTCGCGGGAAGAACAACAGGCTCGAGACGATTCAACTGGACTGTTGAGCATTGAGCAGCTGTCTGCCTGGAATGAAACAGCCGGCGCGACCGCCTGGCCGGCCGACGGTGAAGTCAACGATTCCACTATTTCTCTCATCAAGACCGGTGACATTGAGCAGGTTATCGTTCAGGACGACAACGTCACTCGGGAGGGTGGCCCGCGTGCCGAAGTGAGCGGGTTAGAGGCACTCATCACCGACCACGAGGTGAATCGAGAGACTGCGGCCGCGCTCGACTCGTCAACTGAGACCCTGCAGAACTTGGCGCTTTCCCGCACGCTCGCCCTCACTGCGCTTGCGGCAAGTAAGGGGCAAGATCAGGGTCTCGTCTTCACGCTCGATCGCGGTTCTATTGCGACAAGTGATGACCCGGCCGCGGTGTTAGATAGGCTAAGCAGCGCATCGTGGCTGAACCTTGTCGATGCGTCGCAGCAGCCCGAGGGTCGTGCCACGCTTGATGCACAGCCCGTCAACACCGATCGATCTGACCGTTTACGTGCAGCACTTGAGCGCGAATCCACAGTGCGCCGGGTGGGGGATACGCTGGTGCATCCGGAATATTTGACTGACTATCACCGGATGCGGTTGCTGTCGCTGTTTGCAACACGCTGGTCGACTGAACTGTCTGACTTTGCAGATGTCGCCGAGAGTTTTCGTGAGCGTGACACTGATCTCATGAATGGGGTTGAGGTGATTGGAGGGACGCTCACACAAGTGTTCGGTTCGTCTTCTCGAATTCCGGTGCAGGTGCGAAACTCTCTCCCGTTTGAGGCAGTGGTGCACGGTCTCGTCGTTCCAGCAAATGGTGCTCTTACAGTTGAGACCACTGATCTGGGTGAAATTAGTATTCCAGCGGGGGAGTCGACAACGGTGTTGATTCCGATTCAGAGTCGAGTCACGTCGGGTGATTCGGGCATTGTTGTGACATTGAACTCGGCGAACGGGTCACGCACTCTTTCGACACAAACTTTCGAAGTTTCGATCTCAAGTCAGGTCGAAACAGTTGCTGTATTCATACTGCTCGCTGGTGCGGTGCTGTTTGTTGGGTTTGGTGTGTGGCGCAGTGTGAAGCGACGCCGTCGCGAAGTCGCAGCAGCCCCAGAAACGGGCACACTCGCAAGCACCGGTGAAGGTGACAAAGAAAGCGCTGGCGAGAGCGCTGAAGAGGGCACCGGAGAAAGCACCGATTAGATGTTCACGCGCAGGGAATACAATGAACTCTGTTTGGGTTTACTCACATATACAACGATGCGGGCCGCACTGTGACCGCACTTGGAGGAAGAATGCACGACGTCGCCATTATCGGTTCCGGACCCGCAGCGCTGACCGCCGCAATCTATGCGGCTCGCGCCGAACTCAAACCGATCGTTTTTGCGAGCTCAGTTGAGCCCGGCGGTGAACTGATGAACACCACTGATGTTGAGAACTTCCCCGGTTTTCCCGAAGGAATTCAGGGTCCTGAACTCATGCAGCAGATGCAGGCTCAAGCTGAACGCTTCGGCACTGAAGTGAAATATGAGGACGTTACCGATCTTGCTCTCGACGGCGATGTGAAACGCATCACGGTGGGAGATGGCACTGAGTACGAAGCCCGGACCGTGATTTATGCGACCGGTTCTGCGTATCGCAAGCTAGGTCTTGAAGATGAAGAACGTCTCAGCGGTCACGGGGTCTCCTGGTGTGCCACCTGTGACGGGTTCTTCTTCCGCGAGAAGGCCCTTGTCGTGGTCGGGGGCGGCGATTCCGCCATGGAAGAAGCGACCTTCCTGACTCGTTTTGCTTCGAAAGTGTATGTCGTGCACCGTCGTGAAGAGCTTCGCGCATCAAAAATTATGCAGCAGCGTGCATTCGACAACGAAAAGATCGAATTCGTGTGGAATAGCGAAGTTGTTGGGATTCAGGGCGTATCGGGTGTGACTGGTGTCACACTAAACAACCTCATCACGGGCGAGAAGTCAGAGCTCACCGTCGAGGGTGTATTTGTTGCGATCGGTAACGATCCGCGTACTCACCTCGTACACGGTCAGCTTGATCTGACCAGTGAAGGCACGATCGCTGTTGAGGGTCGCACTTCGCGCACGAACCTCCCGGGCGTTTTCGCTGCGGGCGACGTACTTGACCCGACGTATCGTCAGGCCATTACTGCAGCGGGCAGCGGCTGCGTTGCCGCACTCGACGCTGAACATTTCCTCGCCGCGCTCGATTCAGACGAGTCGGCAAAATAGACCTCTGTGCGGAGGTTCCGCACTTGAAAGGAGTACCCCATGGCACAGGCAACTGATGTAACCGAAGACTCATTCAAGACCGAAGTGCTCGAGAGTGATGTTCCCGTGCTCGTCGACTTCTGGGCTGCATGGTGCGGTCCCTGCCGTGCGGTAGCGCCCGTGCTCGAGCAGATCGCTGAAGAACAAGACGGCAAGCTCCGCATTGCAAAGCTCAACGTTGATGAGCACCCGAACATTGCTGCGGAATACCGCATTACCTCGATTCCGGCAATGAAGGTGTTCAAGAACGGGGAAGAGGTGCTTGAGATCATTGGCGCACAGCCGAAGCAGATGATCGAGCAGCAGCTTGAACCGGTGCTCGCTGACGAACAGTAGAAGCGTGCAGCACAGCGCATAAGACTATTGAGTGTGGATCGGGCGTTTAATCCCCCGGTCCACACTTTTTTGTTCCCATATTTGGGGAGTGGGAGCTACACCTCAGGTGAGGGATCGTCGTCAGGAAGGTCGCTTGCGCCGCTGCCTGTCGTAGCAGCGTCCTTGCGTGCTGCGGCTGCATCTTGCTCAGCAATCATACGAGCTTTACGCTTGCGCTGAGAAAATACAAACAGTGTAATCGCGAGCGCCACGAGCACTATTCCAAGCACAACAATGCCAGTTGTTTGAGCGCCAGTATCCGCGAGAGATCTCACCTCTAATATCGGGATCGCATTCACAAGAGTGATCATGTCGTACCTCCGTGGGTGGTTGAGAGACGGGGTGCGCCGTTACCCGGCACGGCTTATGCGATTGCTACTGAAAACCGGGGTCGTTCAGTTCCTTCAGAATACGCCCTAGGTCGCCGATCGTCGCGAAATCAATGGTGATCTGGCCTTTTTTCGCACCCAACTTCACTGAAACACGGGTGTCGAGGCGATCACCGAGCCGCTCCGCGATTTCGTCAAGTTGCGACTGACGACCGCCTGCGCGGGGCTTAGGTAACTTCCGCTTCGGGCTCTCGTTCGCTGCACCTTCTGCGCCGCGAACACTGAGTCCTTCGTTGATGATCTTGTCTGCAAGCTTCTGCATTGCGTCAACGTCGCCGTCAAGGGACAGGATCGCGCGCGCATGTCCTGCCGAAAGCACCCCGGCAGCCACTCGTGCCTGCACGGGTTCTGGCAGGCGCAGCAAACGAATCGTGTTACTGATTTGAGGTCGGGATCGGCCGATGCGCGTCGCAAGCTGCTCCTGAGTGATGCCAAAGTCACTCATGAGTTGCTGATATGCAGACGCTTCTTCAAGCGGATTCAGTTCAGCGCGGTGCAGGTTTTCGAGCAGTGCGTCGCGGAGCATATGCTCGTCTTCGGTGCTGCGCACAATTGCTGGAATGTGGGTGAGACCGGCACGTTTGCTCGCACGTAAGCGTCGCTCGCCCATAATGAGTTCGTAACGTGCCGCTCCGTCAACGGTCTCATCGATCGGCCGCACCACAACGGGTTGAAAAACACCGAACTCACGAACGGAATGCGTCAGTTCTGCGAGCGCTTCTTCGTCGAAGTCCTGCCGCGGCTGCGCACGGTTAGGCACAATGTCGGTGACTTCCAACTGCGTCAGCTGCGCGCCCGGCACCTCCTGCAGTGCGGTCTCACTCACCGTTTCTGCTTCGCTCTGACTTGCTCTCGAAGTGGCGGCGGTGTTTGATCCGGTGCTGGACTTGGCGGAACCCGCTTGAGCAGAGCCTGGCTTCTTGCCTACTGCTGTCGGGGCCGTTTCCTCACCTGTATCGGCCGACTCGGCGGCTTTTCCGGCGCTAAAGAAGACATCTACGGGGCGTTCTGCGGTGCTCGATGGTGGAATCAAGGCACCGATTCCGCGCCCGAGGCCAGTGCGTTTCTTGGCGGCCATTAGCCTTCCTTTCCGGATGACTCTGCGTCTCGACTTGCGAGCTCGTGTGCGGCTTCCAGGTATGCAATGGAGCCGATGTTCTTTGGATCATACGCGAGCACTGTCTGCCCGAAACTTGGCGCCTCAGAAATTCTGACCGACCGGGGGATTGTCGCGTCAAGTGTTTGTGTCGGGAAGTGTTCCCGGACTTCGTCAGCTACTTCCGTTGACAACCGTGTTCGTGAGTCGTACATGGTTAGCAAAATCGTGCCAAGACGTAGTTTTGGATTCAGGTGCTGCTGAATAAGATCAATATTACCGATCAGCTGCGACAATCCTTCAAGTGCGTAGTATTCACACTGGATTGGAATAAGTACTTCGTCCGCGGCAACAAACGCGTTAATGGTGAGAAGCCCCAGTGAGGGTGGGCAGTCGATCAAAATGTAATGGAATGGCTCCGGTACACGTTCACGTAACGCAAGCAGTGCTTCTTGAAGGCGGTGTTCTCGACGTTCGAGGTTGACCAGTTCAATTTCGGAACCTGCAAGGTGGATCGTCGATGGCACGCACCATAAATCCTTATGGTCCGGTGACTTTTGCATAACCTCGATGAGCGTGTCATCACCGAGAAGCACATCGTAAATGCTTGATACCTCGGGACGATGCTCGGCACCGAGTGCGGTTGACGCGTTGCCCTGTGGGTCGAGGTCGATCACGAGGACGCGTGCCCCGCGCCTGGCAAGCGCCGCAGCAAGGTTCACTGCGGTGGTGGTTTTTCCGACACCACCTTTTTGGTTTGAAACTGTAATGACGCGGGTCCGGTCGGGGAGCGGAGTAGTCACTTCACTCAGGCGATCGCGTCGCCGAAGTTTCTCCGCGAGAGCATTTGCGAGCGGAGAGCTATCATCGATCATGCCTTCACCCGTTCTACTCGGGCGCGAAATACTCGGGTCGGTTCAGTTACACCCTCGCCGAGCACCTGCACGTTGACGTCAACAACCTTGTGCTTCCGAATCACCTTCTGCGCTGCGTCAATTTCTGCGTCCACGCCGCTGCCTTTCAGCAGCAGAAATTCGCCAGCTTCACGCAACAGAGGAGCAGTCAATGGAATCAGCTTTCGCAATGCAGTGACCGCGCGTGCGGTGATCTGATCCACTTCGAATGCGTCATGGTATTCCTCAGCGCGACCCCGCAACACCGTGGCATTGGTGAGCCCAAGCTCATAAATCACTTCGTGCAACCAGGCACAGCGTCGCTCCATCGGCTCGATCAGACGAAATTCGACGTCAGGACGAATGATTGCGAGGACAAGCCCCGGGAATCCGCCGCCGGTGCCAACATCAGCTACTCGTGACCCTTCGATCAGCAGCGGTGCAAGAAGTGCGCTGTTCACCAGGTGACGAGTCCACAGTCGCGGAAGCTCTTGTGGGCCAATTAAACCAAGCAGTTCGCCATGATCCGTAAGCGCATCTGCGAAGGCCTGCAGCAATGGTAAACGGTCACCAGCAAGCTCGGCTGCTATCGCAGGTCGATCTTCGACCTGCGTTGCTGCCTGATCAGCTGGCTCAGCTGCGGCCTGCACTTCTGCAGTGCCGTCATCGAATGTTTCACGTGAAACGTTGCTGGCGGCCACGTCGCGTTAATCTCCGGCGTTTTCTGCACGACTCACAACGAGTCGTCGACCTGCTCCTTCGCCAAATGACTCCGAAACATAGCCGCGCTCAGCAACGTAATCATGCACAATTTTGCGCTCATATGAGGACATCGCCTCAAGCTTCACTTCTTCTCTGCCAGCTTCAAGCGCGGCGATCGCGTGATCAACAGCCTGATGGAGACTTTGAGTGCGTGCCTCACGTGATCCACCAATATCAAGAATGAGGCGTGAGAATTCGCCACTTTCGGTCTGTACCGCGAGTCGAGTGAGGTCTTGTAGTGCCTGCACGATCTCAGGGGTGCTCAAACGCTCAATGTCGCTTCCGCCACCATCGACCGAAACCGTTGCGCGACCACCACGCACATCAAGGTCAAGATCACCATCGAGATCGGCAATATCAAGCAGACCTTCGAGATAGTCAGCTGCGAGATCGCCCTCGTGTTCGAGCGCGGTTACATTATCTTCGGCAACATTCTCAGTCATTTTTTGCCTCCCTGCTTCTTGGCACGCTTCGCACTCATCGGCTGTTGGCGTTGCCCCTGTGGTTTTTCAGGCTCAGCTTCGCCCTTTTCGATTGCGCGCTTTTCGTCATCGGTCATCTTACCTTTGGCACGCAGCTTCTCTTGGCGCTTCCGCCAAGCCTCACTTCCAGGGTTCGGCATTTGGTTAATCACAATGGCCTGCTGTGCCATTGTCCACAGGTTTGATGAGAACCAGTAAATGTTCAGTGCGAGCGGGAAAACAAAACCCGAGAACAGGAATGCGAAGGGGATGATGTACAGCAGAATGCGCTGCTGACGGTACATCGGAGAGTTTTTAGTTTCGTCTGAAACGTTCTTCGACACGATCTGCAGCTGTGTGAAGAACTGTGACGCAACCATCGCTACCATGATGATGCCGAGCATAATGACAACAACGGTGTTGCCTGAAGACCAACCCTGACTGAAGTTCATCTTGAGCGGGGCACCGAAGAAAGTCGCTGCGTTGAAGCTATTGGTGAGGTCCCGGTCCATCGCACCGATACCAACGGTGTTTTCCGCAGCGTGGCGCAACACGTAAAAGAGAGAGAAGAAGATCGGCATCTGCACGAGCATCGGCAAACACGACGCGAACGGGTTTGTTCCGTGCTTCTTATAGAGGGCCATGGTCTCGCGACTCATCGCCTCGCGCGAAAACTGGTCGCTCTTGCCTTTGTATTTTGCTTGCACCTTTTTCATCTCAGGTGCGAGATCCATCATGCGGCGCTGAGATTTAATCTGCTTCACCGTCACCGGGATAAGCAGCGTTCTCACGATAACCACGAGCCCGAGAATTGCCAACACCCAAGTCAGACCACCCGCGGGATCCATTCCCAGCCAGACGAGAAGTTGGTGCCACAGCATGAGCACGGCCTCGACAAGCCACCGCAGTGGCCACAGGATGGTCTCAAAAAATTGATACATCTGGCGTTATGCCTTTCGGTCTGCGGCTCGGACGAAGCCGCGTCGGGTTACTAACGTTCTTTGGTGACGTGCAGGCGGCACATCGTCAATCCCACCTGAACTCCACGGATTACACCTGAGAAGGCGCCACGCGGTCAACACCGTTGCTACGAAGAAACTTCGCTGCTGATATGCCTCTACAGAGTACCTTGAACAACTGGGATAGTACTTACATACATCACCATAAAGTGGCGATATTAATTTGCGATATATCTTTAAGACCGCAATCGCTACATTTCGCGGTATCAGCAGGACGGTGTCAACCAGAAACATGGTGGGCGGATCACCCAGCTCGGTTCAATTTCGTCAGCTGCCGACACATTTCCTCGTTGAGCTCTGAAAACTTGGCGTCTTTTGCGGCAGGAAGCGCTCGGAAGACGACATCTGCGCCGGTAAAACCTTCGCGAACGAGCTCATCACTGATGGCTTTCATACGCCGCCGTGTTCTATTGCGCACTACCGCGTTGCCCACGGCCTTGGAAATAATGTAGCCAAAGCGTGCAGGAGTTTCTGGAGACACAAAAACCGCGTAGGCGATGGTGATCCCACCTCCCACGCGGCGTCCGCGGCGAACCGTGTTGCGGTAGTCAGACCCCGCGGTGATGCGATGGGGCTTAGCCACAACAAGCTCGCGTGATGCGAAAAGCTTACGCGCTGAGCCTGCTGCGACGCTTTGCGCGGCGTGCTGAAAGGATCGCACGACCGGCACGGGTGCGCATGCGCAGACGGAAGCCGTGCTTTTTCGCGCGGCGGCGGTTACTGGGCTGGAACGTACGCTTGCTCATAATTACTCCGTGTATGTCAACGAGAAATTTCCCCGAATGTCAGGCATTCGAAAAAGACTTAGGGGGTAGCAAGGCACAGTGCCACCCATACAAAAGTTAAAGTTTACCTGCTTTTGATGGTTTTGCCAATTCAATTCGCCGACACACGCGAGCCTGCAGCCTATATTTACGCTCGAGTCACTTAGACTCGAGCGTTTTCTGAGGCCGGCAGAGCAGCCTCAGTAGCATTTGTGGGTTTTCCACAGTGCAATTTTACATTAGACGAATCCTCAATCAGTGGGTAGGCTCATTGAAGTTATCCACACCTGTGGAATTCGCCGAATTCTCCGTCATAACACGGAATTTCTGTCCTCACCTGACCTTTTTCCACAGCCTTCCCGCCCGTCCTATACGACCCCCCGAACGTCACGAAACCTATATGAGTACTTCTACTGAACGCGAGATTTGGGCTCGAACTGCCCAGATCGTTCTCAAGGATCCCGAAGTGGGACCCGCCGCCGCTGGACAGCTTGGCCTTGCAGTGCCGCGAGGCGTGGCGGCGCACACGATGTACCTGGCGGTCGCACATGAGCTCACGATGCAGCTGCTTGAGTCTCGTCTCCGCCCTGCGATCATGCGTGCTTTTGCGCAGATCCCTGAGGCGCACCAAATTGAAAGTTTCGTTGTGCTCGTTGACCCTGAAGTCGCAAACGAAATTTCGCATGATGACAACGATCGTGACTCCCGTGATGAGCAACAGTTTCGTGAAGACCAGGATGTCAACGCTCAAGACCGCTATGAGCATTCAGAGACGCAGCTGCCCTCGGTGCAGGGCACCGAAAGTTCCGACTGGGATAGCGATGGCGAGCGGATGACCTCCGAATCTGCATATGATCCATTTTCCGAGGACGATGGGTATGAGCGTGCTCGCAATCCCCGCCACCTTCGCGCTGTTCCACGTGAAACAGATCGCGATAATTTCGGTCAGGAACCAAGTCAGCGGCGCGATCGCCGTGAGGATTGGAATCATGAAAGGCGAAGTAACGACTATCGGGAGCAAACAAGCGACCGGCGCCCCGAACGACCCATCCGTGCTACTGCACGTCATGCTGGCGAAAAATTTGGTATTGAACCCCGTCTCAACACGAAATATGGGTTTGACACATTTGTAATTGGTCAATCAAACCGTTTCGCCCACGCAGCAGCGGTCGCAGTCGCCGAAGCGCCGGCTCGTGCCTACAACCCGTTGTTTATCTATGGTGATTCCGGTCTGGGGAAGACTCACCTACTGCACGCGATCGGCCTGTATGCCTTGGAATTGTTTCCGGATATTCAGGTTCGATATGTCAGCTCAGAGGATTTCACTAACGACTTCATTAACTCCATTGCCAACAACCAGGGTGCTCAGTTCCACTCCAGATACCGCAGCGTTGATCTACTACTTGTCGACGATATTCAGTTTCTCGAGGGCAAAGCAGAGACTCAAGAAGCTTTCTTCCACACATTCAACACACTCCATGATCACAACAAGCAGGTGGTTATCACGAGTGATGTGCAACCAAAACAGCTTCGTGGCTTTGAAGATCGCATGCTCTCACGCTTCGAGTGGGGCCTCCTGACCGATATTCAAGCGCCTGACCTCGAAACACGTATAGCAATCCTACGAAAGAAAGCACAGCGCGAAGGCCTCACCGTCGATGACGAGATTCTCGAATTCATCGCCACAAAATTCACTTCTAATATTCGTGAGCTCGAGGGGACGCTGATTCGTGTCACCGCGTTCGCAAATCTCAATAAACAGCCGATTGACATGAACCTCGTCCATACAGTGCTCAAGGATCTCATTTCTCTCAATGGTGATAACGAAGTTCAGCCTGGCGACATTATTTCTGAAACGTCTGAGTACTTTGGCATTTCAATTGACGACCTGCACGGGCCGGGCCGTTCCCAGCAGATCGCTCTGGCTCGACAGATCGCGATGTACCTATGCCGCGAACTTACTCCGCTGTCACTGCCCAAGATCGGCCAGCTCTTTGGTGGACGTGATCACACCACCGTCATGTACGCACACAAGAAGATTGCAAATTTGATTGCTGAAGATCGTTCCACCTACAACCAGGTTCAGGAACTTACTTCGCACATCAAACAGGGCAAATAACCGCGATAACACGCGCTTTCGACACGCTCCTGTGGATAACTCGAATAATCGTGTGACTAGCTGTGGATAATATCCACAGCCCTGTGGAAACTGTGTCCCGAATAACATCCGCGTAATTCCGCTTATCCGCAGACTTTCCACGTGAGTTACACAAGTAACAACGATGTAGTTTCTTACAAACCTGTGGGCAACTGTTAGTTATCCACAGATTCCACAGGTGTTATGAATACTACAGATACATATTTAGGATTAATGAGGGCTTCCAATCACTTTTGAAGTTTTGGGGACCGCCAACGTCATTTTGTTGGACGCTTCATTTCAGCCGTTCAATAAGCGCACATTCAGCATTTAAAATCACAGAACGAGAAATCTGAGATGTCACCCTTCAGAAGAATGTGCAAAGATGTGAAGGCACGGGTTCTCTGTGCACCCATTTTTCGTCGACCTCCAAGGAGTGGCCATGCGTTTCACTGTGAACCGCGATGTCTTTCAAGAGGCAGTCTCATTTACGGTGAAGATGCTCCCATCTCGAAACCCGCAACCGGTTTTGGGTGGTGTGTTACTGGAGGCAGCAGACGGCGAACTGACCCTTTCAATTTTTAACTTTGAGGTGTCAGCCCGCACATCAATCACAGCTGATGTCGAAACCGCTGGCCGGGCACTTGTGCCAGGTCGCCTGTTAGGTGAGATTGCTCAGCGGATGCCACACGCCGATGTGGAAGTTTCTCTTGAGGAGGGCCGGGTCGAAGTTCGGTGTGGTTCCGCCTCATTCCGTCTGCCAGCGATGCCTGTCGAAGAGTACCCTCAGGTGCCACAGATCGATGCGGTTTCTGGTGAAGTTCCTGCGGACGTGTTCTCAGCAGCCGTAGCTCAGGTTTCACTTGCAGCCTCACGGGAAGATGTCACCCCGGTTATTACGAGCGTCCAGTTTGCGGTGAGTGATAATTCGCTCACGCTCACGGCCACAGATCGATATCGGGTCGCTATTCGGGGCATCGATTGGGAGAACTCGGCTCCGGGTGATGATCTCACCGCACTGGTGCCGGCGAAGTTCGTTTCTGAAGTTGGCAAAATGTTTGGCACCTCCGGAACCGTGAAAATCGCGATGAGCGACAGCTCTGACCGCGAACTCATCGGCTTCATCGCTGATGGTAAAACAGTGACGTCGCAGTTGATCAAGGGAAACTACCCACCGGTCGGTCGCCTTTTCCCTGATTCGGTTGAACATTACGCCGTAGTGAATACCCAAGAGCTCGTTGAAGCCGTTGGTCGTGTGGCTCTGGTCGTCGATCGTGACGCTGCTCTCCGGTTCAGCTTTTCCGAAGGGCAAGTCAGTCTCGAGGCTGCGGGCAGCGAATCTGCCCAGGCACAAGAAGTCGTTGACGCACACCTCGCGGGTGACGATATCGTGATTTCACTGAAACCTCAGTTCCTCATTGATGGTCTTCGCGGTGCAAATAGCGAATTCACGAGAATTTCGTTCACGCACAGTGATGCGCCGAATAAGCCGGGACCAGTGCTTATTACCGGTCAGCGCAGTAAAGACCAAGAAGACGAGGGAAGCTTCCGTTACCTCCTGCAGCCGAACCTTTTGTTGAGGTAGCAAGAAGATGCGGGTTGAACATCTCTCACTCGCGAACTTTAGAAACTACGCGACAGCAGAACTTCCTTTGGGGGTTGGACCACAGCTCCTTGTCGGCCGTAATGGCCAGGGCAAGACCAATCTGGTTGAAGCGGTGTCCTATTTTGACTCATTATCATCGCACCGTGTGTCCAATGACCAGCCGCTGATTCGCGCGGGTAGTGATTCGGCAGTGATTCGTATGAAAGTTGCTGTCCGCGATAGGGAAGTGACCCTTGAACTTGAATTTCAGCGCGGAAAACCAAAGCGCGCGCAAATTAATGGGAACTCGGCAAAGCCACGCGAGCTCATGCAGTGGTTTACTTGTGTCGTATTTGCCCCCGAAGACCTCATGATTGCACGAGGTGAGCCTTCGAACCGTCGTGATTTTCTTGACGAGGCGATTGTGACGCGTAATCCCGCTATGGAAGGCGTCTACCGTGATTTTGAGCGAGTACTGAAGCAGCGAAATTCACTTTTGAAGTCTGTGAGGCAGGGGGCCTCCAAATCTTCGATTCAGGCGACCCTGCCATTGTGGAATGATCAACTTGCCGGATTTGGCTCAAGAATTATTGCGGAACGTCGATCACTTATTTCTCTACTGATTCCTCGGGTCGGTCAGGCATATCAACATCTGGTTGAGAACGATCATCGGCCGAACCTCCACCTAGAGGAGACCATTCTTGGCGGGAGAGATGTTCCAGTAGATCCAATTCACGCTCGTGAGTTGACGGATGTTTCACGTGAAACATCTCCAGCTGCCGCTGCTGAATCACACCAGCTTCACGCCAATGTTTCACGTGAAACATTGTTGCAACAGTTTCATCACGCATTGACCTCAGTTGAAGACGCAGAACTTGATAGGGGAGTGACCCTTATTGGACCGCATCGTGATGAACTTCATCTTGAACTGAACGATTTGCCCGTAAAAGGGTATGCAAGCCACGGTGAAATTTGGTCATTTGTGCTGTCACTCCGCCTCGCGTTTGCAGGCCTCCTGCGGCATGAGTCGTTTACGGGGGATCCCGTTGTGATTCTCGATGATGTCTTTGCGGAGCTTGATCAACGCCGGCGCCATCAGCTGATGGATGCGGTCGGGAACTATGAACAAATATTGGTGACCGCAGCTGTCCCCGAAGATATTCCCCATACTGTGCAATGGAATGTTGCAACGATTGACCAGGGTGAAGTGGTGGGTCATTCCCAGCAACATATGACTCAGCACCAGAATCATGAAGGAAATTCATGACCGGTTCTGAAAGCTTCAGTTTTGTCACCTCCTCCTATCTTGAAGCCAAGGCGCTTTGGCAGGGGAGGTCCCTGAGTCGAGATGCGAAGCGTCGGCTTTCGAACTCGAAAGAAACTTCTTCAAAACCGTTCCACTCAGGACGAGACCCAAAATCATTGAAAGAGGTACTCACACGCAGCGCAGAAGACTTGGGCTGGTCTGTTGAATTGTCACAGGCTCGAATGATTGCGGAGTGGGAGGATATTGTTGGTTCCCGTATTGCAGCTCACACAGAGGTAGTAGGGATACAAGACGGAGTCCTGCAAGTACAGTCGGACTCTACTGCCTGGGCGACTGAGCTTCGGAGATTACGGGAACACATAACGACTAAAATTATTGAGGCGTTTCCGTCAGCTGATATTTCTGATGTCAGAGTTTTGGCTCCCGGAGCACCCAGTTGGCGCCACGGTCGACGCATTGTTCGCGGTGGACGAGGTCCGAGAGATACTTACGGATAGTTCAAACCTCATGAGGTCCGTGGACGCGATGTTTCACGTGAAACATTCATTCATTTCGTTCACCATACCGTCTCAAGAATCGCGAGATCTACGACAAAAAATGGTGTCCACGAGTGCCCAAAACTGGAGTCTTGCCGTAATCCACAAATTTAACGGGGACGATCGCCCTTCAATATGTGCATTCACTGCGCGTTATTAGCCCCGTCTGGGCTCTTTGGTTGATAGGCTGATAGGTGGAAGTATTAGGAGCGATTTTCGTCGCTCTCACGGCTTTACTGAGAGAAGTTCACCAGGCATGAGTTCTGAACAGAACGCACTACAAAACAATGAACATTATGGCGCAGGCGACATTCAAGTCCTTGAAGGACTTGAAGCGGTTCGCAAGCGTCCAGGTATGTACATTGGTTCCACTGGTCCCCGCGGCCTTCACCACCTTGTATATGAGATTGTCGATAACTCAGTAGATGAGGCGCTCGCTGGTCACTGTGACACGATCGATATTACAATTCTCGCCGACGGTGGCGTCCGCGTTGTAGACAACGGTCGTGGTATCCCCGTGGATATGCACCCGACAGAGAACCGATCAACTGTTGAGGTTGTTCTTACGGTCCTTCACGCCGGTGGCAAATTCGGCGGTGGCGGATATGCGGTTTCTGGTGGCCTGCACGGTGTGGGCTCCTCCGTCGTGAACGCTCTGTCAGAACGTTTTGATGTGACGGTGAAGCGGCAAGGTTTCACGTGGAACATGACATTCACCGGAAGTGTTCCGGATGCACCGCTGGCAAAAGGCGAGCCGACTGATGAAACCGGCACCATTATTACCTTCTGGCCGAGCCCGGAAATTTTTGAAAGCGTAGATTTTGAGTACGCAACACTGCAGACTCGCTTTCAGCAGATGGCCTTCCTGAATAAAGGGCTACAAATTAACTTGCGTGACGAGCGTCCTCAAGAGGCGATCGAAAACGAAGAAGGCGAACTCATCACGCCAGAGCCGTTGCACGACGAGTTCCACTATGAAAACGGCATCCAAGATTATGTGCACTTTTTAAACAGCACGAAGAAGGCTGATTTGGTGCACGACGAGATTATCTCGTTTGAATCCGAAGATACAGAGCGCAAGATCGCCGCTGAAGTCGCCATGCAGTGGACAAATGCGTACTCAGAGAGCGTCCATACGTACGCGAACACAATTAATACGCATGAGGGTGGCACGCACGAAGAAGGTTTTCGTGCTGCACTCACCACACTGGTGAATCGATATGCTCGCGACAAAAATATACTGAGACAAAAAGATGAAAATCTTTCCGGCGATGATGTACGTGAAGGACTGACGGCCGTTCTATCGGTCAAGTTGGGTGAACCCCAGTTCGAAGGCCAGACAAAGACGAAGCTTGGTAATACTGAAGCAAAAGCGTTCGTTCAGAAGGTTGTCTGGGAACAACTCACCGATTGGTTTGAGCGCAACCCGAACTCCGCGAAAGAAATTATTCGCAAAGCGATTCAGGCTTCTACTGCCCGTCTTGCCGCACGAAAAGCGCGCGAAACTGCGCGACGCAAGGGCCTGCTTGAATCCGGAGGTATGCCAGGAAAGCTCTCGGACTGCTCAAGTAAAGATCCAACAGTCTCAGAAATCTTCATTGTGGAGGGTGACTCGGCAGGTGGTTCGGCAAAGACCGGGCGTAACCCCGAAACGCAAGCAATCCTGCCACTGCGCGGAAAAATTCTGAACGTTGAGAAGGCGCGACTTGATCGTGCACTCAATAACGCCGAAGTTCAAGCGATGATTACCGCATTTGGCGCGGGCATCGGCGAAGACTTCAATGCCGAGAAGGCCAGATATCACAAGATTGTGTTGATGGCAGACGCTGATGTTGATGGTCAGCACATCACGACGCTGTTGTTGACACTATTGTTCCGATACATGCGTCCTCTGATTGAGATGGGTTATGTCTATCTCGCTCAGCCACCGCTTTACCGAATTAAATGGACAAATTCTGAAGACCAGTACGTGTTCAGCGATGACGAACGAGATCGTGCAGTCGAAGAGGGCCTCGCTGCCGGCCAGCGGCTGCAAAAAGAAAATGGCGTGCAGCGCTACAAAGGTCTTGGCGAAATGAACTACGAGGAACTGTGGGAAACCACAATGAACCCCGGAACCCGAACACTGCTGCAGGTGTCAATGGACGATGCAGCAGCCGCTGACCAGGTATTTGCCACGCTCATGGGTGAAGACGTCGAAGCCCGCCGTACATTCATCCAGCAAAATGCGAAGGACGTGCGTTTCCTTGACATCTGATAACAACAACACAGAAGACGAGCGGTTGTCTGCTGAAGAAGCCATCGCTCATGTAGAACCGATGCACGGTCACATTGCGCAAATTGACCTGCAAGTCGAAATGCGCCGCAGCTACCTTGACTACGCGATGAGCGTGATCGTTGGACGTGCATTGCCTGATGTACGCGACGGACTCAAGCCCGTACACCGCCGTGTCATTTACACGATGTACGACGGTGGCTACCGCCCGGACAAGGCATTCTCGAAGTGCACCCGCGTCATCGGTGATGTGATGGGCCAGTTCCACCCGCACGGTGACACTGCCGTTTATGACTCACTCGTTCGACTGGTACAGCCATGGTCGATGCGCTACCCGCTCGCACTGGGTCAGGGCAACTTTGGTTCACCCGGTAACGATGGTGCTGCTGCACACCGTTACACCGAGACCAAAATGGCTCCGCTCGCGCTTGAAATGGTGCGAGACATTGACGAGGACACCGTTGATTTCCAGGAGAACTACGACGGCCGAACACAAGAACCCAAGGTTCTGACGAGCCGCTTCCCGAACCTGCTGGTGAACGGCTCTGTGGGTATTGCCGTGGGAATGGCCACCAACATTCCGCCGCACAACCTGCGAGAAATCGCTGACGGTGCGAAGTGGCACTTGGAGCATCCAGACGCGAGCCGTGAAGAGCTGCTCGAAGCACTGATTGAGCGCGTCAAGGGACCCGATTTTCCGACTGGCGCACAAATTCTTGGCAGCAAGGGAATCCGTGACGCGTACCGCACCGGTCGTGGGTCGATTACGATGCGCGCAGTCGTCAATATTGAAGAAATTCAAGGGCGTACCTGCCTCGTTGTTACTGAGCTCCCGTACCAGGTCAACCCGGACAACCTTGCGGTGAAGATCGCTGACCTCACCAAAGAAGGTCGACTCCAGGGCATTGCCGATATTCGTGACGAGACCAGTGGCCGCACCGGTCAGCGACTGGTTATTGTCCTGAAACGTGACGCAGTCCCCAAGGTTGTGCTCAACAACCTGTACAAGCACACACAGCTGCAAGAAAACTTCGGCGCCAACATGATCGCGATTGTCGATGGCGTGCCACGCACGTTGTCGATCGACGGATTCATTACCGCCTGGGCAGCGCACCAGGTCAACGTGATTGTCCGCCGCACCCAGTACCGGCTGCGTAAAGCCGAAGCGGAAGCACATATTCAGCGCGGGTATCTGAAGGCGCTCGACGCACTTGATGCCGTTATTGCTTTGATCCGCAAATCGCCAACAGTTGATGAAGCTCGCGAGGGCCTGATCGAGTTGCTCGATGTGGATCAGATTCAAGCAGATGCAATTCTTGCCCTGCAGTTGCGCCGCCTTGCTGCACTGGAACGCCAGAAAATCATGGACCTTGCTGCGAAGCTTGAAGAACAGATCCAGGGCTACGAAAAAATCCTGGCGTCACCTGAGATTCAGCGTGAAATTATCGTTGAAGAGCTTGATGAAATCGTTCGCCGCTACGGTGACGATCGCCGCACCGAAATTTTGCTCGGATATGACGGCGATATGTCAATTGAAGACCTGATTCCAGAAGAGGAAATGGTTGTCACCGTCACCCGAGGTGGTTACGTCAAACGCACCCGTATCGACAATTACCGTTCACAGCACCGTGGCGGTAAGGGTGTGCGTGGTGCGACACTTCGCCCCGACGACATTATTGAACACTTCTTTGTCACGACCACACATCACTGGCTCCTGTTCTTTACCGATAAAGGGCGGGTCTACCGGGCGAGAACCTGGGAAGCCCCGGAAGGTGGCCGTGACTCCAAGGGACAACACCTTGCCAACCTCCTGGCACTGGCACCGGACGAGACGGTCACGCAGATTCTCGATATTCCAGAATATGCGCACGACAAATTCTTGGTCTTAGCAACGCGTGAAGGTCTCGTGAAGAAAACTTCACTCACTGAATACGACACTAACCGCACCGGTGGCATTATCGCGGTGAAACTGCGTGAGGGTGATGAGCTCGTTTCGGCGCTCGTGGCCGAAGCAGATTCAGATATTTTGCTCATCTCACACCAGGGCATGTCACTCCGATTTAGTGCCACTGATCAGGCACTTCGTCCTATGGGACGCTCAACAAGTGGCGTCCGCGGTATGAAATTCCGTGAGGGTGATTCACTACTTACGGCGCGTATTGCTGACGAAGACAACTACGTATTTGTGGTCACCGAAGGTGGCTATGCGAAGCGGACGGCGGTCAGTGAATACCGGGTTCAGCAGCGGGGTGGCTTTGGTATCAAGGTCGCGAAACTCGACGAACAGCGCGGCAATCTTGTCGGCGGAGTGATCGTTGAAGAAGGCGATGAAGTACTTGTTGTGCTTGCCAGTGGTAAAGTTGTGCGATCCGACGTGGATGAAGTTCCTGCAAAGGGACGGAACACAATGGGCGTGGTATTTGCGAGATTCCCAGAGGGGGACCGTATTATTGGCATCGCCCGTAATACTGAACGTCATCTCGATGAAGTCGAAGAAGAAACGACTGAGACGGCAGAAGCAGAACAGGCATCGGACGACAAACCCGAAAATAAGGATGACGTGAATGAGTAATACTGTTGCCGACAAGCTGGCTCGCAAGTCCCGCAAAAAGGCACCTGCGAAACAGGTTCGTCTCAAACTCGTATACGTAGATTTTTGGTCCGCAGTGAAGTTCTCATTCATGATTTCACTGTGCTGGGCAATCGTATCGTTAGTGGCAACATTCCTGGTCTATCTCGTGTTGTTGCAGACCGGTGTGCTTGAGAAACTTAACGAGGTCTTCTCAGATGTTGTGGGTGGCGACCTGAGCCTTATGAGCTTTATTGGGCTGCCGCAGGTGCTCGGTTTCAGCGTGATCGTGGGCATTCTCAACACTATTGTTGGCACGGCTCTGGGAGCCATTGCAGCACTTGTATACAACTTGATTGTGCGCGTGCTTGGTGGGTTCCAACTCGGCTTCTCCAGCAATTAGGAGCCCATTTACATTTATCGTGTGATTCGATTTGTGTAGTAATGGCTTTTTAGGGTAAAGTCAGTTCTTGGTCATGGGGCTATAGCTCAGGTGGTTAGAGCGCTTCACTGATAATGAAGAGGTCCCAGGTTCAAGTCCTGGTAGCCCCACCATCACCTCGGTGATGACCCCGGGTCCTTAGCTCAATTGGTAGAGCGCCTGCTTTGCAAGCAGGAGGTCGCGAGTTCGATTCTCGCAGGATCCACTCCTTCAGAAATTCAAGCCTGAGAAGCCCGTACGTCACTCTTGTTGAGTTACTTTTCTTATTGTTCTCGCTGCTCGCGAAGTTTGATCCACCGCTCGAGGCGGTCACTAATGACGTTCTCATAGCCGTTCCTGGTGGGTGCGTAGAAACGTTCTCGATTCATCTCGTCAGGGAAGTACGACTGTCCTGAGAACCCTTCGGGAGCATCAGGATCGTACTGGTAATCATCACCGTAGCCGAGATCTTTCATGAGTTTGGTGGGCGCATTCAAAATATGTGCTGGCGGCATAAGCGAGCCGGAGTGCTTGGCTGCACGTATCGCTCGTCCCAGTCCACGGTACACCGCGATCGATTTTGGTGCGGTGGCGAGATAAACCACGGCTTGCGCAATTGCGAGCTCACCCTCGGGCGAACCGAGACGTTCATACACATCCCACGCCGCTAGAGCTTGCTGAATGGCTCCAGGGTCAGCAAGGGCAATATCTTCGTTTGCAAAACGCACCAGACGCCGCGCAATATAGAGCGGATCTTCACCACCGTCGAGCATACGAGCTAACCAGTACAAGGCAGCGTCAGGGTCTGATCCACGCATCGATTTGTGCAGCGCAGAAATCAAGTTGTAGTGTCCCTCTTGCGACTTGTCATACAGCGGGGCACGTTTTTGGACAATCTCAGCAAGCCCTGCCGGGTTTAGTGGAGCAGTGTTATCGGGCAATGTGAGCAGCTGCTCTGCAAGATTCAACAAATACCGACCATCACCGTCAGCCAGCGCAATCAATGATTCGACTGCAGCAGGGTCAAGCGGTAATTCATGGCCAGCAAGCTGCTCGGACCGGCTGATCAGGGTGCGCAGCGCCGGCTCATCAAGACGCTTGAGCACCAAGACCTGGCAACGGGACAGGAGAGCACTGTTTAGCTCAAAGCTCGGGTTTTCCGTCGTTGCACCCACCAGCACAATGGTGCCGTCCTCGACATAGGGCAAGAATGAATCCTGTTGAGCACGATTGAATCGATGTATCTCATCGACAAACAGCAGCGTGCCCTGTCCGATTTCTCGACGCTTGATGGCGGCGGAAAACACTTTGCGTAAGTCAGCAACGCCAGAGAATGTGGCCGAGAGCGGCTCGAAGATGAGACCGGTCTGTTCAGCGAGCAGCCTCGCGATTGTGGTCTTTCCGCAACCGGGGGGACCCCACAATACGGTGGAGACGAGCTTGCCCTGCCCCACCATGCGCCCGAGCGGACCATCCGGGCCAAGCAGGTGTTGTTGCCCCACCACATCAGCCAGTTCGCGGGGACGCAGCCGGTCAGCGAGCGGGCGGGACTCATCATCAACTTCGAATAGTGACGGTGGCTCTTGTGAGGGGTCCTTCATAGCTCCTCCTCGTCTGCTGGTAGATCTTCGACAGTTGCCAACCTGCCGAAAGTATCCGGGTTCACCGGCTGATCTTTCTTCGGCAGATTCGTGACAACTAACAGGTACGATTCCGTCACAAGATCGTCCACAAAATCATCATCAAGCTCCTCATGCGGCCGCACAGTGATCCAGTGACGTTTATTCATGTGATAGCCAGGCGTGATTGCGTCAAACGACTCACGTAACAGGCGCGCATCGCCGGGAGCAGACTTGAGTACCACGAGACGTTCGCTCTTCAACGTGATGTGCAGCATAAACATCTTGCCGCGAATCTTCCAAACATCGGTCTCCTCGCCGAATGGATGGGTGAGCGAGGCGCCCGGAAGCTCATTTGTACGATCGGCGGTGCGTTGCAGCAGCGTTGTCTCATCCATAACCGCTCCGTCCGTTCGGGTTCGGTATGTGTCATGCTACGCACTCGACCGTATCCTGGCTATCAGTGCGTTACCGTGACAATGATGCCACAGGATTGTGGCAAGCAGGAGGGCATCAGTACAGTTGGGCCCAGACACTTGCAGAAGTAATTGAGATTGGCACATCTGTGGTTTTAGTAGCGATCGTCATTTGTGAAATCGCGTTCTGGGTCGCACTGCTTGCGGGACTGTGCGCTCGATATCTTCTGCGTCGACCACGGCTTGGTGCCGCGCTCCTCATTTCGGTCCCTGCCATCGACGCGGTGCTGCTGATTTTGGTCGCAATCGACCTGCTGCGTGGCGGGACTGCGTCGTGGCAGCACGGGCTTGCTGCGATATACATCGGCATCTCAATCGCGTACGGACGACGCATGGTCGCCTGGCTTGACACACGATTTACGTACTACTTTATGGGCGGGCCAAAACCAGAAAAGGTTGCGGGCACCGCCTATACGATGAAGTGCTGGCGCGACGTCTTATTGACGCTGGTTGCCGTGGTCATCTCTGCCGCGATTCTGGGCGGGTTGATACTGCTGGTGAATCATGCTGAACGTACTGCGGAGCTGCACGAATTCTTCCGGCTTCTTGGAATCATTTTTGCGGTCGACTTCCTGTGGGCAGTGAGCTACACGATTTGGCGGAAGCCGGAGCAGCAAGCTCGTACCGCAGACCTTCCCAACGCTGACGAATCCAACGGTCGTGAGATGCAATAACCACTGTCCCTGGGTACTCGACGAGCGACGATTCAAGTGCCGTGACGAGATCGAGCGAGAGATGGTTGGTGGGTTCGTCGAGCAACAGTACCTCCGGAGACTGAGCGAGAAGCGCAGCTAGTTCGAGCCGTCGTTGTTGACCGACGCTGAGGGTGTGCATGGGACGGTCCAAGTCACGCGCAGCGATGAGTCCAAACGTGGAAAGCGGCACGTGAGTCGCAAGATCGATCCCGACGAGTTCTGCGTAAGTTTCGAGTACGGTCCGCGCCGGCTGGATTGGGTGCGGATCAGCCAGTGCAGAGTCTTGCCCGAGCAGACCTATCTTGGCTGGGCCAGAGTGCCACACCTGCCCGGAGCTTGGTCGTAATGTGCCGGCAAGGACACCCAGGAGGGTGGACTTGTCGACGTGTCGGGTTTGACCGACGTACCTACCAGGTGAATGGAGGTCGTCAT